>CAZMGM010000085.1:0-1500 GCA_964565865.1 uncultured Acidobacteriota bacterium | reverse complement strand
TCAAGGAAAGGCGGAGCATACACGCATACAAATCAGTAGTGCAAGGTTTGGCTCTTTCAGCAGCGCTTCTGTTCATGCTTCTTTTCTGGGCAAGGACAGGGGCGCTGGCACAGGGGAGCATGGCGACGCTGCGGGGTACGGTGCAAGATCAGTCAGGAGCGCCCCTCGCAGGAACGGCGGTGATGGTGAAAAATCTGGAGACGGGGTTGGGCCGTACCGTCAGCAGCGACGCCGAGGGACTGACCTGACCGGCTGTTTTTGTACCACCTAAAGTGAGAGAGAATCTCATTTAGGAGGAAAGCAGGTCATGTCGATCCAGAAGAACAAACCGGAACAGATCGTAACGGTCCTACGGCAGATCGAAGTGCAGATCGCAAACGGGAAGAAGGTCCCCCAAGCCTGCAAGGAAGCCGGAATCCACACCCAGACGTTTTATCGGTGGCGAACGGAGTACGGAGGACTGAAGCTAGACCAAGCCAAACGGCTGAAGGAATTGGAGAAGGAGAATGCGCGACTGAAGCGGGTGGTGGCAGAGTTGTCACTGGAGAAACAGGTGTTGCGGGATGTGGCCCAGGGAAACTTCTGAGCCCCGAGCGGCGGTGTTGTGCGGTGGAGCGTGCTGAGCACGAGTACGGGATGAGTGAACGGCACGCCTGCCGGTTGCTGGGGCAATGGAGAGGAACGCAACGATATGAACCGATGCATCGACTGGACGAGGATGAATTGACACAGGCAATCATTGCCTTGGCAGCGAACTACGGTCGCTATGGCTACCGGAGGATTACGGCGCTGCTGCGAAGGGCAGGCTGGCAGGTGGGTAAGGATCGGGTCCAGCGGATCTGGCGGCGGGAGGGGCTGAAAGTGCCGCAAAAACAAAGGCCCCGAAGACGGCTATGGCTGAACGACGGTTCCTGTATACGACTGAGGCCGGAGCGGCGCAACCACGTATGGAGCTATGACTTTGTCAGCGACAGAACCGAGGATGGGAGAAGGCTACGGATACTGACGCTGATTGATGAATATACGCGAGAATGCCTGGCGCTGCGGGTAGCGCGAAGGCTCAACAGCCAGGACGTGATCGAGACGTTGTCCGACGTCATGCCGTGGCGAGGCATTCCCGAGCACATTCGATCGGATAATGGCCCGGAGTTCGTTGCTAGACCCTTGCGCCAATGGTTGGCGAGCTTGGGAACGGAACCCCTGTATATCGAGCCAGGGAGCCCTTGGGAGAACGGGTATTGCGAGAGTTTTAATGGAAAGTTAAGAGACGAATGTCTCAACGGAGAAATCTTCTACTCGCTAAAGGAGGCACAAATCGTGATCCGACAGTGGCAACAGCAGTTCAACACGGTACGGCCGCCTGCCGCACTCGGATATAGGCCCCCGGCGCCGGGGGCCTATATCCCTGTCTTAAAACCAGTTTCACAGCCCCAGACTGTGTTATAACTCTCTCACTGAGACTGGTACAAAAAATCGGTCTGGCCAATCTGGTTTGATCAG
>CAZMGM010000084.1:0-1641 GCA_964565865.1 uncultured Acidobacteriota bacterium | reverse complement strand
CAAGGAGGGCGCACATCACATCTGATGCCCCCGGGTTCGAGCATTTTCCGGATGGTCTTCCCGGCTGTAACCTATTGATTATAAGAATCGTGTCTAAGTTCCAGTCCAGATCCACTCCTTGCTGTCTGGAACTTGCTATCTCGTATCTTGTTTCTTGGTACTTGTTCTCAATCGACCGCAACCCGATACGACCGAGCCGACAGGACCTCGTGATCGGAGGCCCGGGCTTCCTTCAACGCCCCTTCGGTCACCGGTAGATAGTAGTGCGTTTCTGCCTTCAACGAGATGAACCCTTCTGCGTACGCTGCACCGCCCGCAATCCCGAAAGCCCCATCGCTGGCTTCGATGCGCTTCCGAGCATAGGCTCCACCGTAGCCCTGACTCTCAAGGCAATCCAGGGCGGCTAGCTTCTTCTCAACCACGTCCGTGATGTCAATGAAGACATCGTTGTAGTATCCACCTTCCGAATGCCATACCTGCATGGGTATGGCGGCGGCTCCGGTCCCAAAAAAGAATACCTGGGCGACCTTGTGCGGGGGATTGCGGTCCCCAGGATCGACTCCGGCCGCGAACTGTATCGCGTGCATGGCAATCTGTCCGCCAACCGCATGCGGGTTGGTCAGACCGTCTGCCTCTTTGGGGAAATGAGTCAGCACTATATTCGGCCGGATCTCCCGAAGTAGTCGTGCCAGAAGGCGGACGTTCTCAGTTGTTACCAGCAACACCCCGTCATCCATTCCCATAAAATGCAGATCCTCGACTCCCAGCAAGCCGCAGGCACGCCGGACTTCCTCGGCCTTGACGTCGGTGCGCTCCTCTATGAGCCTGTTCAACTCGGGAGCATCCGGAACCTGATCTTGCTTTTGCATGGAATCGCTGATCACGGCATCGTGAATCCGGGCTCCATGTGTGAGCACCACGCATCCTACGTAGTCGCCTCGACTGGTGTGATGTGCCATGGTTCCCCCGCTCTGGTCGAAGATATCTGCGGGGTGCGCTCCAACTGAGAGTAGGCGTAGAGAATCAGACATAAACAGTACCCCTTTCGCTCCTGGAACGGTTCCAGGAAATTGGACGTTCTTCCTTGGATTACCCTGAAACTTCCCTGAAACTTCCGAAAATCAAAGGTAAAAGATCACCACTGTCCGGTTTAAAGTCGAATGATATCAATTGGTTGGCTGAAAGGGTTGTGGAATTGGTGTCCGCAACCCCTACAGGGTTCAAATTAAAGGGGCTGTCTATTACCCAGGGTTCAGAGACCCTGGGCTGAAATCCGCAATCCCGTTGGGATTGACCTCGATGGTTTTCTTGACGACGACCATTGCCTCTCCTTTTGAAAACCCGGGACCAGGCAACCTGATCCGGATCGAAGCAGAGATTGAAGTTGAAATCGATTCGAGCTCACTATACCTATAACCGATTGATCATAAAAAGGTTACGACGCTGTCTCAAGAACTCAATAGGACAGTAGAGGTAGAAGATACAGAATACTACCAAGCTCCAAACGATCGACTATCCGCCCCACTTTTTGGCCATTATCTGGGCAGCTGATTCAAAGTGTAGTAAGCACGGTCATGCAAGAGAGGTTTTCCCGTCTCGGTCGTCACTCCTGGAAGCTGTAGCTCGTGTACGTATCCTTCC
>CAZMGM010000083.1:384-1696 GCA_964565865.1 uncultured Acidobacteriota bacterium | reverse complement strand
CCCCTCGAAGAGACGACTATTAAGGTGCCGAGCGGCATGGACGAGAAAGTATGGGGACTCCAGTCGCATGAACACCTGACCAGGGTTCAATTGCGCGGTGTGCCACCGTTCCTCGCTTTTGAACGTCCTGAGAGGTTCTTCCTGCCCGAGGGGTGGGAGGTGGAAGCGAAAGTCGACTGGCCGCGGCCCGTCGCCGATATCTTCACCGATTGGCAAGGCAGCAACGGGAGCGCCGCCGACAAGGGGCACTATCTCGGTGAGAAGAAAGAGTATCCCATCAGGTTGTCCGAACTGGAGCGCGCCGCACTGGCCATGTCGGGCACTATCGCGATGTGGTTCCGCCCGAACTTCAACCGCGTATCGCTGCCCGACGGGACCATCACACGCTTTATCTCTTCAGCCGACGGAAAATCTTTCACCCTTTACGCATACTGGAACAAGCACAACCGGAATAGTCGCGCCTTCAACAACGGGGGACATCATCTATGTGCGGATTACACGAAGGACAAAATCCAACAAAGAGACCGAGTCAAAATGATGTTTACCGCGGGGCAGTGGACTCATCTGGCAGTTGCGTGGGAGGTAGTGGGGGCAGGCATGGACAGTGCTATCTTCATCGACGGGAAGAAGGTCAAGACGAGAAGCGACAAGAACTGGAAGCCAGAGTTTACAATTGACTTCGGCGACAGGCTCGTTATCGGGCGTCAAGGCCAAGAGAAGGGCTCGCTCAACGGTGTCATCGACGAGGTGCGCATCAGCAATGTCGTCCGCTACAAGGGGGACTTCATTCCGCAAGTCCAGCCGCTACAAGCAGACGGCCACACGGTCCGTCTGCTGTCGTTCGATGCTGAATGAAGCGTGGACTTCGATATTCGATAAGGAGATGTCAAAAAAACAAAGAGTCGAAAAGGCAAAAAGTCAGTTCGATACACGATCTTCGTCACGCGGAGGCGCCAAGCCCGTAAGGTCAAGATATTCAGCCGAAGTGCAAGTGATCATCCCAACGGAAGTTCTATCACTCCGTTCAACGCCGAGTTCGGCCTATTGAAAGCCGATTGTCGCCATTCGATCTGGTGCTTTCTTCTCCGCATCGGGTGAGCCATGAACTTTGTTTTGCAAGCCTGACAACTCCTCCTGGTCATCGTCGCCTGCTGGATCAATCCGCAGCAACAGCAGGTGATCGACTACCTCTTTCTGAGTGCTGGGGAAACGGCTGGATCCAGGGTTGACGGATGAATTTTGGCAGTTAGATTGGGAGTCTTTGCGGGGTTGTCCAGCCTTCCAAGCTGGCCATGTGGGTTCGATTCCCATC
>CAZMGM010000083.1:0-374 GCA_964565865.1 uncultured Acidobacteriota bacterium | reverse complement strand
CTTTTTCCTGTTTGGCCTTAGGACCGCGGTTGCCTTTCGGGCCACGCTGCGGCAGGTTGGTGGTGGTTTCTAAACCTAGGGCCTTTGACCATGGACTAGAATATGAAAACAGATTTAACCCAGGAGCAAATCGACGCTTACCGACGTGACGGATGTCTGGTATATAAGGAATTTCTCACTGGAGGGGAACTAAACAAGCTAATTGCCGCTGTCTCCGAGAGCGTTGAGCAACTGGGAAAGTGTAAGGTGGGGGGCAATAAAGAAGAAAAAATCATGGAGGGAAATGAGTATTATGACCGCGTTTTCTTCCAGAGATTGAACCTTTGGAAGAAAACGCGGTCATAATACTCATTTCCCTCCATGATTTTTTCTTC
>CAZMGM010000082.1:0-1737 GCA_964565865.1 uncultured Acidobacteriota bacterium | reverse complement strand
TTCCTGACAGACACGTCCGCGTCACCAGGACCACCGATGTGGAAAGGAAATCCGAGGTCTCTTACTAGAGTTTTGCACTTCTGACGCAATCATTTTGGTGCTAGCCAGCTGCTGTCATCAATGGTAGCAGGTGGCGAAAAATTGAGCGGGCCCATTCCCCGGCGCCAGGCCGGGTCCTCCCGTTGGAAATATGTCTGTACACCAACGGTAAACGGAGACCCGCTCATGGATCAGCTTAATGGTTCACTGTCGTTTTTGGTAGGCTTATATGCACGCAGCTTTCGTTTCGAAGTCTTCAGGATGTTTCGGTTGATGCTGGGTGCCTGGATTGTTTGCTTGGGACGTCGCACGGTCAGTCGCGTTTGGGAGACGACCGGTCTCTCTGGGCATGTTGATCACTCGGCCGCCTTTCGCTTGTTTAGCCAAGCAGCCTGGAACTGGGATGAGCTCTGCCGAATTCTGATTCTGCAGAGCTGTGCAACTCTGCTTCCCGGGACCGAAATTTGGTTGGTCGTGGACGATACGCTCTGCCACAAACGAGGTGCGCGTGTCGCTTTTGGTGGCATGTTCTTGGATGCCGTCTTGAGCACGAAGAAAAAGAAGGCTTTCCGCTACGGTAACAATTGGGTCACACTCGGGATCGTTGTGAAACTGCCGTTTCGCCAAGACCGCTACTATTGTCTGAATGTCTTGTGGCGGGTCTTTGAGAAACAGGGCCAGAAGACAAGAGCAGAACACCGCAGTAAGTCTCAACTGGCCGCAGAAACGATCAAGAAAATCGCGGGCTGGCTCCCTGGTTCCACGTTGCGAGCCGTCGGCGATGTCGCCCACATCGGTCGGCATCTGTTGAAGAACCGTCCCTCAAACGTCGAACTGATCGGACCTGTTCGTGGCGACGCAGCACTCACAGAACCGTGTCCCGCGGATTCGGGTAGACGCAAGATAGGAGAGCGACTCCCCACGCCTCAGGACATTCTCGACGGGGACGATTCACGATGGCCAGAGGAAACCTTTCGCTTCCGGCACCTGAAGGGAGAAAAAGAATTAATGATCAAGGTGGTCCGCAACGTGTGTTGGTACCATGCAGCCGGCCCCACCTCGCTGATGTTCGTCTTGATCCACGATCCGAAAGGGGAATGGCGTGATGAATACATGCTCTCCACGGATACCTCTTTATCTGTTCAAGACGTTCTTGCGGGATACTGTCGTCGCTGGTCGGTCGAGGTAGCGTACGCCGATACGAAAGGAATGTTAGGTTTCCACGAACCGGAAGTCTGGTGTGCCTCCTCGGTTCAGCGGGCTCATCCGATGGCTTGGTTTGTGGGCTCTCTGGTCGTGTTGTGGTACGTTCTGCATGGTGAATGTCACAAAACCCCGCAACGGCATCGTCCTTGGTACACGCATAAGCCGGAGGTGACCTTCGCCGACATGCTTGCAACTTGCCGCTATCAACTCTGGGAAAACTGGCTGGCAAACTCTGCTTCTCCGGCAGCGTTGGACAAACGCCGGGCCTGGCTGATGGAATATCTGACCACGGCCGCCTAAGCAGCGCCCCTTCGCCGCTGATTCCTCAACAAACGCCTCGATTACAGCGACTTCCAACGAAGCCGACGCTCAGGGTTTGCAATGCCATCACCCAAATGCCACCACCGTCTGAATGCACGAGATGTGCAAAACTCTAGGCAGAGGGGTAGGATCAGTATCTGGTAGTGTCCTTCGCTGGCGCGTCAGGCTTGT
>CAZMGM010000081.1:0-2106 GCA_964565865.1 uncultured Acidobacteriota bacterium | reverse complement strand
TGTACTACCAATTGCCTGGCTCCAATCGCCAAAATTCTCCACGACGCCTTTGGGATCCGAAAGGGTCTGATGACTACGATTCACAGCTACACAAATGGCCAGCGCATTCTGGATTTGCCCCACAAGGACCTGAGAAGGGCCCGAGCGGCAGCTCTCTCGATGATTCCGACGACAACAGGCGCTGCCGCTGCTGTTTCGCTGGTCCTTCCGGCCATGGAAGGACGCCTGGACGGTATTTCCATACGGGTTCCCACGGCCACGGTCTCCCTGGTGGATCTTACCGCGACGCTGGAAGCGAGTGTCGGTGTGGAGGCGGTGAAGCAGGCTTTTCGAAATGCCTCGGAGGGTCCCATGAAGGGAATCCTTCACTATACCGAAGAGGAACTAGTGTCTTGCGATTTCAGTGGTGACCCGCATTCTGCGACCGTCGACGGGCCATTCATTCGAACGCTAGGGAACGACATGGTCAAGGTGCTGGCTTGGTACGACAACGAATGGGGATATTCCAACCGGGTGTTGGACCTGACGGAGATGGTCTCGGGAAAGCTGGGCAAGCCGGTGGTTGACTGAGGCACCGGTGCTACACCCACAGAGGACTGCTGGCATGCATCGTCCCCCCAGGAAGCTTTCTATCTCGGACCTGAAGCCGGCCGGGGCTCGAGTTTTCATGAGGGTCGACTTCAACGTTCCCCTTTCCAGGGCTGTAGTGGCCGACGACTCCCGGATCCGGGCAGCTCTTCCTTCCATCAAATGGGCGCTGCAGAGAGGGGCACGTTTGATCCTCGCCTCCCACCTGGGCAGACCCGGGGGTCGGAACAGAGACAGTCTCTCACTTGCCCCAGTGGCGAAGGAATTGGCGACGCTGCTCAGCAAGCCCGTCGACTTGGCCGGTTTCTGTGTGGGGGAGGATTTGGAGACGAGAGTGGCCCGCTTGCGCCCTGGAGAACTTCTGATGTTAGAAAACCTTCGTTTTCACAGTGGCGAGAAGGAGAACGACGCCGTGTTTGCCGGTCAACTGGCCAGTTTAGCGGACCTGTACGTGAATGATGCCTTCGCAACCGCTCACCGAGCCCACGGCTCCACCTTGGGAGTACCGCAAATCCTGGGGAGGGGAGCTGCCGGGTTTCTGATGGAGCAGGAGTTGAAGTACTTATACGGGGTGTTGGACAGTCGGGAGCAACCAGTCGTGACCATTTTGGGAGGAGCCAAGGTCTCGGATAAAATCGGAATCATAGAATCCCTTTTTCCGATCACGGAAACGCTGATCATCGGAGGTGGTATGGCCTATACTTTTTTGCGGGCGCGGGGTATCGACTGTGGCAGCTCGTTGGTAGAGGACGCCAAGCTGGAGGTGGCGCAGAGGCTTCTAGAAGAAGCCGCGAGGAGGGGTGTGGAAGTCCTGTTGCCAATCGATCACGTAGTCGGATCTGAACTTTCACCGGACGTTCGGGTGGAGGTCTGCCAGACTGTCGAGATTCCCGCTGCAAAAATGGCTCTCGATATCGGTCCCAGGACGATTACAGAATTCGAGGCAGCGATCGGCAGCGCCGGGACCATCATCTGGAACGGTCCGATGGGAGTCTTTGAGATTGAGAGCTGCGCCCGCGGTACTCTGAAGATCGCCCAGGCTGTGGCTGCGTCAGGGGCCACCTCGGTTGTCGGCGGTGGTGACTCCGCAGCGGCCGTAAAACTGGCGGGGGCAGGTGACTCGATCACCCATATCTCTACAGGTGGAGGGGCTTCCCTGGCCCTGCTCTCCGGAAAGCCTCTGCCGGCGGTTGAAGTTCTGACGAATCGAGAGAAAGAGGAGACCCAAGAGATATGCAGAGAAGGCCATTGATTGCAGGAAACTGGAAGTGTTTCAAGACCCTTGGCGAGGCAAGACTTCTGGCCAGGGAAGTGCGGGATGGTCGGGTTTCGACTGTCGACATGCTGGTCGCTCCTCCGTTTACGGCACTGGCTGCTGTTGCAAAGGAACTCTCAGGATGTCCAGTAGCGGTGGCAGGACAAAACGTTCACTGGGAACCCCAGGGAAGCTGGACCGGGGAAATTGCCGCTGAGCAGCTACTGGAGGCCGGAGGCGAATATGACATTGTGGGGCACTCC
>CAZMGM010000080.1:0-2116 GCA_964565865.1 uncultured Acidobacteriota bacterium | reverse complement strand
CCAGCGATCCTTTGCCTGCATGGACCGCTGTGACTCGTATCCGCGCCCCTCATTGGCAGGACTCATCTTCCAGGGGATCAGTGACTCCTCAGATGTATCGGCCACGAGGCTTTCCCGGAATGCGTGGGCAGCGGCGATTTGCTTTTGCTGTTCTCGGGAATGTTTCTTCTTCGCCAGGCGCTCCAGAAGCACATCCAGAGTGTGCCAGTAGGCCAGATCCTCGTACCCTTCGCGCACTCCCTCCAGGCCTGGGGTGCTGAAGGGCATGCTGCCCGGTTTGCCATCCGCGGTAGCGAAGCAGACATAGGGACTCTGCTCCGAATATCTCGATCCATAGGCGAAATAGGCGTAGTATTTCGACTTCTGCCAGGCCGCCAGCCAGGCGCCGTTGCGCACTCCCGCATCGGGTGAGTGGTGGTAATATCCGCTGCCGTAACACCCCAGCACATCGGTCTGGTCAATCTTGATGAGACCCTTGGCGATATCTTTTTTCATTTGCACCAGGATGGCCTGGTCCACCATCCAAATGTCCATGTAGGGATTGAGCAGGTTGACCATTCTCGGCCGGTAATGGTTTAGGGCGCAGTGGGGCCGCAGCATGGGGAATCTCTCATTGTAAGACTTGAGCCGTTCGACGAACTTGGGATCCGTAGCCCGCTCAACTGTCGGCTCATCAATACAGTACCACCAGATTTCCTTGTAACCCAAATCAAGGATGTGCTGAAAGAAACGCCGGGTGAGTTCATCTGCGAGAGGCTCAAGCTCTTCCATTGGCAGCTTTTTCAGCTCATCACTCAACCAGTCCTCTACCAATCCCTTCCCCACGGCGCTGGTAGGCCAGCCGAAGATGTCAAACCCCAGCTCTCGGGCCGGTTTGAGGAGCCGGTCGATCCCGAAGTAGTCCGCCTGAATTTCGCCCTTTTCATCCCGCCAGAACTTTACGCTGTTGTGGTGATGACGGTCGGGATTTATCCGGAACTGCCGCTGGCCGCATTCGCGCATCAGCTGGAGATGCTTCTTGAATATGTTTGGGTGTTGATACGCCAGCCAGGCGTCGTTGTGATACATGAACATCTGTAAATCTTCCTCTCCCTGCCGCCGCACATCCACGGTCTGTACCGTCAGTCCCACCTCGCGCGGTTCAGTTCCCTCGGGCTCTACCTGGAGCTTCAAGGCATATTTTCCCGGGGGAATCTTCCTTCCGTCCAGGGTCAGCCAGAAGCTTTTGTGTGCCCCGTTGGGCATCCGAAGTTCGCTACCCTCAAGAAGGGCATAGTCCTTCCATTCCATGAGGGTGTCGACCCCTTTACGCCCCATCGTGAGCCGGCCCCAGTTGAACGACTTAAAACCCATGGAGGTTGAGATGCCCTGCATGGTGCGGAGCCGCACTGATCCCTCGGGTAGCTGTGGCATGGACCGCACCGAAAGCGTGACCTTGCCTAAATCTCTGAGGGCGAGCACCCCCAGCTCGAGCGATTCCTTCTCATCAGTCCCGAGCACCAGTTCTACCGGCCGAGCCGAGGTGAACGGGAACTTGGGCCCACCCCAGTGAACAACGTAGCCGCGGCTCAAATCCTTGTCGTTAAGGACAATGATCTCCGATATCTCCTCCTCGGCCCTGGCGGGTGAGGTTCGCAGCAGTGCGACAAGAGCGACTACAATCAGACCAATAATACACTTGGAGCTCATGCTATAATCATACAACTCCCAAAAATAACTGCCAGCTGTACTGGCGTTTGAGATGACGTCGCCATCATCAGCCATGTAACCTGTACTCTGTTGGCGCCAGTGGCTTCTCGGTGCGTGGGCGGATTCACGGACCGAGATCTCCGCCGAGCGGGTGATCTTCGAATGATAGGAATTTTAATTCTCGCCGACCCGTGAACCAGGAAGACCCGATGGCCGACGACACCAGCTTCAGTATTGCTTCCCTGAAAACAGCCCACCTCGCCTTCAGGGACTCGTCCAGCTACTGGGAGTCCTACAGAGCTACTGAAGGCGACCGGTGCACCGATCGCTTCGAGTTCAAACAGGGCTGGCAGACGGTCTACGCCCGCTATGTTGAAACGCCGCTGATAAAAGTAACCCTGGCCGACGGCACCACCGGCTGGGGCGA
>CAZMGM010000079.1:0-2398 GCA_964565865.1 uncultured Acidobacteriota bacterium | reverse complement strand
CGCCGTCACAACATGTGTTCCGATCGAGCGACCCACGCCACCAAATGTGATTGTCTCCCGATCGGCCGAGATTCTCTCAGCGTCTACCGACCATCTATAGCTTAATGCATCATTATTGGGGTCAGAAGCTCGAGCCCTCAAAGTGAGCGATTCCCCCTCCATAACGCTCGCGGAGGAGGGCTCGCAGGCAACCGTTGGGGAGAGCTTGTTTTTTTCAACAGACACCTCCATCTCGCAGCTGGTAGTATGCTGCCCATAACAGAGCCAAGATTTGGGGGGGGCTGGCATTTCGTCACGAACCACCAGAGAAACAGTGTAATTGTCTGGCGCCAGTCCGGTAGAGTCAAAAACTGCCGTGTCATTCTGTGGATCCAGCGTCCCTGCCTCGGTGCTCCAACTAAAGCTAAGCTTGGAGTTCCGGTCCGGGTCTGTAGCATTGGATTGCAGGACCACTTGATCGCCTTCCGTTATCGGCGACCGCGCTGGCACGCAATTTAGAACAGGAGGACGATTTGCACAGCCGGCACCAACCACTGCAAGGACAATAATCAAGAGTCTGGAGCAAATTTTCAAACCGGGCATTCTCTCGCCTCCCTTAAAAACCGCCTAGGGTGAAATATGGTATTGAACCCAATTAAGGTACTTTGTCGGCCACCTTAGCCAGGGCCTTACGCTTACACTTGCGTCGCACCTTGCTCATTACCCGCGTCTCTCTTTGCCAGTTGCTCGATTACCGCAGATAGGAGAATATTTTCGAGAGAGTGTACGCAAGATTCTCGCCCCGTGCAACCTCAACGGGCCACCAAGTCACGCCATCAAAAAGCGGATCACTGCAAGGGGCATGTGGGGAAAAAGGCCGGACGCTTCGAGCTTTGATAGACGAAACTATCCCGAGTATAGTCACATGCCCGGAACCCACCATGGCCGTGTTTCTAGTCCCCTGGAGGCGTTTTCCATGTGTCGTCCAGCCGGAATTTCAGTGTTCCTCTTCATTACATGCCTGCTCTTCAGCTTCGGGTTGGGTCAGAAGGCCAGAATTAAGCAGCTGACGCCCACGGTCAACGGCTCAACGGGTTTCTTTCACGTGCCGGTTGCCGAAACTCTGCGCCAGGGAGAAGTCAGTTTCGGCTTGAAGGTGAACAGGTTCAACCGCAAAGTGGGCGACATTAGCATCACCGGCATTCCAATAAGTTTCACGGCTGGTCTCCACGATCTGGTTGAATTCTTTGTGGCATTGGAGGTTTACAAAAGAGTCCATGCCGATCCCATCGTCGCCAACAAGCCAAGTCTGGGCGAAGCACTGATTCTGTCACAGCTTCCCAATGGTCGGACAGTCTATTTCAATGACACCCTGTTTCTGGATACTGCTCCTGGGTCAGGCTCGGGAGACATCTGGACGGGAATCAAGTTAAACCTTCTCTCTCAAGACCGGGGAGCCCCTGTCTCGCTGGCATTCCAGCCCCATATAAAGCTTGCTCTAGGAGATAGAACCTCCCGTCTTCTGGAGGGCCTGAAACCCGGCAAAAACGACTACGGTTTCGACATGCTTGCCAGCCAGAATATCGGCTGGGGGACCTGGGCAATCAGAAGCGGATTCATGGCGGCACAGGACTGGGAGCAGGTGGATAGCCAAAACTCTTTCAACTGGGGAGTGGGCATTGACATGCCCCTGGGCAGCGAGCATGTCTATTTCATTGGCGAGGGCCTCGGCAGGGTGTTTTTTGGCGAAAGAAAGACGGGCATCGTCAACTCCAAGTTCCCTGTCGATTTCTACACGGGGCTGCGAGTACATCCCTCGGAGTACGTCACTGTCAGCGGCGCCTACGGTTTTCACATCAACCGCATCGATTCCGGCAACTATGATGGAATTGCCGCCACGAGTACACATGGCTGGTTCGTAGAGGTTGCCTTTCACCGCAAGGTCAACCGGCCTCCAACGGTAACCTGCACTGTCTCTCCAGATTCGATCATACCCGTCCAGGCTTCGACCATCCGGCTGGACATCCAGGATCCGGACGACGATTACCTGACCGTTACCTGGAAAGCCAACGGGGGACAGCTGAATCAGCGGGGAGCGTCAGCCGTGTTCAGGGCCATCGGCGCGGATCCGGGAAGCTACGCTGTGATCGCCGAGGTGACGGACGGAGATTCGATCGCCAGTTGTTCGGCTGACATTACGGTGAACAAGGACAAGAAGCCTCCCGTCGTGAGCTGCTTGCCCGGCCGCACCTTGGTAACAGCCGGCGATTCGACAACCCTCAGAGTAGACGCCAGTGATCCCAACGACGACGCCCTAACTTACAGCTGGACTGTGGACGGCCGGTCGGTTCCTAACAACAACCCGTCCTTCGAGTTGGGGACGACGGGCCGACAGCCTGGAAACTACGTGGTTCGCGTA
>CAZMGM010000078.1:0-2412 GCA_964565865.1 uncultured Acidobacteriota bacterium | reverse complement strand
TCGGGGTGACAAATCTGGGGCCGTGTTGGCCAGGGCTTGAAGACCAGGCTTTTCATCGACAGACACGGTGACGACAGCGGGAGGAGCACCTGGGTCAGCCCGGGCGCTTTTATTCTGCAGGTCAACTTCTTGATAGACCAGAAGCACTTCCCGCATTTTTTCATCAGATTCAGGGTCCCGCCGCTCCATATAGTACTTGACCTTGTGGGGCTGCAACGTTTGGCTTTTAAGAATGCGCTGTACGGTAGCCTTGGCAGCACGACTCAAACTAGGATGTCCCTGGGCCAGAGCGTTCTCGCGCACATGTTGGGCCAACTGACGATGGCTCCAAACTTCGGCGGCATAACCGTGGTCTTTGGGTTTCGTGCAGGCCAAGCTTACCACCCAAGCCTTGGCTTGCTCGGTGATGACGGGTGCTTTAGGACGATGAAACTGATCGCTCAGCGCCGCCTCTGCTCCCAGCGCAAGGGCCCGATCGACCCACTTGTAGACCGCCACGCGACTGACACGCAACGCACGGGAAATGGCTGTGATCTTCTGGCCCTGGGCATAACGGAGAAGGATTTGCGCCCGTTGAACCTCCCGTTGGGGTCGCGTGCGAGATTGGGCGGTTTGCATCAAGAAAGATTGTTGCTCAGCGCTCAAGACCAGTCTTGGACGTTTTGAAGTGGTGGCCATTCCGGTTCCGAACCAGAATACCATCAATCATTATACTTGTAAATGTATTCTTGAATCGATATACTAGTGACTAGTAGCCGCTGGACAACCTGGCCCATACTTGCCTATGCCCCAGAATCGACTCCTCCCTGTCGCCTTTCCAGCGAACGAAGATACTTGACTTGCAACCTGAGAGGACTTCTGCCATTAACTATCCAGGATGTCAGGACGGGACCTTACCCATTAACAGCGATAGGGCTCGAATAAGCCTGGGCAATCCGTTAACCCGCAATCGGACATTGACTCATGTATGACGTGGTAATTATCGGGGCTTCTTTGTCTGGCCTCTATGTCGCCCAACTTCTGGCCCAGGCCGGGAAGAGAGTCGCGATTTTCGAGTCCCAGAAAGCCGTAGATCCAGCCCGCAGAACCCTCATCGTTACGCCGGAGATCCGGCGTTTGCTGGGTCCGCTTTCCGCTCCGGCTGTTTTGAACTCCATTGAGATCATGGCCCTCTCGGCCGGCGATGTGTATAGGGAAATTCATCTTGACGATCGCGACCCCATTGTCGAGCGAAAAGGACTGGCTTCGTTGCTGGTCCGTCGCGCCCAGGAAGCGGGGGCTTTCGTCTTGCTGAGCCATCGCTTCCTCGGCTTTACCGAAGTCAACGGGCATCTGGAGATCCGCCTGGTAAATGGGGGAAGCGAAGAACGAGTTCGGGTTCTGGAGGCGGTAATCGGGGCTGACGGCGTTTCCAGTGAGGTGGGCCGCGCAGCCGGAATCTCGGCCCCTCCCTCCGTCCCTATCATCCAAGCTGAAGTCGAACTACCCGGAGACTGGAACGCCCTCCTGACCCAGGTCTGGTTCGATGCCAGGGACACACGGTTTTTCTACTGGCTGATCCCCGAGGATGAAAAACAGGGTGTCCTGGGCCTTGTGGGTGACAATGGTTCACAGGCCAGACGCTCCTTGCAGCAATTCCTTTCCCGGCAGGGCATTCGGGCGGCAGCCTACCAAGCAGCCCGGGTGGCCCTCCATCACCCCAAACTCCGACCTTGGGCCAGGATAAACAGTGTATCTGTCTACTTGGTGGGGGACGCAGCCGGACAGGTCAAGGTCACCACCGTGGGGGGAACGGTGCCCGGCTTTATCGGCGCACGAGCGGCGGCACGGGCCATTCTTCGAGGGAATTCCTACCAGGCAGAGCTCCGCACTCTCAAAAAGGAACTGGACATTCACTGGTGGATCCGTTGGGGGCTCGACCGACTGGATAACAACGGCTATTCTCAGCTGGTTGAAACCATTTCCTCTCCCCTACAGGAGTTTCTGGCCCGGCACAACCGAGACCAGTTCGCCCCCGTGGCCTGGAAGCTGCCCTTCGTAGAACCCCGACTCATGAAGCTGGGCTGGCATTTCCTGCGCCGGAACCCGCCTGGCGGCAACGGCCAGTGCTCTGCCGATGAGCGAGAATGATCCTCCGGAGCGAGCACACCGCTTCGGATTTGGCCTGTCAGTCCCGCGATTCGAAAATCAACCGGCCACTGCGTTCGTCAAATGTACAGTGCCGAATCCGATGACAAGCCGACGCGTCCTTGGGGTCAGTACGAATGGACACTTACAAAGCCCGAGAGCCTCGCTATTACTGGAATTGTTCAACAACTACTCCATTGTCAGGAAACTCCAATCTAAGGGCTCGTTCAAAAATAACTTGGGTGCGGCTCTTTTAGAACAGGCGATTCTGGTGCCGTCGAACGC
>CAZMGM010000077.1:0-2606 GCA_964565865.1 uncultured Acidobacteriota bacterium | reverse complement strand
ATCCCCTTGCTCGGTTTTGGTGGGAACTCCGGTGGAGGGTCCCGCGCGCTGAACATTGATGAAGACCACGGGGATTTCCATCATTGCGGACGCGCCAATGGCTTCGGTCATCAGCGCGAATCCACCACCAGAGGTAGCGCACATGGTCCGGCAGCCTGAGTGCGCTGCGCCGATTGCCACGTTGGCTACCCCGATCTCGTCCTCGACCTGACGCACCATGATACCCAGTCCCGGGGCATTCTTGGCCATCCAGTGGAGGACGCCCGTAGACGGGCTCATGGGGTAGGCACAGTAGAATTTGACTCCGGCTGCTGCCCCCCCCATTGCGAGGGCGTCATTGCCGACCCAGACCGCCAACGGTTTGGGTCCCTCCGGAGGATGTTTCGGAAAGGCAGAGAAATTCGCCGTTGCGAAGTCGAACCCGGCACGGGCCACTCCAACGTTTTCGTCCACGACCGCCTGTCCTTTGCGCTGAAACTGGAGTGTCAGGCTGTCCGCTAGCAACTGGAAGTCCATTCCCATCAGAGACAGTGACACGCCCAGGGCAACCGTGTTCTGCATGAGTCGGTTCCGATTACCGCTGGTGATATCGACGATCGGCATGGGACATAATTGGACGCCATCCTTTGCCTCACCCGGCTTGATTGCGTCGCTGTTGTAGACCACGCAGCTTCCGGGTTCCATGATCCCCAGGTGCCGGTCCATGGTGTCCTGATTCAGGCAAACCAACAGATCCAGCTTATCTCCGTGGCTGAGGGTTTCCTGATCGCTGATTCGAATGGTCAGGAAGATGTGTCCACCTCGAATAATGGACTGAAATGCATTGTATGCATAGAGGTGAAGGCCGCGCCGCACGAAGAGTCGGGCAAGAATGTTGCCAGGAGTCGCGATGCCCTGACCGGCGGCTCCTCCGATGGCGAGGGCAAAATCGAATTCTCGTTGGGTCATAACCTCTCTCCATAGTGTTGGACTTACCCGCAAGGATCCGGGCTCACGTTAGGTTCAGAAAAGCAGGTATCTCAGCCGTGCTTTTGAGCAGCGAAAGTCCGGCCCGTTGCGGGGAGCCAACAAACTTCTCTTCACTCCGACCCGTTATCAAACTGACATCTGAGTGGAGGCCGTTGCAAAAATGAAACACCACCTTACACGAATTCAGGACCGAATTCTAGTGGATGAAAGGCCTCAGCAGTGGGCAGTGAGCAGTGAGAATAGTGAGGTAATCGGGAGAAGCAGCAATACTACGAAGACAAGCCCTCCAGCTGAAACTCTGGTGACGGTTTCGCAGGTGACCTTGCCCAAGCTAGTCCCTCCGGCGATTGGCGACCAGGTAGATCCCGAGAGCTATCAACAGGACTCCCAGGACAAATTCCGAAGAGATGGGTTCGGCCAGGAGCACCCAACTCAGCAGGACTCCGAGCAGCGGAGTCGTGAAGTTGAAGGCGCTGACCTGGCTGACCGAGTGCCGCCGCAGGATCCCGGTCCAGGCGACGAAACAGAAGGCGGCTACGATCGCTCCCTGATAGAAGAGAGCCGCCGCGACCGCTGCGGTTACGTTGTAGCTGCGCTCTTGCTCCATCCAGAAGCTCAACAGGAAGAACGCCGGAACGCCGTAGATCATTTGCCAGACCGCGACTTCGAATGCAGTCAAACGCCGGATGAGAAACTTGGAAAAGACCATGACGATCCCTAGTAGGAAACCGGCCAGCAGCACCAATGAGTCTCCCAGGAGTGTGTTCCCGTGAGAGTCGGCCCCCTCGGCGAAAATGACCCAGGTTCCGAAGAACGCTAGCAGCAGCCCGCAGCTTCTTCGAAGGTTCAGGCGGTCATTTGGAATGAGAAAGTGGGCTGCCAGAGCGACGAAGATCGGATTCGTGCTGAGAAAGACGATGGAATGACTGCTGGAGGTTTGCTCCGTGCCGAGATTGAAAACGGAGATCTGGAAGACAAACAGAGCTCCGAAAGCCAGCAGGTGCCTGTGAGAGACGGCCGGGCGCCACCAGCGGATCCGCTTGAAGCTGCCCCAGATGAGTAGGCTGATCAGGCCGATGAGAAAACGGAAGGCG
This sequence comes from uncultured Acidobacteriota bacterium, assembly GCA_964565865.1. Classification (GTDB taxonomy): domain Bacteria; phylum Acidobacteriota; class UBA6911; order RPQK01; family CBDAPI01; genus CBDAPI01. The sequence goes on along the minus strand of CAZMGM010000077.1, from coordinate 543 downwards.
GCTGCCCCAAAGGGTGGTACGCCTTCGAGGGAGATCTTGAGAGCGGGGGAAAGCCCTCCCCAGATAGCGCACAGGAAGATGACGAAAAGGACTGTCCTCAGCCCGAGTCTCTCGGCAGGAAAGGGCTGGCCAGTGGATTGCGTCAAGGCGCCGCTATCCGATCTCATACTGCTCATCCGAACACTAAAACCGCGTTATCCTTGTTTGTTCAACTCTGTGCTTGGGACTTGGAGTCTGCGTGGTTTGCTGCTTGGAACCAGGACCGGAGGGCTCATTTCATCACACTTCATCCGATTCGGGAAACGGGTACATAGCTTCACCTGAATTCCTTAGCTTCCTCTTCTCAAAGTTCTCTTCTTCCCGTTGTAGGATTCCACGAACCGTGGTGTGGGAGATTCTCAACTGGGCTGCCTATGTTGCTCAGGATCCGGGCCGGCGACTCGGTTTCCTATGCAGCAGACCCTAAATCTAGCCAAAGATATTTGAAATTTCGTATGTGTTTAACGCCGATTCCTTGCCCTTGCCCCTGGCCCTCGCCTTCCA
>CAZMGM010000076.1:0-2613 GCA_964565865.1 uncultured Acidobacteriota bacterium | reverse complement strand
TCCTCCGCCATAACTCATTTATTAATAGACACTTCCACTTATTCGTTCGACCAGGCCTGATTCCTTAAGGTTCGGTAGTTCAGAAGATGTATCCGTTTGATCTTCCTCCCTCCAGAACTTTCAGGACTTTCTTGGCTGAGTGCTGAGGTGAGAAGTGAGCGTAGTATCGTTCTGTGGTCACAACACTGGGATGGCCGAGCACCTGTTGGATGTCATGCATGTTTGTCCCATTTTCAGCAAGCCTGATCGCAAAACACCTTCGCAGGTCTTTGACCAACAATTCTGGTAGACCCGCCAGCTCTCTCGCCTTCTCCCATGCCTTCCTACACTCCGACCACCTGTATTCAGCAGCAGTAGCGGAGTAAAGTAAACGTTCGGAGGAGGAAGTGTCCTGGCGAGAAGCTCTTCAGCCTGTTCCTCTGCTGGGACGTTCTGGTTTAAGGCCGACTTGTCCTGTCTTTTCTCCGACTTGGCAGATACAAGAGCAATCCGGAGAAGGCAAAGAATCCTCCAAAGATCAACAGGAAAGCAATGGGGGGCATGTGGTTTGCCAAGGGTCCAATCATAAAGTCTCCTTTAAGCGTGGAGATGTCTAACCCCTGGCATCAGTTTCCTTCTGCGCTTGATAGTGTCTATTAACAAACATCGCAGGGAGTTTTTCCGGCTGCCTGTTATATTGATCCCGTCCGTGATGGCTGGGACGACCGGTATGAAACAAGATTCCGCAAACAGAACAGACCCGCTTCAGCGGGTTTTCGACTATCACCAGGGAACGAAACATCACTTCCAAGGCTATGCCACAGGTCCAGGGTATTTAGATTGGGCCACTCAGCCGGAACCTTTTCGCCGGTGGACCGGCGCGCGCCTGATCAAACTGAAGAAAATTCTGCCAACCGATGAAACGCTGTACGACAATGCCTTTATTCCGGGCCTGATTCCCCCCGCACCTGTGAACATGCGGAGCATTTCTCAGTTTTTTTACGACAGTTTGGCGATATCGGCTTGGAAGAGCATTGGTGATACCAGTTGGGCACTACGAGTCAATCCTTCCAGTGGAAACCTGCACCCGACAGAGGGCTACCTGATCTGCGGTCCCATTGAGGGGCTATCTGAAAAACCCATGGTCTGTCATTACGCACCAAAGGAACATGGGCTAGAGGTGCGGGCTGAGTTTGAGCTACGGTTGTGGCAACAACTCTCTTCGAGATTTCCCAGGGGTACATCCTTCCTGGGTCTCACTTCGATTCACTGGCGAGAGGCCTGGAAGTACGGTCAGCGCGCCTATCGGTACTGTCAGCACGATGCTGGGCACGCCATCGGCGCTATGAGTATCGCCGCAGCCGGGCTGGGGTGGCAGACGAGGATTCTGGACGACTTGGGCAGGGATGAGCTGGCCTTACTCCTGGGCACATTTCTTGATCACGACGCCGAGCCCGAAGAGCCGGATGTCCTGTTGGCCTGCGGTCCGTTTAAAGAAACGTGTGAGACCCGTCTACGTGGAGATCATGTGCTGGCTTTCGAGTCTCTTCACTGGCAGGGCAGTCCTAATCAACTGAGTCCGTCTCACGTTGACTGGGGTATGAGTGAACTTGCGGAAACTGTCCAAAAACCACGTGGTTCCAGTGAGTATGAGCGGTTTCAGAGCCCACCGGGTCAGTGGTCTTTGGAAGTTTCCCAAGTTTCTCTTCGCCAGATGATTCGTCAGCGCCGAAGTGCTGTGGCGATGGACGGGCGGACTCGAATCTCTCGGGATGGATTCTACCGTATCTGTCAAAAGACTTTGGCAGTCCCGGGTAATATCCCCTTCAGCACACTTCCCTGGAAGCCTCACATCCACCTCGCTATTTTTGTTCACCGCGTGGATGATCTCCCCGCCGGACTCTACTTCCTGGTCCGCGACCCCTCCCAGAAACCCGCCTTGGAAGCAGCACTCACTCGGGTTGACCAGTGGCGGCGACCCTTTGGCTGCCCCGAGCAAATGGAACTTTATTGCCTCATGGAAGGAGATGTACGGGAACCCGCCCGGCAAATTTCCTGTTCCCAGGAAATTGCGAGCGACAGTTGTTTCAGCCTGGGTATGATCGCTCAATATGAAGAACCTCTGACACTTCACGGCCCCTGGCTCTATCCTCGCCTCTTTTGGGAAGCTGGTGTCATCGGCCAGGTGCTCTACCTGGAAGCTGAAGCGGCCGGCATCCGCAGCACTGGCATTGGCTGCTACTTCGACGATCCGATGCACGAAACCCTTGGCCTCAAAGACCGTGAATACCAGGACCTTTACCATTTTACGATCGGTGGCGCCGTGAAGGACACTCGGCTGACAACACTCTCCGCCTATCCGCTTGAGTAACCGGATTACGGCCGAAGGCCGATGTGAACAACGAAGACTCCGAGGGAAATAGACCGATAGATTACGCTAATGAACAAACCGCGATCTACGAGTTATTAAGGTAACCATGACCAGACTCATTATCCCCTTCTTCCTGACCATGCTGGTGATGGCCGCCTGCTCACAAGCGCCTGTGGACTATGAACAGCTAGCCGTTGCTGAATTACAGAAACTTGCCGAGCAGGGTGAGCCTGCTGCCCAGCTTGATCTCGGATATAGGTATT
>CAZMGM010000075.1:2077-2883 GCA_964565865.1 uncultured Acidobacteriota bacterium | reverse complement strand
CAGAAGAGTCGCGCAGTCGGTATTCACCTGATCCTGGCCACCCAGAAACCGACAGTCGATGTGATTACCGGATTGATCAAGTCGAACCTGCCAGCAAGGATATCGTTTCAGGTTGCCAGCCGAACCGACAGCCGAGTTGTGTTGGATGAAATGGGTGCCGAAAAGTTGCTCGGTAACGGTGACATGCTTTTCCTGTGGCCCGGAACAAGCACCTTGTTGCGAGGCCAAGGGACATATCTCAGCGACGATGAAATTGCCTCAGTGGTGGAGTCCGTCAGCACCGAGGAGCAGAATTTCGTTCATGAACTGCTGAACATGAAAGTAGCCGGTGGTGATGAAACAGAAGTCGGTTTGTCTCGAAAATCAGATGAACTCTATGAGCCTGCTGTTGACATCGTAATTCGCGAAGGCCGAGGCAGTGTGTCCCTGTTGCAACGAAACCTGGGTATCGGCTATGGCCGCGCAGCACGCCTGATTGACTATATGGCCGAGGATGGAATTGTCGGGGAGTATGCGGGATCTCAAGCACGTGAAGTGCTGATGACTATGGAACAGTGGGAACGAATTAAAATGGGCGAAAGCGATCTGCCCGACGACACAAGCTCCCCACTTGACACAGATTGGGAGCAGCCAGAAGCGACCGCGAGGATATCCAACGCCAAGGGATCCGTAGGTGCAATGACCATGCCGACCGAGTCGGCTGTGGCTCTGTTGACCAGCGATTCCCGGAAAGAAATGACCACCGAAGAACGGGTCGGGGATGACGAGGAAGAAACCGAGGGGGACGAGCGTGAGGAGGACTAGCC
>CAZMGM010000075.1:0-2067 GCA_964565865.1 uncultured Acidobacteriota bacterium | reverse complement strand
CGAAGAGGAAGAAGAAGAGTACGAGTCCGCAGAGGGAGAAGAAGAAGAAGAGGAAGAAGAGGCCGCAGAAGAAGAGGAAGAAGAGGAAGAAGAGGAAGAAGAGTCCGCAGAGGAAGAAGAAGAAGAAGAAGAGGAGTCCGCAGAGGAAGAAGAAGAAGAAGAGGAAGAAGAGGAGTCCGCAGAGGAAGAAGAAGATGATGAAGATGAAGATGAAGATGATGCCGAGGACGAGAGGTAGAACTAGAAAAATAGCGGGACAAAAGTTTCTACCTGCCTGGGAAGATTGTGACACTAGGTGCGAAGGTTTTGGGATGCCTGCGACCGTTCCATTCCGTTGACGCTGATCGGAATCGCACTTATAGTGAACCGCACCGGCCGTAAGTGTTTTTGTGTAAAGGGACCCTGTCGGTTTATGGAAGGGTCGTGAACATGGTAATCAAGCGATCGGAAATTCGTCAGGAGTTTTAGGGCGGTTACACGTTTAAGGAGCTTCAATTTGCCCTGAGACAGAAGAGGGGTCTCGGGGTTTTTTGTTGAGTTTCGAGGCAACAAGAGTCATGCGATCGATACAAATCTATGACACAACGCTACGTGACGGGACGCAGGGTGAAGGTGTCAGTTTATCGCTGCAGGACAAACTGCAGATCACCAAGCGGTTAGACGAAATCGGTGTGGATTACGTTGAAGGTGGTTACCCGCTTTCGAACGAAAAGGATGTCGAGTATTTTTCTCGTGTGCAGCAACTTGACTTGCAGCACACGAAAGTCTGCGCATTTGGCATGACGCGGCGCAAGGGAATCGCTGCTCAAGATGATCCGGGTATGCAGGCATTGCTGAATTCGGCAGCACCTGTTTGCACCGTGGTCGGAAAAACCTGGGACTTTCATGCGACGGAAGTTCTCCGCGTGACCTTGGATGAAAACCTGGCTATGATCCTGGACAGTGTTCAGTTTCTTGCCAAGGCAGGTCGTGAGGTCATCTACGACGCGGAACATTTCTTTGATGGCTGGAAGGCCAATCCCCAGTTTGCTAGTCAGACCTTGCTGGCAGCCGCCGAGGCCGGTGCTCAACTGGTCGTCTTGTGCGATACGAACGGTGGCAGTCTGCCCGAAGAGATTGGTCAATTTACGCGAGCAGCGGTCGAGTTGCTCGGGGAGCGCGGAATATCAGTAGGTATTCACTGTCACAATGACTGCGATCTGGCAATTGCAAATTCTCTGGCGGCCGTCGATAGCGGTGCAGTCCATGTCCAGGGGACCGTCAATGGGATTGGCGAACGCTGCGGAAATGCGGATTTAGTTTCTGTCATTTCGAACCTGGCGATCAAGAAAACCGGGTATGAAGTTCTGGGAGGGCGTTCACTGGAACAATTGACTGAACTGTCCCGGTATGTTTATGAGACGGCGAACATGAATCTCCGATCTGGACAGCCCTTTGTCGGGCAGAGCGCTTTTGCCCATAAAGGGGGCATGCATGTTCATGCGATTAATCGGGATACGGCCAGTTACGAACATATGGATCCCAAACTGGTTGGCAATGCGCGTCGCGTGTTGATCAGCGAGTTGTCGGGCCGCAGTAATATCATGGCTTGTACCGGTCAATACAATGTCCAAGACAATCGTGAATTGCTCGACAAGATCCTGATGCAGGTGGTCACCCTGGAGAATCAAGGGTACCAGTTTGAGGCGGCTGAGGCCTCTTTTGATCTGTTGGTCCGAAAATGTGCGGGCGTCTTTCAGCCGCATTTTGAGCGTACGAAGTACCACGTCGCTATTAGTGCTGAAAAAGACGGGCAGATCCTTACGGAAGCGACTGTCAAAGTGAAGGTGGCGGGGGAACTGCGTCACGAAGTTGCAGAGGGGGACGGCCCTGTCAATGCCCTCGACGGAGCTTTGCGGAAAGCGCTTGACGGGAGCTTTCCGGCCTTACGCGAAATGCGGCTTGTCGACTATAAAGTGCGAGTGGTGAACTCCGAAGCCGGTACAGCGGCTCGAATTCGAGTTATTGTTGAAAGTGCTGATCAGGAGGACGTTTGGGGTACGGTCGGCGTCAGCGAAAATATTATCG
>CAZMGM010000074.1:1769-2988 GCA_964565865.1 uncultured Acidobacteriota bacterium | reverse complement strand
CGGTGAAGCGACGCGGCAATCGTCGTTACTACCAGCGTCAGGACGTACTCATTATTCGGCAGATCCGTAGTTTGCTGTACGAGGATGGCTTCACCATCGGCGGAGCTCGTCAAAAGCTCACCGGTGACGAGGCCCGTCACGATACGAGCCAGAGTCAGCAGATCATCAAGCAGGTCCGCGTCGAGCTGGAGGACGTCCTCAAGCTTCTTCGGCGTTAGTCGTCTCGCTGGATTTAACTCCACCCAAGACCAACAGTTTTCGTTACACTTGCAACCCCGGTCGGGGCGTGGCGCAGTCTGGTAGCGCACTTGCATGGGGTGCAAGGGGTCGGAGGTTCGAATCCTCCCGTCCCGACCAAACAAAACAAGGGGTTAGGCGATTCAAAGCCTAACCCCTTTTTTGTTGCCTGCATTTTTGCCCCACTTTTTGCCCCACCGAATAAATGCTCGGCCTCGGCGATGACGCTTGCCCGGGGCCAAGTGAACCCGTCGGACAGAAGGCCCTGCGCGCCAGCGGCGTCTGTCCCAAAGCGGAGCGCACCCGCCTGCGCCAGCGGGCTGAAGAGGAAGAGCGTGACCGTCAACGGCAGGAACAGGCCGACGGTTTCACCGTGGCCGATCTGGTGGAGCTGTATCTGTCCGAGGTGATTGAGGGCAGGGTGGTTGCCGATTTCCGCACCGGCGAGCGTAAGTGCATCCTTGGCGCGCGCAAGCCCAAAGCCCAGGCCGACCCGCCGTACCCTCTACAACGACCCTGTGCGGGTCCTGGGGTGCCGTAGCGCCCGCAAGGATGTGGTGGTCATGGTGAAGGGAATCCTGGATCGCGGTGCCAACGTGCGGGCCGGGAGCGTGCTGCGTGGGCTCCCGGACAACGGCACCCCTTACTTCTTCCCTTCCTCACGGACGAAGCGGCCAATCCAGCAAAAGTCCCTCACCGAGACCAAATGGCATCTGCGTAGCCCGGACAAGGTAAAAGGAGGGCAGACCTACCGTCCAGAGCAGCTCTGGCTTACCACCATCGATGACCACGATCTGCGCCGGACCGTTCGTACTGGCCTGGCCCGGCTGGGGTGCCCCAGCGAGATCGTGGAGGCGGCATTGGGGCATTCCCAGAAGGGAATCGAGGGGACCTATAATCTGCACGGCTATGAGGAAGAATGCCGGGAGTGGCTGCAGCGGTGGGCAGATCACAGGTCCCCTCGATTCCCTTCTGGGAATGC
>CAZMGM010000074.1:0-1759 GCA_964565865.1 uncultured Acidobacteriota bacterium | reverse complement strand
GGGCAGATCACTTGGATACTCTTATATAGGCAATTTATTGAATTAAACAGCTTTTGCCGGTGGGATATTACTGGGAACATTACTCCTCATTGGGCTTATTTGCGTCGTAAGACCTCAGCCGTTTTTGGACCTTTGTGACCTTGCGCTCCAGGAGGGCAGATTTGAGGTCCCGGATTTCCCGCTTGAGAACTTTAATCTGTTCCTGTTGCTCCTTCAGGCGGTCTTGGAGCTTTTCCTTTTGCTTCTTGAATTCCTCCTGTGCTCGCCGGATCTCGCGCTTGCTGTGATCGTCAAACTCGCGTTTGAGATCACCCCCCGAAAAAATTAAATGTTCTACCACTTGGTTCTGCTTAAGCCCCCAATGGGCCGATAAGCGGGTTAGTAGTTTTTGTGCACTTTTTTTCATTATTAGACTGTAGGTTTTGTGATCTTTTTGAGCTGCTCGGCGTCTCTTATTGTAATAAGCCGCCCGCATCCTGGTTTCCAGGGCTCGGTAGTGGCTATGGATGGGGTGCGGTCCAAGAGAGGGATCGCGGGGGCGGGGCGGCCATTTTTTGATCAGTAAGTTGAGTCTGGAACTAGCCGCCCCGCCATAGGGTTCGAGCGGTTCTCCCGCCTTGGCGAGGTAACCGAGAGCCCACTCACATTCATTCTCGTTTTTCCAATCGAACCATTCCAGCCAGTGCTTGCTCATCCCCTACTTCCATTGCGATAAGTTGGTACAGAGACTGTAGCTTGTATTAAGTTACACGTAAAATACGTGTATTTAGTATAACTATAGTACCTGTAAGGAATGCGAGAGTATGCGATCTGATAGCCCCATATGCAGGACATTACGGGCTGACTTGGAAGGGCTTTCATACAAAGCTAGGTACTTCCTGGCCCAGGTGGTTTGTACGTTTGGGTGTCGGCCCGTGGACCACACCTTGAGCCAGTTGTCGGACAGCTTTGGTATGAGTCGCTCGAGTTTGGTGGGGGCAAAAAAGGAGCTTGAGAGCGCCTGGCGGGGGACGGCCGGCCGGGGGTACCTGACTAATTGCCAACCAGTTGGCGGTGAGCCGTGCAGAGGGCGGCCCCGAGCAGGGTTCATGCTATCGACGTCGTTCGCCGCCGAGATGGGATTGCTGGGCGCACCCTTCCATTCCACGTCAATCCAGGAGGCAGCGGTTCAAGTAATCCTCTCCGGGGGAGCGGGGGGAGTCTTAAGTGCGGGCAGGCCCGGGGGAACGCCAGCGGCCATGGCATCAAAGCTGTCGGTTTCAGGCAGGCTGCTGCTAGTGACGTTGTGGAGCTTCTCTGATGAGAGAGGTTTGGTGTCCGGGGTAGGTTTTGGCCAGCTTGCCCGTTTGTTGAGCGTTAAGATGCCCCGATTGCGTAGGCAGCTCAAAGAACTGGAGAAGCACCTCTATTTGGAGTACAAGCTTTCAGGGCTGACAGGTCGATATGTCCCCGGCAAGGCACCTAGTGTGGCCGTTCTAAGGTTTCGGCATTCTGACTATGGTACATGGCTTCCAACCCGGCATGAGATGCTGGGGTCTTTGGCGCGGTCGGGATACCCGCGCGTGCTGTTTATCTACCAGAGGGCCGATGACATAGACCGTGATCGCGAATTGGCAAAATCCCGAGGCAGGATCTCTGGCCTTTCAGAAGCGGGAGCCCAGGATCTTGAGGCGATGGTTTGGGGCAGGTTGAACAAGCGAGACCGACCTCAAGGTTTAGGCGAACATGAGCCATTCTACCTCTACAAGGCTTTTGCCGC
>CAZMGM010000073.1:312-3575 GCA_964565865.1 uncultured Acidobacteriota bacterium | reverse complement strand
CACACACCCGACGCACCGGATGAACCGGTTTTCGACCTCTTTTTCTTCCAAGTTTACCTATTCTTCTTCCACTTTGGCCACGTCACGGGGCAATCCGATTCAAGACGTCGGCAACTAAACAGCAGTTCCGACCCATTCTTTTTTGTCGCTGGTAATATCGAGAATGTTTCCGTCAGGATCGAATACTTTGAAAGCGCGATCAGGGATTTCATTCGAGTCGACATCGTAGCGACCTTTGACGGTCTTCGAAGGGAATTTGGCACCCCATGCATGCAGACGCTTCCAGGTATCCTCCAGATTGTCAACGAGAATACCCAAATGAATGTACTCGTGTCCCTCGCCCAGTGTTGGACGTTCCTGAGTTCCGTAGTCCAGTAAGGTGATGTTATTGGTGCCGTCACTCATGTCGAGTCCGCGCCTGCTCGGTCGATAGCCGATAAATTCCCAGCCGATCACTTCCTCGTAAAAACGCCGGGATTTTTCCATGTCGCGGCACCGGAGGGCGACGTGTCGTAGTTGGGCCATGAATTTGTTCTCCAAGTGGTTCTTGACGGCACGTCAGTATCCGCCTTCACCGATTTCCCCGGCCTCAGGGTACGCGCGGCCTTATCTGTGGATTCATACGGCTTCAATATCAGATACCTGGCTTCCAGGGCCGGGATATCAAGTGAAAGGCCGGCTTTAAGGTCTTCTCCTTTCCAGATCAGCCTTCCCTTTGACGGAGTACTGAAGGAAGTCCCCCCTATCGGGTCATATAGACTGTATTTTCCCGGGCCAATGCCGGGGAACTTGACATCCAGGGTAGTCACTCCCCTGGAGTACAGGTTGAGGATACTTATCAGGTATTGAGACCCGAGCTTATGAACCGTACTTCTGTAAACATCTCCTCCTTCTACATGTCGTACCGCGGCAGTCTCATCCGCTCTTTTCCCGTCAAAGTAGTAGCCTTCCAGTCTGGTCATGATATCACTACACTCTCTTATCTTTACGAAATGCAATCCGCCCAACGAAGACATGTCGTGCCAGAACATGATCCCTTCTCCACCGGCTGCGGCAGTCAGAAGGATCTTGATCTTGAGTTGCTTTGGAGATTCCCAATGGCCCCGGGGATCAAACGAAAGGTCCAGGTCTATCAACGGAAGAAATGGTTTCTCCACGTCTCCTGCATGCTCGTTTACATACTCAAACAATTGCACCGGGTGATACTTGTACAACATCAGAAAATGGAAATCCGCAATGGGGTCGATGAGCTCATGGTATTTACCGGAGGAGCAGTATGCGAATTGAAGTTTCGGGTTGACCTCTTTGACAACCTTGGCGAACTGGCCTACCATCTGGAGACTTTGCCAGCCCCGGAAAGCGATCCATTCGATCATATGGTCGCTCTTGATCTTCTGAGGTGTCAGTCCTTCCAGGGAGATGCCCGAATGTGCGGAGAATGCCTCCAAACATCTCTGGTCATAACAATATGTCCAGCCCGCACGATTGGGTTCCCAATCAAGGCTGAAGAAATCGGTTTCCTTGAATGAAGCCGGATCCGCGTATCCGGGGAGATATGCCCCGGTAAGAAATCCAAGATACCGCCTGGCCATCTTCTCCAGGGCATTCTGTTCAAGGCAGTATGTGGGGCAAGGGTCTTTCTTTCGATACGGGTTGCCATTCTCATCGATCGCCTGGACCTTCTTCAGTTCCTCCTCTGGAATCACCATCTTAGCAATGTCAGGGTGCCATCCGGCCATTCCCCCTATCACCCAGGGCTGCTGTTGTATCATCTCCAGGCGCTTATTCTCGCGGGTCACTGCATGGATCGGTACGAAAGAGCCGCTTATCCCGGATTTGACATAGAAGTCAAACATTCTCTCAAACAGAAGGTTGTAGGCGGCATCCTTCGGGCACCGGCCCCATACACCGGGATAGCAGGGAATGATCCTGAACTGTTCCGGCCTGGCCTTCATGGGGGCCATCGCCGGCAGGACGACAAGCTTCATCTGATGTTCCTCCCCTTTCCCGCCTTTGTCCTTCAGGTGCCAGTAGATACTATCTTCCCCCTCCTTTGTGGAACCTTCGGCCTCAACGATGAGTGCCTGAAAATCATACAACCTAAAACTCTCCCTCAGGCACTCAGGAGGTACGGGCAGAACGTACCGCGTGTAGCTCTCTGCCTTTCGGGAAACGCTCTTGCCTGCTGGTTGGCCGTGGGCCTTTCCGTTGACGTCAAAGATCGTGTGAAGGACTACCCCCTGCGGGAGATCTATGACAAGGTCCAGATCGCCGGTCTCGGGCTGAGCCTTCTCGTAGAAAAACGAGAGCTGAAGGACCTCTTTCTTGATCAGATAGAAGGTATTTTCAAAATCCACGGTAACAGGGCGATGAGCCACCTTGGGGAATCGCGCTGACCCCGCCTTTGCTCCCGGCGTTGATCCCGCCTTTGCTCCGGCCTTTGGCGCTTCAGGCTTCTTTATGGGTTCGGTGCCTTCTGTCAGCTCTATATCATCAAACCAGACTGTTCCTTTCCCCTGGTGCAGGTAGAGGATCAAGCTGCCCATCTTCTTTTCTCCGGTATTAAAGGTAACAACCGCCCTCTGCCATCTCCCCGCTGTCTTAAGTATCTTGTTGGAAGCGCTCAGCGTACTTCCCTTCGCATCGCCAATGAATAGTTTTACCCCGGCGGACTTGGGCTGATGCAGTGTAATGAACTCATCCACCTTTATCCAACAACTGGCAACATAATCAGTGTTCGGTTTGGACTCTGATATTGCTGTCAGGATCCTGGAATAGCTGTCAGCCTTTTTGTGTGTGATCCTGACTGAGGACTCTCCACTGTGCTTCTCTGTCTTGTCTAGACCTATGGCTCCTTCCGCCTCGCCTTTAGCAGGAAGACAGGACCACCGGTCAGGCAATCCATCTTTCTTCTGATCCACCTCAAACCCGGGGTTGGGAAGCAGATTAACCCTATCCTTTTCCCCGGCAATACCCGAACCGGATGATCCCATTACCGCCGCGACCAATACTACTCCCAGCACCAACCTCATATTCTTTTCCCTGAACATTTCAACATCCCCCCTTTTCGTAATAGCTTTCGAAGAACTCCTGCATTGTGCCGTCAAATTCAGCGTATTGCAGATACCCGCCCCAGTCCTGGCATCCGCCGGTAAAATATACACGCGTCTTGCCCTGCCACTCGACCAGATCCGGGTCCGATGCATTGGATTCCATGCCATTTGCGGTACATCCGGGAATTTACGCGCAGTTTCGACGAGCTT
>CAZMGM010000073.1:0-302 GCA_964565865.1 uncultured Acidobacteriota bacterium | reverse complement strand
TCCGAATACGTCGTCGCAGAGGTCGTCGGCCTCCGTGAACGCGATGGTCCGGGTCCTGTGTACGGGCGACAGCCAGTCTTGCGGCCGGAACCTGGCGATCGATTACCCGCAGCTGCTGAGTCAGCGATTGCCGGTGCGGATGATCAACACGGCGGTCGGCGGCAGCAACTCCAGCGCGCAGCTGTACCCGATGAAGAGCGGTACGGTTCGGGTCAAGAGAGGCGAGAAGATGGTCTACGGCACCAAGGTCCGCTGGGGCATGGGCCCGACCGACGAGTCCGTGACGTATCCGGGCTGGAACA
>CAZMGM010000072.1:0-3625 GCA_964565865.1 uncultured Acidobacteriota bacterium | reverse complement strand
CCCGTCTCTCCAGCAGCTCAAATGGGTTGCTAAGTCGATCCCGAAGCAATACAGTATCTGTAGTCGGGCCCGGTATTTGCTTTACCTACGCTCAGTCGACCGGAGCTCTTGCCCACTGGTCGGACTGCCTTTGGTACGATCTCGAGCACCGGCCGATGGGCTTGGACGTCCTGCGGGGGCACCTGATTGTAGCCCGGCACACGAACACGCCTGCATTCGTACGAATTGCCGGACCGCACCCTGGTGCTGTGGTGCTCAAGCCGATACTCGACATCGGCGCGCACGGAATCATCGTGCCGCAGGTGCGCAGTGCGGACGGTGATCAGAGCAGAGTGCGGGGCGGACACTGGAAAAGCCCATGACATTGTCGAGTTGCTTGGCCTATGTGAGGAGTATGACGCCGAATTGGGATGATGATCGCTGAAGAGTATCCGGGCGACACTTTAAAGCACCTCAGCTGAGCTGACCCTAAGCAGTCGAACTTAAGTAGCTCCTAAATTGAGCGATTTTGCTCATCTTAGCCGAAAATGAGGGTGAGGTTATCGGATCGGAGTCTCGGGGGAGCCTATCTTTCGCTGTCCTGTCGAATGCAGAGGTCGAGAGGAGTGAAGAAAAGGTGAAGTGTAGGAACTGCGGCCCGTTCGACCTGGCAAACCGGGGTTTGGAGCGACACTTCGCCCCCGTCTCCTCCCAACTCCAGGCCAGGCCGTCGGGCTTCAGGTCCAGCCAAAGGCCGGAGGATGGCCGCTCTTCTCCCACAATCGCCGGATTGGAAGCCGCTCCCAGGTGGCCATCGTCACTTTCAAAAGAATCTGCCCGGCGTGGCGCACGATCTTTCCCGCCACGTCCAGGAGCCGCCGCCGCAAGGTGGTGGCATAGCAGCTCAGGGGCACCACCGGATCGCAGACGTCCTCCTTGAACGACTCGTACAGGAAAAAGGCCACCAGTATCGTGTAGTAAAAGGCGGCGTTGGCCCCAAAACGCTTGAAGGGCAGGGTCTGGCAGGCAAAATCCTTCAGCGCCCGATGCACCAACTCGTCGGCTCCCCGCTCGTGGTAGCCTTCCAGCCAGGCCTCGGCCTCCAACCAATGCTCCAGCCCCGCGGTCTGCAGTTGCCCATCCACCGGATAACCACAACCCAGATTGGTGTACAGGATCTGATCCGGGCGGGCAAACTCCAACAGACGTTGCCGATCCTCATAAACCGGCCGGCAAAACAGCGCCCGCCGAAACTTCTTCCAGTTGCCCCGTCGGTCCCCCAGCTCCCCGTCGGTCCCCCAGCTCCCCGTAGGTCCACTCTTGATCCCCGTTTTGGTAGCTACTCCAGGACGATTCGTCGAGCCCCGAGATAAAGCCCTGCAGATCGCCATAGAGCTTGCCCGCCACGATGTAGCCCACCCCCAGCGCCTCCAACTCCGCCATCAACTTCTGATCGAAAAAGCCGCTGTCCGCTCGCACGATGCTGGGCACCTCCTCCCGATAGTGCCGGCGAATCTTCTGGATCAGATGACGCAGCGTCTTCGGGGCCGTATCGGAATGGTTCGAGTGCTTGTCTCCTCCCCGGAAGACCGCGTCGATCACGTACCGGTCCCAAGTCACCTGAAGCGGCTGAAAGCCTTTCACCCGTTTGTAGGTGGGCGCCGCGCCGGGGCGCTTTTCCGCCTCATCGTTGTCCATTACCATGGTATCCAGGCCCAAGAGGATCAGCGGGGGCTGCTCCAGCCTCAGCCGCCACAGGAACAGCTGCTGCAGCAGGCCGCGAAACAGCCAGACGCGATACATGTGAAAGGCCCCGAAAAAGCGCTTGACCGCGTGGGAGGACAGCAGCGCCTTCGCTTCTGTCTCCAGGGTCCCCGCGTACCCTTCGTCCTGCTTCAACGCGTCGAAGTACACCAAGTGGCGGCTGGTTCCGTCCAGGAAAAAGCAAAACAGCTGCTTGAAGATCTCCGGGATGGACTGCCCTTTGGTGCTTTTGCGCAAGGAGCCGAAGAGCCGATCTAGATGGGGGAAAATCTCAATCCCCCGCAGATAGCGCGTAAAGAGGGTCAGTCCGGCGCGCCCGGTCAGCTTTTGGGTGGTAGGTTCAATGTCATCAATCAGGGCTGTGAAATGACAGTCGGTTGTGTTAGCATCGGTCATGTTTTTACACCTTTTGGGTTAGGGGTTGTCCGGCAGCCTATCTGCCGGTAACTCCTAACCCGTCAGCATTTTAGCTGAAAGGTGTGACATTCCCTGGCCGATCAATCGCTCAATCTAGGTAGCTTATAATCGGGCAGCAGTGCGAGGCAGACATCTATTGTTAAAACTGCAGCTTCCTATCTCTGATACCCCTGGAGCGACTGTTAATCGGTACAGTCTTGTCGCCTACGTCCTTCAGTGGACTGTTCTTTTCTGCAATACTCTGATGCTGCGATGGGTGTCCCCCGAGAGCATGGGCGTGTGGCAGACTCTCCTGGTGCTTGAATCCTACCTGATGGTTCTGCGTTTTGGAGTCGTAAACGCAATGAACCGTAACTATCCGTTTTTGCTTGGAAAAGGGGACTATCCGAACGCTTTCCTCACGGTGCAGGTAGCTGCCTTTCACACTGCCCTCGTAGGCGCGTGCTTGCTGGTGACCTTCCTGTCGATCGGCCTATACTACGGGTATGTGCAGGACGAAGAATGGATGTTTGCGTCGTTCTCTTTTGGTTTCTATTCAGTGTCCTCACTTTACCAGTCTTTCGTTGATGGCACTCTTCGAGGAGGTCACCACTTCTCGGTGCTTAGTCGACTTCAACTCATTTCCATTGTTCTAAACGTGACCTCCCTCCCGATTGTAGTTGTAGGCGGATTTTATGGCTATTGTCTGCGACAGAGCGGCTTGGCACTGGTCTTGGTGGCGCTGTTTCGGCTATGCCGGCCCATAAGAGAGCGAGCCAAGCCCAATTGGGCATTCTTCCGGAGACTGCTGACGGTTGGTTTTCCGCTTTTTGTCTCCAATTACCTTACCCGACTGGGAAACACCATTGGACAGCTAGCAATTTTATACATCGGTGGTCAGCACTTGCTCGGTCTGTTCGTGCCGGTTGCCGCGGTGGGCAACTGTTTTGCCAGTCTTCCCTCTGTTTTCAGTATCTACTTCTTGCCCCATCAGAACTTCGAGTATGGCCGCACGGGGGATGCACCGTTAATCGTCCGCAGAGCACTAAGAACCGGTATAGTGGTCAGCCTCGCTGTGCTGCCAGTCTCCCTTCTGGGATGGTTTTTTCTTCCTCAAATAGCCCAGTGGGTGTTTCCTATGTACGCGGCGTCGGGGACCGCAATGAGAGTAGCTGCCTTAACGGGTGTCTTGCAAGCGTTCGGCATTGCGACAACCTGCTACTCCACACTCAAAGCCTGGCGATTCATGTTTGTCAATCTGGCTTTTCTCTTAGTGACTCAACTTCTCGGTGTCGGTCTTTGCGTTTCGTACTTCCCCTACAGCGCTCTCGAAGCAGTGGCTTGGGGATCCTTGTTGGGACAAGTTGCCTACGTGGCGTTGACCATCGCTAACTTGAGACTGATGTCGACGAAGTTCAACTCCCTGGAAGAATGAATTCCCAAGGCGGAAACAGGCAAAGACAAGAGGAGAAAGCTAAACGCGTAC
>CAZMGM010000071.1:0-3670 GCA_964565865.1 uncultured Acidobacteriota bacterium | reverse complement strand
GACGCAGACGATGCGTCTTCTCTATCTGACCAGGTCGTACTGAAATCCCCACCTCAAAGACTGACTTTTCCAAACCCACAGCGATTGTCCTATGCTTTATCTTAGACTTTCCCGGATCCAGTTAAACACTGTGGCTCTGGCACTATAGATGCTGGTTCACCCTAAGGGAGGAGTCCATATCATCCTAGTGAAAGTCGCGCACGGTCGCGCTCCGGGGATAGAATAGGGAAACACTGCGAGGCTGCTAGTGATGGCCCTTTTCCAGGAACCCAAGGATCTGACGGAGCGTCTTAATTGGATCGGTTGGGCGTTTTTCGTCGTTATCCTGGTGCTTTTTCTGAGGCTCTGGTATCTGTCTGTTGCCAGCTTCTATCACTATGATTCCATAGCCCGCCGCAACCATATCCGGACTCTCTCTGTGCTCGCTCCTCGCGGTCCGATCGAAGATCGAAAGGGGCGTATTCTAGTTGAAAATACCTATGGATTCGACCTGGTCATGTTCCGTGGCAAGGAATCCGAAACCGACCGGACTGTACAGTTTCTGAGCCAGGCTCTTCAGGTCGCCCCGGAGGAACTCGACGCAAGGATTCTGGAAGCCAGCCACTACAATCTGTACCAGCCGATGGTCATCAGCCCGGGTCTGACACTCGAGCAGACGAGCTTCCTGATGGCGCGGCTATCAGACTACCCAGTACTGGACATCATCGAACGACCCCGACGCTCTTACCCTCATCGCACACTGGCCGCCCATGTCCTGGGCTATGTAGGTGAAATCTCCAGTGATGAGCTCAAGAGCGAAAGATACCAGAACCATCGGCCGGGGGACGTGATCGGCAAGAGTGGAAGCGAGCGCTTTTACAACGGCGATCTTGCCGGCCGCAACGGACTCCGCAGGATCCGGGTGGACAGCCAGGGTCGCGCGTTCGAGGAACTGAGTCCAATTGCAACTAGGGCCGGTCACGACCTGCGCCTGACCATCGAGCTGGAACTGCAGAAGGCGGCTGAGGAGGCGCTCTCGAGCTACACGGGAGCCATAGTGGCAATCGATCCCAGATCGGGAGAAATTTTGGCGATGGCGAGTCGTCCCACCTTCGATCCCAATGACTTTGCAACCCGAATCTCTCCGTCTAAGTGGAAAAAACTGGCGACCAATCCGGGTCGACCCTTCCAGAACCGCGCCATTCAGAATGGGTATCCGCCCGGCTCCATATTTAAGATCATGATGGCCCTTGCTAGCCTGGAAAGCGAAGTCACGAAGTCAGGGGATCGTGTCTTCTGCTCGGGTTCGCAGCGTCTTTTCGGCCATGACTTTCGCTGCGGCACCGGCGGCGGGCACGGGTGGGTAGATCTAGAAGCGGCAATTCAATTCTCCTGCAACGTCTACTTCTATCTGCTAGGTCGAAGTCTCGGGATTGACCGCATCCACGAGTTTGCCCTGAAGTTCGGGCTCGGACAGGGAACCGGGATCGACCTGCCTGGGGAAGTTCGGGGACTTGTCCCCTCCCGGAAGTGGAAACGTGAGACAAGTGGCGCCTCCTGGTACCCCGGCGAGACGATTTCCGTGTCCATCGGACAGGGTCCGATCCTGACTACACCATTGCAGCTTGCTGTCGCCGTCGCTGCAGTTGCGACCGAAAGAATGGTCCAGCCTCACATTCGACTTCCGCCCCCCGGGAAAACTCGACACGGGAAACCCGCAATGTTTGGCGCCGAAGCTCTGGCTACGATTCGAAGCGGCATGTGGCGAGCCGTCAACCAGAACGGGACGGCCAGGTCCGCTCGGATCGAGGGGTTTGAAGTGGTGGGTAAGACCGGCACTGCGCAGACCATCGGGCGGGCGGCAAGGGAGCGGCTGGGTTCTAATGGGGTAGACCGTTTTCGCTCCACGGGCTGGTTCGTCGGCTATGCTCCCCGCAACGATCCTCAAATCGTGGTAGCGGTGTTGCTGGAACAGGCAGGTTCCGGTGGGGTTGTAGCGGCGCCGGCAGCCCGAAAGGTCTTTCAGGTCTTCTACTTGCAGAACACCATGCCTGACCCGGATCTCCCGGTCCTGGCTCAGGTCAAGATCCCAGAGGCCCGGGAATGACCAAAGCAGCGCGAACTCTGGAGAAAGGTGTTTTCAGTTTTGTGGGCTACTTCGCCCTACCGCTTCTTGCCACCATTCTGTGCCTGGCGGTGATTGGACTGACTGGAATCTACAGTGCAACTCTACACGGAGCCCAATCCGACCTCTTCTCCAAGCAGATTATCTGGCTTTTAGCGGGCACATTCATATTCTTCTTCCTCAGCCTGAGCGATTACCGCTTCCTCGCCGACCATGCCTTTACACTCTATGCGATTGCCATTCTCGGGCTTGTTGTGGTGCTCATCTTTGGTACGGAGGTTCACGGGAGCAGAAGTTGGATTCGCCTGGGAGGTATCGGAGCACAACCTTCTGAGTTCACCAAAGTTGCCTTGGTTCTGGTTCTCGCCCGTTACCTCGCTGACCAGCACGAGAACTATCTCAGCAAAAGCCGAATCCTGGCCCTGACCGGCTTGACGCTCTGTCCCACCCTGCTGGTTATGCTGCAGGGAGATCTGGGTACGGCCCTCACCTATTTCCCGATTCTCTTGGGGGCCATGTTTGTAGCTGGCCTGAGACTTCGCCTGGTCCTTCAGGCGTGCTTTCTAAGCCTTGTGTCGGCTCCCTTTGCCTGGTTCGCTCTCAGGGATTACCAGCAGCAGCGAATCCTGGCCACCCTGAATCCTTCGCTCGATCCTCAGGGAATTGGCTATCAGACCAGCCAGTCGGTCATCGCTATTGGATCGTCGGGTCTCGCAGGTAAGGGATTCGGAAATGGCTTTCAGGCCCAGCTGGGATTTGTGCCGGAGATACATTCCGACTTTGTTTTCGCTCTTCTGACCGAAGAGTGGGGTCTGTGGGGCGGAGGGTTAATCCTGGGCCTGTACGTCCTTCTCATTCACCGGCTGACAATGATCGGAGGACAGGCCCGAGATCGAGCCGGCATCCTTATTGTCACGGGTGTTGCAAGCCTGATGGGACTTCACGTTCTGGTCAACGTGGGTATGGCTCTGGGTGTTTGTCCGCCCATTGGGATTCCTCTGCCCCTTTTGAGTTACGGGGGTTCTTCTACTGTCGTATTCCTGATTTGTCTAGGGCTGGCCGCCAGCGTGTACCGACGACGATTTGTCTACACCAAGCCCTGAACAATATGTGCTGACGAGCTGACAGGTCCAAGATGTCAGCCTGTCAGTTTCTAAGTCTTGGAGTGGTAGGAAACCTGAGTCGGATTCCCGCCCAGAAACCGTAAACCATTGCCCTAAAAAGGGTTCCAGAGAATTAAGCTTGCTACCAGGATGGCGGAACGCGTATAATTGACACTCTAAAGTTGTAACTTACTCTCAGAATTGAGAAGAGTTTTATTGCTTTTATAGATTTGGAGAAACTGCCGTGACGGCAGGTGAGGTCCAGTATTTCCTAAAGGACATCTCCAAAGAGGAAATGAGAAGAGTTTTATAGATTTTATAGATTTGGAGAAACTGCCGTGACGGCAGGTGAGGTCCAGTATTTCCTAAAGGACATCTCCAAAGAGGAAATGAGAAGAGTTTTATAGATTTTATAGATTTGGAGAAACTGCCGTGACGGCAGGTGAGGTCCAGTATTTCCTAA
>CAZMGM010000070.1:0-3957 GCA_964565865.1 uncultured Acidobacteriota bacterium | reverse complement strand
CCATGACGCGGGAGAAATGGACGGGCAACGGGGCAGAATCTTGTAAAAGGAGGGCCTTGGGCCAGAGTTAAAGGGTGATGGGGATTGAAATCACTATCAGTTAGTCTCCCCGGATGGTGGGACGAGAGGCGTGGAGGAGAAAAGGTTCGATTCGAGGGTGGCAATGCCGAGCAGGCTTTCTAACAGCGGACGGATAGGAAATTTAGACCGCGTTTTTGACAGTACGTCTGAGTGCGGGTGTTCTGTCCGGACACGGGCCGTTCCTGGCTCACGGGTCCAGACCTACTCGGTGTGTTCTCCAAAGGGCAGCTTGAAGTTCCTATCCTCTTTCCGGAGATTGAAATGGGATCGAGCGTGCAGGCGAATTGTCCCAGCGGGGTGGACATGCAGATCATGATCGGTGGCGGCATGATGGATCATAAGACGAACTGCAGGTTCCCGTACTGCTGCGAAAATTGTCACAGCTTGGTCGAGGCGAATGTCCTGGCCGAGAAATTGAGGTGTCCCTCGCTTGCGTGTCGGCTAGTGTGTTCCCGGGGATGTGTCGCAATTTCTTCCGGACGAGCCATAGCAAGAACGGCTGAGGCTGTTCCGCAATCGCGAAGGGCCGGCGCGGCCCGTACCGCCGCTCCGTCACTCGCTCGTCGACGCCGTGGTCTTGACGTTTGCGTGATAATTCCAGCCCCGCAGAACGAGGTTTTCGAAGGGCTGCTCGGCGTTTTCCTTGCAATCCCTGCCGGAGAACATCCTGACGTGCACGGCCTTTCTCGGTTCTGGGGACTCGTTGGACATGGAACCGTGGACGGTGCAGTAATGGAAGAATATGACGTCGCCCGCCTCCGCTTCGATCACCGTTGCCTGCTCCAGCGGGAACCGCTCGTGGAAGGCGGCGCTCGCGTCGTTGGCTCTGCAGTTGCGGGTAGATTGCCTCGGTGATGGTGACATGGGTGAAGACTACCAGCTCCCCGACGGAAAGACCGTGAAGCGGTCAGCCCATCCGCAGCTGCGTCCCTACGTGTGGAAAACGTTGTTGTCCCTATCCAACACAGGAGTGACACTCCTGGGTTAGAAACGCACCTTGCTAAAGCGCATTTGAATGATGGGACACTCAATTTTGAAACCGATGTGAAGATGATAAGTGAGGAAGACTACGAACGGCTTTCCCAGAAGATTCGCCCGCGACGAGGTGACATCATCTATTCCCGAATTGGTGCTGCACTCGGCAAGGCACGTCTCGTGGAAACCGACGTTAGATTCAATGTCTCCTATTCGTGTTGTGTTGTACGAGTGATGGAGGACATTGCCTGTAACCGTTTCATTCGGTTCCTCCTTGACGGCGAAATGATTCTTACTGAGGCACGGATGCGAAAGCCGGGTATTGGAGTGCCCGATTTGGGACTCAGTGAAATCGCTCGATTTCCGACCCCCCTTCCACCTTTCGTCGAACAAGAGGCAATCGTCTCGCACCTGGAGCATGAAACTGGAATCTTAACCCAACTGCTGGCCCAAGCCGAAAGAGCCATCGATCTTCTTCAGGAACGCCGCACCGCCCTCATCTCCGTCGCCGTTACCGGTAAGATTGATGTGCGGGAATTCGCCTGCCAGAAGGTCGCATGAGTTTAGGCAATAAGACAACGCCGAAAGGGAGGATCAACGTTCAAGGGTCAAACATTGATGGTAGTGGGGTCGAAACGGTTTTTTCTGATTTAGAGAACGAAAGATTAAAGGTTAAAGATTAAGGAATCTTTAATCTCTAATCTTTAATCTTGACCCCGTTCTGTTTTCTATTGTGCATACGACGTGCTGAGGTGCCCGCCAACAACCGTCGTATGCGCCAAGCGGATTGTTCAGCCCCGTTTCACGGGGCAAACCAAAGCCGGGTCCTCCCGTCTTCGCTCTACGGGCTTCGCTGTGGCAGACTGGGCCCGGTTGTTTACTTTCGCACAATCGGAATATACAGCATCCGCATAAATTGATGTGACGGGCTGCGGCAGCGGACTTCATCGCACAGCTTTTTGAACTGCGGGTAATACTTCTTTCCGTTGAGACACTTTCTTCTCCAGTTGCTCGATGCGGCGGATCATTTCACCCCGGATCTGGTCCAGGTCACCCTTTTCGATGTCCACCTGCCTCAGCCATTTGTCGCTGTCCGCGACCAACGGATCATTTGGGAACACGCCGCGCGCGCGCTTCAGCGCCGCCAAAAGCGTGGTCAGGTAGCGCACGTCGTCTACGCCCTCACGGAAGGCCTCCCAGTTCAAGGTATCAATCACTCCATCTTCCGTTCGCCAGACATAGCTCCAAATGAAGGAGTTATCGGTCACGCTTCCGTAAATATGAGTGAAAGACCAATTAGAGATCCCATCAAAGCCTACCCGCCAGAGCCCCAACCCCGGATTCCGCCGGTGCATCTCAGGAAAGAATACCCCGGGCATTGGATTCATATACGTGTAACACTTGAATCCTCGCGCGTGTATGTTGTGGATCGCTCGGCGATATTCAGGCGCGAGGAGATGGCGGATGCTCCCGGCCTTCTCAATCTCAGGCAGCATGCGTGGAATGGCTTCGGGGTCATGAGGATCCATTG
The DNA here is from genome assembly GCA_964565865.1 of uncultured Acidobacteriota bacterium. GTDB lineage: Bacteria > Acidobacteriota > UBA6911 > RPQK01 > CBDAPI01 > CBDAPI01. The sequence continues at coordinate 1,370 of CAZMGM010000070.1, read as the reverse complement.
TGGCAAAAAGTGAGAGGACCTGATTACCCACCTTCGAGCCAATCACCGGCAGATCCATCAAGTCGCCCACAAACTCATCAATATCCAAGCCCCCTGCTGCGAAGACCTTGCCGCCTCCAGCGTGGATTGCCTCAAGACTAGGCCGTTCACTGAGGAGCCTCTCTCCCGCAAACTCGTCACCGGCCATAAAATAGACCTCGGGATAACCTCGTTGCTGCGCCCAGGCGACTATTTCCTGGACGGCTTCTATACTCTTCTTTCTCTCCTCTTCTGTGGGCGGACGTTCCTCAAGAAAAGCAGGATGGCCCAACAGATGGAGAGATTTTTTCATGCCCACCGCTTCGCGAATCCTGACCATCTTTTCCAGTCTGGTCAGACTGGTGGCGTTCCAGCCGATGTAGTAGATGATAGGATTGTCCACACCGTGGGCCAGCATGTTCTCCAGCTCCAGCCGGTACTGTCGGGACGATAGGGGAGCGCCCATTGTCCCCTTCCACTCGGTCGTGACCGAGCCTGCAGCACGATAATGAGAAGGCAGATCTTCAGTATCAAGATAAGCTGGATAGTAGATTGAGTATTCCAGCATCGGAGGTAGTAAACGAAAATCCAAGACCTTGACCTCCAGGGATAGTTCTTGGGCTTTTGCATTCCGGGCGACAATCCGGACTGGGGCGCGGTACGTTCCTGCCGCAGCGTGCTCGGGAACATGCACCGTCACCCAAAACTGCTTGAAATCCTCAACGCGCAATGGAACCAACTCAGCAGAATCCTTGACCGGCTGGCGCGGGACGTTGAAATACGGGTCTCCCGGGTCCCCTTTTTTCATTCCATACTTCGGATTCTTCTTGATGCTAAACAGCGAATCGTCGTGAAGCAGCAAGATCGGAATGGCCTGTCCCTCGTGTTTCTTGTTGTCGTGAAACTCGCGGTAGGTAAGTTTCACCGTCCGGATATCTACCGCCTCCTTGGGTATGTTTCCAGCAGGACCCGAGAGCGTTCCTACCTCGACCTTCACTCCTTCTAAGGGTTGGTCTGTAGTTAGCACGAAGGATGCCGGCTCATACTCACCCCGGCAAGCAACGACCTTCATTCTCTTCGCGCGTTTGCAGGTCTTTGGCAGCGGCGTCCGGGGCAGTATGAGGTGGTTACTTATCGGCGGTTCTACGATGAACACTTCGACCTGGGGTTCTGCCAAGGCTAATCCTGGCAAAAACAAGCAGCCAACAAAGGCCAAGACCAAGACTCTCATAATCATCTGAACGTGTTTCATTTTTCTCTCCCTTCCGGGCCCTACTAAGGCCCATGTTCTATAGTTACTGATAGGGATTTCAGTCCCCGCTGGCCCCGATTTTAGTCGCCAAGTGGAGTCT
>CAZMGM010000069.1:0-4205 GCA_964565865.1 uncultured Acidobacteriota bacterium | reverse complement strand
CCAGCCTTCCACGGTCTTCGGAGAGGAGATAGCTCTTCCCCGCTCCTTCCTTCAACCGTCTCAAACACAGGTAGTTGCTGCGTCCCTTCATGCAGGCTACCGATAGGTCTGGAGCCAGATGGTCCTTTAAAAAGGGAAGGTCACTCTGGATCAGCTGGTCTTGCAGCGTTTTGGTAGCAGTGGAAACGATGACCCGTTTTTTGGCGAGGACACTCGGGATCAAGTAAGCCAAGGTTTTTCCTGTCCCAGTCCCTGCCTCCACGGTGAGGTGGTGGCGGTGAAGAATGGCCTCCTCGACGGCTCGCGCCATGTCCAGCTGGGAGGAGCGGGGCTCAAACCCGCTCAGATGGGAAGCCAGCATGCCCCCTGGGCCGAAGATATCGTCCAGGTCTGGACGCGAAAGAGACATTAACAGCCCGGGTTGGAAGGCGCAGGGGTTGCGTTGCTGGTGCCCTCCCTGGAAACACGAGATTCGTAGAGAGGGAACTGTCCCGTTAACTCCTGGACCCGGGCTCTGACGCGGCCCCGGGTCTCTTCGTTGTGCGGGTTGTTCAGGATTTCGCCGATCCAGTCGCCGATCAGCTCCATCTCCCCTTCCTTCATTCCACGGGTGGTCAGAGCAGGAGATCCAATCCGGATCCCGCTTGTCACCAGTGGCGGGTGTACATCGAAGGGAACGACATTCTTGTTTACCGTGATCCCGGCGTCCTCGAGCATTTCTTCCGCCTCTTTACCCGTAATCCCGCGGGAGAAACAGTCGACCAGAAACAAATGAGTATCGGTACCACCGGCAACGATCCTGAATCCACTCTCGGCGATGCGGGCAGCCAGTATTTTGGCATTGGCTACGACCTGCTTCTGGTACTTGCGGAATGAGAGGGTACTGGCTTCTCCGAGAGCGACTGCCTTGGCAGAGATAATGTGCAGGAGAGGACCACCCTGCAAGCCGGGAAAAACGCTGCGGTCAATGGCTTTTCGGTGCTCATCCCGGCAAAGAATCAGACCACTGCGGGGGCCCCTTAGCGTCTTGTGCGTGGTGGTTGTGACGAAATCGGCGTGGGGAACGGGGGAAGGATGAAGATCCGCTGCCACCAGACCGGCGATGTGAGCCATATCCGCCATCAGATAAGCACCCGACCTGCGGCAGATGTCCGCCAGGCGATCGAAGTGAATCGTGCGGCTGTAGGCACTAGCTCCCGCTACGATCACCTTCGGCCTTTCCTTCACTGCCAGGGCTTCCAGAGCGTCGTAATCGAGGCGCTCCCGGCGGCGATCCACACCGTATGCCATGAACTCAAAAAAGTGCCCCGAAAAATTGAGAGGATGACCGTGTGTCAGGTGTCCGCCGTGGGAGAGTTTCATGCCCAGAATCTTGTCGCCGGGATCCAGTGCGGCCATATATACGGCCGAGTTGGCCTGGCTCCCGGAATGGGGTTGAACATTTACATGCTCGGCACCGAACAATTCCTTTGCACGAGTTTGAGCCAGGGCCTCTATCTGGTCGACAAACTCACATCCGCCGTAGTAGCGGCGGCCGGGATAGCCTTCGGCATACTTGTTGGTGAGGGCTGAGCCGGAGGCTTCCAGGATGGCCTCGCTCACGAAGTTCTCGGAGGCAATCATCTCCAGCGTTCTACCCTGTCGGGCTGTCTCTGCACGAATGAGTCGAGAGATCTCGGGGTCCACTCGACTCAGGGGCTGCTGCATAGAGTCGCGCTCGAGTTCGTTCGGGTCTGGGGTTACGTGCATTCCTCACTTCTACTTGATCAATGCAAGGGCAGGATGAGGCCAAGCAGCAGACATGCTAGCCAATATCCGCAAGAGCGTCAATTGACTCTGCAGTCCGTGGTGAAAAACTGCGACGAGGGGGTTGCTAGAGCGCCAGAAAAGTCTCATTTTTTCTTGACTTTGGAGTTTTTTGGATCAGAATAGATTGAATAGGTCAAAGTAGGGTAAATGGCTCCTGGGCAACTGGAATATGCTTCGCGGAAACTTCCCAGCCAAAATCGATGCACAAGGTCGGATCAAGATTCCGTCGGCACACAGGAAGATTCTAGTTGCTACCTATGGCATGGAAGTCTTTGTGACCAGTGTGACAGGAAAAAACGTCCTGATCTATCCCCTGCCTGAGTGGGAAAAGCTGGAGACAAGAATGATCGAGCCTCCGAAGATGTTGCCTGGAAAACTCAAGTTCCTGCGCAACACAAGCTACTTTGGACAAATGGCAAAGGTCGACCGTCAGGGAAGGGTGTTGATTCCGCCACATCTCCGGGAAGCAGCAGCAGTTGAGGGAGTGGACGTGGATGTCATAGGGCAGCTCAACTCCCTGGAAGTGTGGAACCGATCACGCTTCCAGAAGGTCCTGGAGAGTGACCCGTATACGGATCAGGATTCTGTCTCTTTGGCTGATATTGGGATTTAGAATGTCCATGGTTGCCGCCCGTCACACGCCGGTTCTTCTGCAAGAAGCGAGGGACCTTCTAAAGGTGACGAAGGGTGGTATCTATGTGGACGGCACAATTGGTCTGGGCGGGCACGCCCGAGCGATCCTCGAGCTGCTCGATGGCACAGGAAGAGTCATCGCACTGGACCGTGATGAGGAGGCGCTGCGACAGGCCCGGAAACGTCTGGCCTCCGGTTCCGACAACCTGTCCTTCCACCACGACAACTTCCGAAATCTTCCCCTGATTCTTAATGGGCTGGGCATTGACGGCGTCGATGGCATCCTGCTGGATCTGGGCGTTTCGTCATTTCAGCTGGCAAGCGCCGAGCGAGGCTTCAGTTTTAGACTCGATGGTCCGCTCGATATGCGTCTGGACCGGAGATCTCAGACCACTGCGGCGGACCTGGTCAATCGGTTGCCAGAGAAAGAGCTTGCGACGATCTTCCGGCGCTATGGAGAAGAGCGCCGCTCGCGATCGATTGCGCGCCAAATAGTCCAGCAGCGTCAGGTGGAGCCACTGCGCACCACCCGGCAGCTGGCCCGGCTCATCGAGCGCGTCGCGCCGTCCCGATACTGGAATAAGATTCATCCGGCGACCAAAGTTTTTCAGGCACTGCGCATTCACGTTAACCAGGAACTCGAAGGGCTCGAGGAGTTCTGCGGAGAAGCGATCGAGCTTCTGAATCCCCGCGGCAGACTCGTGGTGATCTGCTTCCATAGTCTGGAGGATCGAATCATTAAAACGGCCTTCCGAAAGGCGGCTGGCCATTGTGTTTGCTTTCGCCCGCCCGAATTGTGTACCTGCCCCCGTGTGACCCTGGGTCTAATACTGACTCGCCGACCCGTTACGTCGGGCGAGCAAGAGGTCGGTGAGAACCCTCGTTCACGCAGTGCCAAGTTGCGAGCCTTTGAGAAGTTTGAAAACGGTAAGGGAGTGTGATGATGGTGGATATGTCGACGCTGGAATTAAGGAACCAGAAGCTGAACAAGGGAGCAAGAACATCCCGCTGGGAGATCGGGGGATGGCTTGTTACAGGTGCGCTTCTGGTTTGTCTGGCGCTGGTCTATGGATGGAATCAACAACAGATCCTTGGTACGGGTTACAAGATCGAAGAACTTCGGCAAGAGAACTGGAAGCTGTCAGAGAGACAGCAGGCTCTGCGAGCCGAGTACCAGACCCTGACTCGTGCAGACCGGCTGGACCGCAAGGCTAAGGAGTTGGGCCTGGTCAGCGCCAACCGGCCGGAAGTAACGATTATCGAGGCCGGGGCACCCATCGGTAAGGCCCGGAATCTTTTGGCGTCGGCTCAAACCGCGAGCCTGATCGGTCGGTAATGGAGCGGGGCTTTGCATCCTGGCTCACCCGGGGTATTTTTGTGCATAGACTGCTCGTGCTCTATGTGCTCGTCATCGGGTGGTGTGTGCTGATCCTGGGACGGCTCTTCGTCCTTCAGGTCCTGCAGGCGGACGTCTATCGCCAGGAGGCTGCGCAACAGGGCTTCGGCTTTCGGAAAATGATCGGCCTCAGAGGCGATGTTTTTGACCGGCAGCTCGGCGAGCTGGCCGTGAGCGTTCCCGTCAAGTCTCTTTCCGCGAATCCCAATCAACTCCAGAATCCCGCGGAGGTGTCCCGTCGGCTGGCCCCCCTGTTGGGAGTTGAGGAGGAGAGGTTGTTTCACCGTCTGCAGGGAGATCGGGTCCATGTCTACCTCCAGCGCCATCTCGACTCGAAGGTTAGCGAAGCAATCGACCGATTGGAGAT
>CAZMGM010000068.1:0-4404 GCA_964565865.1 uncultured Acidobacteriota bacterium | reverse complement strand
AGGAAATGATCGCCAATTTTCTGGAGACGGAACTCTCCGACAGTTAGGCGGCCAACGCGTGATCCCTTTACGGCGTTCACGGGAAAGACAGTCAGAGGAAACAACACACGATGCACATTGATACAGAATGCAAGCGGGTGGCAACCGCGCTGCTGCTTGCGGCAGGAATCGGTAGTAGGCTACGACCGCTAACGGAGAATCAGCCCAAGTGCCTCACCGAAGTCGACGGGATCTCCATTCTTGAGCGTTTGGTTTATTGCCTGGGTCAGCAGGGCGTCGGGCGTCTGGTGGTCGTGGTGGGACACCTTGAGCACAGGATCCGCGAGTTCCTCGGGGAGCAAAGGGACGGCGTCTCGATCGAGTACGTGGTGAATTCTCAATATCGCACGACCAATAATCTGTATTCACTGTGGTTGGCACGGGAAGTCATCCAGGAGCCGTTTCTGCTCGTCGAATCTGACGTTCTCTTCCAGCCGTCGCTACTCGCTGATCTTCTCCAACCCGACAGGATCGCCGTCTCATCAATGCGACAGTGGATGAACGGCAGCACTGTTACAGTCGACCCTTTCCAGTCGGTTCGCGCTTTTCAGCTTGGCGAGGAGCATCCGACCGAAGAGCTGCGTTACAAGACCGTCAACATTTGCAGTCTCTCCCTCAAGTCATGGCGGCGGATCATTCGGGAATTGGAGCGGCAGGTTGCCGAGGGTCAGGTAAACAGGTTTTACGAGAGCGTTTTTGCGGAAATGGTGGCCGACGACAGACTCTCCTTTCAAGCGGTCTTTTTTGATCCCGAATCATGGTACGAGATCGACACCCCTCAAGACCTTGATCAAGCCGAACGGCTCTTTGCGGCTGGCGGGACCGACGGATAACAGAACATGCCGGAACTGAATTACGGAGCGGTCAACAAATACTGGCACAATGCCCGGCCATCGATCCTGGGGCCGTACGTGATGGACGGCTTTGGATTCCCCGCCGTTGCCGGCCGTTTTCGTTTTCAAGCAGAAACCCGGATTGCGCAACAGCTGATTCGGGGACTGAATCCGGCCGGTACGGTGCTCGACCTGGGAAGCGGTATCGGCTTCTGGACAGAACACTTCGCACAGCATTTCGCGAAGGTTGTCGCCGTTGAGGCCAGCAGGCCGCTGTATGAGGCACTGGTTCAGCGTTGTGCCGAGTATTCCAACGTCGAGGTTGTGCAGGGCGACGTCGTGTCGTTCGAACCGGAGGACAGCGTCGAGCTGGTGTTCCTCGGTGGTCTGCTGATGTACCTTAACGAGAACGACGCCGTTTCGCTGCTCCGAAAACTGGTCGGCAGCCTTGCCCCCTGTGGGGTGATCGTGTGCCGCGAGACCACCGTACGAAGAGCGGATATAGCGCGTGAGGGAGACTATCAGGCGATCTACCGGTCCGTCGCGTCGTACACTCGTATTTTCAACAAATGCGGGCTCTCAGTGGTGGAAGCGAAACGCAACACGCCCTATGTTCTGATCCAGATGGGGTGCGAATTCGTGAAGAAATGGAAGTCGGTTGTACCGGTCCCACTGCAGATGATTCCAGTCGTGGGTTGTGCGGTCTATTGGGGTCTGCGAATCGGATATCCCTGGATCATCCACGTTCCGCGTGTACTCGGACTGGACTATCCGGAGTTGACGAATCACTTCTTCCTCTTGCGGCCCGACGCCGTCGTTCCGCCTGGAGGGAACGAGGCGGGATCAGCGGCCAGCTAGCCGCGTGGCTTCGAGAAGTCACCAACGGAATTCAGGCTGAGGATACCGATGAGAAAATTGCTCAGGGGGACGGTCTACAACAACCTTGCAAACGGCGTCTCCATTCTGGGAGTCCTCCCGCTCTGTCTCCTGTTTCTGCAGGACGGCTACGGCTATCTGATTCCACTGATCGTCTATAACAACATCATGGACGATCTCGATGGCATACTCGCTGCAAAGCTGGACATCAAGAGCGAGTTCGGCGCCATTCTGGACAACGTCTGCGATGCCTTTTCGCACAGCGTTTTCGTGATGCTGGTCGGGATACAGTTCGCCGGCCTCCAGGAAAGAGTTGACTTCGCGGCGGTGGCCCTGGTTGTCGCAAGCCTTGTGGCAGCGACAGCCCTCGTTCTGCGGGTCGTTTCCCGGCTGTCACTGCCATCCGCCATGGGAACCGGTTCACCAACGAACGAACTGGTCCGTCATTTGATGTTCGTTCTGCTGCTGACGAACAATCATGAATTCAATCCAGGACCGGTTCTGATCCTGGTGTTTGCGCTGCATGCTGTGTCCATGCTCGCTCCGTTTCGGATGCCTTTTCAGATTCGTTCGCTCACGAAGTCGGCGACTGCGATCGGGCTGGTGAACATCGCGCTGGTGGTGGCCTGGCTCGTGCCCTTCGCAACGCCGGTCATCGCGGCGGGGTTCATTTGTACGTATCTGTATTCGTTCTCGTCAGGCACCCTCGAATGGCTCCGGAAATCAGTGGGACAGGTTTCGATTTGAGGAACCTCTCCGAAAGCCGGGTTGTACGGCAACATCCAATGACAATTCGAGTTGTGATCAGACACGAAAGTGGTGCAGACCTGGAATCAGGACCTGACCAGCCCCTTGCACCCCCGGTTGTTTCAGAGTCCTTCCCTTACCGGTCTTCTCGATAAAGGCTCTTAGGCTTCCCTGCCTGGCGCAAACTCCTATCTTCGGCGGGGACGAAAAAGCAAATGGATGCCTTCTAATTGATACTAGCCTTGTAGTGGAATCATTTCTTTCTGTCGCGGCGATGCGCGATAATCCAAATAGAGAAAAAAGGACATCGAAACTATGGCTGCTACCCCAACCACCCAGAGGATAGCCAGGAAATTCTGCCAGCCTCCCTGTTGATCCGCTACAGAGCCCCCGACAAAGTCGAAAACCATAGCGGCACAGTAACCAAAGGCATCAATGAGCCCAATTAGTACGCCGCAACGCCTGCCCCCAAAATCAATGGAAAATACGCTCATGGGAAGGTAATAGGACGGAGTAATGGCTATTCCAAAAAAGAGAATTGCCGCGGTTGCCATTGCCAATTCTATTCCTTGTGAAAACCCTAATCTGGGTAATCTCCACAGAAGGGAGAGGCACATCAGGCCCACCCCGAGCAAACTGACCAGAACCACCATCAGGGCTTTCTTGGAGATTTTGTCATAAATAAACCCTCCCGCCAGAACAGACACCAGACAGCCAGTAGGAAATATAGAGGACGCAACGGCGGACTCTGCGATTGACAGACCAAAGGATTCCTTTAGATAGATCGGAATGAAGCTTTGAAATTCCATCAAGACGGTCAGGCACATCAGGCTGATGCAAATCAGCCAAACACGGTAACTCCTGGCAAATGTGGCAAGTGCCCCGGAGAGAGTCACATGGTCCAGTGGGTGTTCTTGCTGAGTGCCGAGCGATGAGCTTGTATCCTCAACGCTGTCGGGGGGTGCTAGTCCGACCTCACTTGGTGCCCCTTTAAGGGTCTTAAATAGCAATAGCGCTGCGAGCGCCGTTATTCCTCCAGCCACAACAAACAACCATCTCCAGGAGACGAGGAACAGGAGGCTCCCCAAAAGGAGAGTCGCTACGACTGAACTGGCACGAGAGCTGGTGGAGATGATCCCCCACACTCTCCCATGCTTGTGCTTGGAGAACCAAACTCGGATCAAACTGGCCATCGAAGGCCATCCTGCCGACTTCGCCAGAAGGGCCAGGAAATACAGAAAAAAGAAAACGGTGAGCTCCGAAAAGGCACCGAAAGAAACGATGGCAAGGGCCATAACGCAGAGGGCGGCGAGAAAGACCAGCCGTCCACCAAATCTATCCGCGATAATGCCGCACGTAAGCTTGCCCAAAAGCGTACCGGCCATGCCCCAACCCAGAATGGATCCAAATCCCGTCTTGGTCAGGAGCAAATCAGCATCGTCAATCATTGCGGGACCCGAGACAACAAGGGTGGTTCGGCAGAGCATCAGCGCCCCGTACCCAAGATACATGCCGCCAAGGATGATCAGTTCCCATCGAAGTCTGGGATTCTTTAGCACCGGAAATTTCTTTTGCAGCTTAGTACGCATTCACGATAGCTCTCGGAGTGTCCAGATTTGTTCTCGAAGAGAACCGAATCAAACTATACAAGACGCAGCTATAATAGACATTCTGAGCTTGACGTAAGTCATTCTTCGTAACTGGACAGCGTTGCTGGAAATCAAAATTTCGTACCTGCTTTAGCGTCTTCTTGCCCTTGCCCCTGCCCTCGCCTTCCAACTTGCCTTTGCCTTTGCCTTGGTTCAGGCGAATTGAGTTAAGGGCTCCAGAGGCCTCGCCCCGGGGCCATGGGGGACTAAGCTGAAACTTCATTTGTGAATTCGGAGGGAAAAAGGGAGTAAACCATTGG
>CAZMGM010000067.1:0-4408 GCA_964565865.1 uncultured Acidobacteriota bacterium | reverse complement strand
CGTGTGGGAGTGGTGCCAGGACTGGTACGGTGGGTATGAGACCGAGCAGATGCTGGTCGACCCGACAGGTCCAGCGTCGGGTAGTAGGCGTGTGTTGCGCGGGGGGGCGTTCTTCACTCGCGCGGAGGACGTTCGTGCTGCCTACCACCCCAACAACCGTTGGCTCAACGGTGCCCGCGATGACGGTTTTCGTGTTGCCAGAACTTACGACCTATCCCTCGCTGGTACCGGGCCCACGGTTGATAAACTGGTTTCACACTCGCTTCCAAACCCGAAAATCCATGCGCGGGTCCGGGACTCGTGCCCTGGACTGTCCCGACACGACCTCCCGGCTCGTAGTTTTTCACCGTACGATTTCAAACGGCACCGACTTTCTGGTATAATCGACGTGTACGGAGTCCTTGGGATGGAAGACTGCGGCAGACGGAAGTCACAGAAGCAGGGCCAGGAGCCAAGCCAGAAATAGCGATTTATCCCCAGGGGCTGACTTCCATGGATCCGATTTGGATTGGAGAGCCTTCACAATGCAACAACTTCGCGGTTTTTCCCTGTTACTCGTCACATTCCTCGCGGCCTCGACCACGCAGGCCCTGCCTATCGACTTGGGATTGGCCGACGGGTATACGGCATTGAGCACGGGACAGGCTAGCCTCGCTCCAGGAATGATGACCATCGGATCGAGTGCCCAAATCGATGGAAACGTCGGCGCACGAAGCGTCTTGACGATCGGCCCCAGTGTCCAGATCAGCGGCAACCTCGACCACGGCCCTGTGCTCTCGATGGGCCCTGGGGTGAGCATTGGCGGTATCAATCAAACTCTCGACACATCCTATTGGGACGATGTCTACGATGACCTCGTGGGAGCTTCGAACACTGCATCCGCACTGCAGGTCGGCAATAGCCTGATCGGAATTAGCGGCTCGACGATACTGGGTTCGCTCGGCGGAGGTCTTTCCGTCTACCACATCACAGGAAGCATCGTTCTCAGCCAGGGCCAGACGCTCACTCTCCAGGGAGGCGCACAGGACCAGTTCATCATCAACGTCGATCACGGACTGACTCTCGCTGCAGGATCGAGCATCCAACTCGACGGAGTCTTGGCCGGAAATGTGCTTTTCAACTTCACTGGACAGAGCTATCTGGGCGACGCGGTCACCATCGGCGCGGCCAGTTTCGACGGAACCTACATTTCTCCCAACGTCGATTGGCAATTCGGACCCGGCTCTAGCATGGAACAAACACGTGTTCTCGTGAGTGGCATTCAAGGAACCCTCATGGACATGAGTCCGCCCCAGCCGATTCCGGCACCGAGTAGCGTTCTTCTGCTTGCTCTTGGACTCGCCGGCTTTGGACTGCGGGCTCGCCAAGCCTAGAAACGTCATTTCCAAAACTGTACGCAGTCGTCGTACCCGCACGACAGGCATATTCCCACTCGGCTTCCGTTGGCAGGCGGTATTCCACATTTTCCCATTCGCTCAGCTTCCGGCAAAACTCTACCGCATCGTCCCAGCTCATATTCTCGACGAGTTTCGTCGGGCCTTTGCTATAGCTGTGATTTTCACCCATCACCTTTTGGTACTCAGCCTGCGTCACCTCGTAAACACTCAAAGTCGCGGGATGCATCTTTGAACGCTTCCGGGATTTTTTCCGGAAGCGTCTCTCCGGAGTGACAAAGTGAGCCATCATCACAACTAATTCCGGTGTTGGAATTGGTTGTATCCCTGCGGTACCTGAACCATACCAAATCCTTTTGGAACCAAGTTTATAAAGGGCTGCCTGATTACCGCGATGGCAAAGAATGGCTGCGACGAAACGGTGCGGGTATGAATTTATGAGAAGCGTCTAAGGCTGGATAAGGATAACGACAGACCTTCTGTTCGAGGAGAAGATCGTAGGGAGTTGATGGAACTTTGTTTGGATCTCCAAGGCGAGTTAGCCTTTGAGATTTTCTCCAAACACGCTTCGCTACTGCGAACCCGCGCATCGAATACATGAGGGTATCCTCCCGATTTAACTCCGTGTAGATCTACGACAGCCGCGTAATCTTACCGGGTTGAATGGAGAAGGCCATGTCCGCCAGTTAGTCGCTTAGATACACTTTGCATTGCACAAGGGTGCTTCAACGTGTTGCTGTGGCTTGCAGGGAACCGTCGCTTAGATACACTACTGGTGTGCAGGTCGTTTATTAGCGGAGACGCATGTAATTGAATCAGGAGTAATCGATGTATTGCAGGGGAGCGACTGGATCCGCAATGCCAGATTGGGGAAAGGGTATCGTTATTGTCGGAGGTCGTCTGAGGAGGAATTGAGGGTGGGGTAGGACAATGTGATGAACAGTAGGGAAGTATGTTCAAATTCCGACGAGACAGCAGAGGTGGAGATTATGAATAGTGAGACAAGTATACGGGTGATGGGTATTCTGCTGATGGTGCCGGTGGTAGTCTGTCTGGGCACTATGACTAGGGCGGGCGCTGAGACGCTACGCATTAGTGACGGCCAAAATTGGTCGTTTATCGGCGAGGCTTGGAGCGATGGAGAAGGCGGGCTGATTTCCCCGCCCCGCACCCCTTGGAACACGGGAGCAAGTGCCTACGAGGGATGGCGCACCACCAACGAAGATGTACTCATGGCCTTTCATACCGGCCGGGCCTATGGGGACTTTGAAGCGGAGTTCAAGTTTCGCTGGGATGGCCCCCATTGTGGGGCCGGGTTCATCTTTCGCGCTCAGGATGCGCGCCACTACTATATGGCCCACTTCCCCAAAATCGGACAGGTGACCCGGGCCGAGAATTTCTGGGCGCTGATCTCCAAGGTGGACGACAGCGGCTGGGTGGAGGTGCTGAAGATGGAGAGGCTGCATGGGGTACCCGCCGATAAAAGGAGATGGTATACGGCCCGACTGGTAGTTAAAGGCAACGAATTCCGGCTGTCGGTAGACGGCCGGCCGATGTCGCCGGTCCACGATGATACCTACACCGAACCTGGCTTGGTGGGTTTCGAAGCCTGGGCCTACGCCCATGATTCGTCTACTTTCCAGGACCTGCGTATCCGCGGTAAGTCGGTACCTCCCAAGCCCTGGGACGCCACACTGCAGCCGGTGCAGAACTGGTTTCTCCCCTATCCGGTTGATGCGCAGCAGCACTGTCAGGGTATCACCCAGGCACCGAACGGCGACTTGCTACTGTCAATTCATCCTGGAGGGCCGGTTCGCTCCACTGATAATGGCCGGACCTGGGTGCCGGTGGGGGTAGAGGGAAGCGCCGGCGGCTGGATTCATACCATGCGCGACGGCCGGCTGATCACGCTGAGCCATGTCGATGTAGAGATGTCCGAGTCAAAGGATAATGGGAAGACTTGGTCAAAGCCAGAGAAAGTAGACCGCGCTCCTTTTGTGCCCCCGGACCATGTGCCCGATATGAGATTTGCTGGCCCCGACAGCTATCTGGAGCTGCACGACGGGACACTGCTGGGGTTCGGGTGCTCGAACATTCCAGGCTATGGTCACGAGGGCAGGTTCGACACCTCGGAGTGGGGCATGTATGGGTCGAACTCAGCCTGGTCCATTCGCTCTACTGATGGCGGCCGGACCTGGTCGGCTCCCGTACCGCTGAACGGTCCCCCGGCTACCGTGCAGAAGTATGACCTGTGCGAGGCCCACTCCAATATGCAAACCAAGGAGGGCAAGGTACTAAGCCTCGTGCGTCCGATCTACTCGCCTTGGATGTGGGAGGTATGGTCAGATGACAACGGCAAGAGCTGGGGGCCTGCCGTACCCGGGCCCTTTCCGTGTTATGCCGCTACCGCACTGACAACCAAGTCTGGCGTGCTGCTAGTCTCGGGGCGCATGCCCGGGTTGGGCCTGTACGTGAGCCACGATAGTGGGATGACCTGGAAGCCCTACCGTATTGACACTGCTGGCCTGTGGGGCATGGGGAAAATGTGTGAGGTGGCGCCCGACTTGGTGCTCTACGTCTATATGGATCACTACGAAAGTAGTCTGCGGGGTCAGTTTATCCGCATCACTCCTGACGGCGCCGAGCCCGCCCGCGAGATGCTGCCCATCGAGTAGTCGCCCTGTATGCCACCGCGCAAGGCATACTGCGACAGGACCATCGGCCAGTAATTGCGGAATCGTCTGCCCTAGCAAAGAGGACGTTGCCAAGGTTGCGATTAGCGTGCAAATAGTTGCCGCAGCTTTCGTTTTCATTAGACTGATCCGGCAAGGACAAAAAGCAGGGCTCAGAGGGGATAGGTGCACTCGTTGTTAAGATGATTTTCGCCCTTCAGAAGTTGCACAAGTTAAAAAAATAGCGAACGCCGGCGTCTTTTCTGTGTTTTTTAACATTTGCGTCGTTTGGCCTTCAGCATTAGGCCTTCCTTGGCTTCATTTGCCGTGTTAGTCGGGACT
>CAZMGM010000066.1:0-4528 GCA_964565865.1 uncultured Acidobacteriota bacterium | reverse complement strand
TTAGGCATTGAATGGGGCTCGCTTTGTTGGGGCGAAGTGTAGGGTGAAATACAGGCGCTGTACAGTGTTGAAAAGATTATGGAGACGAAGAGATTTGAACTCTCGATCTCCTGACTCGGATTCAGTTAATCTCCTGTTGCATCCCGTTTCATACTGTTTCAAAGTTTCCTGTTTAAACCCTTTAATATAAATGCTTACCGACGAGTTCTTTGTTTTGATTGGAGCTACTTCTGCCCTGGCCGAACCCACGCGTTCCCCTCTCTACTCAAGCGAGGATCGGTTTCACGACATAAGCCGGATCTACACCGGTAAGCCTGGCATCCAGGCCCTGATGTTTGTGGGTGAAACGCTCGTGATCAACGCCGAACAAGTGCAGGACAGTCGCCTGGAAGTCACGGATGTGGACCGGGTCTTTGACGATGTTGTACGAGAAGTCGTCGGTTTCGCCGTAGACCACGCCGCCTTTGATGCCCCCGCCCGCCATCCACAAGCTGTAGCAGCGGGGATGATGGTCACGGCCATAGTCGGTCGGTGTGAGTTTACCCTGGGAGTAAATGGTGCGACCGAACTCGCCTCCCCAGATGACCAGGGTGTCCTCAAATAGACCCCGTTCCTTCAGGTCCTGAATCAGCGCCCAGGCGGCCCGGTCGACGTCCCTGGCCTGGTAGGGGAGCACCAGTGGCGCGTCGGCGTGCACATCCCAGCCCCGGTGGTAGATCTGAACAAACCGCACGCCGCGTTCAACTAGCCGGCGGGCCATGAGGGCAGCATTTTGGAACTTCCCAGGCTCTTTTGCCTCCTCGCCCCAGCGCTCAAAGGTACTCTTCGGTTCGCTGGAGAGGTCGGTCAAGTCGGGCACGGACATTTGCAGACGATAGGCCATTTCAAATTGTTCGATTCTGGCCAGCGTCTCCGGATCCCCGACTTTCTCATGCTGGATCTGGTTGAGCTCGTTTAGACCGTCCAGCATCCTCCTCCGAACACTTTGCGGCACTCCATCTGGATTGTTCACGTAGAGCACCGGTTCGGCACCCGACCGTAAAGCAACGCCCGCGTGGTTCGCCGAGAGGAACCCCGCACTCCAGAGACGCGCGGAGATCGCCTGAACGGCCGACTTGGGGTGGCTGTGCTGCGCATTCATGACCACAAAGGTGGGAAGGTCCTGGTTCATGCTGCCCAATCCGTAGGACAGCCAGGAGCCCAAACAGGGCCGGCCCGCACTCTACTGTCCCGTCTGGATGAACGTGATGGCCGGTTCGTGGTTGATGGCCTCGGTGTGCATCGACCGGATGATGCAAAGGTCATCTGCCATGCTGGCTATATGAGGTAACAGCTCGGAGATCCAGGCACCACTCTGCCCATGTTGGCTGAACTTGAAAACCGAGGGAGCAATCGGGAAACGGGACTGTCCAGAGGTCATCGTCGTCAGACGCTGTCCCTGACGGATGGAATCGGGGAGGTCTTTGTCGTACCAGTCCTTCATTTTGGGCTTGTAGTCGAGCAGGTCCATTTGCGGTGGCGCACCCATAGCGTGCAGATAGATGCACCGTTTGGCCTTAGGAGCGAAGTGGGGCAGCCCTTCGAGACCTCCGTAGGACGGTTCGCCGCTGGGGAAAGACAGGCCGTTTTCAGCCAGCAGAGTGGCAAGTGCGATACCTCCGATTCCCCGGGCGCCCCGGGCAAAAAACTGGCGTCGATTTTCAGTCAGTACGGCTTCATCAGATGGGTGCATATTCCAACTCCTCGATCTCGAATGGCCCCGCTATTTGTTCAATGCTTCGTCCAGATTCATGAGCTGGTTCGCCAGCATGGTGAGAGCCGCTGATTCCACTACGGGCAGGCCATCCTGCAGCGCCGACTCCCCGGTCGCGATCAGGAGCCGGGCCTCTTCCATGTTAGCCTGGTAATGGGCCTGGAAATCCTTATAGTTTCTCCTGGCGACTCGTCGCTCCTTACCCCCGAACCTTCGCGCCAGCACACGCTCGGTCATATAGTCCAGGACCGAATCGAACTCCTCTCCCTTTGCCTGGATGGCGTTCTGTGCCAGAAAACGAGATGCTTCCACAAACTGTGGTCCGTTCATGGTGACCAGGGCCTGGAGTGGAGTATTGGTTCGTTCCCGGCGAACCGTGCAGTTCTCGCGTGTCGGTGCATTGAAAAGCTCCATGGACGCCGGGGGAGCAGACCGTTTCCAGAACGTGTACAGGCTACGTCGATACAGCTTTTCCCCGTGGTCCTGCTCGTACTTGCTAGTGTTGCTCGACGGCATGCCCACCGCTTCCCAGACGCCCTCCGGCTGGTAGGGCTTGACACTAGGCCCGCCGATGGTGGGGACCAGCATGCCACTAGCGGCCAGGGCATAGTCGCGTACCATCTCGCCGTCCATGCGAAAACGTGCCCCTCGTGAGAGAAGCCGGTTGTCACGGTCCTTTACAAGCTTTTCGGCAGTGACCGACGCAGACTGGCGGTAGGTAGCGGAGGTTACCAGGAGACGGAAAACGTCCTTTACATTCCACCCGGAATCCCGGAACTCCATCGCCAGCCAATCCAGCAGGCCAGGATGTGAGGGCTGTGCTCCCTGGGAACCGAAGTCATCGCTGGTCCTGACGATGCCGATCCCGAAGAGTTGCTGCCAGAAACGGTTCACAGTGACACGCGCCGTCAGTGGATTCGAGTCGTCAACTAACCACCGGGCCAGTCCCAGCCGGTTGCGTGGAAACGAATCCGGCATAGCGGGAAATGTAGCTGGAACGTTGGCCTCGACAAGGTCCCGGGGATCATCATACTGGCCGCGATGGAGAATGCGGGCCGAGGGTACACGGCCGGCTAACTCCCGCATCACGTGAGTGATCCCCCCGCGGCGGCGAATTTCCCTCTGCTCGAGTTTAATTTCCCGCTGCTCGACCAGAATCCGACGATAGGCCTGGTCTTTGAGGTTCAGATAGTAGAGCCGAAAACCCTCGAGCTCTTGATGTGAGAGCTTGAGCGGGGGGCGCCCCTGGGCGCTCCCTAAAACCGGCCAAAGCGAGACAACTCGGGCCTCCTCCACGCCAATGGCCCGATTGAAGATACGCAGGTCCGCAATGGCGCCACCGTTGAAATACTTCTCCTTGTACCGATCTTCGTCCTTATCCCTGGTAACTTCTTTGCCCAATAGCAGCGGTCCATCCGTACGAATACTCCCCTGGAGCCTGGAAAAGTACTCACTCCCCTGGGTTGGGATGGCCTCGCCGTTGATGTACAGCCTCAGCCCGGCGCGCTCCCCGCGTCCGTCATAGCTGACGGCCAGGTGATTCCAGGTTCCGATTTCCAGCTGCTCTGTAAATCCGGCGTTATTCACGACTCCCTGCACATATCTGTGTCCCTCGACCTTGTCGCCAAACATCTGGAAACTGACGATTCGGGCCTTGATCGCAAGTGACCACCCCCGCTTGTGATCGTCTGGATCGGACTGACTTGCCACTATAAAGTCCCCCTCGCCGGCGGGGTGAAACACCCACAGCGTGATCGAGAAGGGCTCCCTTCCGTCGAGGTCCAGGGCAGGCAATTCCGCCCAGGACTTATCAGTAAAATGCAGGGCGGGTGTTCCTTCCTCGGGCCCCATACCCACTGTCACACCTTCCGACAACTGGATCGCGTCCCGGCCATCTCGCCGATGGACGCGAGTCTCCGAACCGGGGCGAAGGGCAAGTATTTCGGCGGACTGCTGCAGGGGCGCTTTCAGGAAACGATACTCCCCACCGGCCAGCCAGGTCTGGAACCTTTCGTCGGCCAACGATTCTACTCTTGCTCTCTGTTCATCGAGATGGGCAGACTTGTGCTTCAATTCCTCCCAGCGAATCCGGTCATTGCTGTGCGGAACGACCACGATCGGGTCAGTATCAGCCACATTGCCATCCATCACATGCTGTGTCGTGTTCCGGAAAAACGCTGTCATCGCGTAGAAGTCCCGCTGCGTAATGGGATCAAACTTGTGATCGTGACAGGTAGCGCAAGCCACGGTCAGACCAAGCCACACCGTACCCGTCGTGTCAGCCCTGTCTTTGGCGTAAACCGCCGCATATTCGTCCACGATCAGACCGGCTTCGTTAGTGGTCACGTTACAGCGATGAAAACCCGTGGCAACTTTCTGCTCGAGAGTGGGGTTGGGCAGCAAATCCCCTGCGATCTGCTCAACGGTGAACTCGTCGAATGGCTGATTGTCATTGAAAGATTGAATCACCCAGTCCCTGTAGGGCCACATCTCGCGATAATTGTCGATGTGCAGTCCATGTGTATCTCCGTAGCGGGCCGCATCCAGCCAGTAGCGGGCACGGTGCTCTCCCCAGTGGGGTGAGGTCAGGAGGGCCTCAACCAATTTTTCGTAGGCGTCTTCGTCAACATCCGTCACGTAGGTTCCCACTATTTCCGGTTCCGGAGGTAAACCGGTCAGATCCAGGGCAACCCGGCGCGCCAGAGCTTCCCGGTCAGCCTCCCCCGCCGGTTCCAGACCCTCGGCCTCCAGACGGGCCAGAACGAATCGGTCGAC
>CAZMGM010000065.1:0-4774 GCA_964565865.1 uncultured Acidobacteriota bacterium | reverse complement strand
GTCGCGGCTACCGGAGTGGCCGGCTCACCGCTGTGAACCTTGGGGGCACCGTTCTCCCCACTGGAGGGCCTATTTACTCTATCCTTGTAGAGTTGCTCCAGCTGACGTTGCCGATTCTCCATCATTTCCGCGTCGTGATCGACACTCGGGGGAACGGGAATGCCGACAATACCGGGGAGTTCATCGGGATCAGCTATGGCCGTGCCTTGCCTTTTTGTAGTCGTCGCCCGTTGGAAGAGGGCAAGCGCGGGAGAAGCAATCCCGGATTGCGTCAGTATCGCTAGAATTAAGAACGTTAAGAACCACATCAATTTGATTCAGTCAATATGGAGTTGGAAGGTTTGGAAACTGTCCAGGTTCGCATTTCATTCTCCTCGACGGTCATTTCTTCCGTCACAAACACAAGACTCGACCCCACGAGGTAGCTCTGAACTAGCGGACTAGTAGCGGCGACCTCCAGAATTGCTCCGGCCTCCAGAAAGGCCAAGATTGCCAGGCAAACCCCTTCCCTGCCCGCCGTATCCGGATTGTCCTCTGGCCCCACTGAGGCCACCTCGACCTATCCCACCCTGACCTCTGCCACCTCGACCTATCCCACCCTGGCCTCTGCCACCTCGACCTAACCCAGCCTGGCCTCTGCCACCTTGGCCCATGCCTCCCTGGCGGGCTGCTGCGGCTCGGCCACCCGAACCGCCCTGACCTGCAGCAGCACCTGCCACACCCACTTCGAGCCCTCGCCCCGCCTTTTCCTTCGAGGCTGAGGCAGTGGTCGTCTCCACCGCCGCAGGCGCAGCTCCGACCGTGATCACGGTAACCGCAGTCCCTTTATGTGCCGCAGCTACTTGCTGTGGAGCTCCCTTGTTATCGAAGATATCAATAATCACTTCCTGGTCACGCCAGGACAATCGGACCGTCGTGTCGGTGATTTCACTGACCTTGTAGCCTTGAACGTCATCTCCGACGGCGACAGAGAGGGATTTTCCCGAGCTCTTTTTCCCCTCGTAGACCGTAAGAAAAGCACGCCTTTCCCCGTTCATCATTGACACCCCGGTCAGGGCAGGTTTCATCGGAAGGACAGGAGCCTTCTCCTCCTCCGGCTCGACCTCTGCCTCTACCTCGGGACCTCGCTGAGGAGTAAAAAGATTCTTTTCTGCGATGACCAAAAATTCTGGAAAGGGCCTTGCACCTTCCTCCAGGACTACCCCAACATTGGCCGGCGCATCTTGACCAGGCTCGACGCGACCGACAAGCCGCTCGACGCTATTCGTTTCCTCAAACGCCTCCCAGCCTGAGATCAGTTGGTCTGCAAGAACGGCAGTCCCGACCAGCATCAACAGATTCAGCACCAGAATTCCTTGTCTCATTCTTGACTCTCCCTGTACTGATGCCCTACTTCGAATAAAGTCGAATCAGCCCCGACACATTCATCCGAGGTTGAAGGCGGATCTCCTTCTTCACCCGCAAGCCGGCCAGATAGAAATCCTCCACAAGCAGAAACTTAGGATAGCTGGAGAGGGCGTGGACGAAGTTGACAAGTTGGTCCATAGAGGCCGTTAGATTGAGCTGCAGTGTGATCTTCGAATAGCGCTCTCCAAGCTTGCGCTCCTGTAAAGGATTGCTGCGTGCAATGGTAACACCTTGCTCAGACGCGAGGTTGCGAACGGTCAATTCCAATTCACTGGTGGCCTTGCTCGAATTGGGCGAATCCAGGAGCATGCTTCGGTGATCCAGCAGAGCGCGGTCTAATGTATCAAGCCGCTCCAGATACAGTTTCCTCTGCTGAATCAGCTGAATCGAACGCTGCAGGAGATCGGCCTTCACGTCCAGCTGGGTCGCGATGTCCGCCTGCGCCTCAGTAAAGGGCTGAACCAGATAGAAGAACACCAAGACCAGCACTACAACAGGGGCACCTGCCGACAAAACTCGTTTTTCACGGAATGAAAGTTTCCTCATTGGCCCCTCTGCTTTACAGTGGCCTCAAAGTTGAACTTTTCTCGATTGCCCATGCTCCGGTCCGGAGTAATGTAACGGGATTCCACGCCTTCCAGATATTCTGAATCTAGGAGTATCGGAAGCAGCGCTGATGCGGACGATGAGTATCCCATCATAGTCACCCGTTCCCCTTGCAGGCTCAGATTCGACAGAAAAGTGCTGCTAGGAATCTTCTCGGTCAATTCCTTCAGCACCGATAGGACACTTTGCCGACCCATCATCAGATCCCTAATCTCTTCCAAGCTTTTTTCCTGCTGCTGGACCTGCTCGCGAAGCTTCATGACGCCATCGACCTGAGGCTGCAGCAATGTGATCTGTGTCTCGATCTGGCCCAGGAGCCGACTCTGTTGTATGTAGCCCCGAGCGACCATTGCCACGGCAATCACAAAAAGAAGGCCCACGAGTACGAAGGTCGGAACCAGATTGGGTTTGTCTCTAATAATGCGCTTGTCCGGTGGAATCAGATTGGATCGCGCTATCGCCTGGTTGCTAATCCCCGAGATGGCCAGGCCAGCCACGGCAATCCAGTCTTCCAAGGCTTCTCCCGAAAGATCTTTTCCGGTCAACTGCAGCTTTCGGCGTAGGAGCTCGCAGTCGCCAGAAAGAGACTGAAAATCCTCGAGATACCGTTGGGCCAAAAGGCCCGTGAGGTATAGCTTCGACAGGTCTTGCCCCAGGGGGTCCACGTGGGAAAGAAAGGCGTCGACATATTGGCGAATCTTCAGGATGCCCAGTTCTTCGACCCCCTCCAACACGATCTTGTGGGAAAAGAACTTGCTGGAATCATTGATGAACAGCATCTCAAGAGATCCGGGATTCAAGGCTAGGACGAGACAGGGGAGCTTTTTGGGAAATCCGTCAGCGTGGGCCAGAAAGACCTGATGATAGGCAAGGCTCGCGAGCCGCACTGCAGCGGGATAGAGATCGGCCTGACGAAGCACATGCAAATAGTCATCGAGGATGATACGAGGGACCAGGGTGACCTTGAGAAGAAGCTTCTTCTTCTGCTCGTCACGGCCCAGAACCACATGGTCAACATACGACTGTTCCTCGTCCGTCGGTTCGAAGCGCTCCACCTGAAACCGAACCACCTGTTCCAGGTTCTCTTCAACATCCAGGGGTAATTCGATCCATCGCACCACTGCCTGCTCACGCGGAATGCCCAGAATAACGCGCTCCCGGGAGGATCCGTTACTCTTTAAAAAGCCACGGACAGCGCTCTGGAGCTCCGCCGGTGAAAGATCTCGGAAATCCTCGATCACGCCGTGCTCCAGCAAGGAAAACTCTCTGAGCCCCTTTTTGACGTTGAGTAGAATCAGATTGCGACCACGGAACTCGACGCCGAGAGCTGAACCTATTGCAAACATGTTCTTATAAGTAACCTAAGCACTCTCTCCAAGTTGAGAGGGCACTCCATTCCTGTTTTTCAACAAGAGAACGGCCCAACTTGAAGCTCTCCGCTCCAGAACCAGATCGGTGCATGACACCGACGGCAGCCCTCCAGCCAGAGACGCGTGCCGATCTCATAATTCAAAGTTCATCTCGTTCCAGTAGAGTATCCCGTAGCCCTTATACCCCGTGCCAACCCGTACTACCGCCCGGATTCGGCTCACTATCTCGGAGTCCCGAATACGTCCTGTACTAATCAAAGTATACACACTTGAGCGCAGCGTCGAGAGGTAGCTGGTGGCGTCCGTCGGTAGTCCTGGGAGCATTTCCATTATTTGAGTGACGTCACCGATGGGCATCTGTTCACGCAAAGCAACAAGCTGCATGGCATCTTCGTATTCCAGCCCAGGTATAGATGCCAACACTGGCAGGGGAGCCGAGTTTACATTGATCCGATTCACCTTCGTGAAAACCGTGAAGTAATTCTGCAGTCCATAGTACTGGACTCTCTCCCCACCCGGTGTCAGGCCTTTACGTCCGTAATAGACCTCGGGCGTAACGCCGCGGACAAGCATCAGCTCCTCGGGCACGTCGAAGGGGCCGTTCTTGGCCCAGTAGGGCTCAGGTAGAGATTGATACCAGTCACTTTCCGCTCCATTGTCATGATAGAACTCATCTGGATCACGCCAGTCCTCGATCGAATCTGTAATGATGTCGGCCTCTGGTCCCTCAACTCCCACCGTAATCAGGAGGTTATAGATCAGATGGGAGGGCGCTGCATTGAGGCTGATCTTACCCGTTTCGTCGATAACCTCCACATCAGCGCCGTGTCCCTCCAGTTCCAGACTGACCGTCCCCGTCAGTACCTGAGGAATCGATTCGAGTCCTCCCTCGATGAGCTGCTGGGTCTGCGCAAAGGCCAGCTGGGATTCCAGGATCTTGTAAACAGCGTACTCGATTCCGGCGCGGGCCAGATAAAAGCATTGCTTCTGGGTTACGACATTCCTGGCGGCCTCGACCTCAGTCCGAATGGAAGCCGAGAAGCTGAGGGCAAGTAAGCTCATGGCCAGCATCACCCATAAAACTACGAGGAGAACCGCCCCCCGATGGTTGGGGCTGGCTTCCTGCCCCCAACCAGGAAAAATCACAACCCTCTTCAGAGCCACTTCGCCCCTGGCCTCCGTGATGCGACCTGACACAGCCTTGTTTACCCGGCACGGGCTTCTAGTTGGTTCTTCCAAGGAGATTCCTGACACCGGACTGAACCCTGCCTCCAAAGAAGCTTGCGTTTATAATAGCCACGACCTCACCCTTGTCGTAAACGATTCGGATCGCCGTGGGAACGGCTCGGCGCTCATCTCCGAACCATTCCCTATACCAATCAAAGATCTGT
>CAZMGM010000064.1:0-4896 GCA_964565865.1 uncultured Acidobacteriota bacterium | reverse complement strand
AGTGTACTTTCATCCATCGGCTTTTTCAGTCTTTGCCTTTCCGGTGCTGATCTCAGATTTGTAGGCATACCGCCGAGGAGACATGCCTGAGAAAGGGACAAGACCCCCCGATATCCCTGGCAGCCCAAGCAGCATCTACAAGGACAAAGGCTGGATTAACTGGCCAGACTGGTTAGGAACGTCCAAAGCAAGTGACAAGTGAGTTCGATCTTTGGCGTATGCTCTCTCTCAGGGAAGCGAGACATTTGCTTTCGCTCGATTCTATATACACACTCCTATGATCAACAGTGAGGTGTAACTATGAGTAAGAGATTAGGTTGGGCGCTGGTCGGCGCTCTCACAGTGGTGACGATTGGTGTAGCCGGTTCCGGGTGCAAGCAGGATGTGGAAAGCGAACCGGAACCGTCCACGATTGGACTTCAAGAGGAGCACGAGCAGAGAAAAGCTGGTCTGGTGCTGCAGTTCAGTGACGACTTCAGTAAGGAGTACGGCCCGCCGGATTACTTTGACCTGACGCGGTGGACCCCACTGGGGACCGGCCAGGCGAGGACGGAAAACGGGTACTGGCTAATGGAAAGCGGGGAGTCCGGGGTTGGCGGTTTCGGCACGACCGAGAGAGTCTTCAATCCGGGATTGTCCGGGACCAACGGTGTGGAAATCACCGTGGCCGGCTTCAGCCACGAAGGAGATTATTCTGTGGAAGGGGAGCCGGGAGAGATGAGATTGATTCAGGCCTGGCCTCTAACTCTCGGCAGCTTTCACGGACAGATTAGTACCCAGCCTGACTATCGGGGAGTGCAACTGCACTTTGATCTGCTTCCTCCCAATGGACTGTACGTTTACCTGGTGCGCGGCCTTGTGCCCGAGGACTTTGACAAATACCCGAGGGATGGCTATGGGCCAGGAGGGCCCACGGATATAAGCAAAGAAGAACGGAGACAACTGCACGAGGATCTTGTTGCCAAAGCGGGAGAAGTATTCATTAGCCGACCGGTTCTGTCACTGAGCCACAGAGTTTATCGATCTGAACAGGAGATCCAGGATATGATCGGCCGCCCCCGCCGCTGGGGACTTTACCTGACGGATGACGCCAACACGGTCTATTGGACATTGGACGGGCAGGTGATGGACAGTGCCGATATCACGGGGTACTTCAGTTCCAGCCCAGAGGCTGTCGGGAAAGGGGCCTTCCTTAGCGTCGTAGGAGTGGGGGGTTTTGAAAGGAATACCTGGAAAATGGATGATCTGGAAATCTATGTGTCCCCGTGATGGGAATTAACGCATTCAGTTGATCAGTGAATGCTTTGTCTTTTCCAAGTTGGGACCCAGCTATCCACCCAGTCTGACCCTTTTGGCCAGAGCGCACCACCTGTTTTCTCCGAGAGCTTCGAACCGGGAGAGCGTGTACCGCAATTTTACAGTGCGGCCGCTGGGGTTGAAAAAAGCGACCGAAGTAGCATCCTTTTCCACCTTGAACGACGATAGATCAAGGGTTCGAAAGGGCAGCGGTTGGGGTGTGAATCGGACCCAAGCTTTCGGCTGATCTGGCCTAGCTGCCCCGTATTTCTACCGTCACTTTACCATGGCTCTAGGCACTGGATCGTCAGTCGAAGGTGAACAAATGGAGCAGCGCGCCAAGGAGATTCGATCCAGAGCATCTCGAGAATAATAAGCAAGACACATCACCGGGTTTAAACTCGCCCGGATCTCAACTAAAATTAGCTCCTATGCGAAGATTAGCTGTCTTCGCCTGGCTGCTCTCCATGGCTCTCTCTCCAGGGTGCGCACCGCCGGGCGAAAGATCGCCCAGCGGGACCAGAACGGACCGTAAGCTTCCCATTCCCTCGGTTACCATCAGCCTCAGCTCCAAACTAATCAACCTGGACTCTATCGGCCTCGTGGCCCAGTCCGACATCATCTCAGTCTATCTGACCAGCGGTCGGCTCTTTCGGCTCAATCACGACTGGTCGGTGGAGCCGGAGCTGGCCGAGTCGATGCAGGTTTCCAACGACGGTTTGACCGTCACGGTGAACCTGAGAGAGGGACTGGTCTATTCGGACGGGACACGCCTGACCAGCCAGGACGTTATCTTCGCGTATAATCGAAATCGCGACACGCCAGGCCCCT
The DNA here is from genome assembly GCA_964565865.1 of uncultured Acidobacteriota bacterium. GTDB lineage: Bacteria > Acidobacteriota > UBA6911 > RPQK01 > CBDAPI01 > CBDAPI01. Next base: position 2,769 of record CAZMGM010000064.1, on the reverse strand, counting down.
TTTTTCCCACCCTGCTCACACCCATTGACAGGGTCGAGGCACCTGACCCGATTACCGTTGTCTTCAAACTGAAGGATCCCTACCTGGACCTTCAACTGGCGCTCGCTCATATGGCGATGGCGATTCATCCCCAGTCGAAGATCGAAGCGGATCCGGATTACTTTCGCCACCCGGTTAGCTCTGGCCCTTACAGGGTTAAGGAATGGATCCCCGGATCATCGCGCTGGGTCATCGAGTCCAATCCTCACTATGTGCGCGGACCGATGGCCATCGAGCGAATCGAGTTGGTGGCGGTGCCCGATCCAACTTCAAGGGTGCTGCAACTGGCATCGGGGGCCATTGACTACGTTTTCGAACTTCCGGTGACGGCACGCCCTTCCCTGCCCCCGGAGGTGGAAACCTACCAGGTACCCCTCAATGGCCAGTACATGATCGCCATCAACAACGGTTTGCCTTCCGATCATCCCTTGAGGAATTCGAAGGTCCGCCAGGCCATCTCGCTGGCCATCGACCGGGAGGAAATCAACCAGAAGGCTTTCGGGGGAATTTCGACCCCGGCCCGGGGACTCCAGTACCCGGGCCCTCGGGAATCCCTGGAAAACCTGCCTTTTGAAGGGAAAAGGAACCTGCCAGCTGCGCGGGAGCTGCTGGCTCAGACGCCTTTTGCCGGTGGCTTCAGCACGAGCCTGCAGACCTGGGGGCAACGTGCCGGCTGGACAGACGCGGTTCTGGTCATCGCCGCCAACCTGGCTGAACTTGGAATTGAGGCTCAGGTCAGTCCCCTAGAGGACGCCGTGGCCGTAGCGAATCTGCGGGCCGGGCGCTATGAGATGCAGTTCGCCGGCATCGCGTCGGGTCCTATGGCTTTCTTCAAGAACCAGTTTGTGCCGGGTACCTGGTGGGCCGATGTTCTTCGTTACAACAATCCAGAGGTGACCCGTCTGGTGAACGCGGCTGCCACGGCCACGTCTTTTGATCGGAGACTTGAATTGATCCACTCGGCCCAGGATCTGGCCCTGCAGGATATGCCGCTCATCCCGGTGTCGGAACGCGTCGTGCTGGTGGGGAACCGGATTGACCGGGACATTCTTTTCGAAGCCAATCATCCTCCGGGTACGAACCCCATGGTGGCGACCATGGCCGAGTTACAAAGCCGCGAGAACGGATCACCCTCTCGTGAATAGGGCAGCCTCATCTCTTGAGGCAACCCGCCCCGCCCCATCAATTGCATTGGGAGCTACCGCATCTTCACAACTTTGGCGGGCCCAACTGTGGCCAAAAACTTGGCTATCAACACATCATCAACTCCTTTGAGCGGTGAGCCAACTGTGATTGGGCGCTCAGGAGTGATCAGGGACAGGTGCAGCCGAGAGAGGATGCCTCAGTTGATCAGTGAGTTCGATCTTTGGCGTATGATCTCTCTCAGGGAAGCGAGACATTTGCTTTGGTTCGATTCTATATACACACTCCTATGATCAACAGTGAGGTGTAACGATGAGTAAGAGATTAGGTCGGGCGCTGGTCGGCGCTCTCACGGTGGTGACGATTGGTGTAGCCGGTTCCGGGTGCAAGCAGGATGTGGAAAGCGAACCGGAACCGTCCACGATGGGAATTCAAGAGGAGCACGAGCAGAGAAAAGCTGGTCTGGTACTGCAGTTCAGTGACGACTTCAGTAAGGAGTACGGTCCGCCGGATTACTTTGACATGACGCGGTGGACTAGGCGCTATGAGGCCCAGGCCAGAACGGAAGGGGGATACTGGATGATGGATGTCGGCCACCCCCCATCCCCTGGTCCTGGCTTGGCCTCTTTGGATATGGTCTATGGCGGTTTTGCCACGACTGAGAGAACATTTAATCCAGGGCTAGCAGGGACGAACGGTGTGGAAATCACACTCGTAGATTTCAGCCATGAAGAAGATGATTCAGGGGAGATGAAAGCGCCCAAAGAAATTGTCAACTGGACACAGAACTTAGACCATTGCTGGAGCCTGACGGTCGCGAGCTGGCAAGGGTGGTTGGGAGAACAGGCTGACGACCAGCGGGGAGTACAGCTACACTTCGACTTCCTCCGCGACGACGGATTGTTCGTGTACTTGGTGCGTGGCCTCCTGCCTGAAGACTATGATAAGTACCCGAGGGATGGCTTTGGAAAAGATCATTCACGGCCCAATCAGGATCTAAGCCCACGCGAGCTAAGAGACTTGCACGAAGAGCAGATCGCCCACGGGGGAGTTTTTATCAGCGAGCCTGCCATCTGCCTTGCCTCCAGAGTTTACCGGACTGAGCAGGAAATTGAGGAAATCCTTGGACGCAGCCGCCGCTGGGGGCTGTACCTGACGGATGACGCCAACACGGTCTATTGGACGCTGGACGGCCAAGTGATGGATTCTATTGATATCTCAGGGCACTTCGCTTCCAGCCTGGATTCAGTCTCGGGTGGAGCTTTCCTGACGGTCATGGGATTAGGCACTTATCAACAGAACACCTGGGCAATGGATGATCTGGAAATCTATGCGTCCCCTTGATTCTTGGCGGACTGTGGATCGGGATCCACTTTCAGCCCGCCAAGCCAGGGTGCGGGACAGGCGTATGATCTCTCTCAGGGAAGCGAGACATTTGCTTTGGTTCGATTCTATATACACACTCCTATGATCAACAGTGAGGTGTAACGATGAGTAAGAGATTAGGTCGGGCGCTGGTCGGCGCTCTCACGGTGGTGACGATTGGTGTAGCCGGTTCCGGGTGCAGGCAGGATTTGGAAAGCGAAC
>CAZMGM010000063.1:0-4950 GCA_964565865.1 uncultured Acidobacteriota bacterium | reverse complement strand
CCGACAGTGACTCGGATTCCCTCCATGGCGTGATCCTGGGCCATGCCCTTCGCCAGACCGATCATCGCGTGTTTCGAAGCGTTATAAGAAGCCTGATTAGGGTTCGACACGATTCCCGAGAGGGAGGAGATGCATATGATGTTCCCGGATTGCTGCTTGCGCATCTGACGGATGGCGTATTTGGAACACAGGAAAGTCCCTTTCAGATTGACTCCCAGGACGAAATCCCAGTCCTCCTCGGTTGTCTCTGGAACTTTCTTCTCGACCTGGACGCCCGCGTTATTGATGAGACTGTCGACCTGGCCGAAATGGCCTACTGCTTTCTCAACCATGTTTTGGGCATCTTCTGCCACAGACACCTTCCACGAAAAGAGCTTCCGTGCCGCCCTCCCGGAGAGTGGCGACCAGCTTTTCTCCCGCCTCCACATTGATATCTGCAATGACGACTTTGGCGCCTTCTCCTGCAAAGAGCTTAGCTGTGGACTCTCCCAGGCCCATTCCTCCCCCCGTGATGATGGCTACTCTACCATCCAGCTTTCCGGACATCGCAACCTCCTTTTCCAGACTCGGCATCTAGTGCAGATGCGTCTACGCTTTTCGGTTGGCCCCTTGCCAAAGAGTCCTAGATGCTCCCTTCCATAAATACGATGATGTTTGTTGCAAGCGCGGCGGAGACCAGATCGAGGCGAGACAACGAGTCGCTGCGGGACCATCGGCGAGGAGGATCAACGTAGCGATGGGCCGGTCCTACCCCAACCCTGCGGGCGGATGAGGGGTTCGGGCGATCTCTTTGTCGTTCGTCGTCAACGAAGCCGCTGCATCGCCTCCTCTTCTCTTCGCAACTTGACCTCGTAAGATACATCCGCAAATGTCGTCATCCTTATGGAAGGGAGTACTTAAGATAGGGGATGCGTCTGGACGAAGCAAGTCCCGGCAGTCCGCGAGATTCCAGCGCCAGCTTCTTACGTCGTTCCTGCCCACAATTTGGCCATGTCGGATCCGAAAAATGGTAAGGTTTTACCCGCCATGACTCGCAGCTTTGCATCCGTTCTATTCCTGTTCCTGCTGTCGGGCTGCCTGGTCACATGTCGGGAACAGGTATCGGAGGGGCGGTTGACGGTCGCCTTCATTCCCAAGTCCTCCAGTGATCCGTTCTGGTTGGATGCCATTACTGGGGCCGAACGGGCGGCTGAAGAAATGGATGTCGAGCTGCTGGTGAGCAGCACCAACTATGAGACTCAAGTCGTCGAACAGGTACAGATCGTGGAAGACATGATTCAGCTGGGACTGGACGGAATCGTGCTGGCTCCCAGCGATTCTAACGCGCTCGTGGCGGCGGTTCTGAAGGCGAATGAAGCGAAGATCCCGCTGGCCATAATCGACACCGCCGTGACAGGTGGAGATGTGGTCACGTTCGCGGCCACCGACAATGTCCTCTGTGCCGGCATGGCGGTCGATCGCCTCGCCGCAAGGATGGGCGGAAAAGGGAAGATTGCCGCCATCTCCTGTACCCAGAGTATTTCCACGTGTCGAGATCTCTATAACGGCTTCGTGGATAGACTGAAAGAATATCCAGGAATGGAACTGGTGGGCACTCCTATGGGAGTTCCATTTTGCGACAAGACATTCGATGCTGTAACCGACCTGCTGACGGCAATCCCTGATCTGGACGGCATCTATGTTTTCGGTGGCCCCTCTGTCCTTTGTGCCGTAAAGGCTGCACAGGCATTCGGAAGAAACCTTGGAACAGATCTATTGATTGTGGGTCGAAGTTCTATCGGCCAGGCAGGGGCCAGGGATCTGAAGGCCATCAAGGAGGGTGACCTGGACGCAGCCGTCGTTCAGTTTCCTGGCAAGATGGGATTCGCCGGGGTGGAAAGCATCGTGCACTTCCACCAGGGAACAGACTATCCGGAGTTTACAAACACGGGCACGGCGCTCGTGACCAGGGAGAATGTTGACGAGTTCCTGGCTCAGATCGAGTAATGCTGTACGAGATAGACTCTCCCGGAGACCTGAATGACGAGCCATCAAATCCGGAAACGTAGAACTTGGCGTTCGGAACTTCGAGTGGCGCCTTACAAGGCGGAAGCCTTAACTTGCGCATTCCAGGGGGTTGCCGACAACCGGCACCTTGCTGGGTTAGAGTTCCCCGCGGGCTCACTAACTGGTAGGTGTTCGTTCCCGTGATGCCCCCCCACGAGTTCCCTCAAGACAGAACCCCAGGGGCAAGCCAGGGCCAGGGCGGCCACCTGCTAGAAACCGTCGACGTTACCAAGCGGTTCGGGGCTGTCAAAGCCGTGAACGGAGCGAATCTAACGGTGGCTGGCAGTCAGATTGTGGGCCTGGTTGGCGCCAATGGAGCCGGGAAATCGACCTTGATCAATATCCTTGCGGGCGTCACGAAACCCGATCATGGAGAGCTACTGATCGAGGGTCAGCCTATCCATCTGGGGAACCCTATGGACGCTCGATTCTGGGGCATCGAAACGGTTTACCAGGACCTGGCTCTGCTCAACGAACTCGACGTGACCGCCAATATCTTCATGGGTCGGGAGTTGTGCCGAAACACTCTAGGTGTCCAGTGGCTGGCAGAAAAGGCAATGAGGGCAAAAGCAGCGGAACTGATCCGTAAACTCGGCTACGATTTCAGTCCCGGCAGTTCGGTCCGATTCCTTTCCGGAGGACAACGCCAGGCAGTGGCTCTGGCCCGCGCCCTCTATTCTCGAGCCAAGATGATTCTCATGGATGAGCCAACGGCGGCTCTGGGGGTTGCGGAGACCCGGAGGACGTTGGACCTGATCCGAGGATTCCGGAAGCGCGGCATCTCGTTGCTGGTCATCAGCCATGAATTGGAGCATGTCTTTGAAATTGCTGACCGGATTGTGGTTATGAAAAACGGACGGGTGGTGGCTGACCGGACCACCCGGTCGACGAGTCAAGATGAAATTGTCAGCCTCATGATGCGAGGTGAAACAAGCACAAGCGGTTAGAGGCTTGCTGAATTTGTCCCCATACTTCAATACGCTCCGTTCTCGTCTGATGTCCAGGTTGTCCAGACACTGGAATCGTTATCCAGCTGTACTGAAGCTCACCCGCTTGAAAGTTCTGATAGTTGCCATTCTTGTGCTGATGGCCTTCGTGTCCATGCGTTCGCCTGTCTTTCTAAGCACCCGGAACTTCCTGAACATCCTCGAACAGCTGTCCTTTAACGCCATCATTGCGGCCGGCATGACCTTTGTCATCATCGCTGCCGGAATCGACCTTTCAGTTGGATCAATCCTGGCCCTCGGTAGTATGGCCACGGCTCACCTGCTGGTGTCGGGGGTCCCGGTTCCCGCAGCCATTCTGGGTGGGCTATTGGTGGGAGCGGGCGTCGGAGCGCTCAACGGTGTAGCGATCGCTTATGGGAGAATCCCTGCCTTCATTATGACCTTGGGAATGCTCAATGTAGCGCGGGGCGCTGTATTGTTTCTGACCCGAGGAAACTCCATCGTCGGCTTTCCGGAGGCCTTTACGTTTCTGGGCAGGGGCAGAATTGGACCCTTCCCCGTACTCGTACTGATCACGGCAGCGGTTTACCTGATTTGCCATCTAGTGCTGGTGAAAACTCGGTTCGGGCGTTATACATTCGCGGTTGGCAACAACTCGGAAACAGCTCGACGCCTGGGTATCCGGGTCAGGCGCCACCAGCTTTGCCTCTATTCTCTGATTGGCCTATTCTCATCACTGGCCGGGATCCTGCTGGCAGCCCGGTTAGACTCGGCACTCACTCAGGCTGGGACGGGTGCCGAATTGGATGTCATTGCTGCTGTGGTGATCGGGGGCACGAGCCTCTATGGAGGGCGGGGTTCCATGCCCGGAACCTTACTTGGGGTGATCTTCTTCCAGATTGTTCGCAATGCACTGAACCTTTTGGGAATATCTGTGTTTCTACAGCAGGTTGCGGTAGGAGCTTTGCTTATCTTCAGCGCCCTCGCAGATCTGCTCTCGGCCCGCTGGGCAGCCCACCACAAGTGACACGAAAAAGGGGACGCGCCTACTCTGCCCCCTGTTTCCTCTCTTTTCAGTGCCAGCTCATCAGCCATCAGCCATGCTACACTTTTCTCGAAAAGAGCAAGTTCCTGATCTCCAATGCCACCGGTTGAATGGCCGAGTGACCAGGCGGTGTGACAAATGATTCCAAAAAGATTTACAGCGTTGGGAAAGGTGGCCCTATCTGCCGCTCTGGGCCTGACGGTAGCCGTAATAACGGGCAACCTTACGGCTGCTCCCCCTGTCACGACGAGCCTTGAGTCGCGAGAGGAGGGCAGGACCGAGCCACAAGAACACAAGCCCCCTGTGCTGCAGGCCCTGCCCGAGTTTTCCTTTACCGATCATCTCTCTCAACCGTTTGGCACGCATCAACTCCTGGGAAAAGCTTGGATCGCGAACTTCATTCTGACCCGCGGCAGCTCAGCTGCATCTCAAACTTCCGGTCTGGCAGACCTTCAGAGAGAACTGAAGAGGCGGCCGGGCTGGGGCGATATCCGTCTCGTCACGTTCACTCTCGACCCGGAGTACGACACGATCGCGGTGCTGCACCGGTATGCAGCGGAGGCAGGAGCGGACGAGGAACACTGGAGATTCCTGACGGGACTGCAAGCAGAACTGTGGCATCTGAGCCAACAGGGCTTCCACTTGCCGGTAGAGGGTAATTCAAGCGATCCGCACAGCATTTCTTACAGCCGGAAACTCGCGCTGGTCGATCCTCAGGGGAATGTCCGTGGATTCTACGATTTAGAATTGGACAAACAGCGAGCGAAACTCAAGCAAGATGTACTGACCACCCTTCAGGAGCGCCTCTTGTGGAAGGGTTTTCCCTGGTTGGAGAAGCGTCGGCAGGCTCAAATGGAAGCCGCCGATCAAATAAACGTCGTCCACGACTTCTCCTTCACCGACCGCGTGAAG
>CAZMGM010000062.1:0-5446 GCA_964565865.1 uncultured Acidobacteriota bacterium | reverse complement strand
TGCCAGGTTAGTGTAGATCCTATTGCCCTTGCCATCATGAAGAATCCAGGTTGGAGTCAGAACCGAGTACTGGGTTGTGTTGCCGAAACCCTTGTCGTCCCTCCAGGGCTTAGAATTTGTGCGAGTACGTTTCTTGGACTGGCCCCCACGGCTATTCACGGGCGGCCGTTTTGCGGCCTGAAACCAGACTCTCGAGAAAGACAGTCCTCTTGATAGTCTCAAACAACCCCCAAAAAAGGTAAGAGAAAAGAGATCTGCCGTCCGGGGCCTTTCCCAGTTGACTTGGGGTGTCTTTTCTTCCGAAGGGGCGTTTACCGCCGATCCAGAAAGGGAATGATCATGGAGACCCTCTCTCGGTAATTCCGGTAAGGCTCGCCATGAACTGTCGCCAAATCCTTTTCCTCGTAGTGGATGGCGAGCAGAATATAGGCCGTAGTAGTGATCGCGAAGACCAGGTGCCCTGTCGTCATTCGGGGGGTGGACCAGAACCCGATCATCCAGCCCAGGAGAAGAGGATGGCGTACGAACTTGTAAAAGCCAACGACTTTGAGCGGGGTTGCCGTGTAAGGTCGGCCCATGGCGTAAAGAATCACCTGGCGCGTGCCCAGAAGATCGAAGTGATCGAGAATCAAACTCGAGAGGACGACCAGGCCAAACCCGAGAAAAAACAGAGCCCACAGCACATTCTTCCCGAGCGGGCTCTGGACTTCCCAAACCACCCCGGTCATCGGCTGCCACTGCCACAGGATGAGAATCATAAGTAGGTTGCTGATCAGGACGTAAGTGCTCCTCTCGAGGTGTTTGGGAACGATCCCGGTCCACCATTGTTTGAATCTGGGACGTGCCATCAGGGTGTGCTGGACTCCGAAAAGAACCCACAGGAAGATATTCACCAGCAATGCCGTGCCGACTGGGCCCGGTGTTCCGCTGTCAACGGTTTTAGGAACCAGGGAACCGGAATTTCCCAGGAAGCAGATGATGTAAAGGAAGACTCCCAGAAACACGACGTGATTCACGAGTCCATAGAGTACAGCGAATACCTTGCCCATCCTCTCCTCCTTTTCTAAGGTCGACCATCCCTACGGGTTAACCGAACCCGCGTGGCCAATACCGGGGGACGGATTCACTTCTTACAAAGTTCTTAGTAAATTGTTCCAGCTCTGCCGTTCCCGGGCAGGCGAGACAAGGGGTTTGAGCTCCTCACAGCGAGCTTTGAGTGCAGCGTAGAATTCCTTGTCATTCTCCGCACGCTGCAGAAGATCTGCAAGCGACCGGGTGTCTCCAGTAGGAAAATAGCCTGGGTAATCCTCTCCCAGAATGCCGATCGATCCCGGAATTCGCGACGAGAGCACTGGGACTGAACAGGCAAGTGCCTCGCAGACCACATTCGCGCCGCCTTCCATCCTTGAGCTAAGTGCCATCAGGCGGCTGCTGGTCAGTACACGGAGAGCCCTCCAGTGCGGGAGTTCTCCCAGCCAGCAGTAGCGGGGATTGGAGGCCTGCTCGAGGCTGACACCCTCCACGATTTCTCTGCTGGTTGCCGCTCCCACATGTACGACCTGAATGCGGGAGGAGGACGGTAGCAGTCGAGCAGCTCTGGCCGTCCGGAATGGGTCCTTTACAGAACGTATGTGTCCGATGACACACACTTCGAAAAGACTCTTCTTCGGTGGAAAGTTTCCTGGTGGTCGTCTCGCAGACTGGTAGATGACCCGGCCCTTGTGGCGCAGGTGTCCGGGCAGTTCCTGAATGCCTCTGGGTTGCAGGACGATGAGCAGAGAAGCCATTTCCATGGACTGCTGCGCTGAGGGATCCGTACGAATGTCGTTGTACAGATCCGTGCCGGTCATGGCCAGAATCAGTGGCAGGTCAGGATATCGATTACAGAACCGTCGCACCGACACATGACTTCGGCGGGCGTGAAGAGCCACCATCAGATCGCAGCGCTCCTCCCGGTATTCATGCCCGATTGCGACGTCATGTCCCAGGTCACGAAAAATGCGAGCCCAGCGCCGCGCGGAGACTCGATTGCCCTTCCGGGGCGGCGTGACAATGTGGATTCTCATTCCATAGGGGCACAGGTGCGAAATCCCGCGAACACATCGGATCGGTCGGGTGTGAAGAAGTTGCGGAAGGTGTTGCGAACGATGCGGGATCGGGTTGCCCAGGATCCGCCGCGCAGCACCTTACGGGTCGTGAACCAAGGTTCGGAGTATTCCTTGTAGGGGTCCGGCTCAAAACCGGGGTAGGGAAGAAACACGCTGTCCGTCCATTCCCATACGTTGCCGATCATCTGCCGACAACCGAATGCACTGTCGCCTTCAGAGAGCGAGCCGACTCCAATGCAGCCCATTGCCTGCCAGTCCATATTGACTCTTTTTGAGGTGGCGGCTTTATCGCCCCAGGGGAATGAACGCTTCCGTTTCGCCAGTGTGCCACCCTGCGAACTGGTCTGGGCGGCGGCAGCTACTTCCCACTCTGCCTCGGTTGGAAGCCGGCGACCGGCCCACCGGCAATAGGCCTGGGCCTCATGCCAGTTGATGTTGATCACAGGGAGCTGTAGCTCCAGTGAGACCCATTTGTCAAAATGTCTTCGCTGCCAGACTCCATCGGAATCACGTCTCCAATAAGTCGGATGGTCGGTGCTCGCTGCTTCCCGCCAGTGCCATCCCTCTTCGGTCCACAGCTCCCGTCTCTGATAGCCTTGATGGTCGACAAACTCCGCGAACTCGACCTCAGTAACCGCCACCGGAGCGATGGAAAAGGGTTCTACGTTTACCGGATGCGCCCATTTTTCGTTGTCAAATAGAAACGGTTCATCCGAGGTGGCTCCCAGCATGAACTGCCCTCCCGGAATCTGGACGTCGCCTGCGGTCCACTCCTCGCCGGACCTTCTGGGAGCCTCCCTACCACCAGGCGTGGATAGGTCTGGCTGCGGGTACCCGAGAGTCTGCCGAGTGTATGTAAACGCCTCATTGTGCATGTCTTCATGCAAAACGGTGTAGCGTGTAAAGTATTCTAGTTCTTCTTCCGGTTCTCCCCGTTCCAGCTCTTCCAGAACCCGAAGCCACACTTCATTTAGGTAGGTCAACGCATCTTCGTAGCTTGGCAGGGACAGGTCCCAGCGCCGGGCGTGCGGAATCGCAATCGAGTCCCAGAGAGAATCGGCGTCATCGCGAATCGGCTGCTTCCCGCAGGAGTGACGGAGAACCCACTTCTCCTGAAACCAGGCCAGATGTCCGATTTCCCAGAGCAAAGGGTTGATGACCGACAGCTTTGGTCCCATGAGCTGCTCGCCATTGAGATCTGTCACCAGTTCCAGTGTCCGCCGGCGTGCGTCATTCACCCATTCGGAAAGTTCAGCTGCCACCGGGTGTCGTGATTGCGTCATTTCTACCGCGTCCTGTGGTTCCCATTCCCGATGTTGGTGCTGCGTCTCCAAGTTTTTGAGCTGGGGTCTGGATTCTGATCCGCCGGGCTAGAGTGACGATTTGAGTCAATGTCTCGATAGCTGAACTCATAACGGACAGCGTCCAGACTTCTGCCATCTGCCTCGACATAGGGATAGACGAAGAAATTGAGCGGCTCACCCTGCTGGCGAGGGGATAGAAGGATGTCTCGACCCTCAGTGAATTCCACCCGGTTCTCGTCTAGGGAACCGAAATAGTACTCACGTGTTTCTGGGTGTTTGCTGGCCTCCGAAGCATCTATGGGCACCCAACCGTACCCATCGAGGTGAAACTCGCTCCAGCAGTGATATCCGCTGACCTGGTCAGCGCCGCGCTCTGGTGGCAGGGGGAATCCGATCACAAACTTGGCAGGGATTCCGGTTGCTCGAACAAGGCCCGTAAACAGGGCGTGGAAGTCAGTGCAGTTACCGGTCTTGGCGTTACACGCCCAGTAGATGTCCCCGCGGCCCCATCCGGCACCTTCCTTTTTGTAGCTGACGTTGTCGACGACATAGTCATAGATGGCTCGGACCTTTTCTAGATCCGTCTGCTTATCGGCGGTTATCTGCCTGGACATTCCCAGAATGAGGTCGTTCAGCGGCACCAGGTGGTCGGGTTCGAGCCACCTTTTGAGCCGTGGGTGCTCAGCCGGTTCTCCTTGGTCCCTGGCTCTGCCGAATTTCTTGTGGACCGCTTCGGAGCGCTGGACTCGAGCGATGATAACGATCGTGATCGTGCCGGGTGCAGGGTCCTGCAAGCTCAGATAGAGGATCTTATTTTGGAACTCCTCTTCTCTTCGTATCTCCCTGGGATAAGGAGCCTCGATCTGCGTTACCTTCACGTTCTGATTGTCGTCGTCCTGTGGCAAGGGAATCCAGATGTTGAGTCGCCTCGCTGTCGCGGGCACATCGATTATCGTTCGATACACGAACTCAAAGGTGCGCACTCTTGGGTTCCGGTCCGCCTCCGCGGGTCGGCCGAACGTCTTCGAGTGTCCGACAAAGGGCGCCGCTGCCAGCATTAATACAAGGATGCTTTTCTTTCCCATACTATTGGTCTACCCGGGGCCGAGATTCTACCACCCTAATGTTGAGACGACGATCGCGTTGCCCCTTTTCTTGCTTGGCCGGGGTCTGAACACCACGTAAATCAAGCCGACCTTGAACAGAAGATAATCTCTCCCCTGCTCGAACAACGGAATGATCCCTTGCTATGATGCCCCGGACGGAAACCGATCGATCCAGATCGGATATATGGTACGGGTTTCCATCGCTGTCGATGAGAGGTCGCCCCTAACCGCTGATCGGCTTGTCCCGGAAGTCTTAAGAGGAGACAATTCATGATCAAAGGCCTTCATCACACGAACCTAGTGGTTTCCGACATGGAGAAAACAAAGGATTTCTATACTGAGGTTCTCGGGCTCGAGATCTCTCTTGAGAAATCGATTGAAGGGGCCGAATTGAGCCGTGGAGTCAATTTGCCCAGCTCCCGGGTAAAGGTGGTCCTGTTTACTGTGCCGGGCTCTACTACGTTGGTCGAGGCGTTTCAGTATGTCAGTCCGTCGGGCCGTCCCATCGATTCTGATTCGAAGCCAAACGACATGGGCTTCGGCCACATTTGTTTTGAAGTTACTGACATTGAGGATGCCTACCAGGGCCTCCTTCAGAAAGGAGTTGAATTCGTATCGACCCCTGTGACCCTGGCCAACGGGGTTCGGTGGTGTTATTTTTACGGACCCGACCGAGAGTTTCTGGAGGTGCTACAACTGCCGCCTGAAACTCCGTAAGTGGGGATAGAGCTCTCTGAACTGTTGGTAGGTCGTCTGGTATTGATCGACCAGCTCCGGGTCACCTTTAACCTCTTCAGCCGACGGAGACCAACCATCGATAGCGGTGAGCCACGATTCAGCCGGCAGGAAGATTGCCAAGTTGGGCGCGTTCTGTGCCTCCCGGGATGCATACGCGTCAAGAGGTCAGATCATTCAACCAACCAAGCGC
>CAZMGM010000061.1:4537-5467 GCA_964565865.1 uncultured Acidobacteriota bacterium | reverse complement strand
TCGCTAAACCGGTCCCCATCCCAGATCGAGGTCCCATTTGCGTCGCTCCTATTACGTCGCGTTCGCATACTCGACGGCGTCAGATCCGCCGCCAAGAAGTCCTCCACCCGCCTGGTCTGTCTTCTCTCTCCTCGGGTGTTGCTCGATGCCGTCTGCGACCCCGGAGTGGGATCCACCACTCGTCTTTAGCGCGGTGTCTCCTGTTGCCTGCGGGCATAACGAAACCATCGGCCATTCTCAACGAACATTATTTCGGGGCTAATTCGTCCGGATTCAGTGTCTAACACACTTCACCTCGCAACACTTTCCGGTCCCAGGGGTTAGTCCCTGGGTCTAGATACCGGTGGTCTGACTAGGACCTTACCGGGGGGGATCTAATCCCCTTGAGGGAGAACCATTTCCAGGTCTCCCGTTACGCTCTGTCGGCCTCCTCGACGTACTGCACGAGTACGACTGCGGGGGCCTCGGTCGCAAGCCTTGCCAGGACGGCGCTTGCGGCGCCTCGCTACGACGAGTCATGAGAAATGCGGGCCGCGAATAGGAAATCAGGAGGAAAGAACACCGAGCAGGTATCCAATCTCCTCGTCAACTGCCTCAGGATCGGCTACGGTCTCGGTGATCTGCTTGCGCAGGATTTGGCCGAACCTCTTTCGCATCCGGTGGACCCTCACTTTGACTGCCCCTTCACTCATTCCCAATTCCTGCCCCACATCGCGATAGCGTACGCCCGCATTCTCCCCGGTGAGGAATCCTTTCAGCCGATCGAACTCCTCCCCGGCACCTTTCTGAACTTCTTTTCGAAGTCTGAACAATCCGGTTAATATTCAAAATGCCTCTTCCAAGCTGAGCGCTTGGGGGGCGGATTCTATACGCTTCGCGCTGCCCGCCGACCCCCTGCAGCCTTTTGGCCGGACCGGGCCGTGGCGAGCC
>CAZMGM010000061.1:4143-4527 GCA_964565865.1 uncultured Acidobacteriota bacterium | reverse complement strand
CCTCTTCAAAGCGACTTCAAGCACTGTGGCAGCCCAGCGTCGCTCGAAAACACTCTCGGGCGTTACTCTCTCAGTGGGCTCAGAGTAGTTGGCAGCTGTATCGTCGAGGCCGAGTTGGCCAAAGACTGATCCACCACCCCGCCTTTGAGCCTGCTCACGATCCCACTCGTTGGCAAGATAATGTTTGACTGAAGCCAGAAGGAACGAACGGAACTTTCCCCTTTCGGGGTCCGCGGCCTTGAGGTTCTTTTTCTCGAGCAGCAGGGTGAAGAACCCCTGGGTCAGATCCTCGGCCTTGGCTTGTTCAAACCCACGGTAGCGAATGAAGACATAAACCGGAGGCCAGTATTCCCGGCACAACTTTTCCAGGGCGTCCTCGGACTG
>CAZMGM010000061.1:0-4133 GCA_964565865.1 uncultured Acidobacteriota bacterium | reverse complement strand
GATTCTGGGTGTCAGCAGCAGCTAGGACAACACTCCAGTTAGTGGTGTTAAACCGCCTCCCTCTGGCCACTGGCATCGAGTTTGTTTTTTACTGAAGTGTTGCACCGATTCGATCAAGTCCTTCGTGAGGAAACAAAGTAGCAGCAGTATAGCAAAGCGGCTTCCAATGATCTCACGGGTTTCTCAACATCAACGTGTAACCTTCGCCGAGTGTTTCTTTAGAAAGGGATTGAATGGCACCAGGAACGAAGACTCAAGCCCGTGTCATTGTAGCGACCTCGACCGTCCCGTTCACGACCGCTCACGAAGCGATCCAGAGCGCTGGGACAAACCCCGTTCTTGGATCACTTATCCACGCACCAGACAGACTTGGATGCCAAGTTGATATCAGTGATTTCGGTATACGTACCTAGGAACCGGTAAAGCGTAAGGAGGTAGTGATGCAACGGTGGCTTTTGGCTGGATTGATCTTGATGCTAGGAATGAGTTGGACAGGGCTCTGGTCAGTTGAGATTCTGGCAAAGCCTGAAGCTGCTGGGCCGACAGCTGCTGCGACCGATCTTGACATTGATGGCAATCTTCGCCTGGATCGCTCCGTCGTTCCCGTTCACTACTCGCTTGATCTTACGATTGATCCGACGAAAGACCGCTTCTCTGGAAAAGTTGCGATTCGTGTCCAGCTCAGTCGCGAAACGAGTCTGATCCGTTTGCATGGTCAGGGCATGAATTTTGCTCAGACCGCGATTGAGAGCGAAGGGAAAAGACTGCCTGTTCACGTTGTTCAAGGGAAGAATGGCGGGATTGCTCTCATTGTCGATCCGCCTTTAGCGGCTGGACGGGCGACGATTCACTTTTCGTATGACGCTCCGTTTTCTTCGGGGCTGGCGGGGCTATACCGGGTCGAAGATCGTAGCCAGTGGTACGCCTTCACCCAGTTCGAGGCCTTGGATGCGCGTCGGGCCTTCCCTGGTTTTGATCAGCCTGAGTTCAAGACTCCCTATGCGGTGACCATGCGGGTTCCGGAGGGAATCATAGCTCTCACAAATGGGCCACAACAGAAGCGACACACAGACGGTCAATCGCAAGTGTTTACCTTTGCTGAGACAAAGCCGTTGCCAACCTATCTTGTCGCGTTTGCAGTGGGGCCTTTTGATGTGGTGGCCGGACCGGAAAACGCGTCGGCAAAACCTCCACTACGCATTATCACAACTCGGGGAAAGGGCAAGCTCGCAGCATTTGCGCTCAAGCGAACACAGCCTATTCTCCAGTGGTTGTCAGACTATTTTGGGCAGCCGTATCCGTTTGCCAAGCTCGATCAAGTTGCCGTGCCAAACTTCGGGGGCGGAGCCATGGAGAATGTCGGGCTGGTCACATACCGAGAGCCTTTGCTATTACTGGATGAAACTCAGGCGCCCATTTGGAGTCGGCTGTGGAGCCAGATGGTTATTGCCCACGAGTTGTCGCATATGTGGTACGGCAACCTGGTGACGATGCCGTGGTGGGATGATCTCTGGCTGAACGAAGCGTTTGCCACCTGGATGTCCTTCAAGGTGATCGCCGATATTGATCCAGAACTCGAAGCACCGCTGGAAGCTGTAGCCCGCACGCAAGGAGTGATGGATCTGGACTCCAAACGCGATGCTCGAGCTATTCGCCAGCCGATTCGGCATGGTGGGGATATTCGTAACGCCTTTGACGGGATTACCTATGGCAAGGGGTCGGCTGTCCTGCGAATGACAGAAGCCTGGATTGGTGAAACTGCTTTTCGGGACGGCGTGCGCACCTATATGCGGCAGCATGCCTATGGTTCTGGAGCAACTGCCGATCTGTTAGCCGCACTTGACAATGTCTCCGGAAAACCTGTGGCGGAAACGGTTCGGCTGTTTCTCGATCAGCCTGGGACCCCACTGGTCGATGTGACTCTCTCCTGTGATCAAGAACCGAGACAGCCTGCCGCGCTCTTGCTTAAACAGCGCCGTTATCGTGTTGCGGGTAGTGATGTTCCTGAAGGCGAGGCGTGGACTGTCCCAGTGTGTGTCCGCTATGGGTTTGCTGACGAAGGCGAGATGGAACCTACAGGGCACCGCGAGTGTTTTCTGCTCGATGACCGACAGAAGACGGTTACTTTGTCACAACCTGGTTGTCCAGTCTGGCTGCATCCGAATGCGGATGAGCAAGGCTACTACCGCTGGAGTCTGCAGCCTGAAGTGCTGAGCAGTGTCGTGAATCAACACCGTCGGGAATTGAGCTTGGTTGAACGTGTTGCGCTTCCTGGTCAGCTCCTGGCGCTGTTGAGAGCCGGAGCCTTATCTGTCGCTGCTTATGGGGATGCGCTGGGTGCGTTAGCACAGGAGCAACATCGAAAAGTGATTGATCAGGTGGCGACGGGTCTGGGGTATTTACATACTATCGCTGTGGAGAACGAACGGGATGATTTGGCCGAGCCTTTCGCCCAGTATACGAAGCGGCTGTTGGCTCCCCATCTGAAACGTATCGGGATTGCACCACAGGAAAACGAGCCTGCAGCTGCACGTCTACTTCGCCCATCTCTGGTGCGGAGCTTAGCCGATAGGGGAAAGGACAAGGCCCTACTCAATCGCGCTCAGGAGGTCAGGCGCCAGTTTCTTGAACCGCCGAGCTCCGTGGCTACAGAAACGTTGGCCATGTTTCTGCCGATTGCCGCTCGATACGGTGACCCAACGCTGTGGGCGCAGCTTATGGAAAGAGTTCCACAGGCTTCGAGTCCAGCGGTGCGTACTATTCTTATCCGAAGCTTGGGCAGTTTTGAAGATCCAGCTTTGGTGCGTCGGACTCTTGGTGGTGTGTTAGATGGGACGCTGCGGACGCAAGATTTCGGGACGCTGGCAGGATCCATCAGAAGAGCAGCCCGCCCTGCGGCCTGGCAGTGGCTGACTGAGAATTACGATCAGCTGGTGGAGAAGCTCGGCCCGTGGGGCGCTTCATATCTGCCTCGTGTGGCGACGGGTTTCTGCTCGCCGGAGAGACATGCAGAGGTGAAGACCTTTTTTACCGAGCATGAGGGAGTGCCTGAGGGGACAGAGCGGAAATTGAATTTGGCGTTGGAGGATATTGAACGCTGCGTGCGGCAAAGAGAAGCGATTCGGGAGCCGTTGAGGAAATATCTGGCAGCTAGCAATTAGTAAAGGATACGCGCCAGCTGACCAACAGCCCCGGAAAGCAGGATTCACTTGGGTTCCTGGACTCTATCGAGTCGTTAAACATTTGCGAGGTGAGAAACATTCCTGATGTAGGCTCCCCTAGAGGCAACTGGACAACGGATCTCAAGCTGTTTGGCTTAGGAGTTTGCCGCCCTCAACAACAGTTGCCGGAAGAAGCACCAATTGTTGCCGAGCGGCGTCCAATTTGAAAATGTCTTCACCTGGTTTCAGGTGGACAGAAGGAGGCTTCATCATGTTAGAGAGACTAGTGTTAGCCTGTATGCTGTTGATATCGGCTTCCGCGACATCCGTGATGAGTCAGAGTGTCAAACCTACGCCCAATGATGAGGACATACCGAAGCCGGTTCCGATTGCGATTTCGTTGGCCGGGGCGGAAGTTCCGGATATTTCACGGTTTCTTAATGTCCGGCGCGCCCGAGGACCGTCGATCTCGCCCGACGGTAAGATGCTGGCGTTCAAAACCCGGATCACAGGGGCACCTCAGCTCTGGGTCGTAGATACCGGGGGCGGCTGGCCGCGTCAGCTTACGTTCGGGGAATCCATCACGTTTCATGAATGGTCTCCTGCGGGTGACTGGATCGTCTACGGTACCGATCGGGGTGGAAACGAACGGGAGGGGTACTACCTCATCACCCCGGACGGCAATAAGGAACGTGAATTGCTGGCTCCCTCCAATGCGTTCCTGAAATTCGGTGGCTTTACCAGGGACGGCAGCCGAATCGCATATGCGACCAGCGCCCGCAACGGGGTCGATTTCGACATTCATTTGCTTGACGTGGCATCGGGTGAAGACCGGGAGATCTTCCGCGGCCGGATGGGCCTGTACGCGGTTTCTTGGCGACCGGACGGCGGCGCGGTTATTTTCTCCGAAGCGCGCGGGGAAGACGCGAACGATGTTTACCTGTTCGATGTGTCCGATGCGAAACTCACCAC
>CAZMGM010000060.1:6035-6286 GCA_964565865.1 uncultured Acidobacteriota bacterium | reverse complement strand
CTGGCGGAGCTGCATCAGAAAGTCCTCCAGCGAAAACTCGTTTTGCTGGATTCTTCGGATCATATCCTGTGCCTGTTTTTCATCCACTGCCTGCTCGGCCTTCTCGATGAAGGACAGGACATCTCCCATACCCAGAATCCGCTCGGCCATTCGCGCGGGATGAAACGCCTCCAGCGCATCGTATTTCTCCCCCACTCCGACAAACTTGATCGGTTTCCCCGTGACCGTCCGGATAGAAAGGGCTGCACCTC
>CAZMGM010000060.1:0-6025 GCA_964565865.1 uncultured Acidobacteriota bacterium | reverse complement strand
AGCATCGCCGTCAAGCTTGGTGAGAACCACTCCCGTTAGTCCTACCCGTTGGTCGAACTGGCTGGCTGAATTCACTGCATCCTGGCCCGTCATCGCATCCGCGACCAGCATCGTTTCAGAAGGTGTGAGTATGTCCTGCAGCTTCTGCAATTCGGACATGAGTTTCTCATCAACGTGGAGCCGGCCGGCCGTATCGACGATCAGCACGTCTCTGTCACTCTTCCGGCAGTAGGCAAGCGCCTTTCGTGCCAACTCCAGGGCGTCTCGGCTGTTGTACGAGAAAACCGGAATCTCCAGGGCCTCCCCGATCACGTTGAGCTGCTCAATTGCAGCTGGGCGGTACACATCGGTTGAAACCAGAAGTGGCCGGCGACCCTGGCTTCGAAGCCAGCCAGACAGTTTCCCGGCACTTGTGGTCTTACCGCTTCCCTGCAAGCCAACCAGCATGATCGTGGATAACCTGGCCTGGCCCAAGTCGAGCGGGGAGGAACGCCCCCCCAGGAGTTCGATCAGCTCGTCACGGACGATCTTGATCACCTGCTGGCCCGGTGTAAGACTTCTGAGCACTTCCTCTCCCAGAGCCTGGCTCCGAATCCTAGCGATAAAGTCCTTGGCCACCTGGAGATTCACATCCGCTTCCAGCAGAGCTATTCGAATCTCTCGCAGGCTTCGGTCTACGTGAGCTTCCGTAATACGGCCCTCGCTGCGAAGACCCTTCAGAACGGCCTGGATTGAATCTGACAGACTCTCAAACATAGAACCTAGCAGCCCGTGGTGGAGATTCCACAGGTGGTATTGCGGGCTTGGCAGGCCCAACTGCAAGGCCAACCAACGTATGCCAGGCCGCCGAGGGCAGCCCCCGAGGGCGCGGGTGCGCGATTTTCACCACGGACTGCCATGCATTGTATCCCACCGGACCGAAGGGGTGTCAAAGCCCCGTGCCTGGCCGTACAGCTGTCTGCCATCCGGGTATACTTCTTTACGGATTGAGCCAAGAAACGGAAACCATGCGATACCTGATTGTCGGAACAGCTGGGCATATTGATCATGGGAAGACCCGTCTCGTTCAGGCCTTAACCGGGACTAATGCCGATCGTCTCAAGGAAGAACAGCAGCGGGGCATTACGATTGATCTCGGGTTCGCGCATACGCGCATCGGATGCTTCCAGATCGGCTTTGTCGACGTACCCGGACACGAAAGGTTCGTCAAGAACATGCTGGCCGGCATCGCCGGAATCCAGTTGGTTCTGCTCGTCGTAGCGGCAGACGAGTCGATCATGCCTCAGACCCGGGAACATTTTGAGATTTCCCGCATGCTTGGAATTGGGGACGGAATTGTGGTCCTCACCAAGAGTGATCTTGTCGATTCCGAACTGGTCGATCTGGTAAGAGCGGAGCTGAAGGAGTTTCTGGAGGGAACATTCCTAGAGGATGCTCCCATGGTATCCGTAGACAGCCACTCCGGTCGGGGCATTAAGGACCTCCGATCCATTCTCGAGGAGAGACTGGCTAGGCGCCTTTCAATCCCCCATCTCGGGTCACAATACGCCTTCCGCCTCCCGATTGATCGAGTCTTCTCGCTCCGGGGCTTCGGAACCGTCGTCACGGGTACAACCTGGCAGGGAACGGTTCGGCCGGAGGAAAAGGTCCAGGCCTACCCTTCCAGCATGCAGGGCCGCGTCCGAAACCTGCAGATCTATGGCCACGATGCGATCACCGCAACAGTGGGCCAGCGTACGGCTCTAAACCTCACTGGAGTGGACAAAGACCAGCTCCGGAGAGGGCTGGTTCTCGGCCCCCCGGGAGTGTTCCTCCCTTCGTTTGTCCTCGATGTAAGCCTGGAGCTGATTGCCTCGGCCCCAGCACCGCTCCAACACCGCACCCCGGTACGATTCCACCATGGAAGTACCGAAGTTATTGGGCGAGTCTACCCCATAGAGTCCCGGGAAATAGGACCGGGAGAGATCGGACTCGCCCAGCTTAGACTGGAGGAACCGGTAACGGCCTGCGCCGGAGATCGCTTCATCGTCAGGCGTTATTCCCCACTCATGACCATTGGAGGAGGCATCGTCTTGGACAGCCGGGCACACAAGCGCAAGAGAGCAGAACTCGGCAAGGAATCCCCTGCCCTCAAAAAGCTGCAACAAGCCTGGATCGAGGGCCAAGAAGATCGGCTCTCGACTTCAATTTTGTATTACGTTCGGGAAGCAGGCTTTCGCGGAATCTCGCTCGGGGAAGTCCAGTCACGGACAGGACTCACCAAGAAGACCCTTCGTAAGATGCTGCAAACGGCTCCGGGTCTTATTTTCTTTGAAGCCACCGATCTGCTTGTGCCCGAAGACGGTCTCGCCGAACTTCAGAACCAAATCGTCGACTACACTAAGCGGTTCCATAGCCAGAATCCCCTCTCCAAAGGGGTGCCCAGGGAAGAACTCAAAGACCGACTGATGGGTTGGGCATCCAACACCTATTTTAACGCTGTTTTGCACAACCTCGAGGCAGACCGCCGTGTGCGAGCCTCTGCCCATACGGTTGCGAATTTCAAACATCGGGTTGCCCTGACCCCCGATCAGGCGCAACTTCGGAAAAGAATTCTGAAAGCACTGGACACCGATCGTCACCCGGCACTCAGAATGGACGAATTGGCGGATCTACTGAAGAAACCCTCGACTGATCTCAACGACGTCTTCTTCTTTCTTATCCAGCGGGGAGAGATCGCTCGGATTTCGGAGAATCTGTTCATGAGCAGCCGTCTGGCCGAGCAATGGGAGGCACGCCTCCGTCACGCCTACTCCCCGGGCAATTCGCTTTCCGTTACCGATTTCAAGAACCTTTTCGGCGTCACGCGAAAATTGGCTATTCCGTTTCTCGAGTACCTGGACAGAAACAAAGTTACGCGCCGCGTCGGCGACCAGAGAATCGTTCTGTGACTCGCAGAAAGTTCAGCACGACTTTTCGACTCGGCCCCAAGAAGTATCGGCAGTTCCCGAACTCTCCTCTTCGGGTAACGGAGTGGTGTCAACCTCGATTTAAATCCGTGGCCTCGAGCTTATGATTCGCTGCGCCGGTTTGACAGCCTGAAAACGAGGCGGTTACTATTGTTAAAAGGGGATTTTTATGGATCTGCTCCTGATTGGCCTGGGATTGCCCGAGTTAGGGATTATCCTGTTGATTGTCATCGTCATTTTCGGCGCCAGCCGGCTCCCCCAGCTGGGTAAGGGGCTTGGCGAGGGAATTCGAAACTTCAAGAGTTCTGTGCGTGACAGCAACGACTCTGCCAAAGAGAAAAGCGACGACGCCGGATCCTGAACTCGAAAGCCCTGTTCTCACAGCCGAAACCGCCCCATCATTTCCAAGCCTGCCCTCCAATTTGCGTTTGCGTGCCCACGCAGTGCACCTCCAGGTCTGCACCGATGTAGAGCTTCAGAAGTCCGAGCCACGGATGATACTCAAGAACAGTTGATACAAGATAGAGCCAAGGATCCTCTCCGTTCACTGACACTCCTGGAAAGTATCCACTCTTCTGCAGATCTCTCCCTCCCGGGTGCACCCTCAGCTGACTCCAGTAGTCAATTGCCTGAAAGAACAGATAGGGTTCTTTTTCCACCTTCAACTCCGCAACTCAGCGTCAAGCGGAATGATTGAAAGGGCCTCCAGATTTTCCGATGCGAACCCGGTGTTAACTCAGCCAAACCTCACTTTCCAGCCAGGGGTTATCCCGCAACTAAGGTCGCGGGCAATCGACATCCTTTTGGACCAGTTTCTAAACTTCTTACCCTTAACAAAAACGTCGATTCCACAAAGAATCAGGAACCAGGGAATAGGCTTTTCAACCATTATTGGTGGCGAGAGCCGGGAGCCAGAAAGGATAGTGAGCCTTGCCTCGACCGGGCTCTGGGACTTACTGCCATCAATACAATGATGTTTGCTGGGACCGCTATACGACGAGTCTTACCGGCCATAACTATGAATGGGAGGATAGGTAGGTGGCGTCCCCGGATCCTTCTTCTCTTGATCCCGATCGGCGCGCCAGCCTGCGGCGCAGCTGAGAGAAAGATTGACAATACCTCCTCAGAAACGATTCCACTCGGAATTCCATATCGGCCGCTTAGAGCTAACGAAGCAAGAGGTCAAGTAATTTCTTGATTTAACTTAATAACCCACTTATAAACCTAGGAAATATTGATCCACGTGGAGAGAGGATAGTATCTGGACTGGGCAGAGAACTTTCCGCTCGTGTGGGTATCCCGAGAGGACGCTGCACCATACTGACGATGGCTAAACAGGTCGCTCCCTACCGAGACACAGTGGGAGAAGACAGCCCGCGCACGGTCCGATGCAAGAGCATTTCCCTGGGGAGAAGAACTACTATCCCTCCAGTCAAATTGAACCGGTCGATGACCGGCCACAGGATGCCTTTCCGGTTCAAGTGTTCGATCTTGCTGGAAACGTGGCCCAACATATCCGACTAGAAGATACTGGGCCGCCTGACCAGTCGATCATTCGCAGAAGATCTTGCCTGGGGAGCAACCACCACACTCTGGTCGACATGGGCCTTCGTCTGGTGCGCCGGGGAACAGCGTTTCGAAGTTGTCGGATTCCGGTGCTTGGTCCACTGATTGGAGAACTCCGAGACCGATCTGAAACCTGACAGCCCTAAAGCCCGACACAACAGTGTCGGCTGCACTATGTCGTTTAAAAATAACGGCCTGAGTGACGAGGATCGCTTACCCAGAACTTTCGGTCGACTCTACAACCCATTTCAAGTAAGCAGGCAGTCCGGTCTCGACAGGGACAGCTAAGATTTCAGGTAGGTCATACGTGTGCAACTCCTTCAGACGACTCATCAATGCTTCCAGACGGTCTTCGCTGGTCTTAATCATAATGAGGTTTTCCACAGTCTTTTCCACAGTCCCCTGCCAATGGTACACTGAGGTGATTTCGGGACCGATGTTGACACAGGCGGCCAGTTTTTCACCCACAAGATGCCCGGCCAGACGGTGGGCGTGTTCAAGCTTGTCAATGGTCGAGAACACAATTCGTATCATAATGATCTCCCTCTTGCCCTGTAGTGGGCTGTTATGAACTTAAGCCGCAAGGCTCGTCGCGAAATCCTTCTTATTCTTTTTTTCGTCTGCCTTTGCTCGTATGCCTACCTCTTGACGTTTGGCCTCGGAGGCTTCATCCAGCTCAACCGGGTTCGTGATGAACTGTGGCAGCTGGAACTCAAGAACCAGCAGCTTCACGAGCTGAATACCCGAAGGGCCTCGGAAGTGGAGCAAATCAAGAACAATCCCGACAACCTGGAGAGAATCCTGCGCGAAAAGCTGGACTATGCCCGGCCGGGAGATGTCATCATCACGCTCCCCGATAACGAACCCTGATAAGTCCGAGCTCATAGCAGCCTAGCAGCTCATGGTGAAAATCCCGCGGGCTGCGTTGGGGACGCCAGCGGTTTGAGCCAGCTGACTGTATTTCTCGTCGTCGCAGGTGACCCAGCATCAACTTTCTCCTCGTGCCTGGCCAGAGCGAACACAGTTCCCTGGCACGCGACTTTTACCACGGACTGTTAGATTTTCAGGGCGTCTTCTCTCCCTTTTTCTTCGTCCACTAGCATCAGAAAAAGAGCACCGACGAGAAAGAGCACCGTCAGGACCACGATGGAGGCTCTCGGGTTCTTTGTCCACAGTCCGACCGACCCCATCAGTAACGGTCCGAGCACCGCTGCAAACTTGCCCAGCATATTATAAAAGCCAAAAAACTCGGCTGCTTTGTTCTCCGGGATCAACCGGGCGTAATAAGAACGACTCAGGGCCTGGATTCCTCCTTGTACCAGGCCGATCGTCGCAGCCAGTATGAAAAAATCTCGTCCGCTTGAAATGAAAGCGGCCCCGATCGTCGCAAGCACGTAAACAGCAATACAGATGAGTATCCCAGAGCGGGGCCCAATTGACTGACCGATCTTACCAAAGAGCAGGGCCGCAGGAACACCCACAAACTGCGTCAGCAGGAGGGCCTGGATTAT
>CAZMGM010000059.1:0-7251 GCA_964565865.1 uncultured Acidobacteriota bacterium | reverse complement strand
TACGATCTCAGGCCAGATGTTGTCGCGGTGTTGCTTGTACTCGGGGAACGAGCCGGGTTTCAATCGAAGTGCGAAAGCGCGACGAATCATGGAAATTCTTCTTGTCGGGACCTTGCATGGTTATCAGTGTGTGGTTGGAATCCTGGTTCGATCCTTGGGCTGCGGAAGTTGGAGTTCTGTACTCCAGGATAGCGTGGGACCCGGAACGGGGCCACCTCCTTCACACCAGGATGTCCTTGATCAGGTGGCCATGCACGTCCGTCAGTCGCCGATTGATGCCGTTATGAAGATAGGTCAGCCGCTTGTGGTCAATACCCATAAGGTGCAGAATCGTAGCGTGTAGGTCGTGCACGGACGTGGAATTCACAGCTCCCTTCCAGCCCCACTCGTCACTCTCCCCGTATACCTGGCCCGGCTTGATTCCGGCCCCGGCCAGCCAGGTGACAAAAGTCCCCCCGTTGTGGTCGCGGCCCGAACTGCCCTGGCCGAAGGGCATGCGGCCGAACTCGGTCGTCCACACCAGCAAAGTATCGTCAAGCAGACCCCTAGCCTTCAGATCCCTGAACAGTCCCGCGATGGGTTTGTCCGTGCGCCCGGCGATTGAGCTGAGTTGCGTTTCGATGTCCTGGTGGTTGTCCCAGTTTCCTACGGCTCCGTTCGTTCCGCTCCAGACCTGGACAAAACGAACTCCGGCTTCCGAAAGACGCCGCGCCGCCAGGCAGTTTCGGCCAAAATCTTCTGTCTTCTTGTCATCAAGACCGTAAAGTCTTCTTGTCGCTTCGGATTCACTGGATTCGTCCAGAACCGGGGGAGCTCCGAGTTGCATGCGGGCGGCCAACTCGTACGACAAAATGCGCGCATCCAGGCGGGAATCCCCCGGATGAGCTCGCAGGTGCTCGTGGTTCAACGTGTTGAGAAGACTCAGGCCTTCCTGCTCGCTCGTGGGTGTAATGAATTCTGCAGATTCCGAAGGGAACAAGTCGTGGATTGGGTTCGGTGCGTTGGGCTTGATGAGTGTGCCTTGATGAGCGGCCGGAAGAAATCCAGAGGAAAACGCTTTCTGGCCATTGTAGGGCAGACCGCGCGCATCCGGTATCACCACAAACGTGGGCAGATTCTCGTTCATGCTGCCCAGGCCGTAGGACAACCAGGAACCCATGGCGGGAAATCCGGGCATTGGAAAACCGGTGTTCTGTTCATACACACCCAGTCCGTGTACATTGGTCCTGGACCGCATGGCCATAAGGAACGTGAGGTCGTCTACGATCCCAGCTATGTGGGGAAAGACGTCGCTCACCCATCGCCCGGCCTCTCCGTGCTGTTTGAATTCGAAGGGACTCTTCATAAGGATGAAACCAGGCGAATCGGTTACTGATTCTAGCTTCAAGTCGGCACCGGGGTTGAACCTCTGGCCGCTCAGACGGGCAAGTGCAGGCTTGTAATCGAAGGTGTCGAGTTGACTGGCCCCTCCGTTCATAAAAAGCTGTATGACTCGTTTGACTTTGGCCGGATGATGCAACCCACCGTTGAGGTCCAAGCCGCGCTCCAGGCCTGCTTGGCCCGCCAGTACTCCCTCCCCAGCCAGCATGTGAGCCAAGGCCAGACCACTCAGACCACCGCCCAGCTGGTCCAGAAAACCGCGTCGATGGAGCAATCCGGAGCCGGGTCCGCGAGGATCAAATGTGGGACTACACTGACGGCATCGCATGTGCAAGTTTTTCTAACTCTAGTTTACAAAAATAAACTCATTGGTGTTAAAAAATAAACGGCATACATTGGTCATTCCGTAGTTAGCGGCGTAGGCGACCAGCTTCCGGGATTCCTCCTGGGTAGGGAGACGGCCCAGAACCAGCTGGCAGGCATTCTCGACTTGTACCTTCAGATGCACCTCCCCTTTTTGGGCCACCCGGGCTGCCAGATGCCGGCTCTGGGTCAAGATGAATGCATTATTCCACAAGGTCAGGGCCTGCAGGGCGGTGGTCGAGGCTGTGCGGGAGGGTGCTAGCTGCGAGGAATCCGGACTGTCAAGGACCTCCATGAAAGGGTCGGGCAAAGTACGGAAAATCCAGCGGTAGACGCTTCGGCGATAGTTGGCCGGATTCTCCACGTCGAAGGTCTCATAGCTGATGAGCGGCGTCACACTTGGGTTGGGGTCCTGGTAGTCGAATTGTTTGACGGAAGGTCCGCCCATGGTCAAGTTGAGCTTGCCGCTGGCCTGGAGCACCGAGTCGCGGATCGATTCTGCGTCCAATCGACGGCGATTCATGCGCCACAATTTGCGGTTGTCTGCATCGATTTGTGAATACTCCGAATGGTCTTGAGAAGACTGTTGATAGACTGAACTGGTCAGAATCAACTTGTGCAGCTTCTTGATTGAACCTCCGTTATCCTGAAACCAGAGTGTGAGCCAGTCCAGCAGCAGCCTGTGGCTGGGACGCCCGCCCATGTGGCCGAAGTCGTTGGGAGTCTCCACCAGGCCCCTGCCGAAGTGATAATGCCACACCCGGTTGACGATGGAACGCCAGGCCAACACGTTTCGCGGATCCGCGATCCATTTGGCCAAAGCCGCACGACGGACTCCTTCCTGGTGAGGTTCTTCCAGTTCGAAATGAGGGTCCAGGCCTTGGATCAGAGAGAGCGCTCCAGGAGAGGCGGGTGCCAGGGGTTGCGTGATTTCTCCACGACGCAGCACGGAAATCGAGCGGGGTCTTCCCTTGCTGGGCTGAAACTTCTGGAAAGCCGCGAAGTCAGGCGTTCCCGAGTAAACCATCCGGGCCGGGGGCATGGCAGAGAGCTGCTGATTGACCTCCTTGAGCTTTATTTCTACTTCTGCTAGCTTCGATTGCAGGTCCGAGTCAGCGTGAGAGTGGGCCATCGTTATGCGCTTTTCTCGGAGCTTTTCGATTTCGAATCCGATTTCACCACGGCGCCGAGCACTCCTCAAAAAGGTCACGAGATCGCCCGCTTCCCTGGGGCTGCCGTAGTCACCCGCCCGGTTCAGATTCACGAGGCTGGTGTAGCCGTCCACGAGATTGGCTTGCGACCACCGGGAGTTTTCCGCTGCATCGGAGGCGGTCACCTTCCCCTTGAGGGCTATGTTCTCGCGGCTCGAGAATACTAGTAGTTCTGAGAGGGCGAATAGCCAGTAGCTGTTGGCGGGGGCAGGAGAGAGGGCAGTCACGCGGATGTAACGAGCCCGCTGTCCGCGGGTCTGGATTTCGTACGGATTGGGCCCGGGATTAGGGAAATCTGCCTCGGTGTGGTCAGTCACGGTCTGAAAATTGACAAAGAGCGGGTCATTGGAGAGATCTACCCGGAAGCGAGTGGGAAATCCAAAACCGGGCCGATCAGGTAGGTCTACAGGCACCAGATAGATCTGATGAATAGGAGCTGCCTCTTTCAGGTCCACCTGTACCCATTTCTCCCTTTGCCCCGGCAACTGAACCTCACTCTGGTACCCGAAAGTGAAGCTGAGTCTTTCAGTTGGATTCGAGGGGTCATCTCTTTCCTCCTCTAGGCTCTTGATGCGTGTCTCCAGGAGCCGAATATCGGAACTCGTCACCCGGTCGATGTGATCCTTCAGGTCCCCCTGCCTGCCTTCGAGGCTCAATCTTTCCCTGAGGCGGGCCTGGCGCAGGACGTGGGTTTCAGGATCCGAATCAAAGGGCCGATCGGCACGGTCAACCCCGGCAAAGACCGACTGGACATTGTAATACTCGGTCTGCGGGATCGGGTCGAATTTGTGGTCATGGCAACGGGCACAGTGAACCGTAGTGCTGAGAAAGGTTGACATGGTGGTCATCAGCATGTCGTCCCGGTCCAGATTCTGGGCCTGCTTTTTGTCCTCTGTGTCATCCACTATGAAAATCATGGAGCTTTCGTCAAAGGGTCCGGTGGCAATGAAGCCGGTGGCCACGGTGGCGCGCGGATCGTCGGGATAGAGTACATCGCCCGCGATCTGTTCCTTTACGAAGCGAGCGTACGGCGTATCCTCGTTGAAGGACCGAATGAGATAGTCGCGATAGGGCCAGCTATTCTCCCGAGGACGGTCCTGGTCGTGCCCCTGGCTATCAGCGTAATGCACCACATCCATCCAGTGTCGCGCCCATCGCTCTCCATAGCGGGGGCTGGCCAGAAGTCGATCGACCGCGTGGGCGAATGAATCCGGGGAACTGTCCTTCAGGAAATCACGATATTCCTCAGGCGTGGGCTGCAGGCCGGTCAGATTAAGTGTGACTCGCCGCAGCAGAGTGTGCCTGTTTGCCACTTCTGAAGGCTTGAAGCCCTCTTCTTCCAAGCGGGCCAGAATAAAGTGATCAATAGGTGTTCTGGGCCACGACCGGTCCTCCACCTCAGGTACTTGCACAGAGAGCAATGGCTGGTAGGCCCAGTGGTCTAGGGATCGGGGATGCTGGGCGGCATCGAAATCGTCCGGCCACTCTGCCCCCTGATCGATCCAGGCTCTCAGCAGTCCAATTTCCTCATCGCTCAGACGCTCACCTACCTGAGGCATGAGCATCTTCGGTGGTATTCCGGAGACAAATTGGATGAGTGTGCTCTCAGCGCTTCGACCGGGCAGGATGGCTGGACCGGAGGCTCCCCCCTTTAAGGCCGCTTCCCTGTCGTCCAATCGGAAGCCTCCAAACTCGGTGGCTTCACTGTGGCAGAAGTGGCAGCGAGTGGAAAAGATAGGTTTGATATCGTGCACAAAGTCGACCCGTCTTCCAGCTGGCGGGGGGAGACCCACCTCGGCCCTTTCCGTTTCCGCCGGCTGCTGTGCACCGTAAAGAGGCGGAAAGCTGCCTGAAAGAAACAGGATCAGGGGAAGAAGGGTCGTACCCAAAAAGACGCTGTTCCATACTCGCAATTTACGAGCTTGAGAGGTCATCTGCTTTGCACTTATTGCACTCTTGTTCTGGAGTACCCTCAATCGATTGCAAAGCAGTAAAACAGGCCGTTGCCGCCTGTGCTCCGCAAATTCTCCTGGCTGCAGCCTCTGGAGCTATGCGCCGAATTCCACGACGAGGGATGTGCCCCTCCACCCGTACGGTCATGATGGCCCACCCGGGCGCTGCCTTCACTGCTGCTTGTCCAGTTCTGGCAGGTCCAGTCCTCCTCGCCCCGGAATGCTCCCCCGTCCAACTGTGATCCAGTCAGAATATCGTGCCGGTTGGGGGTGTCCCCTCGACCGTTGACCTTTTCACCCTTTTCGTTGAGCTGGGTCTCCTTGGTGAGATTGTTGTTGGAATGCAGGTTGGCGACGTTCTCGGCGATTCGGATTCCCCTGGAGTTGTACCACGGCCCCTGACCAATGCGGTCGCGGGCATTGACAGCTGCCTGGTTAGCGGAGATGCTGGTGCTGAGGTAGGCGCGCCAGGTGCGGTTGTCGGCTCCCACTGCCGAGGCCAGCATCTGGCAGTGACGGTCGGCTCCGGCCAGGCCGCCCAGATCAGCTCCGCTGCCGGGGCCCCTGCTGGTGAGAAAAAAACTCATGTGGGAGTCCATGCTTTGCGCCAGCATCGGGGGTAAGGCTAGGCCAGCCAGAATCATCAAGGCAATAACGAAACGGGTTCCATTCATAAGGAGCCTCCTTATTGTTCTTGAGACCGGTTCACCATCGGACCCTCCCCAACAGGTCGGCCGGCCCGGCCCAATCCTTTACCATGGGGTCACTATGACCGAGTTGCTTCCTGGGTGCAATGTGCCTCTCGTATTCGGCGCGTCGGATGTCTTGCAAAACCCTGGACAAAGGCGCTGACCTTTCGCTCCAAGACCTCGATAGGCCTTACTGTGATCCACTCAGCAGTGATGGGTACGTCGCGTCTCGCCAGGGAAGATGAGAACTACGAGCTGACCCGTTTCTTCGTCAAGCGCGGTGCGAACCCCGCTGCCGGGGGTGAGAACGGTGCCGACTGGTATCCGTTGGAGGAGGCTTCTACGCTGTTGTACGAATTGACGATTGCAACCGGACGGGAGCCAAAGATCCGACCCACCGAGCTTTGGGGGTGGAGCGGGTTGTCGCAGCTCCAGCGGCGTTTGAGAGTATCAAAAGGTCCCACCGGTAGAAGCGCCCTCAAACATGCTAATGTATAGCAATGCCGAACAGAGGTTCCGCTCTCCTGGACGCCCGGGTGCTGGATCAGCGAGTTGCCAGTGACCATGGCTAAAACCAGAATCGCCGTTGTTACCGGGTCCAGCAAAGGTATCGGGCGTGGAATTGCGTGTCGGCTGGCTACAGACGGCTGCGATATTGTAGTGAACTACCACAGTGACGAGGCCGGGGCAGAGGAGACCGCCCGGGTCGTCGGCGAACGGGGCCGACGGGCCCTGCTGGTTCAGGGAGACGTTGGCCTGAAGGCAGATGTTGACCGCGTTTTTGACCAAATCCTGGACCGTTTTGGAGTTCCCCACGTCATCGTCAATAATGCAGCCATCCAGACCTGGAAGCCTTTTCTCGAACTGGATGAGCGCGACTGGGATCGGACTCTTCGCACGAACCTAAAAGGAACGTTTCTGTGCACCCAGCGGGCCGCGCGAGAACTAGTGGCGGCAAGACAGCCCGGGAGAATCATCAACATCGGATCGGGTAGCAACCAGAGGCCGTTCCCTAAACTGATCGATTACACTTGCAGCAAGGGCGGCATCGAGATGCTGACCAAGGTGGCCGCCGTAGAACTGGGTGCATTTGGGATCACTGTCAACTGTGTGGCCCCCGGGGCAATCGAGGTCGAGCGAACCCGAGCCGAAACTGAGGATTACGCCGGAACCTGGGCTCGCATCACTCCCACCCGGCGGGTGGGGCAGGTGGAAGATGTGGCGGCGGCCGTCGCCTTCCTGGTTTCAGACGAAGCCGAATTCATCACCGGCCAGACCCTTTTTGTAGACGGCGGCCTGTTTTCACAGGGACCCTGGCCCTACCAGGGAGATGCAGACAGCTAAGGCGCGACCCGGTGGTCCAGGGTCTCAATTTGACTTGAGGGGAAGATCAACATGAGAAGAAATCGAGTGCGGGAAATTTTTGACTCAGACGAGCTATTGCTGGACACGCGGATGCACAGTCCATGGGCGAACGAGATTGATATGCTCGGTTGCAGCGCTCTCAATACGGTACAGGTTGTCGCTGAGTATGGCGCCCTCGAAACGTTAGATTTTGAAAACCTGTGCCGTGCGGCGGAAGCGAACGACCTGGGCAAGATTATTAAGATTGACAGTGCCGGGCAACAACGCCGGGTGCAACGGGCGATTGGGGCT
>CAZMGM010000058.1:0-7552 GCA_964565865.1 uncultured Acidobacteriota bacterium | reverse complement strand
GAGCCGCCGACAGATCGAACCTGCCAATCGGTAGGACCCAGGCAGCCAGACAAACGGCACCCAGGCCATTTCGGTAAAGGATGAGGACACGGGGATGGATATCGGGAACCACCACCTTGGCAATCAAAGCCTGAGCAGCAGCGAACAGCACCGCCACTGAAACCAGGATGACACCCTTGCCCACGATCGTCCATTGCCCGTAGGTGGATATCATGGCTCCGAACAACATTACCGCCATCGGGGGCAGTTCCCGGGCCGAGAGCTTCTCACCGAGAAACAGCAAGCTGAGGATGATTGAAACGACGGGTAGGAAGCGCCACAGAAAGGCGGCAAAGGTCGGGTCCAGAAGGCGCAGGCCGGCAAAAGTCAGGATGATGCCGCCTCCGGTGACCAGGCCTAACACCAGAACAGGTACGACGAGTCGACCGGGGATACGAAGCTCGCGGCCAAAGCCTCTCAAAAGCAGGAAGAGGAACGCAAATACTGCCGCACTCGTTGCCCAGACCAGACTCAGCGTCTCGGGATTGATCTCACGGAGCAAGTACTTGATGGCGACCAAGCCGACGGACAGGAGAATAGTACTGGCCAGGGCTAAGAGAAACCCCTTCCGGGGGTTGGAGTGGGAAACTCCTTGATCACTCATGCCTGCAGTGTACTATTGGAAGGCTCGGTGGTTCGGATTTCCTCCTGTGCTCAGATAAGCGATCAGGTCCAGAATCTCATCTTCGGTGAGGACATTAAGCAGCCATTCGGGCATTTCTGAAGTTTCCACTGGTTTGCGTGTCGCAATTTTATTGACGGCGAGGTCGCTCACCGTTTGAGTGAAAGGGTCCTTGCGAATCCGCAGCAGTTTGCCCCAGCGGTTATAGGAAGTCTCTGGCTAGATAAGTTGGTCCCATCGGGACCGTTGCAACTCACAGTACAACCGACTAAGCCCCCTCAACCGCCTGGATCAGCCCTCGGATATATCCGAGGGCGAAGGCTTCCGCCACCCGTGGCCCGCCGACCATGCTTGGCATATGATCCGAAATCACGGGTCCGTTATATCCGCTTTCGTGCAGCGCGAGCATCACTTCAAACATGTTCACGTAACCGTCGTCAGGAAACGTCTCCACAAAACCCTCGGGGAGTGGTGCGCTGACGTTACGGAAATGGATCTTAAACAGTTTCCCCTCAGCGGCGAAATGACGAATCGCGTCCCGCACGTTTTTTCCCGTTGCCGTGCCCCCTTCGATCCACGAGCCGACGCAAAGGCACACGCCGACGTTGGGACTGTCGGCGATGGCAAGGGCCCGCGTGTATCCAGTAAAGCTCCCGAAGACGCTGCGGGGAACTCCCCCCAAATCAAAGACGGGCGGATCATCGGGATGGATGCCGATATAGACATTCGCCTCCTCGGCCACCGGAACGACCTTACGGATGAAATAGGTATAATTCTCCCACAGTTCGTCTTCCGTATAGCGGCGGCCATGTGACAAAGGATTGCGCCACGTTTTGCCGGCCCAGCGTCCCACGGCCGTGTCCAGCCGCAGTGCTCGGGCGGTGGCCCCCCCGCGCGTCTGTTCGGGAGGGCTGCTCCAGATTCCATTGCCCATGTGGGCATAGGTCGAGTAGTGGATGCCGGCCTTTCCCAGCAGGCGAATGTAACGCAGGTACTCCTCGATCTTGGCGTCTCGACCGGGAAGGTTCAGCGTCACCTCTTCCATATTGTGACAGCTGTTGTTGGCCAAACGGTAGATCTTTAGGCCATGGGCGGCAAACTTGTTCTTCAAGTGCTGGTAGTTTTCCAACGTGTGCTGCTCAGGCGGCAGGTAGATCATGACCCACTCTGCTCCCAGCTGTTGAGTAAACCGCATGTCATCGTCACTGGCCGTGGCTGGGAGCGTAATACCGAGCTGGATGCCTGGACGTTTACCGTAGTACCCTGGGATCACGAGGGGGTGACGGGCGCCGGTAAGAGCCGACTGATCCTGTGGCGTATCCTGGTCCTGGCCCAGGACGGTGGTGCCCAAGCTCGCGGCGGACAGTGTTGCTGCCGCGGACCGAAAGAAAACTCGTCGGCTGGTTGTGTCCATGCTTCGTCTCCCGAATTGAGGTTGGCTATGTGTTGGTGCTTTCTCAGGCAAGCGTCGTTGAGTCCCGACCGCGCACCGCACATTGGCCTGCCGAAGATCCTCGTATGAAGAATCCGCCGCTTTACAAGTGGTTCGCTAGCTCATGCATAATGAGCTTCTTGCCCGCTATTCGCTTCATTGTAAGCGCACAGAGGAGTCTACGTTGCTTGGTAGAGATTTAAAGGGATACCCCCCTAATGACGGCATGACAGCATCCACCTCACAGATCCCTCCTAGTTCGGTGTTTTGGGCGTAATTCCTAACCGAAATCGGGCATGTCCTTTCCTGCCTTCGGTCCTGCGCGTAACAAAGCCCTGGATCAGCGATAGAAAGGCTGGTGCTTGAGCCAGCGCGGGCCATAATGCGGTTCGGGCCGGCCCACTTCCAGCGCCCCCAGGTCGGGGGCATTCCCGGTAAAGTTGTCGTTGACCGTCGGAATTCGGTCGCCGGCGTCCATGGCCTTGCTGTTCGGCTTCAACCGAAAGTCCAGGTCCATGGCATGATAAACCGCGTGACGCCTGGTAGGGTCGGGTGGGGTCATCTTCTCGAAGATGTCAAAGTCTAGTTCCAGGCCGTGGTACTCCTGGCCGGTCGCCGCTCGGAGCTGTTCCAGCGTTGAGAAAGTCCGCCAGTCGGAGGATTGCGGTTCAGAGACCGGCCGCCCATTTCTGGGAGCGAGCCAGCGATACTGCTCTGTGACCCCCGTGTTGGGACGGTAACCGTTGTAGTCCGAGCTGTAGGCCTCGGTCGCATTCCCCCAGGTCATCACCCCCCGATCCGGGGTATCCAGTCCCAGGAACAGGTTGTTGCGGTAATGCATGTTGGATGTGGGGCCGGTCGCTACCTGCTCCCCGACGATCGTGTTGTGGTAGGCGAACAGGCCGGCCGCCCTGGCATAGAACTTGAACGCGACTCCGCTGGGAACATGGTAGAGGACGTTGCGGATGAAATAGGCCGGGCCGCCGAAGATTGGTTGCGAGCTGTAGCCTCCATGGGCCGCATTCACTCCCCGGTTTTGGTAAACGCGGATGTTGTGCACGCCACCGTCGGTCTCGATAAAGTCGTCGCCTGACATGTGGATGTCGTTGTTGTAGATGTCGATCGACGAAGCGCGCCTCTCGGGATCCGGCTCGGGCGTGCCGTAGGTCGAGATACCGATGCCATCGTGGAAATAGGCGATGGCATTGTGCGCAATCACGTGGCCGGGACCATAAACCTTGATGGCATAGTAGCTCCGGACTTCATGGGATCCGTAAGGGCCGACACTCGCCCACAGGGGCCCGGTCCAACCCACCATAAGGTTGCGCTGTTCGCCGCGGCCGAGAAAGAGATTGTCGGCAATGTAGAAGTCGCTCGATCCAGCATACTCGGTCCAGATACCGAAGCCGATGTTCTCGAAGCGACAGTTTTTGACGGCCAGGCCGACCGCGCCCAGCACCTCTTTCTGCCCGGCGAAAATGGCCACGTCGGTATTCCGGAAAGTGAGCCCGTCAAAGATATGGTAGGCCGAAGCCATCACGTCGAACAGCCGGTGATTACCCGCGCCGTCAAAGACGACTTCACCGTCCCCGGCCGCCTTGATCGTGATGGGTCTTTCCCGAGTGCCTTTCAGGGTCAGTGACATGGTCCCGTCGAACGGCGTCATCATGGGGTCGACGTAGTTCAGTCGCTCGTTCTTGTAGAGTCCGGCATGCATGAGGATGGTGTCGCCGGGTTGGGCTCGCTGCTCCCACACGATGCTCCAGTCACCGAGCCCAGAGCCGTAGTAGGCCTGGAGCAGGCTGCTGAAATGGGGTTCCAGCCTTTCCCCCTCATGATAAGGCGGATAAACGTGCATGACTCGACCCCGTGCATATGGCTGCGGCTCAGTACGAGTCCTGATACGCACGGTTTCAGTCGTCTTTCCCGTGGCTCCGTCCGGATCGGTCAAATGGAGGCGACACTCATATTCCGTGCCGGGCTCGAGGTTAAAAATACTGCCCGCAAAACCGTTTGGGACCGTGTAGTCGAGATGCTCGCGCTTGCGGAAGACGTGCTCGCCACCGACTCGCACCAGCGATAGTGCTCGGCGCCAGACGGATTCTCCCGAGCGGCGGAACCCGACCCGAACGGAAGCGTTGCGGTTGGCGTCACCACTAATTGTCCATTCAAAGCCGAGATTGTGCAGAGTCGGGTGCTCGACCGTGAGGCGGCCCGCTCGAGTGCTATTCTGCGCATGTGCGGAGGCAGCGAGGGCGAGAAAGAGAAACGGTAGGAGGAAGCGAATGAATCCCGACTTCGATTTGGATTGCTCTGCTAACAGAGTCTCACAAAACCACAACGCTCTTGCCATGCTCCTTTGCAACCACATCGCTGTTCACGTAGCCAATCACCTGAAGGAAGGATTGTCCGTACGGGAAGAAGATCAGGTGTCCCAGGCCGGCCACTAGCATGGCTCCGCCCCAGCCGAACCCGAAGGCCTTAGCCATTCCTTTTTGACTGAGTTCCACAATAACCCTCCTTATGAGTGGAAACCCACGGGGAAGAATGAATAACGGGGCTAAATTGCTGCCTACGATAATTGTCCTCTTTCTACTGATTTGGACTCTTTGTCTTCGCCCTGGGCCTTTTTCTCCTCCCAGTCCAGGATCCTATCAGCATGAGTTCAGCAAACTGAACTCATTTGCCGCTGCTGGACCGGAAGGAGAAAGAGGTACAGGACTCGTTTCCCCTCTACTCTACCTTAACCGAGCAAATTTGGGCGCTAACGGATCTTCACAATCTTGGCTAGCTCATCTGTGGCATATTTTTTTGCCTCGATGCCAATCTTTCCAGTGCGTGGCAGCGCTGCGGCTGTGGTGTGAGCGTTCGCTAGCGTAACGACAAATAGCGACGGTGGTCCATGCCGCGCGGGTAGGCTCGAAACACCGCAAAGCCCTGGGGAGAGTTTGTTTCCAGCATCTCGACTCGAAAGAACTTAGCTCTTCTCGGATGCGGAAAAGTGAATATACAATGCTGTCCCTCGTAGTACTCCGCTCGGGCGCAGCCTGGATCGATGGACGCTACTCCAACAGAGACCATTCCATCATCATTATTCCCGGCAAAGCCCTCTATTCTCGCAATGGCGTTGTTATGCTGAATCATCTCCAGTTCCAATACGGCCGTTTCGCGGTCAAACCCGTATGTGATCACCGACCGGCGCGGATCAAGAAGGCGGGTGCCAGACTTGAGAAAGTGATGATCGTGAAGGGCTATCCGATCGTCCGGCAGTGTCTCAGGCGCAACAAGGTACCCAATCCCCGGCGCGTCTGGTTTGCTCAAGGGAAATGTTACGCTCCACGATTGGTCCTCCAAAGGGGTTCCTCCATCCATGCTTCCCACAGGCATTGCCACTGAAGTGATCCTGGCGCTCTCGGCAGGAGGGGGCTTCACGCTGGGGAAATGAAGGGCAGCCGGGGAATAGCTGGTACCCAATACAAATGCCATTGCCGAGTCTCCTCGTCTTTGACAGGTAATCGTGCTCTCATGATCTAAAGGTGTGCCAATGGAGAATCCGCTCCCCTTGATGGGACAGTCTGCGCCAAATACAAGAAAATTAGTGATTTTGGGCGGGGGGTCACCAGAAGGATCAGGCTGCCAGGTTGCGGCTAATTTTATAAAAGACCCATCGAGTACAGCAGCCAGCTTGACGGCAGGCTCGTTCAAACCATGAGCCCGCCGGATCCGGATTTGCCAGTCATATGCGCTGTGAACGATGCAGGACAACCAGTGTTCCGCACTGGGACCAGGGACCAGTCGAGCAACCACGTCATCAGCCTGCTTCACCGCAATCGACTGTGGACTGGTACCACAATGACTGTCGAACCAAGAGGTCGCAGACTCGTCATCCAAGTCACCGCCAAACTGAGCGGGGATCCCCCGAATTAAGCCCGCTTTGAGATGATTGTCCAGGCCAAGAATACCCCGCTGGTTATTGCACATCCAACGTACCACTTGCTGCTGGTAATTCCCTCGGTCGAGTGTCATTCGGTCGTTCCCACTTTGAATCAAAATATCGCGACATCGGTCTTGCTCCTGAGCCCGAACTGAGGTCGTTAACACCACGATTAGAACTACCTGAAATGCGCAGTGCGCCCGTGCAAACAATCTCATTTAAACCTCCATGGGTTGTTACGGATTTCCCCTAATCGTAGGATATCGAGCTATCTGAGGTTAGGTAAGCCAGAAAACAATCTCCAGGCTTCATCTACAGCAAGGTTTCCCAGCGGGCTTCCAGGAATCCTGTGGCTTCTCCACCAGCTGCCAAACACTGCTCCCAGGTCTTCCCGCTAAACAAGTTCAGCCAATAGGCTCTTCCACATGTTGGTATGGGATTACTCCGGGGAAAGAATAGCAGGACACTAACCTATTGGCATAAAATAGACAGCCTCTCTCCCGCTCGTCGAGCTCCCGACGGAGCTCCTCCTTGACTCTTTCCTGTTGGAACGATTGCTGGTCTGTTTTGTCGTATGATCTCTCTCAGGGAAGCGAGACATTTGCGTGGGTTCGATTCTATATACACACTCCTATGATCAACAGTAAGGTGTAACTATGAGTAAGAGATTAGGTTGGGCGCTGGTCGGCACTCTCACGGTGGTGACGCTTGGTGTAGTCGGTTCCGGCTGCAGGCAGGCTTCGGAAAGCGCACCGGAACCGTCCACGATTGGAATTCAAGAGGAGCACAAGCAGAAAAAAGCTGGTCTGGTGCTGCAGTTCAGTGACGACTTCAGTCGGGAGTACGAACCACCGGATTATTTTGACCTGACGCGGTGGACCCGGATGGGGACCGGCCAGGCGAGGATAGAAAACGGGTACTGGCTGTTGGACGTCCTGCGCCCCCATCAGCTGGGCGTGGGCGGTTTCGCTACCACCGAGAGAGTCTTTAATCCGGGATTGGCCGGGACCAACGGTGTGGAAATCACCATGGCCGGCTTCAGTCACGAAGGAGATCATTCTGAATTTAGGACCTTCAAAACGGAACAGGAGGGACAGCTGAGGTTGGTTCAGGCCTGGGGTCTGACTGTTAGCAGCCGGCAGGGGCCAACGGGTGGCAAGGTTGACAAAGAAAAAGACCGGGGAGTTCAACTGCACCTTGATCTGATCCTCCCTAGTGGGCTGTACGTTTACCTGGTGCGCGACCTTGTGTCCGGGGACTTTGACAATTACCCGAGGGATGGATATGTGCCTGGCGGGCCCACGGATCTGAGCGAGAGAGAACGGAGACAACTACACGAGGATGCGGTAGAACAGGGCGGGACCTTCGTTACCTTTGACTGTGTTGCTCTGGCTTCTAGAGTCTACCGGTCTGAGCAGGAAATAAACCAGATTCTTGGCAGCAGCCGCCGCTGGGGGCTCTACCTGACGGATGACGCCAACACGGTCTACTGGACATTGGACGGTCAGGTGATGGACAGTTTCGA
>CAZMGM010000057.1:0-8923 GCA_964565865.1 uncultured Acidobacteriota bacterium | reverse complement strand
GACGCAGACGATGCGTCTTCTCTATCTGACCAGGTCGTACTGAAATCCCCACCTCTGCTATCCTGAACAAAAGCTCTGCGAGGGAGTACTAAGGAAAAGGAATGAATGTTCACGAGTTTCAAGCGAAGGAAATCCTGAGATCCTATGAGGTCCAGGTTCCTCGGGGCAAAGTTGTCACTTCGGCGGCCGAAGCCTTCGATGTAGCTCGAAGCCTGGGAGGATTTGTTGCGGTCAAGGCCCAGATCCACGCGGGAGGGCGCGGAAAGGGGGGTGGAGTCCGGATTGCCCGAAGCGCTCCACAAGCCCAAGAGATAGCCGACTCTATGCTGGGAACAACGCTAGTGACACACCAGACCGGTCCAGAGGGCCGCATGGTTCGCCGGGTTCTCATCGAAGAGGGTCTCGATATCGCGGAAGAATTCTATCTGGGGCTCGTAATCGATCGCAGCGCCCGGACACCGGTCCTGATGGCCAGTCGAGAAGGAGGAGTGGAAATTGAGGAGGTCTCCAGAAAGGACCCTAATTTGATCTTGAAGGAGTCGATCCACGCTGCCTATGGGCTGCAGCCCTATCAGGTGCGAAAGGTGGCACGAGGGCTGGGTTTGCCTGCCAATCTCAGCGCTGAGGTCTACCGGTTCATGAGTGCGCTGTATTCCGCCTATTGGGAGACGGACGCATCTCTGGCCGAGATCAATCCTCTCGTCCTGACGAGGGACAACGAGTTGATCGCACTCGACGCCAAGATGAGCTTCGATGACAATGCCCTTTATCGGCAGCCTCGCGTCCGGGAAATGCGTGACTACGGCGAAGAGGACCCCCTCGAGATCCGTGCTTCGCATCATGGGCTCAACTACATCAAACTGGATGGCAATGTCGGATGCATGGTGAACGGGGCCGGTCTGGCCATGGCGACGATGGACATCATCAAACTGGCCGGTGGCGAACCTGCCAATTTTCTTGATGTCGGTGGCGGTGCCAATGCTGAGCAGGTCAAGAACGCGTTCCAAATCCTGGTTTCCGACAGCGGCGTTCAAGCCGTCCTGATCAACATCTTTGGTGGGATCATGCGCTGTGATGTTGTGGCGAATGGAGTTGTCGAGGCACTGACCGAAACGGGAGTGAACATTCCGGTGGTGGTACGATTGGAAGGCACGAACGTAGAGCAGGGTCGCCAGATTCTCCGGGAATCCAGTCTTGAGTTTGAGGTGGCGGAGAGCATGAAGGATGCCGCTGAAAAAGTCTGTCAACTGGCTTCATAACCTGAAAACGAAATGCACCATCGGAGCAGGAAGTGGCAATCTGGGTAGATACTTCGACGACGGTTGCAGTGCAGGGGATTACGGGAAAAGAGGGGAGTTTTCACACGGCCCAGTGTGTGGAATATGGGACTCGGGTCGTGGCAGGTGTAACTCCGGGCAAGGGAGGTACTGAGCACCAGGAAATCCCTGTTTTTGACACGGTCTCGGAAGCAGTTGAAGCCACGGGAGCTACGGCCACTGCCATCTTTGTCCCGCCGCCTTTTGCAGCCGATGCCATCCTGGAAGCAATCGATGCCGGCATCGAATTGATCGTGGCCATTACGGAAGGAATTCCCGTTCGCGATATGTTAAAGATCCGGGAACGGATCCAGGCCTCAGAAAGCCGATTGATCGGACCCAATTGCCCCGGGATCATCTCTCCGGCACAGTCCAAGATCGGCATCATGCCCGGCCATATTCACATCCCTGGACAGGTCGGGGTCATCTCCCGAAGCGGAACGCTGACTTATGAGGCGGTAGGTCAACTGAGTAGGCGCTCGATCGGTCAGAGCACCTGCGTGGGGATTGGGGGAGATCCCATTGCGGGAACGAGCTTTATTGACGTCTTACAGGCTTTCGAGGAGGACCCAGATACCGATGCGGTTGTCCTGATTGGAGAAATTGGGGGCTCGGCCGAGGAAGAAGCTGCCGATTACATCCGCCGATCTTTCAGCAAGCCGGTAGTTGGTTTTGTAGCTGGCCAGACAGCTCCTCCCGGCCGGAAAATGGGACACGCCGGTGCCATCATTTCGCAGGGAAAGGGTACGGCGGAAGAGAAGGTCCGAGTGTTGGAGGAATGTGGCGTTCTCGTGGTTCAAAGTCCTGCTCAGATTGGTTCCGCGATGGAAGAAATCCTCACCCTCGCATGCAACAAAGAGGAATAAGATGTTGATGCAGGCAACCCTGGCCATTATCAAACCGGATGCCATGCGACGGAATATTATTGGCCAGATCATCCGGCGGGCTGAGGACCAGGACCTCAAGGTGGCCGCCATGAAGCTGGTCCACCTGACAAAGAAGCAGGTCGAAGGGTTTTACTTCGTGCACCGGAACAAGCCCTTTTTCAGTGATCTGACCGACTTCATGTCCGAGGGCCCTGTCGTTGTCATCGTCCTGCGTGGAGAGGATGCTATCCGGAAGTGGAGAGACATTATGGGGGTGACGGATCCGGCCATGGCGAAGCCCCACACGATCAGGGCCTTGTTTGGCGAGAGCATCGAACGGAACTCGACCCACGGAAGCGACAGCCCCGAATCGGCTTGTTTTGAAATCGGTTACTTTTTCCCTGGTCTCGATCTTGTGAAATAGTGACCCTCTTCGCGAAAACAACTACGCAACGGGTCTCGTTACCGCTCTCGGCGCCCATTTCT
This sequence comes from uncultured Acidobacteriota bacterium, assembly GCA_964565865.1. Lineage (GTDB taxonomy): Bacteria > Acidobacteriota > UBA6911 > RPQK01 > CBDAPI01 > CBDAPI01. The sequence continues at coordinate 6,255 of CAZMGM010000057.1, read as the reverse complement.
TTTGAGCGCTTCATGAGCTACTGTCTGTACGATCCCATCTCAGGATACTATTTCGGTAACAGGTCAAAGATTTTCGGGCGCCAGGGAGATTACCTCACCTCTTCGCACACAAACGAGCTATTCGCCCACTGCCTGGCTCAGTTTTTTTCCACCTGTTTCGACCAACTGGGGCAGCCCGCTCCATTTCATGTTTGTGAGCTTGGTGCGGGTGACGGTCGCCTGGCCAGGGATGTTCTCAATTATGTAAATGAGGCCTTGCCAGCACTGTCTCGGGCCATTGATTACGTGGAGATCGATGTGGATCGGGGCGACCTTCCCGAGCAAATCCAAGGCGTCGTGTTTTCAAATGAGTTTTTTGACTCTCTCCCGGTTCACAGGGTTTTCTTTGCCAAAGGAGAGCTGCGAGAAGCCTATGTGAGTCAGAACGATACTGGCTTCGAAGAGATTCCCGGGACACTTTCGGACCCGCGAATTTCAACCTATTTGAGGGAGGCGTTTCCACGCTTGGAAAATAACTGGATCTATGAAGTGAACCTCCGCATGCTGGAGGTTCTCGAGCAGCTTGATCAGCGAATGGAAAGGGGAATTGTCATGACCATCGACTACGGATATACGGTGGACGAATACGAGTCGATGCCAAGGCCCGACGGTACACTGGTTTGCTACCATCGACACCAGATAGGCACCAATCCCTATCAGCTCCCGGGTGAACAGGACATGACCTGCCACATTCACTGGGACATGCTGGAGAGAAAAGGGCGAGCGCTGGGCTGGAGGAGCCAGTCGCTGATAACCCAGCGAGACTTCCTAATGCGAAACGGTCTGGCAAAGCATCTTCGTGGCGAGGAAGTCACGGGGCTTCCATCGTCGGACCGGTGGGAGGAGAGGCTGGGACTCAAGCGGCTGCTTTACCCAGGGGGAGTTTCCGACACTCTGGGAGTACTTGTACAGGAAGTGAGATGCACAAACCTGGACTGATCGCAAAAAGGGCCGTAAAGGCGCAGCTGCGGGGCAACCTCAACTGAAGGACCCCACATGAAGGGCGGCCGGCGCATTGCCCCGGGTTTTGTTCTGCCTTCGGCCTCTTGAGTCCATCGACAGCACAGGCACGCCCGTTAGTGGTGCTGGAGGAATGCCTTAGCAGGCTGGAACAGCCAATCGCCGTCAGGCAGGCCGGTGATGGATCGGGTCAACTGTTTATCCTCGAGGGCGTCAGCCAGATCCAGATCGTTCGCGAAGGAGTCCTGCTTGCCGAGCCTTTCCTGGATATCTCGGCCGCAGTCGATGTTGTTGGCGAGGGGGACTTGATGGGACTTGCCTTCCATCCTGGTTTTTCCACAAACGGTTACTTCGTTGTGCACTACACGGCTTCTTCAGCTGGTGCGTGGTGCTGACCGAGGAGATGCTGTCTAGTAGCAAACACTTTCTGCAGGAGCCTGCTCGAGGACCGGACCCACTGCCGATTACGACCCTTGCGGCTTCAACGTAGTCAAGGCAGGCTCGAATCTATATTGTCCGGGATGATTTGGTAAGTGCTGCCCTTGCAATGGTAAATCCTTAGGACGAACCGGCAAGCGTCGTTATTTCACTCCCCGACGACCCGGGACGCGCCTCAGCGACCCTGGCAAACTATCAAATCGATTGATGTTAAGGAGATTTGGCTGCGATAATCGACGGCGATGGTTAACATTGTTCTGTTGGGCGCCCCTGGGTCGGGCAAGGGAACTCAGGCTGAGCCGCTGTGTCAGGAAACAGGCTTGCGACACCTGGCCACGGGTGATCTGTTTCGATTGAATCTCAAGAACGAGACGGATGTGGGAAGACTGGCTGCCAAATATATGGCACAGGGAAAGCTTGTCCCCCACCAAGCAACTGTGAGAATGGTGCGGGAGTGGTTGTCTGATCATTGGGGAGAAGTCTCCGCTGGCATCCTTTTCGACGGCTTTCCGAGAAACATCGAGCAAACCCTTGCGCTACAAGACCTCCTGGCAGGCTTCAATCAGACACTGGATGGAGTTGTCTACCTGCATTTAGGAGAAGATATGATTGTTAAACGCCTTTCTGGCCGCTTGATTTGTCGGCAATGTCAGGCTCCCTTTCATGAGACATTCCATCCCTTTGTGACCTGTCCTACCAGAGAATGCGAGTCGGGCGAGTATCTTTACCAGCGAGACGATGACCGGGCTTCGACCTTGCCGATGCGGCTCGAGACCTTTCATCAGCAAACTGCTCCTGTCATCGATTTCTATCGTGGCGCAGGCCTTCTCCATGAGGTGGATGGTGAGGGAACCGTCAATGAGGTCAAAGATCGGGTGTTCGAATCCATCAAGGGCATTTAGGTCAGGCTGGCCGGATATGCGGAAGACGCGAGCTCACAGAGGCGCAATGGAGAAAAAGGCGGTCAGAAGGAATCAAGGGTCTTCTCCGACCCAGCCCAAGGCGATAACGGAACACCATGGTGCCGGGCCCGGACTTCTATGGGACGAGAGCCCGGCAGCCGCATCGCTCGAGACCGAAGTCTCCGTTCGACTCATTCGTGATCTCGATCAATCGAGCCTCTATATCAACCGTGAAATGAGTTTGCTGGAATTCCAGGATCGAGTGCTTGACGAAGCTCGAAATACCCAGAATCCACTTCTCGAAAGAGCTAAGTTTCTGGGTATCGTTGGTTCGAATCTGGACGAATTTTTTATGGTGAGGGTGGCAGGCCTCAGGGAGCAAGTTGCAGCCGGTGTGCTGGATGTACCGGCCGACGGCCTAACACCAGAAGAGCAGTTAATCGAGATCCGCAGAAAAGCCAGTCAGCTGTCGTCCGATTCAAGGAAGTGCTTCTGCCAAGATCTTTTGCCTGAGCTTGCGAACGCGGGTATTCAGATTCTCGACTATCAAGAGCTGAAGCCCCAACAGAAAAGAAAATTGAAGGACTATTTCGAGGAAGTTATTTTCCCCATCCTCACCCCTCTGGCCCATGATCCGGGGAGACCCTTTCCTTTCATCTCCAACCTTAGTCTCAACCTGGCGCTGGTGATTCGTGACAAGGAAGGCGGGAAACATTTTGCAAGGGTCAAGGTTCCGGGAACGATTCCCAGATTGATCCGCCTCAGTCCGACGAAACGGCGCAAGAGTATCCGTCGATCTAAAACAATTAGATTTGCCTGGATGGAACAGGTGATCGCCGCGCATCTGAATGCCCTGTTTCCGGGTATGGAAATTGTGGAGTCTCACCCTTTTCGGGTGACAAGAAGTGCCGATATGGTAATCCAGGAACTGGAGGCAGGGGACCTTCTCGAGACCATGGAGGCGACGGTTCGTCGTCGCCAGTTCGGTCGCGTTGTTCGAGTCACTGTCAACCGGGGAATGCCCCGTCATGTGCGGGAGATTCTCATGAAAAACATGGAGTTGGACAAGCAAGTGTTTTACGTTGTGGACGGGCCCCTGGGTTTGAGTTCGTTGATGGCCCTTAGCCAGGTAGAGAGACGTGAGCTCAGGTTTCCACCGTTTTCCCCTCGCCAGCTGGGCAGCAGGTCCCAGAGAGTGGAGAAAGATGGGATCTTCGCGGAAATCCGGAAAAGCGACATTCTCGTCTATCACCCATTTGACTCTTTTGTTCCTGTCGTAGACTTCCTAAAACAGGCTGCCCACGATCCTCAGGTTCTCGCCATCAAACAGACACTTTACCGTGTGGGCTCGGACTCCCCGGTTGTGGATGCCTTGCTCGAGGCCAGAGAGAACGGCAAGCAGGTTGCTGTGTTGGTGGAACTCAAGGCCCGTTTCGACGAGGAGAGCAACATCAACTGGGCCCGCGCTCTGGAGCGGGAAGGTGTTCACGTCGTATACGGTCTGCCAGGACTCAAGACTCACTGCAAAGTGGCACTGGTCGTGCGTCAGGAGCGGGACGGTATTCGCCGCTATGTCCACCTGGCTACGGGGAACTACAATGCCGTGACGGCACAGCTGTACACCGATATCGGAATGTTTACCTGTGATCCCGCCATCGGTGCAGATGTCACGGACCTCTTCAACTACTTGACCGGCTATTCCGCCAAGCGGAGTTTTCGGCGGTTGCTCGTCGCACCCATCAACCTGAGGGAAGAGCTGTCGGACCTGATCGAGCGAGAAATCCGTCAACAGAAGGACGCGCCGGGGCATCTGATCTTTAAGATGAACTCGCTGGTCGACCGGCAAATGATCAAGCTGCTCTACAGGGCCTCTCAGCGTGGCGTCAAGGTCGATCTTCTGGTGCGAGGAATTTGTTGCCTGCGACCGGGTATTCCAGGACTCAGTGAAAACATTCGAGTGATTAGCCTGATCGGGCGCTTTCTGGAGCACGGCCGGATCTACTTTTTCAGGAATGGGGGGAATCCGGAGATCTTGATCGGAAGTGCCGACCTGATGCCTCGCAACATCAACTCGCGAGTAGAAGCCTTGATGCCAGTGTCGTCTCCCGAACTGATGAGTGAGCTGTGCGAGATCCTCGAGATTCAACTCGAAGACGACGTGAACTCGATGCGGCTGCAGTCGGACGGAAGTTACACCCGAGTCCAGCCATCCACTTCGAAGCCCCTGGACAGTCACCAGTACTTCATGGAGCGGGCCTCCAGCGGTGACATTCTTTTCCCTTGACGCTGCCAGTCCATGGCGAGTCAGGTCGCGCGTCAGAGCCCCTGATTCTGGACGCTTGTTCCAGTATTGAAGCCTCTCCCGCTGTAGCAGGGCTATTGGAACACGAGTTGAGCAAGAATCAATATATCCCCCTGTTTCACACCGCGTCACACCGCTCCAATTAAATCCTTACAACCCCTTTAATACAATCACTTAACATGATATTATCTCGTCATGGCGCGTCACTGTACGTCAAGGCAGTTCACGTATTATTGGATCCAAATTGGAACCAAATATGGATTACCAGGGCTTAAAAGGCATTATCCCGAGAAACTTTCCCCTCTTGGCAACAGAATCCGACAGCTAACGCCTCTATAGAAGTGTGATGAGCAAAGTCGTACACCTAACCGATCGTTTTGTGCGAGCTGCTAAGGCCAGGTCGGGGGAGTTGCAGGAAATCATTGATGCAGGATTCAACGCCCCGGGTCAGATGGTCCTTCGTATCAGCCCTAAGGGGCTAAAGACTTGGAATCTCACATACCGGAACCTGGCCGGCCGGCGGAAACGATACCCGCTTGGCCATTATCCTAACCTGAGTCTCGCAAAGGCCCGGGAGACCGCCCACAAGCTTTCCGGCCGCGTGGCCAATGGTGAGGACCCCGCTGAGGATCGGTTGAAGCAGAAGAAGGCGGCCCGAGAGGCCATGAGCTTTCGGGAACTGGCCAGGCTCTATATGCGCGACCACGCAAAACCCCACAAAGCGCTGAGCAGCCAGCGCGGGGACCAGCGGGGCATCGACATAGATCTGCTACCAGCCTTGGGAGACCGGGACATCCGGTTGATTACTCGGGCTGATGTCGTGAAGCTCCTGGATGGCATCGTAGCCCGCGGCTCTAAAGTGATGGCCAACCGGACCCTGGCGCTGCTGAGTGTGATTTTCACATTCGCTCGGAATAAAGGCTATCTGCCTGTAGACAGTGTTCACCCGTGCCAAGGCGTACCCTTGCCAGGAGGCAAGGAAAAGAGCCGTGAGCGTGTCCTGAACAGGCAGGAAATTGCGACCTTGTGGAAGGCTCTAGAAAGCCTCGAGGGGTCGACGGCATCAATCTATCGGTTGATGCTGTTAACCGGGCAACGCAGCGGTGAGGTCAAAGCGATGAGCTGGAACGAGCTCGACTGGGAAGAAAAGCTATGGATCATTCCGGGCTCGAAGATGAAGAACAGACAAGAACACAGGGTGCCGTTGTCACACGCAGCCCTGGAGTGCCTCGAAGAACGCAGGCAAGAAGCCACAAGCGGTGACTGGGTCTTCCCTTCCCGGTTCAAAAAGATGCCTCACATTCGACATCTGGAAACGGGAATGAAGCGGCTACAAAAAGCCTGTGAGCCGAGACTCGACCATTTCACCGCACACGACCTTAGGAGAACAGTTGCCACCGAGCTCTCCAAGCTAGGAATTGATGATGTGGTAATAGCCAAGATTTTGGGCCACACTTGGGGAGATAGGCAGGTCACATCCGTCTATAACCGTTGGGACAAGCTGCCCGAGATGCGCGAGGCCCTGGAAAGGTGGGCATCGAAGCTCGGACAAATTGCCACAGGTGTGCCAGCCAAAGTCGTGAAGATGCGGTAGCTCCCAATGCAATTGAGATT
>CAZMGM010000056.1:0-9074 GCA_964565865.1 uncultured Acidobacteriota bacterium | reverse complement strand
GATCCCTTCGGAGCTTTCCGACGACGCGGAATTCTTGAGGCGGGTGTGTCTGGACATTATTGGTACACTGCCTCCGCCTAATCGGGTACAGGAGTTCCTCAGCGATCCGGATCCGGACAAGCGAGACAAGCTGATCGGGGTTCTCCTGGATTCGCCGGAATATGTCGATTTCTGGACCTTCCGCTTTTCCGATTTGTTCCGGGTGGTGATGGAGCCCAATTACAGTCAGCTCTACTGGGAATGGCTTCGAAGCAGTGTTGCCGCCAACAAGCCTTTGGACCAGATAGCCCGGGAGCGCTTGGCGGCCCAGGGTCGGGACAGGCCCTCCCGGCACTACTATGAGAACAACTCTCAGCCGGGACGCATCCTTTCTGAGGAACTTCGGCTGTTTGCGGGGCGAAGGTTCGACTGTGCCGAATGCCACGACCATCCTTTCGAGGCCTGGTCACAGGATCAGTTCTGGGGTCTGGCTGCTTTTTTCGGCAACATCGATTTTATTGGATACTACGATCTTGTCTTCGACAACCCGGCCGGCGGATACGGAGACAAGGGCCAGCCCGGACTGCTCAAGCATCCACGCAAAAAGACAGTCGTAGAGCCAGCCTTCCTAGATGGAACGCTGTTGTCGGAGGAGCGGAGACTGGATCCTCGCCTGGCATTGGCCGGCTACCTCACTTCCCATCCCTTCTTTGCCGAGGCAATGGTGAATCGGATGTGGGGATACTTCTTCGGAAGGGGGATTGTCGATCCGGTGGACGACTTTAAGGCTTCCAATCCTGCGACCCACCCCGAGCTTCTGAAGGCGTTGGCAACTAACTTCCGGAAAAACAGGCACGATCTCAAACACCTGATTCGTCTCATTGTGCAATCCAGGACCTATCAGCTGTCGAGCCGGCCCAACCAGAACAACCACGAGGATGAGATCAATTACTCGCACTTTATCCCAAGGCCCTTGGAAGCAGAGGTGTTACTGGACGCTATCTCTCAGGTGGCCGGTGTTCCTGAAGTTTTTGTCGAAAAGCCTGAGTTCCTGCATGGCCAACCGCCCCCAGGAATCCGCGCCATTCAGTTGAAATCACCGGTGCGCTACTTCTCTCAGTTTCTGGACTTGTACGGACGAACCATGCGTTATGCCCTGCCTGAGAAAAATGCCGGCCCCAGTATCTCGCAGGCACTGCATGTCTATGCCGGAGACACGTATACGACCAAGCTGACCCGGGAAGGGGGCCGTCTGGATCAGCTGCTCCACAGCGGCGAGTCGGATGCTCTTATTGTGGAGCGACTCTACCTGGCGGCTTTTTCACGCCTTCCAACTCAGGAGGAACAGACGGAGCTGGTAGAGGTATTGAAGCAAGTTGATGAGCCGGCGCGCAGGAACGCCTTCGCCGATTTGACGTGGGCGCTGCTGACTTCCCGGGAGTTCGCGTATAATCACTAGAAGGTCTTTGTAAAAGAAGGCAATTCTTTTTGAGTATGGATTTTTGAGACATTCGTAATCAGATGAAAAAGGTCGGTTGTCTTACTTGTTCGGAAGCGGATTTGGCCCGGCGGGATTTTCTGCGGGTAGGATCGATCGGAGTTCTGGGACTCAGCCTGAGTCAATTGCTGGAGGTGCGGAGCGTGATGGCTGCCGGCAGCAAGACGGCCTCAGGCGCCGGCAAGGCCGAGGCCTGTATCATGCTCTGGCTGGGGGGTGGTCCCAGTCAGATGGACACCTGGGATCCCAAGGGGAACACCGGTTTCAGAGCCATCTCCACGAACATGGATGGCGTTCAGATCTCGGAGCTGTTGCCGCTCACAGCCAGGCACATGGACAAGCTCTCTCTCATCCGCTCCATGCACACCGAGGAGAACAATCACCCTCAGGCGACCTATTATGCACTGACGGGTCACCGGCCCAACGCTGCCATGGAGTTCCCTAGCTTTCCCTCCATTATCAGTAAGGAGTTGGGGCCCAGGGGTGACGTGCCTCCCCATATCCTCTGTCCCGGGTGGGACTCGGCCGATGCCAAGCGCTACAACGATATTTTTAGGTCCGCTTTTCTGGGCGCTGCCTATGACCCCATGATCCTCTCGGACCGGGGAGAAAAAGGGATCCAGGTAGCTGACCTTGCACTGCCGCAATCGTTTCCGGTTGAAAGTCTGGAGAGCCGCAGTTCCTTCCTCAAGATCGTGGATCGCTCTTACCGCCAGAAAGTGGAACTGGCAGAGTTCTCCAATATGGACGGCTTCCGGGAGAAGGCCCTGCAGATGATTCTCTCTCCCAAAGTCCGAGAGGCGTTTGATCTATCGGGTGAATCTGAAAAGACCAAAGAGGCCTACGGAAAACACAAGTTCGGCCAGAGCGTACTCCTGGCCCGGCGGCTGGTCGAGGCCGGCAGCCGCTTCGTGACTGCTTCAGGCTACAGTCACAACGTATGGGATACCCATGGTGACAACGACGCTAAACACCGGGATGTCCTAGTGCCGCCACTGGACCGGGCGCTCTCGGCCCTTATGAAAGATCTGGACCAGAGGGGTCTTCTGGAGACCACGGTTGTAATTGTTATGGGTGAGTTTGGGCGGACTCCCCACCTGAACCCAGGTCACGGGCGCGACCACTGGCCGGAATGCTGGTCGGTGGCCCTGGGGGGAGGCGGCATCCGCGGGGGACAGATCGTGGGGGCCAGCGACGAGACAGGTGGGTACGTGGCCGAGCGCATGGTGACGATGGGAGATCTCCTGGCTACCGTTTACAAAGCTCTCGGAATTGACTGGCACAAGGAATTGATGAGTCCCACCGGCCGTCCGGTCAAGATCTCCAACTCCATCGACGATACCGATGGAATTCCCCTCGAGGAACTCGTCTAAAATTCCGGTTGTTACCCGTTAACTTGCTGGCTGAAAAACGGGTGGAAGAAGCAAGGCCTCACGGTTTTTATGAAGCCCGGAATCTTCCTTTTTAGCGTCAGCCTGGTGTTTCTCACTGTGCAAGCGAAAGACGAGTCTAAGCACAGCGAGCCTCGAGCCTTTACATCTTTCCAGTGGGTGGCAGCAGGGTTCCACTGTAGAGGTGAGAATCGACGGAGAAAAGCTGGACGCTACCTATGCCGTCTGGACAAACTTACTATCGTCCCCGGCGATGGAGGCGATGTCGCAGCAGCGTTGGAGCTCAGTAGCTTCCATGGTAACAAGCGCGCCCGAATGAGTAGGCAATCATATGAAACTTGAGGCAAAACCTCGATAGCCACTAGGTGTGTACCTGGGCCAGCCAGCCGCCGTCCACCGGCAGTGCGATGCCCGTGATCCAGGCAGCGTCATCCGAGGCCAGGAAGACGCATGCTCGACCAATCTCCGCGGGGGTTCCCGCACGCTTCAGAGGGGTCCCTTGCCGTAACTGTTCTTCCTTCTCCTCCGTGAAGGTGTCATGCATGGAGGTCTGGACGAAGCCGGGACAGACCGCGTTCACGGTGATTCCGTCGGGAGCCAGCTCGAGGGCGCTATCACGCGTCAAGTTCACGACAGCCGCTTTCGCTGCTGTATAAGCCGGTCCGCCGCCCCCGAAAAAGGCGGCTACCGAGGAAATATTGATGATCCGTCCAGCCCTGGACTGCTTGAGAAACGGTACTGAGAACTTAGTAGTGAGAAAGAGAGCTCTCAGGTTGACGGCAAGCACTCGGTCCCAATCCGCAACGGAAAGCTGTTGACTGTCACCGGGAATGAGAACGGCGGCATTGTTCACCAGAATGTCGATACCTTCAAAGTGCCGAATGGTTTGCTCGAGGGCGCTTCGCACAGAGTTCTCATCCGAGACGTCGGTGCGAACGAACAGGCCCCGTCCTCCCAGTTTTTCGATTTCTTGCACCGTCGTTGTATTGGGGGCAGGTGTTTCGTATTTTCCCTTTCTGGAATCCTCCTGGAGATCAGCGATCACAACACTCGAACCTCGTCGAGCCAGTTCGATTGAGATTCCTCGGCCGATTCCAGAACTGCCCCCGGTTACCAGGCAGACTCGACCCTTCAAGCACCTTTCCATTTTCCCTGCTTCTTCTTAGTTTATTGGTCTATGTTATAGGTTTGTTTGCATAGGCCCAAGCAGCTGCTACGCGCCAGCCGTCTTTGGCTCTTATTGGGAAGGCACTTTTTCCGGGCTGTCCGGGTTGTACTATGATCGCAGGAATGAGGAGGGAGAAGTGATCATCCGAGACCGCGATTTCATGGTGCTCTCCAACGAGTCCAATGATGTCTCAGCAGCTCTTGAGGGATTGCTGCACTGGGATGAAAAGCTGTATCCGGACTGGGCGGCCTTCATCTCCTTTCATTTGTTTCCTCAACAGACCGGAGGTGGCGTCGAACCCCACTACCACGACAATGACGAGTTCTGGTTGTTCGCGGCGGGACAGGGGGAGGTGTGGTTGGACGGAAAGAGTTTTCCCTGCACTCCCAACACCGTAGTGTATACGCCGAAAGGCGCGGTTCAACGGTTTCAGATGTTTACGGATGGGGAAATGGCCGCTCTGGCGACGCGCTTCAAGGGACGGAGGCGGGCGGGCCACCTCCTCGTCGAGAAGGATGGGAACCCCGAACCTAGCGAAAAGGGCTTCGTTGTGGAAGGCTCACAGAATCTTGGTGCTTTCTCTGCGCCGGACCCTCGATGCCCTCTGAGTGAGCTTCGAGTCGTCTCCGAGGACGCGCCGCTGCTTCAGAAGGTACTCGCTTCCGTCAATGAGTACTGGTTGATGCTCTCCGGCATCGGCCATCTGTCCATAGGTGAGTTCGAAGTTGAGCTGACGAGAGGCGATTTAGCGGTCCTGCGAAAAGGTGCGGTGCGGCACCTTCGGTTGCGGGAAGGCAGCCGCGTCGCCCTGGCACGTGAGTGAAGCACCGCCGAGGCGCCCCCCTCTGGGTTCCCTAGCTCAGGTTCCACGTTCTAGGTCAACCGTCAACAACAGAACAGTAGGCCGTCAGGCCACCGTTTTAGGACTTGACTGCTCAAAGAACTGACGTCATGTTTACGGCAGATATGGAGAAGGAAAAGGGCACGGGACGTGGTTGGAGAACTGTCAAAAAACAGGGCAAAGACGGAGTGACGCGGAGGAATCTTCTGATCGGAGGACTGACGGTGCCTTCGGCTGCTGCACTGGCCGCCGCTTGCTCGGGGGACGAGCCTGGCAAAGTGAACGGGAACGGGGAAGACCTCCACATCAGCTTTATTGGGGCGGTTCTCAACAACCCCTTCTGGGATCAGATGCAAAGGGGCGCTTCGGCGGCGGCCGAAGCTCTGGCTGGCATCCAGTTAACTTACACCGCCCCTGAAGAGTTCAGCCTGGCCAATGTCAACGAGATGATCAGGACGGTGATTTCCGGAGGTCCTGATGGTATCGCCGTAGACTACCGGGGAAGGGAGTTTGAAGAGATCACGGCCCACGCTCTGGACCAGGGGATTGCGGTTCAGTTCTTCAATAACTTCAAGGGTCTAGATTCCGCAGACCCGAGGATTGTACGGTTGTCGCGCACGGCCGTCGGTCTGGACAAGTTTCAAGCTGCTCGCAAGAGCGGAGAGGCCTTTCTCAAGTTCTTGAAACACAATGATTCTGTGGTTCTCTTTAACGGGCTTCCCGATACTCCGGAGCACCTGGTCATTCAGAACGCCTATCTGAGAGTGTTTTCCGAGGCTGGTTGGGCCCGGGAGGAGATCGAGGTTTTTCCCGTGGGACTGGATCCGGCGCAAAACTTCCAACTTATCAAGGTCTATTTGGCGGCCCACCCCGAGGTCCGGGGAATCGTGTGCTGGGACTCTCTGGTCGGATCGGCTGCCGCCAGGGCCAAGACGGACGCCGGCCTCGACATCCCGATCCTGAGCTGGAACCTGGATGCCATCATCATCCAGAGCCTCAAGGACGGTTCCCTCACTCTGACTCTGAGCCAGCAGCCCTACTTGCAGGGCTACTACGCTGTCGTTGCTCTCTATCTCAAACTGAAACACGGGCTCAGCGACCCGCCTTCTGTGGATACCGGGGTATTCCTGATTGACCGGTCCAACGTACTTGAGGTGGAAAAGCTTTTCAAAAAAGGGCTCCTGGGGTAAGCACTAACCTTGGCCGCCATTGCTAACGTGAAAGTCATTACCAGAGTCATCGCCGGGTTGCGCCAACACCGGGAAGTCGGCCCCCTGATCGGTCTAATGTCTCTGTGGCTGCTGTTTGAGATCCTATCGGACGGCAAGTTCCTAACCTCCGGTCAGCTCAGCGCCCTGGCCGCCCTGTCGGCTTCGCTGGGTATGGTGGCTCTGGGCGTGACATTGCTCATGATCAGCGGGGAGTTCGACCTTTCGGTTTCACAGACGTTTGCCTTTGCACCGATACTCATGGGAACTCTGATGACGGGATTGGGCTGGTCCACATCCTCTGCTCTGTGCGTGGCCCTGATAGCCGTGTCCCTGCTGGGTTTACTGAACGGTTTGATGAGCACACTGGCTCATATCCCTTCCCTGATTGTCACCCTGGGGATGCTGTTCGTGGTGACCAGTGTGAATCGAATCCTGGCCGGCGGCTTTCCGGTGCAAATCTTCGGTAACGAAGGACCACTGGTCGGTCTGATGGGTGGCGACGTACCTGGGATTCCCGTGGGTGCACCTTTTCTGTGGATGCTGGCGATTGGAGGCATTTTGTGGTTCGTGCTGGGGCGGACACAGTACGGAAGTTGGACCCGTGCGGCCGGCCACCAGGGAGGGCAGGTAGGGCGAGCCATGGGTGTCCCGGTTCGGACGGTCAAGGTGATCAACTTCGTGCTCTGTTCCGGTCTGGCCGGACTGGCGGGATGTCTCCAGTTGGCCGATTTCGGCTCATCTGGAGTCAACTCCGGAGAAAACTACAATCTGCTGGCCATTGTGGCTGTGGTCATGGGTGGGACTTCGCTCTTTGGCGTTCGGGGCACAGTCCTTGGTACCCTGCTGGGAACCTTGATGCTGGGTTCACTCAAGACGGGTCTGGTGCTGGTGGGGACCCGGGGAGAATACTATACCGGCTTGATTGGAACCCTCCTGCTGGTGGCGGCGTTGGTGAACGCCAAGGCGAAGGCACTGCGCGGAGGCTAAGGGTAGCGACAATTCACGCTGGACTGTCGAGTATTCGGATGAAGGAAGAACTCACTAAAAGGCCCGTTGTCGAGCTTGAAAAGGTTGCCAAGTCCTTCGGGGAAGTCGAGGTGCTCCGCGACATCAGCCTCTCCCTGAGGGGCGGAGAAGTCGTGGGACTGGTCGGAGACAACGGGGCCGGAAAGTCCACGCTCGTGAAGATCATCAGCGGATACCTGGGGCCGACCTCGGGAAGGCTCAAAGTGGCGGGCCGGCAGGTCCGGTTTTCTTCGCCAAAACAGGCCCGGGAGCTGGGGATCGAGACCGTCTACCAGGATCTAGCCATCATCGGTCAGTTGAGTCTGTGGAGAAATTTTTTTCTGGGCCAGGAAAGAGGGAAGAAGCTCCTCGGCTTGAGAGTTCTCGACCGGAATGCGATGAAAAGAGTTTGCCTGGAGCAGCTTCAAAGCTTTGGTCTGGAAAGCGTCATTTCCGCAGATCAGCCTGCGGCGACTCTGTCCGGCGGTGAACGCCAGGCTCTGGCGATCGCCCGGGCCGTCTACTTTGAATCACGCCTGTTGATTCTGGACGAGCCGGTGGCCGCCCTCTCTGTTCGTGAGACACGAAAAGTCATGGAGACCATCGATCGAGCGAGGAGCCGGGAGATAGGCATCCTCTATATCGACCACAACATGAATCATGTTGTCCCGGTGGCCGACCGCATCACCGTGATGGAGCACGGTAGCATCAAGAGAGTTGTTGGGCGAGGCGAATTGAGTGCCGAGGAACTGAGTGACCTGGTGGCACAGTCTGGCTCAGGGAGCCCTCAGTGAAAGTCCCACGGGAAGCCCGCTACTTGAAACTTGCCCGCGGAGTCATGATCCGCTACCTCAGCCTGGCCACCCCACCCACCAAATTCTCAATTTCTCGGACTTTGTCCTCTGTGAGCTTCCAGTCCGTGGCACTGGCGTTGGCGTCGAGCTGATCAATGCTGGTGACACCCGTCAGAACTGAACAGACCAGCGGTTGCGCCGCTACCCAGGCAATGGCCAGATCGCTCACCAGGTGACCATGAGCGCTCGCCCAGGCATCGAGCCGCTCGATGGCAGCCAGGTGTGCATCCGTCATGTGACGAGAAAAACCGGGTTCAGGGTTCTCCCAACCTCTTGTGTTCGGCGGTATCGCTTTGCCGCGTCGGTATTTACCCGTCAGCACACCCTGCGCCAGTGGGAAATAGGCAACGAGCGACATCCCGTGCTCCGAACAGCAGGGGGCAATCTCCGTTTCGAGCGATCGCTCGAATAGATTGTAGTGGGACTGGCTTACAATGAATGGCGAGTAACCCCTGTACTTAGCGACACCGCGTGCCACAGCGATTTGCCAGCCAGAGAAATTGGAGCAGCCGATGTAGCGCACCTTGCCCTGGTGAACCAGATCTTCAAAACAACGCAGAGTTTCTTCAATCGGAGTGCTTGGATCCGGTCGATGGGCATAGTAGAGATCCACATAATCTGTGTCCAGGCGGCGCAGCGTGCCTTCGATGCTGTCCATGATGTGACCTCTGGAGAGACCTCGCTGGTTGGGGCCTGCACCGACCGGCAAGCCTACCTTGCTGGCAATAATGAAGCGTTCACGGCGGCCGGCGAGGGCCTTGCCAAGGTAGGTCTCCGAGACACCGTTCGAATACATGTCGGCGGTGTCGATGAAGTTGATCCCAAGGTCGAGAGCTCGATCAAGGATCGCTTTTGTGTCAGCCTCGTCGACATAGTGTTTGAATCCTTCGTGTTGCCCGAAAACATTCCCACCCAGGCCGAGAACCGAAACTTTGAGCCCGCTGCTTCCCAGTTCCCGATATTCCATGTTCCAATTCCCTTTCTTGAATACGGTATCGTTTTGGAGCAGGTTTTGCGAGGTGAGGTCCCCGGGGAGAGAGGAGGTCATTCGGTTCAAGGGTTCTGAACATCATGAGATCAGCACCGGAAAGGCAAAGACTGAAAAAGCCGATGGATGAAAGTACACT
>CAZMGM010000055.1:4566-9768 GCA_964565865.1 uncultured Acidobacteriota bacterium | reverse complement strand
CCGAGGACTATGACTTTCCCACTGTTTATGACGGGCTGCGAGGCATGCAATTCATTTATCAGGCAGTTCAGTCCTGCAACAGTGGTTCGACCTGGGTAAGCATGTGAACACATCGCGCTCTTCCAGTTCGAGAAAAGGCTTCCAGGTCTGGATGGCTGCGTTATTGACGATGACGTGGGTGAGCTGGAGAACATCCGCATCCTCATAACAAAGAACTTCTTGGTTCCCATCCCAGGTCTTCCTGAACCAGTCCTTTTCGGGGTCAGGGCTGATCTCAGGTTTGTAGGCGTACCGCATGGGAGCTACCGAATCTTCACAACTTTGGCTGACACACCTGTGGAAATATTGTGCAAATTGTGTGTAAATTTATGATCATAAGTTATTGAAAAAAAAAGAGTTGAAGGGTCTTGACAATTGATGGGGGGGAATCGATGATTAAGTTGGTTCCCGAGAGACAGAATGGGGCTTTTGAAACGGAGCTGGGGAGCCCGCCAGCTTTTCGAGCGTCATGATGCCACTCGGGGGCCCTTTCATCCCGGTCCGGGGATGCTCCCCTCCTAGCCTTGTAGTCAGTTGGTTTAATGGCGGGGCTCTGTATGAAGCTGAGTTTCACTGAGTGCTTTTCAAAGTCCGGATTGTTGAGCACGAGTGATTTTTTCCGATAGGGATTTTTTCTCGATTGGCGACAGGTCGGATCCCGGAGATACAAGATAAAGCCAAGAACCCTTGTTCTGTTCATTCTTGAGTGCGTACGGTGCCCGGTCTGATCTGGGCGGGTGGAAGTCATACAACTGCCAGCTACACCCAGATCGACGGTGCAAACAGCGTAGTGGTTGTTGATCCTCTCACCAGGCCCTCGGATCTGATGATGATGTCCGTGGACCGCGGCTTGTCCTCTATGCCTTCCACGGTGGTGGGCGGAACCCTCAGCTGGCCTTGCGGATGCGGCTGAGAGAGCTAGCGGCCACTCGGATTCTTTTTCGTTACCGACGCTTGACTGTACCGACGACCAGGAGGGATCTGGTCATACGAAGCCGTAGACGCAAGAAGCTGGCCAGCAGAGCCCAGGTGTCGTTGCTTTAGGCCAGCGCTCGAAACGATCGTTGGAGCATGGCTTTTATGGTGGACCCATGGGCCAATCTCTCTTTTCCCTTTGAAATGACAAACTATTTTTTGCAGTATGTTGCAAAATTTATAGCAAAATTTCGTGCAATTTCAGAGACCTTTAGAGCAGCTTCAAAAAGTTCATCTGCTTTTTTTTCTTGTCCTTGATCCCTTGACTTACGAGATTCTTCTAATAATCCACCTGAGATAGCAAGAAACAAACCGGAACCCTCACTTACTTTTTTGCAGTCTTGTTGCTTCCAATAACCCATTTCTATTTTTTTAAGATCAATATCATTATGTTTTGGTTTACTTTTATGGGAATCGGCATAACTTAACGCAGGAAGAACCAAGACAACAGCAACCAATAAAACTTTATTCATTGTTTCCCCTTAATAAAAATACTCCAGATATTCATTTATAAATCCTGAATTCATTGAGTGTCAAATGGGCATAAGGTGTCGGATCTTGACGGTGGTGGAGAAATATCCGAGAAAGTGTCCACTGCTGTTGGCCGACCGATTCCTGCCGTCCAGGAAAGTGACTGCGGCTTTGAATCGGGTGATTTCTCCCGGGACACCCAAGTCCATTTATGTGGACAATGTTTGTGAATTCACCAGTCCAAGCCATGGATGCCTGGGGCTACCGCCACGGCATCCAAATACAGTTTATTCGGCCGGGAAGACCTGTAGCGAACAGCTCCATTGAGAGCTGTAACAGCCGGCACTTCGGATCCCGTAATGTCAGGTTACGCCATGGTCGTGTCTGATGGCACCCTGACCTGCAGTTAGATCTTTACCTACTCGGCTTAAATCGCCGAGATTGTTGCGGAGGCTGGCGTGCCCAACTCGTCGGCAACCGGGATCGCTAACGTCTATGTAGATGTACGGCCAGCTGTGGGTATGGCCTCTACCGTGACGGGGCTGGCTTCAGAACTGAACACCGATGTGGTGGTTGTGAATACGGCAGGAGTGGAGAACCCCGTCGCTTACACTCTTCTGGACGTAAACGTCGTCGGGGTAGCAGCCACGGAAAATGTAATGGAAGTCCGTGCCCAGATGGCCTGCTTTGTCAACCAGATCTTTCTGGGAGAAGCCGGGGACGGGTTTACCGGTACACTGGTGCTTTCGTCGGATCCACCTTTTACGGTGACCCCCTTCAAACCCTGGGCAGCATCCAGTTTTCGAGCTGCTCGACTGGGAATTGAGGCGTTCTGAACCCGCCGACATCTTTCGGATGAGTCTTTGCGGGTAAGTTGCCGGGTCAGCTTTCCTCGAAGTGGTCTGCATTGAGCTTAGTGTAGTGCAACCACTCCTCAGGAACCTCATCTTCCGAAAAGATCGCCTCCACTGGGCACTCGGGAACACAGGCTCCGCAGTCGATGCATTCGACCGGATCAATATACAGCTGGCTGGCCTTTTCGAACTCTCCTTCGTTGGCCCGGGGATGAATACAGTCCACCGGGCAGGAGTCCACACAGGCCGTGTCCTTTACATCAATACAGGGCTCGGTGATCACGAACGTCATGCCAAAGCCTATTTAATCATTCTTGCAGCCCCTGGTGAAAGTTTCCCTTGGGGCCGAGCAGGCTTTTGTCGTGGTGCAGAAGGGGCTATCTTTCCTCCGGAAAGCCCTACTATCGGGCGCATCGGATCCCATCTCAAAATCAACTCGAAATGCAGTTCCTGTCCAGTTGCCCTGAGAGCATCAATTCCCATAAACTTACAGTTCGTTGAATCGAACAGAAAGACTCCTCGATCTCATTACGTATTTGCTCAACGCTCAGGAGCCGGTTTCCTGGCAGGAAATCAAGAATCACTTCCCTGAAGACTATGCGCGTGGAGTGGAGGAATCTAATCAGCGCAAGTTTGAGCGCGATAAGGCCGAATTGATCGCCCTCGGAATCCCCATCGACTACCAGAACGGGTCCGAGACACAGAAAGAAGGCTACGTCGTCAAGAAGGAGCGCCTGTTTCTCCCCGAGATTCACTTCTCTCCCCAGGAGTCCTCTCTGCTCATGCTCTCGGCCTCTGCGGTACTGGAAAACAATAGCTTCCCTTATCGTGATCAACTGGAGACTTCGCTACATAAGATTATCTCCCTCCAGCGATCTTCCAATCCTGCTCCTAGCCGGATCAAGATCACTTATCGAAAAGACGGAAATGAAGAGGGTACCCGGTGTCCTTGGCTGCCCCGGATTCAGGATGCGCTGGAGCGTCGGAAATGGGTTCGATTTCGGTACCATGCCTTTACGACAGGACAGACTTCAGAACGACAAGTTGACCCTTTTGGACTCATTTTCAGAAAGGGCAACTGGACACTGATTGGGTGGGATCACCTGCGCAACGACATCCGTTCCTTTGTAGTGACCCGCATTCAGGACCTGGAGCTGAATTCGAGACGACCGGGCACTCCGGATTACGAGATCCCGGAACGCTTTGCTCTTCAGCACTACCAGAATCAGCAGTCCTGGGAATACGATTTCCATGAACCGATTTATGTAAAGATCCAAGTGTCTTCTCACCGGGTTCCCGAACTCGGCCTCCAGCTCTCTGGGGCCGAACAACTGACGGGGGACACTTTTCAGTTGAGGGTTTCGAACCGACAAGGCCTGGTCTCCTGGCTTCTTTCCCAGAAGACCGACGTTCGAGTTCTCGAGCCGGCCCAGATCCAGGACGACTTGCGAAAGGCGCTCAAGGCCCTGATATGAACGTGACCGATCGGATCAACCGCATCCTGTTCATCATGAGCTACGTTTCGCAGAACCAGGGCGTCACAGTGGATGAACTCGCCGCCCAGGTGACTCTCAAACCGCGGGAACTCCTGAGGGAGCTAGATTTCATCCTGCTGATCGGAAAACCCCCGTTTCGACCGGACGATTACGTCGATATTTACGTTGATGAGAACCGGGTTTTTATCGAGTTCGACCAGATGTTGAACCGCCCGCTGCGCTTCACGCGACCTGAGGCGATTGCCTTGCTTATGGCCGTCCAACTACTGGATCCAGAAGTTGATCCGCAAACCGTTTCCTCTCTAAAGGGAAAGATTCGGGATGCCATTCAAGGGTCCCTCGATCCGAAAAGCCCCAACCGTGATCCCATCGTGTTCGAACGAACTTCAGCTCCCGTATCAGAGCAGTTTTCAGCGCTCAGAGAAGCTGTGGAGACGAAACGAAAAGTACGGCTCGACTATTACTCATTAACGCGCAATCAGACACGTCGACGAACTGTAAGACCGTACTTTCTAACCAAGAGTATTGGCTACTGGTATCTTACGGGATACTGCGAGCTGCGTGCGGATATTAGAACATTCAAATTCGAACGGATCCTGTCCGTCGAGCTTGAAACCGAATCCTTTCCCGCTCCAGAGGATCTTGACGTTGCGCGTTACCGGAAGCAATTTCTTCGCCAGAGCGGTGAAAACGAGGTCGTCATTTGCTTTGATCCGGAGGTGTCACCGTGGATCCTGGAGAGCTGGGGAAAGGCTGCGGTTCCAGAACCGGACGGAAGCGTTCTCCTCACGCTGAAGTGCGACACCCTGGAGTATCCTTCCCGCCTAATCCTGAGCTACGCACCACATGCCAGGCCCATCAGCCCTCCTCAGCTGATCTCGAAGGTTCGCGAAGACGGCCTGACCATCGAGGAGATGTATAAGACCAAGGTAGTCGGTTAGTCCTCCAGACACGCTTTCTTCGACCCTCTTCATCACTGTCCTGACCGTTTCCGCCTACTCAGGCAGGCGGATAAAGACGTTCTTTACTCCGTCCACTTTGCGGGCCGTGGCGACGGCACGGTTCCATTCAGTCTGCGTCCCGCCCGAAAATATCAGATAGACATTGTTTCCATCGGTTCTTACCCGGATGTCTTCAGCGGTAGGATTCAGATCCCTCTTCAGCCTGGCCTCGACGCGATCGGCCAGATCTCCACCTTTCTTTCCCGGCAGCCAAGTTATGGCGGCCCTGGCTCCCCTCGTGGCTCCGGAAGCAACGGCTTTCCCACCCCTGGCGGCTCCTGAGACCGTCGCCTTTCCACCGGTGGCGGTCACCCTGGCTCCCCTCGTGGCTCCGGAAGCAACGGCTTTCCCACCCCTGGCGGCTCC
>CAZMGM010000055.1:0-4466 GCA_964565865.1 uncultured Acidobacteriota bacterium | reverse complement strand
TGAGACCGTCGCCTTTCCACCGGTGGCGGTCGCCCTGGCACCGGTGGTTGCCCCTTTGGCTGTCGCCCTGGCTCCCGTAGTGGTAGCGGAAGCCGTAGCCCTGGCTCCCCTGGTTGTTGCGCCCGCTGCAGTTGTGGCTGCACCGACTACTTTGTTGCTGGCTGTTCTGAGGACGGCACCGACTCTAACCAGAGAACTGCCCCTGATTCCTAGCCGATCCAGAGTCTGCTGGTCGAGTTCGCCCCTGACCTGGATGTCATTCTTTATCTGAAAATCACCAAGAGCTTTTCTCGTTTTCGGTCCCATGATTCCATCAATTGGACCCGGGTTGAATCCTCTTTCTTTCAGCGCTCTCTGCACTTTCTCGATTAGATCGGCATCCTGGGCTGGGATTGTCGCCACTGTGAGCCCAAGGACAACCATGGCACAAAACAGAGCGAGAACCGGGCTTTTTCCACGCATTTTGTCGAACTCCTTTTCGTCGGTGAATTCAGATCAACAATAAGAATAATAAAACGTTTCAGCAGCCTGTGGTAGAGGGTCCTAAAAAACGGATCTCCAGTCTCCCGACTACTCGGTTCACTTGGAAACATCGCCTTCCCTTATCTGAATCAGTCGATTACCCCGAGTGTCGTCGAGGGTCTGTTTGGCTATCGTCGACCCAGAAGTCCAGTTTCAAATCGGGGAGGGATTGACTGTCCCTCAGGGATCCCGAACTGAACCTTTTACGATTTCTTTTTCTTCTGTTTCTTCTGGCGGTCATGGTCATCGTCGCGTGCACAAAGAATCCGGCTACGGGAACAAGGAGCTCAGCCTGCTGAGATCCGCGAAAACATGCTGAAAAGAGGACCCGTTTGAAACGAGATTGTCTGTCCAAAAGAAACCCGCAGGTTCGCTCAGTTCCAGAGAGAGTTTCTGGAACTCGCGATCGCTGATTCGGGCTGTCTAGCCTTGTTGCTCGAGGATGCGACGACACCGGCACAAAGAAACGGGACCTGCAGTGACTGGAGCCTCCATAGGTACATTCCAGCAGACTGATATACTGGCGCGTGAGGTCCAAACGGGTGCTGCAACCTCTTGAAATTCTTGCCCGCGTTGAGACGCATGATTGCCTGCGCCGGGCACGCTGACGGCGGACGCTGCGGACGCAGGGGGAAACAAGCGGGTGAATTCTGGAACGGGACATCCGACCAGGTTAGAATTCAACACGAATGAGCGAAAAAAGTGTCAGTCCCGCAAACGTCGAGAGGATTCCACAATCCTTTTTCCACAACTGTGGGAAAGCTGTTGAGATTAAAGAATGACTCCATGATCCGGATACACCTGATCGATGGAACATACGAACTGTTTCGAGCCTTCTACGGAGCACCCTCCAGTGTCACCGGCGGGGGCGATGAGGTGGGCGCTACTATTGCCTTTGTGCGATCCCTTCTGGGCCTTCTTCAAGGGAGCGAAGTGACCCACGTTTCCTGTGCCTTTGATCACGTGATTGAGTCGTTTCGCAACGACCTTTTTGACGGCTACAAGACAGGAGAAGGGATAGATCCCCTGATCCTGGCCCAATTTGAGCTGGTCGAACAAGCCGCCCAGGCGATCGGCGTATCCTACTGGCCCATGATCGAGTTCGAAGCGGACGATGCTCTGGCCTCCGCGGCGGCCCGATGGTCTGTCGACTCCGAGGTCTCCCAGCTGTTGATCTGCACACCCGATAAAGACCTTGCACAATGTGTCACAGGGCAGAGAGTAGTCTGCTTTGATCGAAGAAACAGAGTCATGCTCGACGAGGACGGCGTTCGATCCAAATACGGGGTTGATCCCGAATCGATTCCCGACTGGCTGGCTCTGGTGGGAGACAGAACCGATGGGATTCCGGGCATCCCAGGCTGGGGAAAGAAGTCGGCTGCAACCATCTTACAGCACTACAAACATCTGGAACACATTCCCAGGAGGGCCGACGAACTGGTTATTCAGGTGCGAGGTGCCCGGCGCCTGATCCATAATCTGGATAAGGGCTGGGAAGCGGTCCAGCTCTACCGACGCCTAGCAACTCTGCGCACTGACGTGGAGCTCGGTTTGACGATCGACGAAATCAAATGGAAGGGAGTCCCCAGACCGGCGTTCGAACAGTTGTGCCACCGGCTGGAAAGACCGGATCTGCTGGAGATGGTTACGCGGTGGGCCAGACAGGAGGTAAATCAGAGGTGAGACTTTTTGGCGTGGGTCTGGTGGCCCTTCTAGTGATGCTTCTCCTCGTCTGGTCAGGGGGCAGCTTGCTGAACACCCTTGCAGCAATCCAAATCAGCCGGCTGGGG
This sequence comes from uncultured Acidobacteriota bacterium, assembly GCA_964565865.1. GTDB lineage: Bacteria > Acidobacteriota > UBA6911 > RPQK01 > CBDAPI01 > CBDAPI01. The sequence goes on along the minus strand of CAZMGM010000055.1, from coordinate 2,154 downwards.
AGTGATTATCTGGGCGTGGAAGTAGCTACGAAAAGAGTTAGAGTCACCCTTTCCAGCGGTGAAATTGAGGTTTCAGGTCTGACAGTGGCCAACCCCCCGGGCTTCAGCGAAGGTCCTTTCGTGGAAGTGGACCATCTTTTCCTGCATGTCGACCTGCTGAGCTTTCTATCCAATCAGGGCCGAATCCACGAAATCAGGGCCAGACCCGTCCACCTCGAAGTCGAACAAAAAGGCGGACGTTTCAACTATCAGCTCATTCTGGAACACCTCGAAGCAAGACAAGGGTTGAAGACCGCCCGCATGGCCAACGCAGATTCCTCCATCAAGATTGACCATATTCTGCTTGAGGAGGTCACCACCCGTGTCCGCCTGGTGGCAACCCTGGGACCGATTGCTCTGAACATAGGAACGGTGAGAATCCAGGACGTAGATACTTCAGACTGGGCAGCGGCGCTGCGTCAGGTCCTGGAGCGAATGCTGGCCTCGGTGACCTCAGGGCTTGGCACTGGATTCCTAGGAAATGCAGCCAGGGACATCCTCGAGAACCTTCTGGAGTCAGATCGCAACTGATGGGATTCCAGCTGCATGAACTTTTAACCTTCGGATCCCAGGCTTGTTTTAGTAACCAGAAAAACGAAACCGATAGCCAGAAACCATTAACGGGCGCGAGCTCATGGAGCGCCCATGCCAGAACCCGACACCTATCCGCTGTGGCGAATCTGAATAAGGTCCCCATCCCTGACCGGATAGTCTCGACCTTCCAGGCGTAGCTTTCCTGCCGCCCTTGCGCTCTTGAGTTCCCCCAACACCTGGAAGTCCTCAAAGCCAATGACCTCGGCCCTGATGAATCCGGTGGCCAGGTCCGTATGCACACGGGCAGCGGCATCAATGGCCGTCTGGCCCCGATAAATCGTCCAGGCCCGGCATTCATCCCCCCGATAGGTATAGAAGGTGACGAGGTCGAGTGCCTGAAAGATCGCCTGCACTACGACTGGCGCTGCCAGCTCTTCGATTCCAAAATCCTTCATCAATTCTAGCCGGTCCGAATCTGAGAGCCGAGCCAGCTCCGACTCGATGTCGGCACAAATGGCGCGGGCCGAATACCCGTTCTCGAGAAATGGCTCCGAGAGAGACTGTTGGCGCTCAATCTGTTCCTCCCCGATGTTGAGAAGGACTAGGGCAGGTTTTCGGCTCAGAAACCCGAAGCCTCGGAGTCGTCTGTCCTCCCAGGTCGTGAACTTCATTCCTCGTAGCGGCCGACCACTCTCGAGTCGTTCTCGGCAGTGGCTGAGAACCTGGGTCTCCTGCTCTTCGTCCGGATCTTTTCGCTTCTGGCGAGCGGTTTCCAATTTGACCAGCCGCGTTTCCACGATTTCGAGATCGGCCAGAAGCACCTCTTCCTCCAGGATTTGAAGGTCACGTGCGGAATCCACACTGCCTCTACTGTGAGGAAGAGTGGAACTTTCAAAGGAGCGCAGGACAAATGCCAGGGCGTCAGCCTCTCTGCACCTGGCCAGAGATCGCCCATCTGGATGTTCTCCGAAAAGCCCGGGAAACTCGATGATCTGGATTGCTACGGGAACCGTTTTGGCGGGCTGGACAACGGTCGCAAGGAACTCCAGCCGCGGGTCGGGAACCTTCAACACTGAGATTCGGTGGGCACCAAAACTCTGTGCTCGCACCTCTCCTGAGATGCTCAAGCCGGTGATAGCCGAGAAGGCCGTCTTGACTCCTGCTCCAGGCAGGCCTACCAGTGAAACCTGCATGGTTCACTCACGAAAAATGGGAAATGGGCCGGGCACCACAAAAACCCAGGTTTACTACTTAAGTTTACCCTGTGCTTCGCGCCCCCTCAAGTTACGACGCCCCACACGGAGTCTCGACCATCGGAATCGCTCCGGGGGAAGGAGTTCAAGACTAATGAACTCAACTCTCAAGGCTCGTCCCAAGGTAGTTTTTCGCCAGTTGGGAGAAAGCATCCATCTGTTGAATCTCCCAGGATAGATTCTTGCTCAATGCGTTCTAGAGTTCAAAACCGCCCAGCTTAACCAGTGAACACGATTTGTATCAGTAAGTTACAGGATTACTCGTTTTAGGGTAATTTAGAGTAATCCGTAATTTGGTTCCAATTTGGATCCAATAACCCTGCCCTTA
>CAZMGM010000054.1:0-10251 GCA_964565865.1 uncultured Acidobacteriota bacterium | reverse complement strand
GAGGTCTCCTGAAGAAGCTTGGAAAACCGAACAGAAGACCTGGACTGTCTCACCATAGCGAAGAAAACCCCAACCAAACTCAAGAGTATAGGATCACGGTGAAGTGCCTGTCCCTCGTGTTTTTGCGGAGGAAGGTATCGCGAAGGGAAGACCAATGAGTTCTTCTGGAGGAGAACATGAACAGCAATAAACTATATGTAGGTGGACTACCGTACGCGACTACCGAGGACGAACTGGAGGATCTCTTCTCAGAACACGGGACCGTTGAGTCGGCCCGGGTGATCACCGACCGGATGACCGGCCGCTCAAAAGGGTTCGGTTTTGTCGAGATGAGTAGCCAGGAGGAAGCCGAGGCAGCCGCTGAGAAGCTGAACAATTCTGACCTCGAGGGCAGAACCCTGGTTGTGAACGAGGCCAGGCCCCGTGAAAAGAGATCTGGCGGTGGCTATGGTGGCGGCGGCGGCGGCGGCGGCCGCGGCGGCGGCGGCGGCGGCGGCGGAAGAAACCGCTGGTAATCGCCAGCGCTGCTGAAATTGGTGAAGGGGTGCCGGGTTTACCCGCACCCTTTTGCCCAATTGAGGCGACCTCGGCACGGATTCTGGGTTACACTGGGCTCTTTCATATCCTCCCACTTGGGCCTGTGTCCCCTGACACGGAAGGGAAGGCGGTTTGTCCGGACAAGACGAATACGATGTCCTGGAAGAATTGATCATTCGCGGTAAGGAAAAGGGCTATCTTTCCGGGGATGAAGTGAAGCACTCTCTTCCGGAGAAGTATCTGCTCTCCAACAATCTCGACCAAATTTTCCTCCTACTCGGTGCTGCTGGGGTTGATGTGCGCGACGGTGAGCTGCAGCCTGAGCTGGGCCGGAGGAAAGCCCGAAAGAAAAATGTGAACGGTGGCAAGAAGTCAAAGCCAGAGTTCGAAGATCCCGGAAAAACAGACGATCCCGTCAGACTATACATGCGCGAGATGGGGACGGTTCCACTCCTGACCCGTGAAGCTGAAATAGAGCTCGCCAAGCGTATTGAAAAAGCCCAGATCAATGCTCTCAAAACGGTCTCCCGGAGCCCGCTCGCGATTGCCAGAATTCTAGATTATGATCGGGATCTACAGGACGGAAGAATTCAGATTACAAAGCTGGTCAGCTTCAGCAAGGATGAGCTGACGGACGAGGTTCTGGCGACCCGCCTTGCGGAGACTCATGAGAGGATTGCCAAAGTCCGGAAACTGCATGCCAAGACCAGTAAAACCCGACTGCTGCTGCGCAAGGCCAAGCAGGGGTCACCCGAGTACAAGGAACTGCTTGCTCAGCTGGCCTGTTACCGGATGCCTATCTCTCGCCACATCCGCTTGCTTGGTCTGACACCTCAGGTTCAGGCAGCGCTGGTGAGTGTGATTCGTGTTGCCGTCGACAGAGTCTGGGCGCTCGAGCGGGAACGAAAAAAGCTTCTTAAGCAGGAAAATTCTCCTTTGCCGATTTTGAAAGCAGACCAGGTGAAAAAACGGCTCCAGCAGATCGAACAGGAGATGCTGGAGATTGATGAGAAGATCCAGACCAGCCCCGCGGAGATCAAACGCACCCTGGCGACCATCAAGCGATTTGAACTCGAGGAGGACATCGCCAAGAAAGAGCTGGTTGAAGCCAATCTGCGGCTGGTGGTCTCGATCGCAAAGAAATATGCCAGACGGGGAGTGCTTTTTCTAGATCTCATTCAAGAAGGTAACATCGGGCTGATGAGAGCAGTCGACAAATTCGACTATCGACGAGGCTACAAGTTCTCGACCTATGCCCACTGGTGGATTCGTCAAGCCATCACGCGCGCAATTGCTGACCAGTCCCGTACGATCCGACTACCCGTCCATATGACGGAACGGGTCAATAAGCTCATCCAGACCTCACGTGCTCTTCTGCAGCAGAGAGGGCGTGATCCAACTCTGGAAGAACTGGCTCACGAGACTGGACTTCCGTTGGGCCAGGTTCGACAGGCTTTGAAGGTTGCTCAACAGACGATTTCGCTGGAAACACCGATCGGAGAAGACCAGGATAGTCACCTGGGGAGCCTGGTGGAAGATCGGCTGGCCATCTCACCGGCTGAATTGACGATCGGGATCGATCTGAAAGAGCAGACCTCTGCCATGCTGCAGAATCTCACTCCCAGAGAAGAACAGATTCTTCGAATGCGCTACGGGATAGACGACGGCATCGAATGTACACTCGAAGAGGTTGGCCGGCGGTTTTCCGTGACGCGGGAGCGGATCCGCCAGATCCAGGACAAAGCGCTGCGGAAACTGCGCTATCTGTCGTTCGGGAAAGAACGAACCAGGTTTCCGAATCCATCAGAGGGAGACTCGCCTCCTCCCGCATGAGCAGCCAAGGATTAAAAGGCTCCTCGAGTACCTTGGAGGTGAATTGTCCTCCCGTCTCGTCTGCCTGGCTCTGGCCAAGTGATGATAGAATCCAAAGGCAAAGAGTCTTCCGGAATTTCAAATGAAAGTTATCAAGCTTGCCCAGGTACCTCCACCCATTGTCTCAGCCACTCACACAGTAGCTGAAGCAGTTCGAGACATGCGAAGGGTTCGAGTGGGAGCAGCCGCCGTGCTGGAGGACGAACAGCTGGTCGGGATCTTTTCCGAGCGAGACGTGATGCTGCATGTTGTGGCGGAGGACAAGGATCCGATACAAACCCTGGTGTCTGCGGTCATGACAACGGATCCCGAGCAAGTCGGAGACGACATGGAAAGTGGAGACGCGCTCGAACTCATGGTCCGGATGCACATCCGACATCTACCCATCGTCGATGCTGATCATGATCTCATCGGGTTGGCTTCCATTCGAAACCTGCTGCAACATCACATTGAAGACCTGGTGGATCAACTCAATTCCCTGGAAGCCTACTTCACTGCGGATGGGCCCGGGGGCTAGCACGTCCGTAGGAATGTAGCACGGCTCAAGAGTGTACTCCAATGCCTGCTATTTCTTACAGCGAGCTGCGTTTTGTCAGATGACTTCATCTCCCCGGACTACGTCGAAGCCCTCCTCGTCCAGGATACCCACAAGACCACCTGTACAGTTCCTTTTTGACTGGTACCACCTGTCACTGCAGGAAATCGCGTCCATCGCTGAAGTCAAGGATCCCCACTTCGATCGGTTTCCAGGAAAGCTATTCCGGCATTCCGGCTTCTTCACGCTGTCAGGTTCGTGAGTCGTCAGTTTCTCAATAAAGGCCGCTATCTCTCTGCCAATGCCCCGGGGAGTTATGGATACTGAGACGGGTCCCCGTCGGTGGTCTGGACGTCATAACGGACAATCTCTCCCGGTCTAGTGCTGGCCTGCGGCCAAAGCTTACGACCCGGGTAAATGCTGGTATGGATTCCCGTGTGAACGCCATCTCCGACGACAGACCCAAATTTACGCCGGCCGGTATCGGTCAATCTGCCCTGCACCATCGACTGATGGTTCTGGCCGTCGTGACGGAAGTTGGCGGTGATTGTCCCGGCACCAAAGTTGACGTTCTCACAGACAATCGAATCACCGCAGTAGCTGAGATGGCCAATCGTGGTTCCCGCTAGGATGACGCTGTTCTTGATTTCGACAGCCTGGCCAATTTTGCAACCGTCCCCGATTGAGGTCCGCCCCCGAAGGTAACAATTGGGACCGATCGTGCAATGCTCCCCTATGATGACGTCGCCGTCTACATAGACTCCGGGCAGCAGCCGTGTCCCGTGACCAACTCTCAGGCGACCATCGATCTCTGTACCGGGAGGAGCATTTCCTAAGAGACCATTTCCGAGGGTTTGTTCGACGGCCATCTCGTTGACCCTGAGGAGATCCCAGGGGAAGAGGATTCGAAAACTATTACCGTCCAGTTCTAGAGAGATTGCATCTTCCGGCGGACTGGTGGATTTGCCAACCCAGGCCAGCGGGTGACCGTTGGTATCCTTGATCACGCTGGGGGAGCGCGTCTGGAAAAGCTGCCGAATGGATCCGTCAGACAACCAGGTATCCGCCACCAGATAGAGCGAGAGTGGTCCTGGGTGAGGCGCCTGTCCTACTTCGAGTCCTTGCGTTTCCAGCCGGCTGGCCAGGAAGTCCCTGAGTGGCATATTGGCTACTGGAAAGGACTCCAGGCTCCGCGTACTGGTTATCGGGTGACAGGTTTCCGGACTGCCAGCGGGGAGAAGCACGCTGATCATGTACCAAGCTCCTGGCGAATGACAGTGGCCAGATCCTCAGCCCACTTTTGAACCTGCTTTTCTTCTCGAGCTTCTATCAGAAGACGGATCTTTTTCTCAGTTCCAGAATATCGAATTAGTATCCGCCCCTGATCACCCAGAGCAGCCTGGCATTCGTCAGCTGCCTCCGAAAGCCGGGGCACCTCCCCGAGAGGGCGCTTCTCCCGCACGTTCAGGCTGACCATCTTCTGCGGGTACTCATCCATGCAGGCGGAGAGCTCGCTCAAGGGCTTACCGGTTTCCTTCAGAAGCTTCAGAACCTGGAGAGCACTGATGATGCCATCGCCCGTGGTCGCGTGATCCATGAATATGATGTGGCCAGACTTCTCACCCCCAAGGTTATAGCCGTTGGAGCGCATCTTCTCGATGACATAGCGGTCGCCCACAGTCGTTGTTACGACTCGGATCTTGTTGGCCTTCATGGCTTCGTGAAGACCCAGATTAGTGAGGATGGTTACGACCAGGGTATCGTGGGACAGGCGATCCCGCCGCTTATAGTCCAGGGCGCACATAGCCAGTATCCGATCCCCATCGACTACTTCCCCGTCCGAGTCGCAAAAAACAACGCGGTCCGCGTCTCCGTCGAAGGCAATGCCCAGGTCTGCTCCATGTCGTCGCACCAATCTGGAGATGGTTTCCGGATGAAGGGCTCCACATTCATTATTGATGTTGAAGCCATCGGGCTCCACTGCCGTCTCGACCACGTCGACGCCCAGTGCACTGAAGATCCCTGGACCAACCACGTAAGAGGCACCATTGGCACAGTCAAGGACAACCTTCAGTCCACTCAAGTTCTGATTACCGATTGTGGTTTTCGCGTACTCGACATAGTTTCCGCAGGCATCCTCAAAACGTCGCGCCTTGCCCAGTTGGTCACTTCGGATATGATCGCTTTCCAGTGTTTCTCCGATCAGCAATTGTTCAATTCTCGCCTCGACCTGGTCAGGGAGCTTGAAACCTCCGCTGTCAAATATCTTGATCCCGTTGTCGTCAAAAGAATTGTGGGATGCAGTTAACATGACCCCGACAGTTGCGTTCATGCACCGGGTGAGATAGGCAACAGCTGGAGTTGGGACCGGACCTACCAGAAAAACGTTCATGCCCGCCGAGATGAGCCCGCTGGTCAGGGCTGTTTCCAGCATATCCCCGGAAAGCCTGGTGTCCTTGCCGATCAGGGCACAACCTCGGCTGGCGTCACCGGTGTCGAACACGGAAGCGATCGCCTTGCCCAGTTGCAAAGCGACTTCCGGTACGATCGGGTAGATGTTGGTCTGACCGCGAATACCGTCTGTCCCAAATAGTTCACCCATGAGCCTTCTCTTCCTGGGGCACCGGACCCCAGGTTGCACGCTGTCCTGTGTTCCTATTTTACTTGGTATTCACTTGAATGAATAAGATAACGTTTTTGTGGAGGGGGCTTGTGGGGTGAGGTCGCGAGAAGCGCCCAAGCGCGCAGAGAGCAAGCAGCAGAGAACACCCGGAGTGCCTCTGAGCCGATTGCTAACGCTCTGCAGAGCTGCTTGTGGCCTCTGCCATGCTTCTGCGTCGGGAAGGCCGGAATTGCAGGAGGAAGCCTTCCCAAATCAGCGAGCAAATCGTCCACGAGTTCCGTGCGACCAGAGCGATCCAGTGGACGGTCTTCATTTGCGGGAAGTAGATGCCCCTAAACGCAAGCTTTGCCGCGAACATAACGGCTCGCTCAGGGAACGGTCGATGCCGGATCTTCTGCAGCGATGCAGTGATCGCGGCGGAAGAGTATGAGCGGAGCCAGGCGCGACGAACTTCTTTCTCCGCCTGATCCATCGAGATCCCGTTGGGAGTGAAGGCCATTCGGAATGGACGGAAATCCAGCCAATGCTGCGGACGCGTGAGACGGCCTTCTTCGGCCAGTCGATCATAGAGAGGCGTGGCCGGATACGGGGTCAGCAGGCCGTAGACCGCCAGGCCGGGAGCCCAGGTCTCAATCTGTTTGACGGTCCTGTTGGCGACACCCGGACTATCGCCGTCCATACCGAAGATGAACGACGTGATGGCATAAACCCCACGCTTCGCCAGGCGATCGAGCACCGACTGGTACTCGGCTGGCTTGTTAAAGCTCTTGTTCACTCCAGCCAGGTTTTTGGTGTCAATCGACTCCATGCCGATGAAGATCCACCTCCCACCGCTGGCCAGGATCAGGTCTAGGAGTTCTTCGTCCTTGAGCAGGTTGGCGCTGATCTGGGCTACCCAGGGGAGGACGGCATCTCTAGCGATCATCTCGCGGAGCAGGGATTTCGTCCTCTTGACATTAATTGCGAAGTTATCATCGATGAAGAATACCGCTAATTTGCCACGGTCACGCCGTGCCCGCGCTTTAAGCCGAAGCAGCTCGTCGACGACGCTCTCGTCGGTCCTATACCGGATTGAGTCCCCGAAGAAACCAGTCACCGTACAAAAATCGCACCCGTAGGGGCATCCCCTTCCAGATTCGATCGGTACTATGTGCAGGCTCTTCCAGTTCATTCCCAGACGGTTCAGGACATATCGCGCCGGTTTCGGAATGTGACTGACCAGGTTGAACTGGTCCAGGTTGATGTCTTCCCAGGGGATAACCGGGTAGTCGGTGAGGGACGGTTTGACTTCCTGTCCGGACGCGTCGACGGGCTCGTATTTTTCCCGCAGTTCTCCCCGGGCCGCGTCGGCAACGATCCGTGGCCAGGTTGCATCCGCTTCCCCCAGGGCGACGGCGTCGGCGTGCCGGGGCTCATCGGTTCCTCCGAGTGGCTCGTCTGGGACTTCCGTGACATGGGGTCCGCCAAACACGACCTTGGCCCCGGCGTGGCGCATCGCATCCGCTGCCCGGTAGGCCCGGGCGGCCATCCGGGTCATGGCGCCGATACCCACGAGTTCGATCTTGTTCTCGCGGATGAAGTCTGCCAGGTCCTCCTCGCTCATTGGTTGAGCGTTACCGTCGATAAGAAAGACCTCGTGTTCAGGAGGAGTCAGAGATTTGAGCAGAAACATCCACAGATGAGGCATGAAGTTACGGGTCACGCCGTTATCCGGACTGTACAAAAGGATGTTCAAAATGCGCTTCCCATCAAAATATCGATCATCGGCCTTCGAAAGGCCAAGCCCTGGAGTATCAAATTGTACACCATGGACCGTTTCGGAATCTCAGAGGGGAGTTTACGACGGGAGAACCTACGTTTTCAACTTCGATCGCGCGTTGAGGTGACTCGCGGATGGAATCCGTCCGGCCAATCTGTGCTATTTTCCGGCCCGTTGAAGTTTTGCGGAGGGCTGCCAGCGGCAAACAGGACTCTGCTGGAATATAAAAGCGCACGATGACCCCACAATGCCTGTCTTAGAGTGGCATTCCAGCCGTGTCAGCTATTCTTGGGAACCAAGCCACTTCAGGAATTCGACAATCGCTTTGAGTTCCTCGGCCTCGTAATCCCGGGTGACCGATTTGTGGGACCAACCCTGAGCGTTCACAAGTGAGACGATGGTTGATGCCGCAAAGGTTCGCAGAACGGGAGGGGCTGAAGTCAAGTCATAAAGCTTGATCCAACCCTCGTTCTGCTCAAACTGCAGCGCAGGAAAAATACATTTGTCTTTCAAGGTAGCGGTAAGTACATGCCGGGAGTGGGAAGCCCGAACCAGGGACAGAAAGCGATCTTGATCCGCAACAGTCGGGCCGCTCAGGTCCGGACCCACGGCAATACCCCTTCCACCAGCTGAGTGGCAAGTAGAGCATTGTATCCCTCGGGTCGCGTCAAAGAATAAGTCACGGCCCCGCCTGGCCAGCGCCGGTCCGGAAAAATCCACGTAGGCTGCGGGGCCCACACCGGGAGGCATTGGGATTTCCGGGAAACCACTCTCGTCGGCATGCTCAAGGCTCATGACATAGGCGATCACAGCTGAAAGGTCCCCTTCTAAGAGAAGATCCTCCCAGCCTGGCATGGCTGATTGCGGGATACCGTCACGAATGGCCTTGGAGACATGATTGAAGTCAAGACTCCGGCCTCTGAGCGTAGGTGCACTCCCTGCTGCTCCGGCGGCCCCGTGACAATAGCCGGTGGCGCAGCTCTGGGCAAAAACAACCGCTCCCCGCTCGAGCACTTCCTGAGTGCCGACCGCTTGAAGTAATAACAGAGAAAGCCAGATCACTTCTCCTCCGGGAGCGCGAAAACAAACAGGGTTGAACCGGCCCGAAAGTCTTCCGATTCGGGCCAGAGTGCGGGGAAGAGTCCAGCTACGGCCGATCCCCAGCCGGAAGGCGTCGCGATGTACTGCCTTCCATTGACTGCGTAGCTGATGGCCGAACCACGGTGGCCAGACCCGGTTTGAAAACTCCAGACCTTGTCACCTGTTTTCGCATCCAGGGCAAAGAAATACCCTTCGGCGTCTCCAGTAAAGACAACGTCACCCGCAGTTGCCAGCAGCGAGGCCAGAAGAGGATACTTCGAACGGTAACTCCAGTGTTTTTCTCCGGTCACCGGATTATAGGCGTCCAGATGCCCATAGGGCTCTCCCTTGGGGGGTGGCTTTATCTGGAAGGATCCTCCGAAGAAGTTGAGCCCTTCAACCGGTTCCTCTTCTCTGGCGACCACCTCCTGGCACCATTCAATACCAGTCGTGTAGTACCAGCCGGTGCGGGGTGAATATGTCCCCTGATTCCACTGTCTTCCACCTCCGATGCTGGGACAAAGGAAGGTAGGTTCACCGACTATGGGCTCATTGCGGCCGACCAGCCGGCCAGCCTCGTCCACACCGGTGATCCAGTTGATATTGATTGCGACCGGCCAGGCCGATACGAAGCTTCCGTCGGTGCGGTCCACGACGAAAGTGTAGCCTCCTTTGTTGGTATTGAGCAGAAGCTTCCGCTTCCTGCCCTCCACTACCAGATCCAACAGCACCGACTCGTAGGCAGCATCAAAATCCCACACATCATGGGGCACTTGCTGAAAGTACCACTTGAGTTCTCCGGTGTCCGGATTCAAAGCCACCACACAGTCCGTGTACAGGTTATCCCCCCGGCGTGCGCCGCCATAGAAATCGGCTGCTGGATTGCCTACTCCCCAATAGACCAGGTCGAGGTCGGGATCATAGGAGCCCGTCATCCAGGTGGCTCCACCCCCATACTTCCAACTGTCTCCCTCCCAGGTTTCGTGCCCCTTCTCACCAGGTCCAGGGATGGTGTAGAAACGCCAGACCATTCGTCCCGTCATTGCATCGAAGGCACTCAAGTAGCCGCGATGGGCTGAATCTCCTCCCGTGACACCGACGATGACCTTATCCCGCACGACCAGCGGTGCACCGGTGATGTTGCACCCACACTGACGTACGTCCTCAACGTTGACCTTCCACAGCTCACGACCTGTCTTCTGGTCAAGGGCGACCACATGGTTGTCCAGGGTTCCCATGAAAACACGGCCACGGGAGACCGCCACGCCACGGTTATAGGGGCTGTAGATGACCCCAATCTGGCGTGGATTCTCGTAATAGTAGTGCCAGATTTCCCGGCCTGTCGCTGCGTTAATGGCGAAGACACGATTCCAGGAAGACGATAGGTACATGATCCCGTCGATCACGATCGGGGTCGCCTGCAGTCCCCCGTCTTCCTTACCGGTTTGAAATGCCCAGACAGGAGCCAGCTTTTTGATGTTGGCTCGTTTGATCTGGTCCAATTCACTATAACGCCAAAACTGATAGGAGCCTCCGTAATGGGGCCAGTCCTGACCTGTACTTCCATCCTGGCCCAGCAAGAGAGTCGTACCCAGTAAGAGGCAGAGAATCGGAGGAAGGAAGGATGGCTGAGAGTCGATCAGAGGAAAGACTGAATCCTTCATCACGGCAAAGTTTAAGCGTCAGGGCCGAGACATGTCAATCACCGAGAATCTACGATTGATCCCGCCAAATTGTTGCACAAACGGGACGATCAACTTCTTATCCAGCTACCAGAAACCCACACATCCCTTGTTTTCACAATACTCTGGCCTCTCCGGTAATTTTTCTATCACCTACTCAGAT
>CAZMGM010000053.1:0-10802 GCA_964565865.1 uncultured Acidobacteriota bacterium | reverse complement strand
AAGTTATGTGGTCGTACCCGGGTGCGATATCAGTCGTGAGCGGCCCCAGGGTGTAGAAGGGAGCCTCTCGGCAAACCTCGAGCTGCCGCTCCATGTTCTCTTTGATGAGCTGCATCGGTACGTGGCCCGGGCCCTCGATCATCGTTTGAACGTCATGCTCCCAGGCGATCCGAGTGAGTTCCCCCAGTGTATCCAGTTCAGCGAACTGGGCTGCGTCGTTGGCATCGGCAATAGATCCCGGCCGCAGGCCGTCCCCGAGGCTAAACGAAATGTCGTAAGCCTTCATGATCTCGCAGATCTCTTCGAAGTGCGTGTAGAGAAAATTTTCCTGGTGGTGGGACAAACACCACCTGGCCATAATAGAACCCCCTCGGGACACAATCCCGGTGACCCGGTCTGCAGTCAACGGCACATAGGGAAGCCGGACACCGGCATGGATCGTAAAGTAATCGACTCCCTGTTCCGCCTGCTCGACCAGAGTATCCCGGAAGATCTCCCAGCTGAGGTCTTCGGCAATGCCGTCCACCTTTTCCAGCGCCTGGTAAATCGGTACTGTTCCAATCGGCACAGGCGAATTACGAACAATCCACTCGCGAGTTTCGTGAATATGATCCCCGGTCGACAGATCCATCACCGTGTCCGAACCCCAGTGAATCGCCCAGATCATCTTTTCGACTTCTTCTTCGATCGAAGACACGACGGCTGAGTTGCCAATGTTGGCGTTGATCTTGACCAGAAAGTTTCTTCCGATGATCATCGGCTCCAGTTCCGGATGATTGATGTTAGCCGGAATAATTGCCCGCCCTGCAGCTACTTCCCGGCGCACGAACTCCGGGGTCACCTCATGTGGAATCGAGGCTCCCAGAGCCTCTCCCCGGTGGGCCTTCTCCTCTCCTGCACCATCGTTTTCAGAGCGCTTCCTCTCCCGGGCCAAATTCTCTCTCAAGGCAACGAATTCCATCTCTGGAGTCACCATCCCCTGGCGAGCGTAGTGCAACTGGGTCACGTTGGCTCCAAAGCTGGCTCGCCTGGGACAGGGAAGGTGGGGGAAGCGAATGGACTTCAGCCCGGTGTCCCGGTTGCGACGCTGGCTGAACTCAGACGTATAGTTCCCCAGCAATTCAGTGTCCCGGCGCGCGGCGATCCAGGGACCCCGCACAGGAGGGAGGCCATTCAGAAGTACCGTCTTCTGCTTCTCATCTGAGTAGGGTCCAGAGGTGTCGTAGAGAAGGAAGACATTGCCATCCGTCAATCGGACTTCCCGAAAGGGAACCCGGACGTCGTCGTTCAGTTTCCCTTCTACATGAATCTTCCGGGAAGAAGGAAACGCCCCGGACATTCTTACAGAGTCGGCGGAAACAGTCTTTCGTCTGGACCTGCTCATATTGTGTGAAATGTAACTTTGTACGGCAACAGCTGTCAACTTGGAAGGCTTGAGAAGCCAACGGTAGCGGTCGCACGGGCTGATAGAGGAAACCAACGGCCAGTGCTCACTTCCAAACACACCGCTGGCGGCACGTTCCAATCCTAAGCCGCTAGCATTCCATGGTAAGAAGTCGATGTTTCCTGCCAGGGACCCTTAAGGAGAATAAGGGGATCAGATAGAATTGTGTACCTGCAGCGAGACTGCCAGTCAGCTTCTCTTCCGGTATGAGAGTTGTTACCAGGGCCAACACCACCTGAAGTCGAAGAATTCGACCAGGACCCTTGACAGGAGGAGTCCAAATACGGGCTGTTAGTGTTAGGTTTCGCTTGTTTGTCGCTCAGAAATTCTGAAAAGGGAATCGATGAGAATACTATTGCTGCTTCTAATACTACATACACCCTGCCTAGGAGCTTTGCACGGTCCCAACACGCCGGCCCTTCCGGAAGGCAGCTTCACCTTGGAAGAACTGGGCGCCCATCTTCGCTTTCTCGCATCAGATGAACTAGAAGGACGACGCACGGGGACGCCGGGCAACCGGGTAGCAGCCAGGTATGTGGCCGAACACTTCAGGTTCTGGGGCCTTCGGAAGCCGCCGGGGTTGGCGGGATTCTTTCAGCCCGTTCCTCTCTTTCTCCAGACTCCACCTTCCGAAGGGATCATCGAAACGGGCAGTGAGCAACTGTCCCTGGGCGTGGATTTCCTGCTGCTCGCGGGAAAAGCGCACCTGGAAGTCCCTGTAGTTTTTGCCGGGCATGGTCTGGTCGACTTGGAACTCGGAATTGACGATTATGCAGATCTGGACGTGAAGGACAAGCTCGTAGTTGTCGAATTCGGAGCGCCGGCCCCGATGTCGGCTTTGCAGCGAGGCAGGCGCAGACGCTCCTGGTCGAGCTTGAAGCGATCTCTCGCATCCCAACGGGGTGCTGTCGGGATCCTGGAACTTATGTCCCGCAACCGGTGGCGACGTTTTTCGAAGTACCTGGCCGGCCCTCGAATCGTACTCAAGCAAGACCTCGAGTCCAACCGGGACGGATTGTTCCACTCACTGGTCCTGAACTCTTCGGAGGAGTCACCGGAGTGGACAACTCTGAAGGTGAATGTCCCCCCGTTCGAAGAAGAGGCCCAGGACACCTCCAATGTGATCGGAGTGATCGAAGGAACCGACCCGGAGCTACGCGATGAGTACGTGGTGGTCACAGCCCACTACGATCATTTAGGAAAGGGCCCCGATCTTCCGGGAGCAACCCGCGAGGACTCTATATTCAACGGTGCCCGCGACAACGGGATGGGTGTGGTGGCTCTTCTAGCCGCAGCCAGAGCCTTGTCGCTACAGGCACCACGGAGATCTGTTGTTTTCATCGCCGCGACCGGTGAGGAACAGGGCCTGCTGGGCAGCTCCTACTACGTGAACCATCCAACTATGCCCCTGGAACAACACGTCTTTGTATTGAATACGGATGGAGCCGGGTTCAGCGACACCGAGGTTGTGACCGTCTTCGGACTGTCGAGGACCTCGGCCCGGAGTCTGATCGAAGCAGCCTGTTCGCCCTTCAACTTGGAAGCCGTCCCGGAGCCTGCCGAGAACAAAGATCTCTTCTATCGATCTGACAATCTTCCGTTTGCACGAAAAGGCATTCCGGCACTCACATTCAGCCCCGGATTTCGGACCATGGACGACGAAACCATGAAGTACTATCATCGCCCCGATGATGAAGCTGGTGATGACTTCGACTACCTCTATCTGCTCCGCTTCGGCCAGGCTTTCGTGAGCACCGTCCGCGCCCTCGCCAACACCGAGCAGGTCCCAGGATGGTTAGACGGGGATGAGTTCAAAGAGGTTTGGCGTCTACTTCAATCGAATAAAGACTAGCGAGACTATTCTCTGACGGATGCCTTGCGGCCTCGAGCATGCCCCTAGGAGAAAGGCTAAAGAATCTGGATCTCTCCGGGACAAGAGCCCCCGGGGGTTCCAGTTCGTGCGGTATCCTGGTCCAGTTGACGCTAACCGGACACACGGAGCAAGCTATAGGGACCGTGTCTTTTCCGGGCAAGTCAATGTCAATCCTTGTGGCGGTGGCGACCCGGCGTAGAATGGCAGTGGGTCGTTGCCCGACAACCGTCTGCTCAGGCTTATCTCCAATTGGGTCTCAGCCTCGGCCATCTATCCCCGCGTCCGGACGCCGAGCTGGCCTTTGAAACTGCCCTGGCTCTGGGTGACAAATCGCTTGACCTTCTCTACAACCTAGGCCTATTCCGGCTCCGCCTAAGGAAGACAGTCGAAGACTAGCCACTCATCGCCCGGGCGGCCAGAGCAGGGTACTCTCCCGCTAAACAAATTGTTGATCAAACTGAACGTCGCTGATAGCCCGATTGGGGCCCTGGAGCACCCCAATCGGGCCGCAGGGGGTGTATGGTATTCTTCATTTATAGGGCATTTCTTCCGGGCTGAGAAAGCACCCACGAAAAGAGAGGCGCAGCGTGCGAGTCTACCTGCAGTTGCTGGAGAAGATTCTCCAGAGCGGAACGGAGCAAGAAGATCGAACCGGAACGGGAACAAAAAGCATCTTTGGACACCAGATGCGTTTTGATCTGGAGGCCGGGTTTCCTCTGCTCACGACCAAGAAGCTGCATCTGAAATCAATTGTCCACGAGCTGCTGTGGTTTCTGCAGGGCAAAACCAACATTCGGAGCCTGAATGAGAAGGGGGTTCGAATCTGGGATGACTGGGCGGACGAAAACGGTGAACTGGGTCCAGTTTACGGATATCAGTGGCGCTCCTGGCCGACACCGGATGGCAAGAGCGTCGATCAGATCTCCCGCGTCATACACCAAATCATCACCAATCCGGAGTCCCGCCGCCTCATTGTCAGCGCCTGGAACCCAGCCGATGTGGAAAAAATGGTGCTGCCCCCCTGTCATACGCTTTTTCAGTTTTACGTCAGCCGGGGCAGACTCTCCTGCCAGCTTTACCAGCGCAGTGCCGATGTATTCCTCGGTGTCCCCTTTAACATAGCATCCTACTCACTCCTGACGATGATGGTGGCTCAAGTGTGTGGACTCAAACCTGGCGAGTTTGTTCACACTCTGGGAGACGCACATCTCTATTCCAACCATCTCGACCAGGCTCGAGAGCAGCTGGACCGCCAGCCCAGAGAGCTCCCGCACATGCTCTTGAATCCAGACGTGAAATCGATCTTCGACTTCCAGTTCGAAGATTTCAGCCTGATTAGTTACGCTCCTCACCCCCACATCAGAGCTCCAATTGCCGTGTAGTCAATGGTCTCACTGATCGCGGCCGTTTCTGAGAATGGTGTGATCGGGCAGAATAACCAGCTGCCCTGGAGCCTTTCCTCAGATCTCAGGCGCTTCCGGCAACTGACGATGGGACATCATCTGATTGTGGGACGTCGGACGTTTGAATCAATTGGTCGGCCATTGCCTGGTCGATTCATGGTTGTGCTCACCCGGAAAGTGGACTACCGTCCCGCCGGTGTCAAGACAGCAGACTCCCTTGCGCAGGCCCTGGCATTGGCTTCAGAAGATGAACAGCCTTTCATTGGAGGAGGCTCCGCCCTCTTCCAACAGGCTCTTCCTCATGTGGACCGCATCTACCTGACCACCGTCCATGCCACCATCGAGGGCGATGCATTCTTTCCGGATATCGACGCCAACCTGTGGGAAGTCAGAAGCACAGAGCGGCACCCCGCTGACACAAAGAACGAGTACGCGTCCACTTTTGAAGTGTTGGATCGGGTGATCGGTGTGCTGTCCGAGAAGTCCACGTCGTGAATTCGGGATGGATTTTCGTTGCCGGAGAGCGGCGCGACGCAGGAATACCGGGAGTCTTTCGAGATAGCGCAATTGAGCTATCGGTGAAAAGACGCCCGAAGTAGGAGGGGTTGGGGCAATCCCGACCCCTTTTATGACAGGAAGTGAGGGACGGAGCCTCCGTAGTTCTGCTCGAGCGGGACCCACGGCGGCTGGCATACGAAGAGCTTGACCAGCTGACCGTCGAACTGCTGCTGGCGTACGCTGAGAATACAGTGATCAACGATCAGTGAACTGGAACTAGCGGGTAGGGGCGACTCCTGTGGGCGTGACGCGCCAGCCGGGGTCCGAGCCCAGCACTGCTCGCGGTTCGGTCGATCCCGCCAGTGTATAGAAAACGATTGCGACCGCCAGGATGACCACACCCAGCCACAGAAGAATCTCTGGAGTCCTGGTTGTAAAGTACAGCATTCTAATTCCTGGTCCAGATTCCGAGGTTGGGAGCCGAAAACGGGTCGGCGTGGCGTAAGCCGGCCGTTAACGATGGTCTTACGCCTCACCGTTATGTTCTTTCCCTTCTGGAACCCGGAGCCGAGCTCTAAAAAGTATGAATCTCCAGCAGATCTCCGTCCTTCACTTCCTCATGTTGATCGATCATCTGCCCTTCCCGGTTCTGCGACCTCCAGATCCGGGCAAATCGGAAGTTACGGGCAAAATCCTTGTGTACACATCCGGCTGCCTCGATCACGGTGGCTCCCTTCTTAAGCAGGAAGGGCTCGGAACCGGGCTCTACAGAATGGCCGGGGCGCTTGGTGTAGAACCTGACTACATCCAGACATCGAAACAGCTTCCTCCGCAATTTTTCCACCACGGCTGGATTCCGGCTAGTGAAAGGCTGGTGGTGGATCTGTTCTGAAAACAGGTCCTCCCAGACCTCCAGACTCTCATCAGCTCCCGGAACGTCCATCTTGCTGGTCAAAACCACCAGTCTGGGGCCGCCGGCTGAAAGCACGCCCTTGTCTGAGAAGAGGCTGAGGATGAAATCCGTCTGCTCCAGCAGTTCCAGATCGTTGACATCGAACACCAGCAGAACTACGTCGGACTGCTTGATCAACTGGAGCATCCAGCTCTCCAGGGTTACCGGATCCAGAGGCGGGGTGTCGATCAACTGGACCTGGATATCTTCGAACTCCATCATTCCGGACAGGGGCCGTCGTGTCGTGAAGCCATAGTCGGCTACCTCAGGCCGCGCTGTCGTCAGGCGATCCACGAGTTCCGACTTTCCAGAGTTCGGAGGACCGCACACGACGACTCTGCCGGTTCCTTCGCGGTCGATCTGATGGAAGGGGCGATAACCGCTTCGAGGGCTGGCAGCGGTTGCCTTCTTCGTCAACTTGGAGAGGCGTTTTTTCAGATCTGCCTGCAGCTTCTCCGTACCCTTGTGTTTGGGAATGACTCTGAGCATCTCCTCCAGGGCGGCGGCCTTGTCCTGTGCACTCCTGGCCTGGCGCAGGAGTTGCTCTGCTTCCCTGTACTGTGGTGTCAGGTTAGCCGGCACGATCCGTATTGTATACCCCAGCAGGCCGTGGTGAGCTGCTGGACTCAACGTAAGTCCTTTCCAGATCCATCCGCAAATTAGCGGCGGCTCACAATGCTCCCGTATGTCCTTTAATTGTTGAGTCAACCTTAGGCAAAGTAGGAAGGTGTAACGAGCAAGTGAACAGCCCCTCTTGTATCCAAAAAAGGTAAAGAGCGATGCCCCGACTACAGCTATAACGTCAGAGTCCCTGCCCAGAGAGAGCAGATCGGGCATTTATTGAACATCTCAACCTGGACTTTGGAGACATCGTGGTGGAGGGTTCAATTGAGAGGTGTTCTCCTTTTCCGGAAGAGCGGGATGAACCCTAGATCGAAAATCCCCCTCGGCTGGTCTTCGCCTTCAACCAGAAATTCTTCAGCCGGCTTCGCGAGTTGATCTTTGCCATCAACCAGCCTCAGGGCTCAGGAGACCTGGAAGCCCACAGAGGCAGTCTCCCGGACTGACAGGAGCCCAGGCAATCAGTTCTCGTACTCGTAGACCACCGGCTCTCCGTTCTTAAGGTCTCCAACCAGAACAAGATCGGCCATATCGACAAACAGTCCGTTGTCGACGACTCCAGGAATCAGATTGATTTGTCTCTCGAGCTGTGCGGGGTCCGCTATGTCATCAAACCAGACGTCAATGACCATATCGCCGTTATCCGTTATCACGGGCCCTAGTTTTCTGTTCGCCATGCGGACCTCAGACCGCCCCCCCAGCCCTCCCAGCTGTTTCGAGACCAACGTGTAGGCCTGTGGGAGAACGGCAACCGGAACCGGAGCAAGGGAGCCGGTCTTTTTACTGGTTTTCGTCACATCAACGATAGCAATAAACCTGTCCGCAAGGGCAGCCACTATCTTCTCCACTACGTGGGCGGCCCCGCCTCCCTTGATCAGACACCTCCCCGGTGAGACTTCATCGGCTCCATCAATTGTGAGGTCGATCTCCCGGATCTGATAGATGTCAAGAAGCGGGATTCCGGCTTCCTGTGCATCAGCTGCGGTCTGGTATGAGGTGGCAACTCCGTGGACATCGCGAAGATCGCCCGTCGCAAGACGCCGCCCAACGGTGACGATGGCCTGGAGGGCGGTGGAACCGCTACCCAGTCCGATAACGGTCCCCGATTGAACGTAGGACGCGGCCTCCCTGCCCACAGCCCGTTTCATCAAATGAAGCTGATCGGATTCCATCTCTGCCATTTGAATACCGTATGCTATCCGATTCCAGTTTCCACATTCCAGCAACGAAGAACGACACAGCGCAGGCTCGCCGTTGAAAGGTGTTCTTACAGCATACCTTGCTGTCGTTGACCATTGACTGTTGACTCGGAATGGGGAACGCGGAACTTGGAACAGTGCGAGCCCCAGCGAACGCCGAGAACTAGGAAGCCATTCTGGATACCTGGGAGCGGTGGGCAATCTTCAGGTAGACCTTTTCTAGAAGGCGAATGAGAGGGATCTCCGGCATCAAACTGAAGAACCTCCAGTGCAGCCTCACTCGAAGATATCGGTAATAAAGGTCGAAGAGAAACATGAGCAGGGGCTTGAAACGGTTCTGGCTGAATCGTTCAAAGGCCTTCCTCTCGAAGAAGCGGCTCATCACGTTCACCTTGCTGATGAACTTCTTCTGGCGATCACTCAGAAAGGGATTGTTATTGTGAGCAAAGTGAAAACGGCTCCAGCCCTCCAAAGAGTCGGGGGGCTCCATCCCGTAAACAAACCTGGCCTTATCGTAGAGAGTCGTTCCGGGATAGGGCGTATAGATCGCTACCGGAGCCAGCCCTGCATTAGGATTGTGGGCAGCCAGTTCGAACATGAAGTCGACAGTCTCCAGTGTCTCCCAACGTTCCTCGTTTGGAAAGCCAGCCATAAAACCAAATTTGGCATAGACTTCAGATCGGGCCAGCAGCTGATTCACGGCCCTGACCTGGTCCAGTGTATTGCGCTTCATGATCTCCTTGAGTCTTTTCTCCGAGCCCGACTCGATTCCAATCCACAGTTCTTTGAACCCGGCGCGATAGAGTTTGTCGATCATCTCCGGCTGCTGTCGATCCAGATAGTCAATCCGACAGGGAACCTGGATCAGAAGATCCAGGTTCTCCTTGAGGAGCAGGTTGCAGATCTCCTCTACTCTGCGAGGGTTGCCAAAGAAATAGTCATCCTCCACGAAGATGGCTCGAACGCCAAATTCCCCAACCAGGTGGGCAATGTCAGAAACGGTCCGCCCGGCAGAGTGGTAGCGAAAACGTCTCTCGTTGAACTTGAGGTTGTAGCAAAACTCGCAGTCATAGGGACAGCCCCGACTGGTAACAACCTGCAGCTGTCGCTCCAAGGTAGTCGGAGCCGTCGTAAAGTAGTGCTGCATGTCGACCAGACCGTAGTCCGGGCGTGGAATACGATCCAGTTCTTCAATCATGGTACGGCCCGGGGTAAAGTGGATCTTCCCCTCCCGCTCGAATCCGATCCCGTGCACCTGAGCCATATCTCCACCCGACGCAAGACAGTCCGCCAGCTCAACCAGAGTGATCTCACCCTCTCCCACTACGACAATGTCACAGAGCTCATTCTTAAGTGTCGAGTCAGGGCATAGAGAGGGATGAACTCCTCCCCAGACCACGGGCACGGACGGGTCGACGGAACGCACCGCCCGGGCGCCCTCCAATCCCCCCCGGATCTGCATCCCGGTCATGGAAGAAACCCCGACAAGAACGGGGCGTTCCCTGAGAATCGACTCGGCCACTTCCTGGCCGAATCGGTTAGTCAAGCGCTCGTCCACAATCTGGACCCGGTAGCCCACTTTTTCCAGGACTGTCCCCAGGTAGAGGCAGGCCAGGGGCAAACCGACGTTCACACCCGCCAGGTCCATCCCGGTGACCGGATAGAGCAGCAGAATCTTACCCCGGTCTCCGCTCTGCGGAGTCTCCCACGGGAATTCAAGCTCAGTTCTTGACTGCATTATCGGCTGCATGCCCGTTGCGTCCTCTCATCCCTTGCTGTCCCGACGGCTTGCACAACAGCCACGACTTGTAGAATCGCTCGGCCGCGCCCACCAACTGCGGAAATTTCCTGGCCAGATACGGGCGCATCCGAGCCAGCGGGGTCACCCAGGCGGGATGATTCACATAGTCGCACTGGGCACAGATGGTCAGGTTATTGAAGTCCCGGTCAAAGAGTTGCCTGCGCCTCCGGTTGAACTCCTCTGAGTGCCAGACCTCATGTATGCTCTGAGTGTTGAGGTCTCCCACCGTATATTCGGCCTCCGAGTCGAAGCAGCACATGGCAACCCGCCCATCGGACAGGATCGTTATGTAGTGCTGTAGCCTCTCACAATAGTTGATCTTGTTCGATATCCGTTCGAAGTTGGCCAGTTTCCCGGCCCAGTTGAAGTACACGGAGAAGCGCACTTCGTCAGCCTCTTTCCAGGCTTCTAACAGCTGGCGCCTGGTATGTCGATTTTCTTCCACCGCTACCATCGCAATCATGACTCTGGGCAATCTCTTACCCAGTTCGCTGCGCCGGCGAATAAAGTGCAGTATGTTGCTCCGCACTTCATCGTAACTCAGATTGAGCCGAATCTTCTCAAAGGTCTCCTTGTTTCCCCCATCGATGGAAAAGATGAGGCTGTCGACTAGGTCTTCCTCGAGGATCTGTTCCGTCATCTCCGCGGTCAGCCTGGAGCCGTTGGAGGTCAAATTCAAACGGGTCAGTGGAGCCGCCTTGCGAATGTATCGAAAGTAGTCCAGAACGCCGGGAACCAGCAGAGATTCCCCATGAAGAAAGGGCAGAATCTTGGTGTTCTTGCGGCTGCTGCACTCATCCACGATCTGTTGAAACAAGGGAAAGGGCATGATCTGCCGTGGACGTTTCATCCCGGGGGTTGCGCAGATGGTACACCGCGCGTTGCAGATATTGGTCAGCTCAACATAGATGTGATCGGGAAAGTCGGGGTAAGCATACATCTGGAAGTCACATCCACTAGGTGTGCATTCTCATCATATTGTTCAGACGAGATAGTCTGCTGATAGGAGAG
>CAZMGM010000052.1:0-13639 GCA_964565865.1 uncultured Acidobacteriota bacterium | reverse complement strand
CTTCACGCGGTCGGTGAAGGAGAAGTCGTGGACGACGTTTATTTGATCGGCGGCTGCCTGCTGGGCCTGTTGACGCCTTTCCAGCCACGGGAATTCCTGCCACAAAAAACTCTCTTGAAGAGTGGTCAAGACATCGCGTTTCAGGGCTGCTCGTTGTTCCTCTGACTCTCCGTCATAGAATCCACGGACGTGCCCCTGAGGATCGACCAGCATGAGTTTCCGGCTGTGGGTGATCGTGTCTGGATCGCCCGCATCCCCCTCGACCGATAACCGAAAGCCCTGTTCGCTAAGTTGCCATAGCTGTTCACGCGAGCCGGTCAGGAATCTCCATCGCCTCCCGCCTGCTCCCGTCTCAGTTGCATACTTCTGCAAGACCTCCGGCGTGTCGTGTTCGGGGTCGAGAGTGAACGTGACGAGACGGATTTCGCCCCAGCCCGGCCGCCTCTTCAGTTCTCTCTGAAGGTCTGCCAGACCGGAAGTTTGAGATGCAGCTGAGCTGCCGCGGGTCAGAATGAAGTTCGCGATCCAAGCTTTTCCCAGGAGTTGATGCGTGCCAAACGGTTGAGAGAGATGATCGGTAAAGGAAAACTCGGGCAGGGCCTGCAGCACAGGGGGCTTGTGTTCTTGTGGCTCGGTCCTACTCTCTTCTAGCGTCTCGGCGGTCATTGCGAGTGGGGACACAACCGTCAGGAGGCCTGGTCCGGCTACCGCCTGGGGTGCCTCGGTCCAAGCCCACACGAAAGCGAAAGTTCCCAGCCATATCAACCTTCGTGGGACCATTATTTACCGCCCTGGTGGTTCAGAGGACCAACCGCTGGAATGAGAATTCCCCTTTTCGAAGAAAGTGTAACAGGCACTTAAATGGGAAGCAAAATACCCCGGATGAATATGGAGAAGTATTTGAGCAGTGGAGCATTCTTGCTTTAAGGCTGCTTGTTCATGACTGGTTTAAGGTGGATTATGTACGAGTAATCCAAAATCTTGGAGGAACTCTCCCTATTTTATCCAAGGTTATGAATCTCAAGGGTTATCCTGCGGGGCATTACCAGGACCCCTATCTTTCATATCTTCCTGTGAAACAGGGAATTAGGGGTTATGATGTCTTCTCGAGGGGGAGATTGGGCACGAGAATTGCTTAATCCCACCTCGAATTAGTTTTAGATATTCCGCATTTTTGAAATTAGCCATGCGAAGTTGGGAAACTTCTGGTATGCTGGCCGGGTTCAAAAAAGGTTTATTTTGTTCAGAGAACGAGGAACAACCATGAAGAAGCAATTAGTATTGAGTCTAATCCTTACGCTTTGTTGCCTGCCTCTCATTGGCCAGGATTACGTGGGGCAAGTCCGTGGGACCGTATCCGATGAAACGGGTGGCGTGATCCCGGGGGTTGAACTAACGGCCTTGAATGCTGACACGGGTGTCGCGGCCTCGTCAGTGAGCGGGGATGCTGGGGATTACACTTTCCAGAGCCTGTCGATTGGAACCTATACCGTGACGGCCAGCCTGGCCGGCTTTAAGACGGTTGAGCAGGTGGGAGTGCGCGTCGTATCTTCAGAGACCTCGGTCTTGAACATCACCCTGCCCATCGGGGAATTGGTAGACACTGTGACGGTGGAAGGGGGAGCCCTGGCCATCGACAGTCAATCTTCCAGTGCAGGGACTACCAGGGTTGTGGAGGAAATCGAAGAGCTGCCCATGGCAGTCAACCAGGGGGGGCGGCACAGCCTGTCGTATACACGGACCCTGCCGGGCTTCTCTTACGATCCATACGGAAAGGAAACGGACACAACCGACAGGGGCTACATCCACGGAGTCGTGGGTGTAGTTAGCATGAACATCGACGGCATGTTCGCGAGCCCTGCCAACAACTTCGGCATGCGGGAAGACTCGGGACTGATTCCCGAAACCATCAGCGAATTCCGAACGGTTGCCAACGTGGGCGCGGAGCATGGATGGAATCTAGGTTCCAGCGTGGAGATGGTCATGAAGTCGGGGACCAACCAGATCCACGGCAGCTTTTTTGAGTATTTCCGAAACGATGTTCTGGACGCCAAGCAGTTTTTTGCTTCCTCAGTCAATCCCCACCGGCAAAGCGAGTTCGGGGCTGTCATAAGCGGGCCGTTCGCCAAGGACAAGCATTTCTTCCTGGCCAGCTATACCGGATACCGGGAGCGCAGGACTGCCGGCGGGCAGACTACCACTGTGCCTACTTCGAAAATGCGCGGTGGAGATTTCAGTGAGTATCTGACGGATACAGTGTTGGGGACCGACCTTCTAGGAAGGACCATTTACCAGGGTACGATCTACGATCCGTTGACGACCAGGTCGGACGGTGCAGGCGGTTTCATCCGGGATCCATTTCCTGGGAACGTCATTCCGGCCGGGCGACTCAGCCCCATTTCACTAGCATTTCAGGGCGGATATCCCTTACCCACAGAAACGACTCTCGCGAACAACCACATTGGTCAACTGGACAAGGGCGAGCAGGATATCGACAAAGTCACCATCAAGACCGATCACGAGATGAGCGATAACTGGAAGTTTTCCTTCGGGATGGACCAGCATCGAAAAGATGTCATCTGGCCTGGGAATGCTTCGTTTGACCAGCGGATCAATACCAATCACCTGGTGCTCGGTGACCAATACCGCTACCGGTTTGCGAACTATTTCACGATCAAGCCCAACGTGCTCCTGAGCGTCCGCTTTGCAGGGCAGGGAGTGCCAAGGTATATTGGAAAACCGGGCAACACCTTCGGCAAGGATTCAGGACTTAACGGTACTGTAACGCCCGATACTCCCTGGGTTGCAGCCGAGGGCCATTCCAGTTTTGGTTTCCTCTTCCTGAACCTCTTCATGCCCGAATGGACGTTTCCGGTCTATACCGATCTGTCCTGGAGCAAGGGAAGCCATAACTACAAATTCGGTGCCCAGATGAGATACGCCGCCGTGGGGCGGAATATCCAGATCTTTACCAATGGCAATTTTACTTTCAGCGACATTACCACAGGACTGGCCGGGGGCCAGGTGCAGGGGTCAGGCGGAG
Source organism: uncultured Acidobacteriota bacterium (assembly GCA_964565865.1). Classification (GTDB taxonomy): domain Bacteria; phylum Acidobacteriota; class UBA6911; order RPQK01; family CBDAPI01; genus CBDAPI01. Next base: position 10,596 of record CAZMGM010000052.1, on the reverse strand, counting down.
CCGCCGAGCCCTTCGCTGACATTGCGCTGACCGGCCGAGGCTGGGCCAGTTACCTGCTGGGTGAAGTTAACAATTTCTTCATGTATTCTGCTGGCAACAGCAGAACCAATAATCGCGTCTGGGCGGTTTATGCCCAGGATAGCTGGCGTGTATCGCCGAAACTAACTGTGAACTATGGGCTTCGCTATAACTGGTGGACACCCTTTGGCGAAAGCCACCATCGGCATGGTGGCTTCTCTCCGGATATCCCCAACCCGGGTGCGGGTGGACGATTGGGAGCCTTAACCTTTAACGGTCCGGGTGCCGGCCGCAATGGCCGAACCAGGCTGTATGATCGAGACTGGAGCGCTCTTGGACCACGCTTGGGATTAGCCTATGCCCTGGATGATAGGACTGTTGTCCGGGCGTACGTGGGAGTGACATATGCCAACCCCGGCGCAGAGTTGCAGGGTGGTGGAAACGCCATGAATTTGGGGTGGCAGGCCAGGCCAGGAAAAGATACCCTGGATGGAGGAGTAACTCCTGCCTTTAACTGGAACGACGGGGTTCCAACAAGCGCTATTGATGAAGTGTTGGCTCTTCCCTCGCTCGATCCTGCCCAGTCGCTTGGTGCAGGTGTGGAATGGAATCATCCCCAGGACAATAAGTGGCACAGCAGTATCAACCTGGGTGCTGGCTTTGAGAGGGAAGTTGGCTGGAACACGGTGTTTAAGCTCGATTATGTGGGCAAGCTGGGCCGGCACTACCGTGTAAACTGGCAGCAGAACGAGATTCCGCCCGAGTATTTTTCCTCGCTAGGGCCAACCCTCGATGCATCGCTCGCTTCGACCGAAGGACAGGCTACAGGAGTGGCCACCCCTTACACGGGGTTCACTGGGAGCGTGGGGCAGGCATTGCGTCCCTATCCCCAATACTCTGGGGTGCTCCTGAGAGGTGCCCACGGTGGGATGACCTCGTACCACGCCGCCAACATCGCTGCCCAGAAACGATTTGGTCAGGGGGTGAGCTTTCTCCTGGCGTATACGCTCTCGAAGAACATTACTACGGGTAGCGGCTACGGCGTTTTCGGCGCGGCAGGTGTGCAGCACGAGGGGTATGGAGGCGCCAACGTGCGCACCCTAGCTCCTTTTGACCGCACCCACAATCTCGCCTTTACGTGGAGCTGGCAACTTCCCTTCGGGCGGGGGCAAAAATTTGCTGGTGACGCGTCCGGTGCCAAGAACTTCTTTGTCGGGGACTGGCGCGTGATGGGATGGCACAACTATATGTCGGGTGACCCGATCCGTTTGGCCCGTGTCAACAGGACGGGTTCAGCCTACGACAAGGGGATCAAGCACTATGGATACGATCCCAACGGCTCGAATAAAAACACGCTGAACATCGACGCATTTTCAGCTGAAAACCGAGCGATCAGCTTTGGTGATACCTTCCAGCTTCCGGATACTCGAAAGTTTGGGTACGCCACGGAGAATTTCTCGATTCTCAAGGACGTCCGGTTCTCGGAACGATGGCGTTTTGAAATTGGGGCCGAGATGTTCAACGTGTTCAACCGGGCGCAGTTCTATTCACCTGCGTACAACCTCAATGACGCTGACGCGTTTGGGAAGTATAGAAACGCTGCTCTTGGCAGGATCATTCAGATTCGTGTGAGGATCCGCTTCTGAGTGGTGTCGGTGGCCCTGTGGGTCGCCGAGCATGAGCAGGGCAATGTGGAAGGGGCCGGTATGAAACCGGCCCCTTTTTTTTTGCCGTCTAAGACCGAAGGGCTAGGCCCGAAGGCCGGCCGAAGGGATGGAACATATTTCCATCGGTGTGCTCTGACAATCAAGAACGTAATCTATAGCTCCCGCTCTCGGTTTTCTGTCCACAAGTAGTTCTTGCTGCCAACAGTTATCGCAAACCTGGTCCTTGCGATTCCTGCAATCGTGAGGCCTCTAGTTGAATAGGCTTTCCAGGTGCAAATGATTCGGAACGCTGTCGCTTCTGAGGAGATGACCGCGTGAACGTGAGTGCGCCTGAAGTGGTGACCAAGCAAAAGCAGAAAGGCGGTACGATGAACAAAAACATCCTTACAAGTCGTTGCGACGGGCCTACGCTGCCTAGGCACCACTGAAAAGGGAGTCTCGCCCATTGTTCTTGGGTCATGCCAGGTTAGATCACCCCTGGTAACGCAAGGAGTATCCGTAATCTTTGTGCTTTTAGGCGAAGAACCGGAACGGTGGGTCTCAATCCCACGACCATGGGCCAGGAATGGGAATTGGTATACGATTGGGAGAGAACACTGTTCTAGTCACAGCATGCCTTTATAGGACGGACCTCTTCTACACCCCGAGTAATGTAGGAAAGGCAGACCAGAGGCAACGGTGAACTGACGCTTTAGCGTTCGGTAGGCTTCCTAGGCGTCGGGATAGCCTGCGTTGACGAGCTTGGGGGCAGGAGCTCTCCCAAGCGCGGCGAGAAGACCGGGTCATCGTCTCGCCAGGGTTTTCGGCAGGCCTGTCTCTGCCGGTACCGACCCAGATTCTCGTGTAACAATCCCGCCAGATCCTGGCGCCCGGCCTGGCTGAGATCCTGGATCATGCCCTGCTGTACGTCAACGGCTCTCTCGAACTGGCGGGTCTCGGCCAGGGCCATTGCCAGGGTCTCAACGTGTTCGAACGCAATGTTTCCCTGGGAGGCGGTGAACAATGCCTGGAGCAGGTTCAGGGCTAGGCGACCGTTGCGGACAGCACCGTCTGGGGAAGCCGACAGCAGACGAGCCAGAGCATGGGTGACATCAATGTCGTCGGGGAACGCCCGGTGACTCTCTTCCAATAGGGTTCGTGCCTCTTGATAGCGGTCCAATCTGGCCAGCGCTAACGCGCGCATGAAGCGCGCGAAGGTGTCGCTGGCATTCAGTTCGATGACCCTGGCATAGTGTCCCTCGGAACCGGTGTAGTCTCCCCTTCGCATCAACAGGTTAGCGGCGTGCAAATGGGCCTCGACAAAGTTCGGTTTGATGTCTAGAGCGAGGGAATAATTGCGAATCGCCTCTTCGAGGTTTCCCTGTTGGACGAGAGCGTTGGCCAGGTAGGCGTGTGACTCTGCGTTGGATGGTTGTAGGCGCAGTACCTGGCGATAGTGCCCAATGGCGTCCCCCATCTTTCCCTGCGCGTAGAGGGCCTGACCCAGTTGTTGATGGGTCTGGGCATCATTGGGATTGCTGAGCAGGGCCTGCTGAAAGCCGCTAATGCTCAGGTCGAGTTGCTTGAGACGGTAGTCGCCTTGTAGCTTCACGCGGTCCGCCTTGTTCTGTGTCAACATCTGGATCCACACCTCACCCATTTCGTCTGAGGAGTTAGGTCCGTAGAGGACCCGCCGGGGCGGATCGTTGGGATTGTACCTATTGTCGACCGAGTTGTCGTACCTGCAGCGCAGGACGACGCGGGTTCCCCGGGGTAAAGAGATCGGCTCTGAATAGAGGTAGTCGTCCTGCCAGTTGAAGTCCCAATCCCGAATGTAAATGAGCCAGCGCTGTGTTCCGTCGGGAAGCAGAGCATAAACCTCTATTTCCTTTCCAAGAAAGTGGGCATGGGGATACAGACCCAGCGCATCGACGTCCACGGGTAGCACATAGCTGTCTTCGATCCAGTGGGCTTTCGCGCCGGCTGGAATGTCGATAGTGATGGAGCCGAGAATGAGTATGAAAGGTGTTCTTGTCGGTGCCTCGTCGCTGAAATAGAGGCCCACACTGGGCTGGACGAGTTCCGATTTGCCGGAGGGCTGCATGTGGAATTCCAGGACCAGGTCGGTTCCTTCCCGTAATCCCCAGTTCATGCCCTCAGCGCTCTCCCTGGGAACCTTACCCGGCGTCCAGACCAGGACATGACCCCCGGGAGGGAGGGCCACCTGGGTGGACCTCATTCCGTCAAAGCCGGGCACCGGATCCTGTTCGTCACGTTGTCGAGATCGCGGTGTAGGGTCAAGCCCTCCCACTATGTGATGGACCACCTTCGGGTTGCCCGGACGCAGTTCCAGCGCCCGAACATAGCGCGTGGACTCGAGAGGAATCGGGATCACGAACGTGCGGAATATATCGGTGCCTTCCGTTCTGGATTCAGCGGCCAGCGTGTAGGGACGGGGCATTACGACCTCCAGATCCGGCTTTCCCAAGAACCAACCGGTCGGCCAGTCCGGAACCGGGGGAAGATGATCCGGATCCCCTTCCACCGATGCCTCGGACACCCACTGCCGGAGCATTTCAATCTGTTTGTCGCTGAGCCTCCGTTCCCCGATGAACTCGGCAAAGCCGGGTTCGGGCTGCCAGGGAGGCATATAACGACTCTGCGTGACCGCCACCAGGAAGTTGCCCCGTTTCCTCACATCTGCGTAGCTGAGCAGATCAAACGGCCCCGCCCCACCGGGCCGATGACAGGGGGAGCAATTCTGGAAGATGATGGGAGCGATGTCCCTGTTAAAGGTCAATCTGCCTCCGGCTTTCTCCTCCCCAACCTCCGGCACGATGAGGGAGCCGAGGAGAATCAAGCCCGGTCTCGCCAGGTTGGTGGCGATCACTGTATACCCAGGTGTGTAAAGGGGATCGGGGCCAGATAAAAGACCGGATCGTCGTCGCGCCAGGGCGTCCGGCATGCTTCTCGGCGCTCATAACGGTCCAGGTTGTCCTGCAGCAGCTCGGCCAACTCGAGCCGTTTTCCCCTTGTCACTTCTGCGATCATCATCCGCTGCACCTGGACGGCTCGGCCGAACTCCCCAATCTCGGCATAAGCCATGGCCAGGGTTTCGATATGCTCGAATTCAGCACTCTTACCCTGCTCCAACACTTTTTGCAGAAGTATCAGGGCCTTTCGGCCATCCCGGATGGCGGCCTCCGGACAGGCCGCCATGAGCCGAGCCAGGGCATGGCCCAGGTCCGTATCATCTGGAAGGGCTGCCAGCCCTTTTTCCAGTCCCATACGCGCTTCCTTCCAGCGGCGGGTGCGAATCAGAGTCATGGCTCCCATGAAGTGGGCAAAAGCGTTGCCGGGATCCAAATCAACCACCCGCTGGTAGTGAGGGATGGCCTCCTCAAACAGCTCCTGGCGCATCAGCACATTGGCCAGCTGAAAGTGAGCTTCCCGAAAGGTTGGATCGGTCTCGATTGCCGACCGGTAGTGCTCGATGGCCTGCTTTTCCCAGCCCATCTGAGTAAAAGAAGTGGCCATGTGGAAATGAATTCGTGACTTAGAGTCCGAGTATTGAAGGGCCTCATTAAACTGTTTGAGTGCCTCTTCAATCTGACCCAGTTGGGCCAGGGCGGCGCCTAGGTCCATGAGGACAACCGCATCGGTTGGATCTTTGTCCACCATCTGGCGAAAGATCTGGGCGGCCTCCTCATATCTTCCAGCATCGAAGAAACTGTTGGCCTGCTGGCGTTGATACCAGCGCCCCGTCTTTACTCTTTCCAGATCCTTCAGCAGCGGATCGCTGAATTTGACGGCACCCTCTCCTCGCTTGCTCAGATGCAGACGGGCCTTGTCCACTTTACGCAGCTGGCGGTAAGCCATTGCCAGTGGATAGTGGATGCTGGTTGCGTCGGGTTGCAGCTCGAGCGCCTTCTCATAGTGGTCGACGGCCTGGTCAAAGTCGCGTACATCAGTAGCGATCTCACCCAGCCCGACCAGGGCCGCCGCTGACGCAGGGTCCAGCTCCAGTGCCTGCTCGAAATACTTGCGGGCCTCCAGGGCCCGACCCCGGTCCAGCTCAGACCGGGCGGTGCCAAGCAGAGCCGGCATATCGAACGGGTTCAGCTCCAGGACCTTCTGGAAGTGGGATCCCGCTTTCTGTAGGTCACCTTCGGCCTCATAAAGAAGAGCCAGGTAATAGGGCCAGCGCAAGTCCCGGGGCGCCAGCTTCAGTGCGTTCCGGTAACAGGCCGCTGCCCCTTCCAGGAGAGCATAAGTCTGATACAGCTTGCCCAACCGTCCGTAGGCCGCAGCCAGTTGTTTGTCGGCTGCCCCCGGGTCTTGAATCAACGCCTTCAATTCGTCCTGGAAATGTTCGAGCTGAGTGCGAACACTCTCTTCCATGGCGCTCAAGTTGGGAAAGGGAACTGGCTCGAGATCCGACCGTGAGGCCACCCCCAGTCCAGGGAGTTGAACGGGGGCTATAGCGGATAGGTCCGGGAGGAGTGCAAAAGGGCGGGGCATGAGCAGCGTTGCCACTGGAAGCAGCAGCAATCGCCATTTCTTCCACTTTGTTTCCATAGCTCGGTGGCCCCCTGGTACGAGGTGCCTGTGCACTATTTTACCGATGAATCGGATTGGTATCCAATCCGTATCTGCTGGCCCAGGGTGTTTGTCACGATGGGGCTTTGGACTTGGGAAGTGTGGGAGGCCCCCTCCCACTAATAGGGCCAATCAATCGCAGGCTGGGTGGCCACGAACTGTCTGCGTTTGACCCATCGCACCTGGTTCTGCCGATAGTGGTCTCTCTGATAGAAGGGATAGTACTTTCCGGGAGGGTCGATGAACACCACACTGTTCCCTTTGATGATCATGGTGAAGTCGGTTGCCCACATCTTCTCTTTGACCTTACGCTCCTCAATGGGGAAAGTTAGGGCCACAAGATCTCCCGCCTTCACGTCCCCCACCAGAGCATAGCGATCGTCCCACCCGAGCTCCCGCACCTGCCCGTTCACCTTACAGACCGTTTCTTCCGTTTCTGTCCAGTCGGGAATGCGCACCCGGAGATTTACCGGCTTCTTCACTTTTACATCCACCTGTCCTTCATAAGGGATATAGCTATGCACGTCTGCCCAGGGAGAGACCCGGTTGAGCAGCAGATTGACCTTCAAGGTTCCCTCGCGATGGTGGAGAATGTGATGCCAGGCATACCAGATAGCCCGGGCATGGTTTCCAGTACAGCAGTGCATGAGAAACAAGTGATCCGAGTCGGGCCGGTCCGGCCAGGACAGCGGGTGACCCACGAAGTCGTTGGGTGAGGCCAGACTCATGGCAGACCCGATGTTGCGTTCCACCGGGCGGTCGGTGCTCTCAAATTCGGGCCGGTTCCAGGTTTCATAGACATCCTCAGGCAGCGCCCGGCTCACAAAGTCGTCCTTCAAGAGCTGCATTTCGGCGAACTGGTTTCTCAGATAGCGATCGGCATCGTCCCAGTAATCCCCTGCACCACTGAGACTAAGCTTAATGCCCAGCGCCACCACATCGGCCGCTGTGCAGCCTTCTACACCGTACCTGGCCACCTGTTGCACCGTCTTGGCCGAGTAATCCTGCCCGGCTCCCGGCGTAGAGGGGAAAAATCCGACGGTGGCACTGCCACTCGAGTCCCTGACGTATTCGTAAGACTTCTTTGAGTACTCGATCAAGGCCCGGTTCTTGGTGGCCATCGCATATTCCAGAAGTCCGGAAATGGGCCGGGTGTGCAGATGAGTATGGGGAACCCCCTTGAAGCGACCTTCTGAATCGTAACAACCCGAATGCTGGGTCATATAGACGGCCAGCTTGCCGGCTAGATCGAGGGCTGGCTGGTAGCCGGTGGCCAGGTAGGCCTGACTCAGACCCATGATGATCCAGCCTGCGGCAGCTCCACTAGCTTCCCGGGTGCAGTCCGGGTCGACAATCCCCACATCCTGGGGAACCGTCATCCCCGGGTTGACCGCCATGAGGGGAAAGTAGCAGTAGTCGTCTTTGTAAACCATCAGCTTGGCCACCGCATCGACCAGCTTCTCCACTCTGTGCCTCCAGACTTCGTCTCCACTGAGAAGGTAGTAGAGGCCGAAGTTGCCCAGCCAACCGCCTTGAGCTACCACGCTGGCCAGCTGTGTCTCTTTCAGTCCCTTTTGCTCCAGCCAGTCGGCGTGATACCCGGCCCAGGGCCGTCCTTCGAAGGGCATGTAAATCAAGCCGTCTTCACCCTGCATGCGCAGAAGGTTTTCTGCCCAGGCCTGGTCCACGTGTGTGTTCTGGTCGCTGCCGCTCACATATCGCAGCAAAGGAAGAGCTTCCTGGAATTTGTACTGGACATTGAGATCATGGAAATCGTGAATCATAACGGGGGGCTTGCGGTTAAGGAGCACATGCCACCAGATTTCATATCCCGCTTCCGGGTCGGCCGACTCGGTGAGCGCGTTGATCGACAACCTGGCGCGCTCGGCCAGATCGAGCGTGTCGGGCACGAGCTCTTCCTGCCACTCCCCCTGGAGGGGAGGGAACTTTACCTGGGGAATGGTTGGAGAGATATAGCCGATGTTATTTTCCTTCGCCTCTTCGGGGGGACCGCCACCCAGGGAGATTGTCGTGCAGAGAAGGAACGCGCCCATCCATCGGCAAGCGAGTCGAGTTTTCATGGCTGTCATCTCTAGCTCTTATACAATTCTTGCTGTTTTTTCCATCGGGCGCTCATCCAGCCTGCAAGAGTTATTGTGGGGGAATTGTGGCATTCATCAGAGTGCGTGCTCAGCGGGTCCCGGCTACCTGGATCGCCGCGGCCTACTAAGCCACGTAGTTGGAGCCCTTTTCATAGGTCGTCCACTGCAGCTCCACCTGATTCTCGAGCCGTTTCAAGTATTGGATCTGATTCTCTAGGAAGAAATTCAGATTGGGTCTGTCTGCGATTTCACCCGCGGAGACCGAAGCGGACGTGATGTAGCCCCCCAGGCGGCAGACATCCTGTGAAAGCAGGGGCAAATAGATAGCGATGTAGCCGCTGAAGCCGATTTCTTTGAGTGTTCGGATAATCGCCCTGTGGTCTCCGTGTCCGGCACCAAAGCTATAGCGGTTGGTTTCATTCATGTGAAAGTGTTTAATCAGGTCTCCGGCTTCACGAAGGGCGTCGGGAATGGAGCCCTCAGAGATATTCATGTGACAAACGTCGGGTTGAATGCCAGTGTTAGCGTACCCCAGGTCCTGAATCAGTCTGGTGGCCTCATAAAGTGTGGCCAGAACCCCTGGGTATGCCTCATAACAGTTCAAGGGCTCAAAAAGGATATCGATGCCCCGCTTCTCCGCATATCCGCAGATTTCCTTGAGTGCCTCCAGTAAATTGGCACGCAGGGTCTTGATGGAAATATCCGGATAAGGAATCTGGGGGATAGGCGGCTGGGCCGCGCAAACCGCAAAGTACCGGGCCCCCAGTTCCACTGCAAGCTCGATGGAGTCCTTGGCGTACTGGATGCCTCTGCTCCTGACTTCCTCATCCCCTCCAGCCAGATCCCGGTTTTCACCCGAGTGGTAATAGGCCCAGCGGCCGAGTACCTCGGGAATCTCCAGTTCCAGAGAATCGGCGATCCGGCGCAACTCTACTGCCTGGATTGCTTCCCGATCGCCGGCAACATCAATCCCTTGGTAACCGGCATTCTTGACCGCCTGCAGGATCTCCTCAGTGTTCTCGTTGAGGTCATATCCAAGGAACGCCAGGGTGTCGGCAACTACGGTGTATTTAAATCCCACAAAAGTGCTCCTCTAGCTCGGTGTTAGCATGATGAGCTCGGCCTTGGACACCTTACCGAGGTTGAAGTATAGATAACCTGATTTCGAATCTCAACGACCTGTTGATAAAAGCACAGAACCGAGGGCAACGCTGACACCATCAATATTGGGGATGTACTTCCACCTCAGCATCGGGTTGTTCGCTTGATCGGCGTTTAGCTGATCAACACCGGCCTGGCTCTGGGTCTGGGCGTTGCTGCTATCCATCTGCAGGAACAGGGGTCTTTTTTCGAAGCCTGTAGGCCTGGGTCTTGCCTAGCTCGTCCATGGTGAAGTATAGATAACCCAAGCTTGAATCTCATATGGAGGCTTCCATGAAAAGGCAAGAACCAAAGCTGCCGAACCGGCGTGAATTCGTGAAGACTGGGACTGTAACTGCAATGGGGGCCGGTATCGCCGCGAGCTGCTCGTCTAACGGAGATCAGCCGGCCGCCCCCACTGTTCCCCGATACCAGGCCGAGGTCCCGGACACCCTGGACCTGGCTGGCCGAGGTGCCCTGGCTCTGCGAGCTCTTACCAACTCGGCCGACCCCAGGTTCCTCTACGAAACCTGTCAGGGAGCTCATCTGGACCATCAGACCCCTTATATGAGCTGGCGCACGGGGGGGCCCTGTTTGCAGAAGCCGATTCATGCATTGCCGGGTCTGCGCCTCATGAGCGGCAGCAAGGTCAATGCCGAAGTGGACGCCAAGATGATGGAAGCAGTAGTCGGAACCATTGAAAACGATGGTCTGTGGTGGCTCAACGTCGAGAACCGGCCCTGGAGATCCGCCTTCCAGGTGGATCAATCCTGGCCCGTGGCTCATGCTCGCCTGATGGTAGCCCTGCTGGAGTGGCAAAAATTGGACGGCGACAACAAATGGCTGGAGCTAGTGGGGCGCATGTCCGATGGTCTGGCCCGGGTCGCTGAAACCAATGAGGACCGGGCTTGGTACTACACTGCCCTGGCCCGCTCGGGAGAGTGGTGGGGGCATGTCGATGCCCACAAGGGGAGCAAAAAGCAGCGGATCGTAGCCGAGCCGGACACCCGGTCCTTCTACGACATTGGCCTGCCCCTGCGGGCCTTCTCCCGCTGGTACGCGGTCAGCGGTGACGAAAAGGCGCTGGACAT
>CAZMGM010000051.1:6202-14433 GCA_964565865.1 uncultured Acidobacteriota bacterium | reverse complement strand
AGATGGCCTTGTTAAACTGACTTAACGCTGGACCAAAAAAACGGGCCTTGCCACACGTGTTGATAGATGGCTTGGGGAGTAACTAACCATAGTCTTCCTTAAGAAGATCAGGAGGATAGAACAGGAAGGTGGACCATGGAAAGGTACGTCACTGAGATATGCTCTCTTTGTAGGCCGTGAAGAGACAGTCGAGTGATTCCTTGCTGAGTCGAGCCGCCTTCAGGTAATCGTTGTGCAGTACCTCGTGCATATACTTGAAGCTCTCGAACTCTACTGAGAGGTAACCCCCGTATCCCGTGTCATCCAGAGCCCGAAAGAACTTCAGCCAGTCGATTGCCCCCTCCCCCAGGATCGGGAAAAGAAAGTCCTTGCCGAATACACCCGGTCGCCCAGCGGAGTCTTTCAGATGGACGTGTTTCACCTTATTCTTGAGTTGTGAAACGGCGTACGGCAGGTCGTTGCGATACAGGAGATAGTGAGAGGGATCCAAGGTCAGGCACAGGTAGTCACTATCCACCCGGCGGAACAGCTCAAGCGTGGAAAAGTAGTCGTGCACCAGGTTCCCCACACAGGCCTCCAGCACCAGCCGCAGCTTTTCTTTCTCAGCCACGGCAAGAAGCTCCTCCAGCGACCGGGTCAGAGTCTCCCAACCCCGGGCTTCACAGTCGGCCGGAGGGACAAACCACTCTCCGGATGCTGCTTCCTTAGGGGCGGCTCCGGTGACGATATTGAGCTTGTCCACGCCGGCTCCCGCTGCTGCCCGAATCGCATCCTTCACATCCTCGACATTCGATGAGAGGTCCTGATCCGGATCGGATATGTCCCGCAGGATGACGAAATCGGAGACATCAAGTCCCGCACCTCTAGATACCCTGGCGGCCCACTCAAACCCCTCCGCCAGCTTCGCGCCCCCCTCGAAGCTCGTCTCCTTCCATTCCACGGCCCGATACCCTATCGCAGCGAGGCCGTCCACCACCTCACGAACAGCGCCCTCGCTGTTCAGGTTCTCCCACCAAAAGGCGTTGAAACAAAACTGTTCTTCAGTTAACACAGCCCCCGCCTCCTGAATCGGCACCAAGTTCGATCCTTCTTCCCGTTCGAATGGATTCATAGGCAGCATCGATTACCGCCAGCACCTGCCTGCCGTCCCACGCGGTGACCAGAGGTTCCCGGTTCCGGCGGATGCATTCGACGAAGTGCTCGTCCATATCGAGACCGTATTCACGCTCCATCTCCGTCCGCCGGAGACCCCTGCGGCCGTGTTTATCCACGACGACGAGCGGGAAGTCGTCACCCAGTGACAGGTGCAGCGCCCCCTTTTCGCCGTATACATCGCACCTCACCCCGGCCCCCCGATACTCCTGAGGGAAGCCGCAATACCTCGCGGAGAAGGTGAGGGTTACCTCGGCGATGACACCGCTGTCGAATTCCAACAATACAATCCCCGTGTCTTCCTCCTTGTTGTCGGTTGGAACCAGAAGCCGCTTCCCCGTCGCGCTGACAAACTTCACTTCGCCTAGCCAATTGATCACGGTGTCGAAGACATGAGGACCGTTATCAATAATCACGCCGCCGCCCGATTTCTCCCTGGTTCCCTTCCAGTGTTCTCTGTCCGACATCCTTTCGAACTCGTTACCGATGAAACAGGAGGTAGACAGGAACGGCCTGCCGATGCCACCTTCATGAAGAATCGCGGTAGCCTTCCTGTTCTCGGGCAGGTAACGATGATTTTCGGCGACAAAGAGCTTTCTATTCATCTTTCGGGCAGCGGAGATCATCTCATCGGCTTCTGCGGCATTCATGGCGAGGGGCTTCTCACAGATAACGTGCTTGCCGAGAGCAAGAGCATTCATGGCCATTTCGCGGTGGAGCCAGTTCGGGGCGCAAACATAGACTACGTCTATACCCGCATCGTCCAACATCTCCCTGTAGTCCGCATACGTCCTGGCGATTCCGTGGCGGGCAGCCGTTTCCTTCCGGACCTCCTCTGCGGGATCTGCCACGGCCGCTACGGTTGCCTGCTCACATTGACACAGGGTCTCGATGTGGTACTGACTCACCACCCCGGCTCCCACCACTCCTATGCTCAGTGTCATTCGCTGCTCCTTGACAATTCGATCGTACAAATCTTTTTCCCCGGCATGGGAAAAGATAGCGTTCCGTCTCTTACTATCAGTTTCCCCTCTCTCTCTTCGTTAAGGTTCACGAGGTACGCACTTTCAATATTCCTGTGAAACCTCACCCTTGCCTGAACCTTCCTGCCTGAAATATTGAACAGTCTTAGTATCAGGGAATCTCTTGTTTCGGCCTTCTTAAAACAGCTGACAAGCACAGTATCCGGCCTTGTGCTGACAAAACATTGTTCCGCCGGAAGTCTGCCGCTATGCCTGTCCACCTGAATCGCGCGGCAGCCTGTGTTATGCTGATGAGCCTGCCGGTAAACCTTGGCTGTCTGCCAGTTTCCGGAGTGAGGATAGAGCGCGTAATGAAAAACATAATCGCCGAGGCACTGCCCGCCGGGGCTATGCTGCCAGAAAGGCTCCCCCTTGTGCGTGCGGACGGTAAGCACACCGGGCGCGGTAAGCCACTCGACACAACGCAAGAGGGTCAGGGCAACGGTGCGATGCCTGTCATCCTTGACCTCATATTCGGGCAAACCCTGGTTGAGAAGTCCCAGTCCTGAGGCTTCATCATGCACGTCCACAAAGGTACGTTGTGGATAGGTCGGCATCGGGTCTTCCGCCCAATCTACGGCACCCGGCACCTCAACCGGACGCCTCACAACATCGAATTGTCCTTCCGCATAAGACGAATCTGTTTTAATTCCTGAAGGGAAAAGAACCCGTAAACGATGGTCTTTAGCCCGGTTTCTGAGATGCGTCTCAATCTCCACACGCGGGACGTCGGAACAGAGACTGACATAACTGGTGATCGGATAACGGATCAATTCCTTGCTCCTTCTTTTGCGGTCAGAACAGAGTCGAAGAGGAAGAAGCAACGCGATTTCGATTTTATAGCGGGCGAAGAATGCCGTGTTTTCCATCAGGGTTACCGAAGCATCTCCCTTAAGGCTGGTAATAACCCTGTCATGCTCCGGATAGGAATAGTTGAAGAGCGTCCCTTTATCCGCTCCGTCCTCAAAATAGTGACAACCCTCACAAACGACACCGCTCTTCTTGTGCAACAAGTCAAAGGTGCCGTTTTCCCCGATCACTACCCTTAGATGCTCATTCTCCAGGACATTCTGTCGTGGGGATAACAGGTGAGGCGTCGCGGGGGGGCGGGGAGCCGCGCCGGGTTTTATCACATAACATCTGTATCCCAGGGACGGAAGATTCTCCGCCAGAAAAGAGATTTCAAAACGGCTTCTTTTCTCAAAATCCAGGTATTTGGCCGGATTGAAAAAATGAACATAAGGTTCGCTCCGATGCAGATAGTAAGGGATAGGATTTCCCTGGGTGTCCTCCAGGCGGAAGGTCTCTACTTTCATCTCCACGGGAAAGGTAACCTCTGCCTGGACCCAATCCGACCTTGACCAGTTGAGGGAATTAAACACCACCAGCGCGGTTTCGTCGCCCTGAAGAAAAGATGCGTCAATCTGCGCACCTATCTGCTGGAGGGCCTTTGAGGACAGCTCTTCGCCTACCTGCCGGGCATTGGAGAAGCGGGTCATCATATCCTCACCCACCTGATCTATGCTGCAGCCGCAGATGCTGTCATGAGGGTGGTTCTGGAGAAGATATTTCCACGCCAGGTCCAGGAAAGCCTTGGGATAGGATCCGGTTTCCACCCACGCCAAGGCGGAGAAAGGCTCAGCCCATTTCTGAAGAAGGTGCTCTGTCTGGGTATTGGCCTGCTTCAGGTGGATCCGGCAGGACAGCACCCCGGGATGAACACGGGTGTATCGGCCGCTGTAGAACTCTCCCTTGACGGTTTTCAGGCGCGGCGTTGACTTCTTTAGACTTTGAATAAACAACGGCAAGGAGCTGTGAATGATTTTGGCATCTTTCAATAGCCGGTTTACCTGCTTTATCAGAGCGGGTATGTGCTCCTGGGCGAACCGATGGTCTTGTCCATTCATCAACAACAGGTTATTGGTGGAGCTGTAACGGCGCAGTTGTTCCGTTAACTCCTCGACCTTGCGCCGGACCTGATCCGTTTCCTGAGGCAAGTCCACCGCATTGAAGTAGCCCTCCCGGGGCGGCAGGCGATGGGCAAGGACCTCTGTGCCGTCAGGCCCGCGCCAGACAAACTCCGACTTCGTCTTCTCCCAGGAAATGCCCAGGCCGCGCCAGATTATCGCACTATCAATGCCAAAGCCTTGCAGGATTTGCGGCATCTGTGAGATAAGTCCAAACTGATCCGGCAGATATCCTACCTTGGTGACCGGCGCCCAGTCCGGCACACTCTTGTGACCCCAGAAGAGGTTGCGGATTAAGGACTCACCGCTTACCAGGAATACATCGGGCAGATTATACCATGGACCGATAAGGATCTTTCCTGTGCGGATATGTTCCTTCAGCCGTTGTTCGTTTTCGGGCCGGATTTCCAGGTAATCAGTAAGAATAATCGTCTGCCCATCAAGCATGAAATGGCGGTATGCTTCATCGGCATCGAGGGTATCCAGAAGCGAATCAACCATGTCGACCAACCGCATCCGGAATTGTTGAAAGCTCAAATACCACTCACGGTCCCAATGGGTATGGGAAACGAGATGAAGTCTGTGTTTCCTGCTCATGTACCTGTTTTTCCTCAACGGCACCGGTTGCTTGAAACAGAGGCGGGAATCCGGCTTCGTAATCCTGAATGCTGCCTCCGAGAAGCGCCGCCCCGCACCTTTTCCAGGTTCGCCTGGTCCACCCCTTCGTCACCATCTACTTTCACGGATGCGATGCACGGGCAAGCATATTGCACCTGGTTACGCGAATTGACTCATATTAGATGAACGTGTGCCGCCACCGTCTTTTCTGCCGTCCTTCCGATCAAAGACGAGGACCCCAGCCGGCAAATCTCATCCAATGCCACTGGAAAGATGAAAACCTGTATGGGTGGGGACGCCTCCAGTCATCATTCAGCTCAATCATGACCACGGTTTCCGGTTCGCCATACAGGGAAAGGTATTCATACAGGTTTATTCGATACTCGTTAAGGCCTTGCTTGTCAGCTCCTCCGAATACGGTGTTCCTGAAGAGATTCGTTGATCCATCCGTCCAATAGACACTGACAAACGGCTCGCGGTAGATCGCATTCACCTTAAAACCGAAGATAGGATATTCTTGCAGGGGAATTGAAACCGCCGTCCGGCAACGAAAATCTTTTGACCTGCAATTCATGGAAGCGATCTTGCCGTCGCTTGTGAAACTGCCCGCCTCAGGACGCTCCAGATCCCAATCACTGACATCGCGGAAATCTTCCTGCCAACCGGTTCTCTTCACACTGAAGTCTGACGCATCTTCTGAAGCATATATAGAGCCATAGGGGCCCTCTTCTCTCCTGAAAATCTCTTCGGCCATCAGCCGGATTGCCTCCAGTGACTTCTCCCTGTATTCCACATCCCCGCGCTCAAATCCCTTTTCCAGCCAGTCTTTTTCTATCTCCTCATGCCCGAGTTCTCCCTCAATCTCGGGCCACTCCTTGCCGGACCCATAGTTTCGCTCCAGAGCCTTGAAGAAAGACTCGATAGCGCTCTTATACTTGACGGAGAACAATTCATAGATGTCGCTGCGCCTGTAATTAGTCCAGCCGAACCCCTTATAACAGGACCTGATCGCCCGCTTGAGACCGTCATCAGTGACCTGATCAAGTCCTGTCTCCCGGCCATACGCCTCTTTGAACTTGAGGGCTCTTTCAAATTCGCTCTTCAACCATGAATCCTTCCTGGCAGAGAGCACATCCTCCATGGCCGCCAGTAATGCCCTGCATACCCCTATTTCCTTATGGAGGGAGATTTCATCTTCCTTAAGATAAGCGGATATCACCTGAACAATATGGTAATCGAAAAGCTCCCGAACGTAAGCACGGCTGATGTCCAGAAGGTCATTGCGGTAGAGCCTGTTGCCTTCTTGTCTCTCTTGTTCACGGAAGCCAATCTCCAGCGCCTCTTTCAGGGCCGGAATAAAACGGGAGCCGTTTCGTTCAAAGACCCGTTGAAAGTAGGGGTTGTCAAGAGCGACCGGCGAAACAGAGAGGGCCGTGCGGTCCACCTGGTAAAGCGGAGTATGCCAGCCATTTACGGAATAGACGCTATCCACCAGTTTCCGTAACGCCGCCGCCATGTTGTCCGCGGAATCCTCCCCGTATCGACAGCGCGCAAATTGAAGGAGAAAATCGTCCATATCAACCTGCTCCGGGTTCCAGGCAAGTCTTGCAGCCAGCTCAAAGTAGGGCGTGTTATGGTGAATACTCTCCGGCTGAATGAAAAAGCCAATACAGTTTTCTGCTCTGGGGTCGGCCACTACCTCCTTGGCTTTCCGCATCAAATACCGCATATCCCCATGGAGCTGGTTCATGTTACCCATCGTATGGACAACACCAAATGCCCAGTTCTTCCCGTGGAAGTAATTATAGTCCTGATACTTTGGATCATACCCGCAAGCTAAGTCATAGTATAAAAGCTTATCCTTTGGGAAACACTCCAAGAACTCCTTTACAACCTCCTTGCTCCAGTAGAATGGGTCAAAGGTGATGGCCCACCCGCTCATGTAGTAAATTCCTTCGGGATCGCTTACCTCCAGGTCATTAACTCTCTGTTTGGCATAACTTATAGCCCACTCTCTAAACTCTTCTGGATTGCTCTCCCATTTCTTCTCCGGGTTCGGATGGATTTGATAGATATGGTCACCAGGGTCACAGCCACCTGGCCGCGCGTCGCCCATATAGTCAGCAATAGAATCCAGGTTCAGGTCGGCAATATGCATGCCGATACACGCCATGCCTAACTTGTGGGCGTAGTCAATAATACTTCTTCTAAAAATCGTTCCTGAAGGCCGGATAATATAATCTTTGGGTCGGTAGGCATGCGGCGGCATAATGCAATTTATCTTCTTCTTAGCCATCCAGTCCAATTCGCTCTTCCAATCTTTCCAGTCCCAGTAATTGGTGGTGTAGCTAAAGGGGCCGCCTTGTAAGTATTGCCGGATGGCAAAACGGGGTCTTTCCGCTAAACTGATTTCACGCAGTCTAATTGTCTTTATTTCAGGAATCCTTTCACCGTCCCAGAAAAATCCTACCTTTAAGAAATGTTCTAAAAAATGGTAAACTGCGTAAAGAGTACCTCTATCCTGGCTGCCGCCGAGAATGAGATAATTCTTAGCCTGGTAATCCAAACTCTCAACGATAAAACCGTCCAATCCCGGGTAGTCTGAAGAAAGTCTTATCATTCCTTTATCACAAAGTTCTTTAATCGCGGGATTGGTCTCCCTTCTTCCAATGAGAATAATATTGTTATCCTCCGGGGAAATCCCTTTTACTGTTTTCAGGGATGCTCCGCTTATTTCTTTAATATACTTAACTAACTCTTCCGCGGCACGATTCTCGAGCCATGTTGAGTTCTCTCCTAAAAGGACTACGGCTCTCGCTTTTCCTCCTTCGGTAACCGTAATATCCACCTGTTCTTGAGTAACCTCACCCGGGTATGTCCTTAACGCTGCCAGCGCTACCCCCCCCGAAACCAAGGGAATGGCAGCAAATAGAATAACTATTAACTTTCTGAATCTCATTTTCAGGCTCCTCCGCAGAATCTGTGGGTGACCGCTCGGGTGTTACCGGGAGAAATGCTCAGGAATTCGGTTCTTTCGAGCGTTTTCTCCCTGAGGGTATTTCGTATCAGGATAATCTGGCGCTGCGGAGAGGGGAATGAACCACGGAGACACGGAATCACGGAGCGGGAAAACCAGGCGAGGAGGTCCGCGCAAATCTGAGATTGGCGACCTGCGCTTGGATTAAGGCGGGGATGGACTGCTGGGGTCGCCAATCTCAGATTTGCGCGGACGGCTTGTAGGGGGAGGAAGAGGAGGGCTGCTCTCACAGGACCATCCGTTTGATACCCTGCTTGAGCGCGGGGACATTGAAATTGATCAGCAACCCGACCCTGCACCCGGTCAGCTTCATATAGGTCAACAGTTGAGCTTCGTGAATGGGCTCCAACATCGTGACGGCCTTCAATTCCACAACCACTTTCCCTTCTACCACAAGGTCCAGGCGAAAGTCCTCGCCGCCTCGGTCGCCCTTGT
>CAZMGM010000051.1:0-6192 GCA_964565865.1 uncultured Acidobacteriota bacterium | reverse complement strand
CTTTGCGCAGGTGTAACTCGTGGCAAAGGCTTCTTTCGTAGACCTCTTCGTACAAGCCTGGTCCCCAATGTTTGTGTACCTCGATCGCCCCACCGATGATCTGCTCCGTCAAGGCCGACTCCATCATGCCTTTTCCGCCTCCTCTTCCTCCCCCAACAGCGTTGCGTGAATTCGTGTCCGCTTGCCACTCCCACCCTCCTGTCGCGACAAATACACTACACGCAAGCGGACACGAATTCACGCAACCGCCTCTCCGTGCTTCCGTGTCTCCGTGGTGAGTTCCCCGTCTACGCCACCCACACATTCTGCGGAAGACCCCATTTTCATTGCAACCTCCCTTATCTCTTTATCGTACTGTCAGCTCTTACAGTACGATACAGCGAGCAGGGAGTTCTAATGACCCATAAAGGCTCGCGCCGGAGGCAGGCCAGGGGGTGGTCCTGACGTATCCCGATCCTCTGCCTCAGGGAAGAAGGTAGGGGTGAGAAGCGTTTTACAGGTGATTTATGCCGGCGGCGAAAGAGAAAGTCTGAGGAAACTCGTAGTATACACCCTTTATATCCGCAAGCTTCATCATTAAAAGGTTGGAACCTTTCTTCAGGGGAATCTTAACTTTATGGAAATAGACTTCACTTGGATCTCCGGTTTTAGCCTTTTGCCAGATGAATCTATTGTTCAGCCAGAGCTTTACCCCTGTAGCCGTTCGTATCCAAAACTCGGCATCACGATCATTTGTGCTATCTATATAGCTGGCAGCGTACAGGATAACATTCTTTTCCCCGCCCGGCAGTTCATCTAACTGCATATTATTCACGTCGTCTATATATTGTTTCCAACTTGTCTTGCCTTTATTGACATCATCTGTGGTATAGCCTTTGCAGCTATATTGTTTCCATCCTTGTTCTTCTTTAGGGATAACGTTTGCTTCACCGCCTTGATCGAGCAGAAAATCTTTATCAAAATGTGCTCCGCTACCCCACCTACGTTTGCTTCTACTTACACTTTCATGTATGGGATTTGGGAAAGGACCTAAGATAAGCCAATCTTTTATGGTGGTCTTCTCCAGGCCAATGAGCGGAAAGGTTATATTTCTGGTCATCAGACTATAAGATATAGAATCTTTGATTCTTTTGCCTTTAATAGGATACTCAATTAATATCTTAAAAATACCGCCCATCTCAGGAACAGCTCCAATTTGCGGTTTGATCATTAGGGTTTTCTCTTCTAAGGAGTTGAGGAGAACCGTTTTCTCGGCAAGACCCCAGTTCTTCGGTTGCACCAGCCTCATCGATACTTCTTTATCTTCGGCGGTATTGTTCTTAAGATAAATCTTAGCAAAAAGATCGTCCCCGGTTTCGACTAAGTAAACCGATCCTACTACCGGAGGCTTAATCTCGATGTTTCGTTGAAGCCCTATGAATTCATAATCAATAGGCTCTGCCTTCAAAACATACCTTCCGACGGACGAGATATCCAGCGGGACCGGTATTTTAATTGTGCAAGGCATGGTCACTTCTGCCTCAGGCTCTTGCTGGTCAATCTTCAGCCCAAAACAGGAAACGTTTGCTTTAGCCTTTCGTCTCTTTGCCCAATTTCCCCAGAGGGAAAGACCCACTTCTACGGTGTCGCCCGTAAAAGCAGTTCGGTTGCCGCGCATAGTAACCATTGGGGGGCAATTATTTAACGGAAGGAAGATCGTAAAGAACTTCTTAGAGTGAGTGAGCAGATAGTCTCCTTTATCTTTCCTGAGGGAGATCGGCTCAAATTCGAATGTTCCTATATCTAAAAGGACAGCATTCTTAATATCTTCTTTTATTCCTTTTATTCTTAAATCTATCGGGTCGGCCTTTTCCCCCAGTCTTACCCCGGCAACAAGGTAGTACCTATCCCCCTTATAGGCTCTGGTAATCACATCAGGATCCGCACATTCGGGATAATCATCCAGCATTGGCCCATAGACAAGCGCAGTCTTGAATAGTTTCCTGGCATCATTCCAGTTCCGGAACATGATTGCATACTCTTCAGTCTTTGGATGTTGCAGGGCACACGTGTACCCGTTGACATAGACTATACTTAGTTCATCTGGATTATCTGCTTCGCCACGAGAATGCATCTTCAGGGGAATTTCCGGAAATATGTACCTTGTCAGAAGTTCGGGTACACCCTCTCTTCTGGAAGCTAATGAACCATTCGAATACTGGCATAACACATCATAAAACCCTTCGGTGGTCAGTACTGAATCTGGATTCACTTCATCCATTACCTTGCTTACCCTCTTGCAGATTTCCCACATACCCTGTGTCCAGGCCTTGGGATTGGGATAATGTTCATGGTTAGGATTAAAACAAAGGTGGGCTCCAGTAGAACCTAATGAATCAAGCCTTATCGCGTCCGCTCCGTATTCCATTATCTCTTTACATTTGGCTACCAGATAGTCCTGCCAACCTTTAGAAGCAGCGCATTCGTGATACCGCTGGTAATACCAGGCAGAGAGTGTTCCGTCCCTATCCATCAATGACCACTCTGCGGATTTACCGGATTTGGCGACTTCGCTCCCCGTCCAGGTCAGTAAACCTTCGACATAGACATGGATACGCCCGCCTCTTCGGTGTAACTCCTGTAACCCCTCCTTATAGGCCTCTACCCCTCCCAGGGTGCGACAGGGGGTATAATCTCCGCAGTTGGAGATGTGCGCCAAACCGGTGGAATCTGAAAACCCTCCCAGTTCTACTAAAGAAGTGCCCTGTCTTCTGGCTTCACTAATGAATTTATATAGATCATGGAAGCTGCTTATGGAAAATGGCGGAACTTCTAATCTCCATTTATTGTTCTCACAGCTTCTATTTGCCCGCCCCATAGATTCCTCCATGAACCAATCTGGGCATTTTCTAAGCTTGAAATTGGATAAGAACCACTCACGGTATAGTTTTGCTGTTTTTTTCCAATCCCCCTGATGAACGGCAATTAGCGTCTCCGGATAGGTATAGCTTTCTTTAGGAGCTAAGACTTTTGCAGAATATCCGATATAAAGATAAGGCCTTTTACGCGCATCGATTACTTTGCTTTCGGCCTTTTTATCCTGAACGATTATCCCCAGACCCTGGTCGAGTTCTCGATTGAACTGGCAAATCCACTGCATACCCAATCCGCCGCCGTAGGCCGATGGACCGTGATAGTGCTCGGTCAATTTTCTCACTTCACCGGCCGACTTCGGGTAGGTAACCAGGTTGTCGTCTTCTTCCCCAATAAGAAGGTTGTTAAAACAGGGAAACCATGCAGAAAGCTCAAGCTCTTCAGTGCCGGTGTTAGTAACTGTGAATGTCCAACGCGAAGAGATGGAATCATCAGGAACCTCGATTCTCATCTCCACTCTCAGTCCTTTGTCTCTAATCTGCCATTCTTGTTTCTCTAAAATAAGAGTTAAGGTTTTCCCTTGTTTCTCAGAATCAATCTTATAATCGACGAGCTTAAAACTTATCGGGTCTACCTTGTGATTGTCCGGCTGGAGAAAAATCCGAAAAGGACCGGCTTGCTTCGCTTCTTCATCAAAATAGTAAGTTTCCTGCGGTCTCTTATTAACAATACCGACCAGGCAACCGCTATTTTTATCAAAGAAGAATTCAAAGTTCTTGTTACCAAAAACTATGAATCTGTTTGGGTCTACCTTGTTTGGAGCTGCTTCTGCCAAGAAGCTAGGCATACTAAGAGTTGCTAAGGTTACCAATAAACTGAGAACAATTCGAAAAGCAGTAACTCGTTTTCCTTTCTTCCTATGCATACTTACCTCCCTTGTTTTGGAATACAGCTCCTTTGTTTAATGGCGCTTCCGGGTTTAGAGTGGGTCATAATGGGGCTTTCGGCTCGCAAAAATTAAGGCTCAGGCACTTATGCACATGACAGGTCGATAAGGCCCCGGCTCACCTCTTGTTATATGCAAATCTTTATTGCCAATAAGTTGCGATGTACAAACCTCAGATCTACCCACTGCAAACCCGGAAGAGCCTGTTTAATAAACTGTCACTCTTGTCCAAAACAGCATTTCGTTAGTTGAGAAAGACAGACCTCCGCTGTCCGTGTAAGATGGGTTCAACAACACTCATCATCGCGGTAAGCGCCACGAACACGAAAGCGGAGGTGAAGACATGGTACGGGTAACCGCTCCCATTCTACACCCCCTTCCCGGCTGGATTGAATCCAACTATTTTTTCCTTTCATATCCGTTCAAGCCTCCGGCGAAGAAGGTCCAGTTTCGCATCCTTCAACTTTGAATATGGAGATTCGTTTCCTCCTTTGAGCTCTAGGATAAGCGCGTTCGAATAACCGGCGGTCTTGAACGCATCCATAATCTCCTGCCAGTTCATGTTGCCTTCAAGTGGAAATAGATGTTCATCAGTCACGCCCCAGTTATCATGAACATGCGTTGAGAAGAGACGCTCCTTTACCTCAAGAATTGTTTCGGCGACATCGAGCCTTTGGATATTGAGATGTCCGATATCCAGGTTTATTCCCAGCGAATCCGAATCGATCTCCTCAATAATCTCTTCCAGTTCAGACGGTAATGCGCCGTACTGTCTTGATCTCGGGCAATGACTGTCCAAGAGGTTTTCTAAAAGGATTTTTACCCCGAACTGTCCGGCTTGGTCAGCCAGGCGCGCGAACGATTCAACGTTCCATCTTTTAATATGTGCAAGGTCCTGGGCACAGGAAAACCCCTCGTACCCTCCGGGATGGACTACCAGAAATGGAATATTCATTAGTCGGCAACATTCCAGACACCTGATCGATATGTCGATATCGCTTTGTCTCGATTTATCGTTAGAAGACGCCAGATCCCAGGCGGGGGAGTGAATCTGCCAGGCGGTCGTCCCCGCTTCTTCCAGTGTCTTCTTGACTTCGAGGAGCCTCTTCTCGTAGTTCCCGGCCTCAAGCATGGGCTTCAGATGATGCCAGGAAATCTCCATGTGCCGGTAACCGATGTCGGCCAGATGTCTAATTGCGTCTTCCAAGGACAATTCGCCGTAGAAATCACTTTGTATGCCCAGTTTCAATATTCGCATCCTCCGTATGCTGTGCTCAATTGATTGAGGTAAATCAGCAACGATCAACCGTTACTTTGCTATATGCTCATACTCAAGCAGGTCATTGTAATTGAATATCATGAACCAGGATGGGTGCCCGCCCGAAACGTGACTTGCTTCTATTGTACACGCCTCTCCTGCTGTAATACCGTCTCCAGGGACCGTCAGGAAAAAGACGCCGTTATTCCCGGATGCGTAATCCTTGAAGCTGAAATACAGTTCATAGACTCCTTCCTTCCATTCCCTGTCTTCCGCGACGCCCGAGTCAAACGTTAAGGCGTATTCCCCGTTCACGGAGAGCCGCATTTTCCCCTCTGCTTCAGCAATGCCGCCGACAAAGACAAATACTGTTCGCTTCTTCTTCGGACAGGGAGCCGTCTTCCATGAGAGCGTCTTGTCCGGCACACTCTCCCCCCTCACCAACCAGGCTTCACCGACACCCCTGTAATTTGGATAATCCTTTTGAGTAGCGGCGTAAGAAATAATCTCGGCAAAACCCTCTATCCATTGCGAGTCATCGCCTTTGGCCTTCACAAAAGCTTCCTGTCCGGCATCCCTGTGTGGGCTCGACCGAGGTGTGCCTCCCGACTGAACCTGACCTCTGTTCTCCAGCAACACGTCACCCTGGCCTTCCAGGTTGAATGCGCGTTCGTTACCGGTCCCCAAATCGTTGAGCGCAATGATATTGTTGCTTGCGCCCGGATTGGTGCGGATCCCCCACCTGGTATTCGAAATTCTGTTCGCTATTATCAACGACGTGACATCATAGTTACGGATACCTTCGTTTTTTATGTTATCGATATAATTACCCAGTATCGTCACGTCCTCGGCTTTGCTATGTATGTTTATACCCCGGTTAACATTCCGGATTATATTTCCCGTAATGATAACCCTTTTAGGCCAAACCTTGGATACCTGGCCCTCCGGGGCATCGCCGTGAATCCAGATGCCGTTCTTGTTTTTTCCAACACCGTCAATAATGTTGTTAGCGATGACCACGTCGGACACGTCGCCGAATAGGTCCACGGCCTGAGCGCTTCTTGGGGGGTCGGGTTGAGTGAAGATATTATTCGCGACGACAAAGTTCTTCATCTGCCTTCTACCGCCGCTGCCG
>CAZMGM010000050.1:0-15065 GCA_964565865.1 uncultured Acidobacteriota bacterium | reverse complement strand
AGGACAGTATACGAACCCGCAGCTTGCATGTTTCATCCCCATACAAAGCAACAAGGTCGCCAAAAGATCTTTCCGCGGTAATCGCGTCCGGCGGCCATTCAATAAAAAATCCGAAGTATGCGGCGGGGGCGGTTTGTCCGCGAGGCTGTGCAGGTGGATGTTGACCCCCTCGTCTAGATCAACACATTCGACGAGGCGGCTCCATGGCTTGATATGGGGACTGGCATGTTCTCGTTGGGAACGACGATCAGCATTCTCCATGATACTTGGCGTAAACATGGAGACGGTCTTCGGGAACTGCATGCACAGCGTCAACAAAGCGGATGTTGTTCAGTCAGGGACAATCGTCGCCTTCATGCAGCGCATGGCGATGGCCGCCTCTGTGGCTTCTGCAAGGCCTTCCTGGCTGAAGGAAAACGGTGTTTGCATCAAGTGCCATGGATAGCGCTCGGCAACACGGTGGATCATCTGAATACCCAGGGGAATGTCGTTGGCCGTAAAGGCCCAGCTTCCCAGGATGGTGATATCTTTCGTGCAGATGCGGTGCCAGTTCGTGTCGATTGAGCCGGCGTCGGTAAATTGGCCCATTTCGACGTAGGCACCTCCGTCCCGGAGCATCTCTATGCCTTCGGGACCCGACGACGGATCACCGCTACACTCGACGATGAGATCTGCTCCGAAACCGCCGACGATGTCGCGGACGGCGTCGATTCGTGACTGCGGCGTTGGATATTCGTCGATCGAAATAGTGGCCGCTGCGCCAAAAGCACGACATACGGCCAGTCGCGGCTGTTCTGGAGCGCCGACAACGACAACGCAGCCAGCGCCCATCTCCTGAGCAGCCACCAGAGCGAAAAGACCGATCGGTCCCGAACCTTGAATGACGACCGTGTCGCCGACGTGAAAACCATCGGCAGCAACAGCACGGTTAAGTGCGCGAATACAGCATGCCAGTGGCTCGGTTAACGCTCCGTGCAGGGGTGACATGTCATCAGGCAGGCGATAGATCTTCGTTGCCGGGAACATGTCGAGATCGACATAGACCATCTCGGCCCATCCGCCCCACAGGTGAGGTGGCTTCTCAAACGGGATAGTGCGGCCGTAGTAGGTGGGGTTCAGACATTTGTTCGCGTGGTTTGGGTAATGCACACAGTAATAACACTGGTCACACGGCATTAACGGAGGCAGCATGACGTGGTCACCGACAGCCAGCGATTGTTCCATAAAGTCACTCTTCAGACCCGGCCCCTTTTCTTCAATCACCCCCGCCAACTCATGTCCCAGAGTCAGCGGCCACGGCAGCGGTTTGGGCCAGTGTCCGCGGAGAATATGCAGGTCGGTGCCGCAAACCCCACAAGCATCGATCCGAATTAGAGCCGCTCGAGCCGGCACCGCAGGCCGCGGCACACTGCGAATCTGAGCTGGCGTGCCGGGTGCATCGAATGTTGACACACGAATCATTTGCACTGGACGTCTCCAGCAGGGTGCAAGGGTCCCCTGCAGAACCGTGGTTCAGTCATCAACAACCTTTGCAAATACTCTGACCCAAGACCATCAACGCTGCGTCGATTTTATGGTTCTGAATTAACGGACCAGGCAGGTCGGCAACCAGTCATCCCTGTATTGCTGCTAGGGAACCAACACCCCTCGTCCCGGGATTTGACCGTCGATTAGGTCATGCATCGCTTCGTTCACCTGATCGAGCGGGTAGATCCGGGTGGCCAACTGCAGCTTTACTGTGACGCTCCCCTTCTTAACTTGAAGAGAGTCAACAAAGCCCCTTTCGAGAATGGATTCGTCCAGCTCCGGGTCAAGAACTTGACCAAGTTGTTCCAGCAGTTCGTCCTTACGGACAGCGGTTTGAACTATACCTCCCACGGTTGCCGGTACTCTTTGGTCAGCAACTGGTTGGCCTCCTGGTCCCCTACAACCTCTTCCTTCTTCCAGTCCCATTCGATCTTACGGCCGACTTTCAAGGCAACGTTGGCAAGGAGTGGAGCTGAAGTGGAATAGTGACCAGTCTCGATGTCGGCGGCGGGTTTGCTCCTGGTCTTGACGCATTCAATGAAGTTGCGGACATGCCCAACGTGTAGTTCAGACTTGGCCCCGACCCTGTACTCCGCCCTGGTTTTGCGATTTCGATCCTTGTCCTCCCAGGGTTTAGGCTGATTCTGGATACTGGCCACCTCGCGCAAATAGGGCGACTCGAGGTCCTCGTAACGGCCCATGACTTCAGGAAAGACCTGAAATCCGTTGCGGTTGATGAACAGGGTGGCATCCGTTCCAAAAAACTCAATGCCGTATTTGCTGTCGTAATGAGAGCGCGCGTTGGTGTCCCGCTGGGAGAAAGTGGCAATGAAATCCGGATACTCTAACACCACTTCCATCGTGTCGGGTGTTTCCTTGTCGTCTCGAATGACCATTTTCGAGCTCGTGGCAAAAACACTTCTGGGAGCCTTGACGTTCATGGCCCAGTGGATGGTGTCGAAGTGGTGTGTGCCCCAGTCGGTCATTGTGCCTCCGGAGTAAGCCCAGAACCAGCGAAAATAATAAATGAATCTGCTGGGGTGAAATGGGACCTTAGGAGCAGGACCGAGATACATGTCCCAATCCAGTCCCTCCGGAGCTGTCGAGGTTGGGTGAGTCCCAATCCCGCGGGGAGACTCATTGACGAAGTTCCAAGCATGGACCCGGGTGACCTGTCCGATCTTCCCACTGCGGATGAGGTCTACGGCTTCCTGGTAATGCGCACCGGAACGCTGTTGCGTCCCGACTTGCACGACACAGCCAGCACGCTGGGCGGCCTCCACCATTTTTCTGCCTTCGCGCAAGGTGTGAGAAACCGGTTTCTCAGTGTATACGTCCTTACCGGCCTCACAGGCAGCAATCATGATTGGGGCATGCCAATGGTCCGGCGTGGACACGACCACGACATCGACGTCTTTTCGATCCAGAACCCGCCTAAAATCTGAGTAGGGTTCGGCCTTGCCGTCGGTCATCTTCACTGCCCGATCCTGGTTGTGCTCCCAAACGTCGCAGACCGCCACCACATCCACTTCGGGCATTTTCAGGAAGTCGCCCAGGTTGTACCGACCCATGCCGCCGACGCCGATGGAACCAACTCGGATCCGGTCATTGGCGCCCACGGGCCGTTGCTTTGCTCCCCAGGTCGTACCGAGACCCGCTCCCGCCACGCTGCTGGAAACAAAAGTTCGCCTGTTCACTTTCATGGCTCTCGCTCCCCTTCTTGTAGGATTGTTGTTTTCTGAAATTCCGGAATTTTGCATAGTCTAGCACGTTTTCGCTGAGCACCCGGAGGGGCTCCAAAAGGAACCCGCCAGCAGTCCGTGGTGCACGGTCGCGCGCCAGGGAACTGCTAGGGTGCTGACAGTTCGATTTCCACGCGCCGATTCTGTCCCCGACCCTCAGGGGTCCGGTTGTCAGCCGTCGGTCGGCCCTCCCCGGCACTTCTTGTTTCAATTCGTTCTGCCTCGATGTTGTGCTGCCGGACCAGATAGTCCCGCACCGCTGCAGCCCTGTGCCGGCCTACCCGAAGGTTCGACCCCGAATCTCCCCGGTCGTCCGTGTGTCCTGTAACGAGAGCGTTTAACGGGGCGATTTGCTGCATCCTAAGCGCAACATAATCCAGCCTGGCCCTGGCCAGGTCATCTGGCCGCAATCCGTTGATTTGAATCACG
Source organism: uncultured Acidobacteriota bacterium (assembly GCA_964565865.1). Classification (GTDB taxonomy): domain Bacteria; phylum Acidobacteriota; class UBA6911; order RPQK01; family CBDAPI01; genus CBDAPI01. The sequence goes on along the minus strand of CAZMGM010000050.1, from coordinate 11,367 downwards.
AACCGTTCACGGAACGGGTAAGAACCGGTATCGGTGTCGTTCCCGTCTCCGTCATCCCCAGCGGCGTCCGAGACGGTGGATCGTCCCTCCGTGTTGGCTGACGTCAGAATCGTCTTCCAGAAAGCGCGCGCCTCTTCGTGATAGGAGAGCACCTCCCGGCGTTGATCCGTGTCATCCAGTTTGATGCGTCGGATGCGTTCCTCGACCCAATCGAGGAAGAATTGTGCGGAACGTTTACTGATTCGGCGTTTCGAAGAACCGATCTCAACGTAAAATGGTGCGGTCGAGGCAAATCGAAAGGTGCGCTCGTTATCCGTGATAACTCGAAGAAGGAACCAGCCGCTCTCCTGAAATTTCAGTGGCCCTAGAGTTCCTGAGAACGTTCGGCCTCGTACCTTGTGCACCGACTCGACCTTGCCGTTCTTGATGATTTCAAGCTGCGAAACCGGGTCTCTTGTCGTGACCGAGACGTCCAGAGTGACGCTGATTTCCTCGCCGTGATCTCCCGCGAAAACGTGGCCGGGCATTTGACCGTTCGCGCGACAGAGCAACAACGGTCCGTTCGTGACGAACGAGCGCCCCGCCTTCAGACCATCCCACCACCGCTCATAATCAAATGCCTTGCCGACATGGACATAGACGCGGTTATACCCGACTGGATTGGGGATCACACCCGAAGCACTTCCGGCCGAAGGGGGGATGCGGAGTCCGCAGTCGAGAATGTGATAGTAGATTTCCTGTGACCAGTAACCGTTTCCGTTCGGGGGTGGAAGACGCTTTGCATCCCGTGGTTTTCCCGAGGCTTCGCTTTCATACATTTGGCTGCGGGACATATGGTTGTTGGCCAGACCGATTGAGTCGATCTGCCCACTTGCCAGCCAGAGGGGTACATCCCACCAGAAGGGCTTCTCGATGTCGATCCATGCACCTGGATGTCGGCGGGCCTCATGAAGGAACTTCATCGGGGATGGATACTCTCGGCTTGATCCGGCAATTTTCAGCGGCTGGTCAAGATTGAGAAACAGCAAAGCCCCACCCCCACGCTCATCTTCACCGGCCATGACATGGGCATACCGGTTGCTGTCGAACTCGAGCAAGGGCTTCTCAAGACTCTCGCGATCGTTCCAAAGATTCCTGTCGTTCCACCACGTAATGACCGGTGCCACATGCAGATCTTCCGCCTCCATGAGGAGTTCAATATCTTCGAATGATCGGTGCACATGCAACTCTCCCGACCACCAGCCAGCAGCAGCAAGGTTGGCTATCCGCTTCAGACGGATCGATACTGTCGGGTTCTCACCTTTCCTGGCGATAAATGAACCGCGCTGCTGTCCATACTCAGGTCCGCGTTCGACTTCGTAGGTGTACTTACCGGGTGGGAGTTCTAGTTTGGCTTGGCCGGGACAAACCAAATGGTCGTGCCAGAACGGCAGATCCATGGCACGCTGAGGCTTGCCGGCCGAATTTTTTACATGGATTCGAGACGGAAGCAGGCGAGACTCATCGTCGAGAACAGTGATCTCAACTGTGGGGTGGCTGCTCTGCGCGACGCTCACAGCGGCAACACAGAGCGTCACGAGACACATAGTAGCGGGGGTGTGTTGCCTAAAACTGAACATCGTTGCCTCCTGCGATTATACCTGCTCCTTTTTGTACCTCGTATCGAGTGCGGACAAACAGGAGCCTAGCAGCCCGTGCCCAAAAGAAGATACGATCTTCTGAAGAAAGGGTCATTCGGGTCCGGGACATATGGGCTTTACTCTGGCTTCTTTTCTGTTTGTTGCCTCGATGGGAGGGGCGGGGGCAGGGCAGGAGAGCTTCAAATCATCTCTCCAAGCACGTCTCCAGGTGCCGAAGGAAGGCCAGGATCCGATGAAACGCCTCGAGGAATTAGTCCAGCAACAGGAGTGGGAACAGGCTGCCCGGCTGACAGAGGAACTGGTTCAAGAAGAGTCGGACAACCCCGTGCTCCGTTATTGGGTTGGAGTTGTACGCTGGCAACTGGGGAACAGGATAGCAGCGGTCCAGGATCTACGTCAGGCGCAACAGCTCGGTTTGAAAACGGCTTTGCTGCACAAGACTCTAGGCATGGCTTACTATCGCATGCATCAATTCAGTCTGTTCAAGGACCAAATGGAACAGGCGGCGGCGCGCGATCCTCAGGACCACCAGCCGCATTATCGCCTGGGCCGCTATTTTGAGTCTGTCCAGAATGACTTTGAACGTGCTCTCGAGTCTTTCGAGAAAGCAATCGAGCTTAGTCCAGATCATTCTGAGAGTGTCTACTACAGAGGCTATTGTCTGGAGATCCTGGAAAGGGAGGAAGAGGCTCTTCGGAGCTACGAAACTGCCATTCACTTATCGGAAAACAATCAAGAGCGTTTCAGTTGGCCCTATCAGGGGATGGCTCGGCTCCTCTTGAATAGGAATACTGAACAGGCTCTAGGCTGGGCGAGGAAAGCTGTTGAGCTCCAGCCGGAGCTTGATGCAAACCATCTTATTCTAGCCAAGATCTATGAGCGGTCGGGAAGGGTAAGCGAAGCCATAGAGGAGCTGCAGGAGGTTGTCCGGTTGAATCCAGGGCACACTGCCGCCCACTATATTCTGTTCAGACTTTACAAAGAGCTTGGCCAACCGGAGCAGGCTCAGGAGGAACTAAGTGTATTCAAGGAGCTCAAAGCAGTTTATGGGGAACACTAGACTTCTTGCAGCTTTCCTTGTGCTGGGGCTGACGGTTACGCATGTTCATATCCGAGGACAGTTTGGGCCTTTGGCCGACCCCACTCATGCGCCGCAGGCGAAATTCCAGGAAGAGTTTGATGCCTACCTGGAGATTCTCGTCGCGCCCGATACACGTGAGACGATTGTGAAAGTAGAGCGGTTCATCTCCCAGTACCCAGAATCGGAGTTGCTGGCGACTGCGTACCAGCAGCAAATGCTGTCTTACCAGGAGCTAAATGACTTCGACGGGATGCTGCGGGCCGGAGAGAGATATCTTCAGCTCCTCCCGGACAATTTGAACGCATTGCTAACGTTAGCCTCAGCCATTCCGAACGTGACCGCAGAGAGACCAGACGCTACCGACCTTGTGATCCGGGCAGAGGAGTATGCTCGCAAAGCTTTACGCATACTGAAGCAAATACGCGTTCCACGGGAGATTCCCCTGGAGGACTGGAAAAGGTTGCGAGGGCAGATGAGAGCTCAGGCCCATGAAGCTCTAGGACATGTAGCGCTCAAACGGGGACAAGTAGAAGTTGCTGTAGCCGAATTTGAAAAGGCGACTCACTACAATCCAGAGGCTCAAGGCAAGCAGTTTTTTCGCCTGGGGGTCGCCTATGCCTGGGCAGGGAAAAATGATCGTGCCGAAATAGCATTGCGACGGGCTGCGGAACTGGGTCCCAAACTGGTTCGGCAACGAGCCCTGCAGGAACTGGGGAAACTCGAGGGGCGGAAAGAACCTTAAGATGAGAAATCGGCAGGCGGTGATATTGGTTGTGGGGATCGTCTCGCTCACTCAGGTGCGACCGCAGTCACCGCAAGAGCTGTCTTCGGCAGCCGCGACGGCCATGCAGAACCAAGATTATCAAAAAGCAGCGGAGGACTACGAAAAGTTACTCCAACTGGCACCGAACGCCGCCGAGATACACAGCAATTTAGGCCTGGCACGTTACTTTCAGAAAAAGCTCGGGCCGGCGGAAAAAGCCTTTGCGGAAGCACTCCGTCGGAACTCCGACTTATTCGTCCCTAACTTCTTCCTCGGGCGCCTTTATTTTGAGACCGGGCAGTACCAGGGGGCATTACCTTTGCTGCACAATGCCTTAAAGCTCCAACCCCAGCAAGAAGCTGTACGCCGGTTTCTGGCCGCGGTGCTGGTGGGGCTCAACCGCTTTGACGACGCTATTGCCCAGTACAAGGGACTCCTCGAGAAGAATCCGGAAGACATAGAGTCACTTTACAGCCTCGGACTCATTTACCTCGACCTCGGACAGAAGGCATTTGACAAGCTTGCCGGCTTCAAGGATTCGGGCTTTGTCCCTCTGGTGAGAGCCGAATTCTATGCCGACAGACCAGCCTGGAAAACCGTGACCATTCGAAGCTATCGCCAGGCAGTAACCGCTTCACCCAGGGTCCCAGGGCTGAGAATTACTCTTGGCATATTTTTGCTAAAAGTGGAAGATTGGGATTCTGCAAAACAGGCTTTTGAGGAAGAGTTACGGCTGGATCCCTTTAGCTACGAAGCCCGTTTCGGGATTTCTGTTGTCCACCTGTTCAAAGGAGATATCCGAGCGGCGTTGCGCGAACTCAACGAAGCTGCTCACATCCGACCCCATTTTTTCGATCCGATGCCGCCGTTGCCAGTGAAAGTCGAACCTCAGCGGCCGCCAAGTGACTACCTGCATTTGGAACAGGCCGCCAAACAAGGAAGCTTCGGAGCCGCCTATTTGTTGACTGCGCTATCCGACCATCCGGGCGGACCAGGCCACACCGTTCAGTGGCGCTCATTAGCCGAAAAGAGACGAGACCAATTGATTCGTGACTACGCTTCGTCGACAAAAACGTCTGGAGAGTTGCCTGAAGATAGTCGACGTTCATCAGGTTTGCAGTACATTCGTGAGAAGCGCTACGAGGATGGGCTTCGTATGCTTCTTCCCCTGGGAGGGAGCGTTACGACCGATTCCCACATCAGGACCGCCCTCGTGCGAACACTTTTCCGGCTGGAGCGCTTTGAAAACTTGGTCAACCTGCTGGAAGGCGTGAAGCCAAAGGATGACCCCGAAGTATTTTATGTTTTAGGGTCCAGTTATAAGAAGCTGGCCCTGCAGACGCTGGGGCAAATAGTTGAACTGAATCCTGGATCGGTAAGAGCTCACCAGCTGCTGGGGGACGCTCTATTTGCTCAAGACTTGTTTCAAGAGGCTGCCAGTGAGTATGAAACTGCGGCAACACTCCAACCGGGAAATCCGACGCTTCTCTTTTCCCTGGGGAATGCTTATTTTGAGCAGCTGGAATTCGAACGTACCACCGAAATTTACCAGCGCGTTCTCGAACTCGATCCTTTCCATGCTGAAGCCCATTGGAGGCAGGGGTCCTGCCTTTTACGGCTGGGTCGGCCACAAAAGTCTATACCATTGCTTCGCAGGGCCCTGGCACTGGATCCCAAGTTGGTCGGTGCGCACGTTCCACTGGGGAGAGCCCTGGCGATTCTGGATCGAACCGAAGAGGCGATTGAACATTTTGAACAGGGCGCCGCCACCGACACTGATGGGAGTGTTCACTATCAGTTGTTCAATCTTTACCGAAAGTTGGGGCTGAAAGAAAAGGCCAAAAGCGCTCTGCACACTTCTCAGAAATTGCGAAGTCTAAGCGAAAGGCAACAGGTGTTTCTCAAGGACCTGCCTGAAAAGAGATAACCGGTTAACTGGGAACAGCCTGGTGCAGCTCGCCGTCAGTTCTGAGCCAGGGTTGGCGCGACTGGCAGCTCTTGGTCAGAGCCCAACGAGCAGCTGTGTCCCCTGCCAAAGAGGAAAAGGCTTGCCGTAGGGTTTCCGATCCGTAAGTCCCTTCCCTTCGACAATCGTAATCAAGGCGTTCGTGGCTATTTCCGTAACTGTGTCAATCTTGCCACTGGGCCAATGAACTTCCAGTCGCTCTATTTGCTCGGCATCGCCAACTCCAAAATGGAGCCGAAAGTCACTGTGGGATATGTAGCTGCCGCCACTTCGCACTTCATCGATCTGGGCGTCTTTCCCCACCATCAGCAGCACACGTGCTCCAATTCCGTTCCGATTCGACTTGTTACCCACAAGGCGAATGAGTACCGAGTTTCCACTCGTTGCTCGATTGAAGAATAAACTGGGGATCTCGTTCATGTTATTGACGACGATCTCGACTCTTCCATCATTATCGAGATCACCGAAGGCGACTCCGCGGCTCGCATGGCGCTTGCGCATCCCTGGACCGGATTGCTGAGAAATGTCGGCGAACGTTCCATTGCCAAGGTTGCGATAGAGCAATTTCGATTGTTTGTATTGCTGTCCGAGTGTCTCCACTTCCGGATAGACATGCCCGTTAGCCGCGAAAATGTCTTTCCAGCCATCATTATCAAAATCGGTAAAACCCGTACCCCAGCCCAGATAGCGAGTGTTGCTCCCCAGTCGCGCCCTATGCGTCACGTCCGTGAAGGAGGCCTCTCCATCATTTCGATAAAGAGTGAAGTAGTCTTCAGAGAAATTGGTTACAAAGATATCCAGCATTCCATTGTTATCAAAGTCGGCTGCCGTAGCCCCCATGCCTGCCTGCGCTCTTCCTTCCTCATTGAAGGCAGCTCCGGCATAGGCGCCTTCTTCAGCAAAAGTTCCGTTCTTCTGATTGATATAGAGAAGGTTGGCCGTCGAATCACATGCTACATAAATGTCTGGCCACTGATCGTCGTTAAAATCAGCCACCAATGGAGAGAATGCATAGTTCCCTGTGGGTTCTGAGATCCCGCTGGAGATGGAGACATCAGTGAAAGTACGGTTGCCGTTGTTACGATAGAGAAGGTTGGTTTCTCCGGGCAAGCCGCCGGGTCCACACATGACCGGCATCCCTTTCCATTGGCAGAAGCGATTTTCTCCCGGCTCAGGGATCGTCTTCATGTCAAAGTCGAGATAATTCGCGACGAAGAGATCCAGGTCCCCATCCCTGTCGAAATCCAGAAAAGCGCAACCTGTGCTCCAGCGCTCGACGCCCGCGCCTACCCCCGCTACCCGGGTAATATCCTCGAAGGTGCCGTCTCCGCGGTTGCCGTACAGAATATTGGTTCCGAAAAAAGTGACAAACAGGTCATTGAACCCATCACTATCCCAATCTCCGACACAAGCACCCTGCCCCCAACCTGTCCGGCTGAGACCCGCATCTATGGTCACATCAGTGAAAGTTCCTTCGCCATTGCTTCGATAAAGTTGACTGGCTGGTTTTTCGCTGTTGTTGGGAAACTTCTCCAACCTCCATCCGTTGACCAGAAAAATGTCCAACCAGCCATCATTATTGAAGTCAAATATCGCCACACCATTTCCTGTGGTTTCAAGGATGTATTTCTTGCGGCTTGGGTGTCCATGCACATTCTGCGTTAGGAGCCCCGACTGGTGCGCCACATCGTAGAAATCAGGAGACGCTACAACTGTCTTGCTGTTCACAGCATTGACCTCCGGGCTTTCAGAAAGAACAGGCCGCGCCAAAAGAAGGAAGGACATGGACAGGAGAAGTTTACGCTGCCACCTGAACCTCGAACTCCGCTGTCTTTCCTTCACTAGAAGCACTAGCAGTCTAGGGTTCCCTAATACCAGCGTTAACTTCTAATATTTCCCTGATTTTCTGGAAAGAAGGATTTCCTGGATCTATTTCGAGCGCTCGTCTGATGGCCTGCAAGGCTTCCTCTAGTTTCCCCTGATGTCCATAGGCAAGGGCAAGTCCCTCATGAGCTGCTGGGTCTTGAGGATCTAGTTTTCTCAAAGCAGTAAATCGCTCCACAGCAGTCTTGAAGTCTCTCTCTTGCAACGCTTTTTCACCTGAAGTGCGCAGCATGAGTTGCTGGACCTCATTTTTTGTTGCGCCAAAACCCGGGTCCAGTTCGGCGGCTCTGTCTGCTTCAGCCAAGGCCCTATGCTCGTCCAGAATCCCTGCATAGGCACGGGCCAGGTTATCGTGGAGGGAGGCATCCTCAGGATAATGCTCTGAAAGTCTTTCCAGCTCCTGGATGGCGGTTTTAAAATCCTGACTGTTCAGTGACTCGAGCGCTTTCTGTTCCTGGTCCTCAAACTCCTTCTGCTTGAGCAAGACTCTTTGTAGGCGCTCGGCTGCCTGGATATTGATGACTACCTTACACGGCATGTAGCCTTCAAGTTGAGCCTGGACCACATAGCTGCCTGGCCGTAGATTTTTGAAGTCGGCTCGTCCCTTTGCATTCGACTTCTGGTAGTGCGTTTCTACCTCTTCTTTACTCTCGGCCTCCAGAAAAACAAGGCGCGTCTCGACGCTCTCCAGGGGATCTCCTTCCTGATCAACGAAAGTACAGACCAAGGGGTGCGACGCAGCCCGAAAACTAAGCAGTAAGAAACATAGGATTGCCAGGTTGCCGATCTTTTTCGCTCTTGCACAACTCATCATTTGTGGTTCCGTGTCAGACGGTCAACTTCCTCACTGGATTCCATCCGCTCATTTTCTCCGAAAGCTGCTTGATTCGTGTCAATTTCCACTAGATGACTCCCAACGGGTAGCGGAAAGCTTACGGCCGAACCTCTCGTTGCCCTGGCAACCGGTTGACCATCAAGGCGTACGACAACAGCCTTGCCGGCCAGGCATGTCCAAGAGAGCTTGTGAGTCCATTTTAAGCACAGAATATGATTCATGTTTGTCGTCATCTGGCCCTGATTCTTTCATTGCTAGTCTCAACTTTTCAAGTATCTGGGCTGGGGTTTTGAAAGCACACACCTAAGAAGAAGTACCTACTTGCCTCGAGGCAGCTGGGTTTGCAATACCGTCAACAAAACAACGTTGATCTCATCCGTTCACCACGGCGTGTGACTTGCACTTCAGTTCCTCTAGCTGTAAAAAAAGGGCAAGTCCTCTGATTTGAGAGACAGACTTGTGACAAAACGAATTGACTTTCTGGCAGCGATGGGAGTTGCGTTAATGCTGCTCATTTCAGGGACAACCACGGCCGCTAGTCAACAGGGCAAATCCGAAAGGCCTAGGCGCCTGCAGGAGGATCAACAAGACTATTATAGAAAGTGGCTCCAGGAAGATATCGGATATATCATCACGACCGAAGAAAAGACCGTCTTCAAAACCCTGACCTCCCCGGAAGAAAAAGATCAATTCATCGAACAATTCTGGCACCGACGGAATCCGGATCCCAAGACGTTGACAAATCAGTTCAGGGATGAGCATTACCGCCGCATTGCCTACGCCAACGAGAACTTCACCAGTGGTTTTCGCGGATGGAAGAGCGACAGGGGTCGCATTTATATAATTCACGGTCCTCCGGACACGATCGAAATGCACCCCTCTGGGGGACGCTACCAGCGGCCCTTACATGAAGGTGGTGGAATAACCTCCACTTACCCCTTCGAGGTCTGGTGGTATCGGAATATCGAGGGACTTGGCCAGGGGATTGAACTCGAATTCGTGGATCCGTCTTTTAGTGGTGAATACCGTTTGGCTCTGAATCCCGAGGAAAAAGATGCCATGCTCCACGTTCCGGGAGTAGGGTTGACTCTGGCCGAGCAGTTCGGGATGGCTACCAAGCTAGATCGTGAAACCTTCTCACCAGGCAACCGCGATTATTACCCGTTGAAATTGCGGCGTATGCAAGACGATCCGTTCATTCGGTACGAGACCTTTGTCGGGGTGCAGCGTCCCAAAAGGATCCACTATGACGACCTCAAAGAGATTGTTGACGTCAACGTCACGTACGACGATTTGGAGTTTAAGGTCCGGAACGATTTTTTCAAACTAAACGACGACCAGGTTCTGGTCGCGATCACACTGACGTTGGAACACCAAAACCTCACTTTCAAAGAAGAAAATGGCGTGCAGATCGCCAAAGTGGGAGTTTATGGTGTGGTGACTGCCATCAACAAGCGGATCATGAAGGAATTCGAAGACGATCTTATCCATTCCTATCGGCCCGAGTTTTTCCAGCAAGGTCTCCAACAGCGATCCACTTATCAGAAAATAGTCGCGCTCGATCGGAAGTTGCGCTATAAGCTAAATCTGGTGGTAAAAGATGCGCATAGTGGCAAGGTGGGAGTCATCCGCCAGGGCATTGTTGTTCCCTCGTACTCCCCGGAAACACTTGTGGCAAGCTCTCTCATTCTCTCCGACTCCATTCGGCAGGTCGATAACGTTCAACAGCGAGATCAAATGTTCGTGTTAGGAGACCTCAAAATTCGTCCCAGCATAGACAATATCTTTTCTTCTTCCAGACCACTGGGTGTATACCTACAAGTCTACAATGCAGGAATCGATCAGAGTACGGACAGTCCGTCACTTCGGGTGAAGTACAGGCTCTTGCAAGGAGGGGAGAAAGTAGCGGAACGGGTCGACGAGAAAGGAGAGCCGATTCAATTTTTTTCACGGGGTAGGGCCGTGCTGGTCACGATCTTCTCGCCCGAAAGTTTAAGGCCCGGAACATATCGCATCGAAGTCGAGGTTCAGGACCGGATCAGTAACCAGCTCATCACTGCAGGAGAGAAGTTCCAAGTCATTGAAGCCACCCGGATTGCGGCAAAGAATTAGCAGCCGGTAGTGGAAAGTCGCGGGAAACCGCTCGAGGTCTGAGAAGTAAAAAAGCCATGTCAAAAATGAAAGGTCCAGCCGTTTTCCTCGCCCAGTTCATGCGGGATGAGAAGCCTTACAACAACATCCACAACATTGGAAGATGGGTAGCGAACCTGGGATTCAAGGGTGTTCAGATCCCGGGCTGGGATCCACGCGTCATCGACCTCAACAAGGCTGCGGAATCCAAGACCTACTGTGATGAATACAAAGGCAGGCTTCAGGAGATGGGCCTGGAACCGACGGAGGTTGCAGCCTACCTTGCAGGCCAGGTCCTGGCCGTGCATCCGGCCTACGAAGTCATGTTCGAGGGGTTTCATCCCCCGGGCTTGACAGGTGATGCCAGAACCGAGTGGGCGGTGGGCGAACTGAAGAAAACTATTTACGCTTCGGTGAACATGGGCACCAACGTCATCCCAACGCTGTCTGGCGCCTTGGCCTGGCACATGATCTACCCCTGGCCTCAGCGTCCGGATGGGATTATCCAGGAAGCTTTCAAGGAACTGGCCAAACGCTGGCGGCCGCTTCTGGACCTGGCTCAAGACCAAGGGATTGTTTTCGGATATGAGCTTCACCCTGGATCAGACGTTTACGATGGCGCGACCTACGAGATGTTTCTCGATTACACGGATAATCACGCCGCTGCCTGCCTGAACTATGACCCCAGCCATTTTGTGTTACAACAACTCGATTACTTGGAATTTATCAGGTTGTACGGCGAACGCATCAGGGGTTTCCACGTCAAAGATGCCGAGTTCCGCCCGAGTGGGCGAGTTGGAGTATACGGCGGCTATCAGTCCTGGGGTGGGCGAGCCGGGCGATTTCGGTCCCTGGGAGACGGCCAGGTTGACTTTACCCGTGTTTTCACACTGCTCGCCGAGGCCGGCTACAATAGCTGGGCGGTCCTGGAATGGGAATGCTGCGTCAAGAGCCCCGAGCAAGGGGCCGCCGAAGCCGTGCCTTTCATTGCTCGGCACATGATTGAGACCACTGAGGTGGCCTTCGATGACTTCGCGGGGGGCCAAGCAGACCTTGCTCGCAATCGGA
>CAZMGM010000049.1:0-16013 GCA_964565865.1 uncultured Acidobacteriota bacterium | reverse complement strand
CCGCCATCCGTTTCCATTCAATCACGCCGAAGCCCCCATGCATTCGATGCACTTTCGTGAGCCCGTCGGGCCGGGCAACCATCACCGCGTCTTTCATCGGTCTTTTCCTTTCCGGGCACGGTGGAATTCTCTGACGAGCCGAGCCCTTTCCGGTACAGTTTACGGAGATCTCTGTTTTGAGCACCAGCTCAGAATCGGCAAATTGTAACCAAGAATATAACCGCGCCCACCTTACTCCACCACATTCCAGTCAACTCAGGCCACGATAATGGGAACTGTGGGCAGCTTCATAGCAACCGAGTTTCTAACACTCAGATTGGTACAGTAGTGAACCAATTCTAGATAAACTAGCTGCCTAGAACAGCAACCAGAAAGTTACTCACCGGCTCTGCTGTTTACACACCTGTTTGAAGGCACCTCCTTAGGATGTCTTTCGCAGGTCTGTACTGCTGCATTCACACCAGAAGGCCAAAGTGCTCCGGGCTGACTGATAAAATCCGAACAAGCACGAAACACGTTCTCTTCTAGGCCACTCCGACGGGATTGAAATAGTCAGGTTCGTCACCTTCTTTCCACTTAATATTGCAGCCGATACTGGGTTTTTGTGGCTCGGGAATTAGGTTGCCTGCCAATGCTGCTTCGACGGCGCTTCGCAAGTCGGAGCCGGTGACGCGAATGCCGGAATCGGGGCGGCTGTCGTCGAATTGTCCACGGTATACGAGCCGCTGATACTTGTCGAAAACATAGAAGTCCGGCGTGCAAGCCGCTCTGTATGCTTTGGCAATGTCCTGTGTATCGTCGTAAAGATAGGCAAACGTGTAACCGTGCTCTTCGACTTCGTGAACCATTTGCTCAGGCGAGTCTTCTGGGTGCGTACTGACATCGTTCGAGCTGATACCGACGACAGCGACGCCTTTGGCCTGACACTCACGTCCGAAGTTGGCGAGTTCGGCGGCAAGATGTTTCACGAACGGGCAGTGGTTGCACATGAAAACGATGACCAACGCGGGCGCGTCCTGGAAATCCAACAATGAAACCGTCTTCCCATCGACGTTCGGCAACGAGAAATCAGGCGCCCTCCGTCCCAATTCCAACATCGTGCTTGCTGTCTTTACCATAGCCACTGACTCCGTTTGCTTTTTTAGGGGTATTCAGACTACGCACTCAGTTGCTTCCCCGCTAAACGACGCGCAAGTTCAAGAGCGCCGCAAATGCCTGCGCGATCACCTAATCGTGGGCCAACAATATAATCCTCTGTTCGAGCAGCAATCGCTGGTAAATAGCTGCTTAACATCCGTTGAACCGATTCTCGTATCAAAGGAAATAACTTCTTCTGCCGCATGACTCCTCCGCCAAGAATAATGCGTTGTGGCGCGAGTGTGAAAATATAGTTTGTCAATGCCGAAGCAACATACTCTGCTTGAAGAACCCAGGCTGGGTGTTCCGCCTCTAACAATTCCCCCGCCACCCCCCAACGCTGCTCGATCGCGGGTCCTGATGCGAGACCTTCGAAACAGTCTCCGTGAAACGGGCAAATCCCTGAAAATAAATCACCGCGACCGCGGGGTATTTTGATATGTCCCAATTCAGGGTGGCACAATCCATGGACGAGTTCACCATTTGCAATAATCCCTCCTCCGATGCCCGTACCAATTGTGAGATAGATACAATCACTCAGACCCTTGGCGGCTCCCAGTTGCTGCTCGCCCAGGACCGCAACATTTGTATCGGTCTCAAGGGCAACTGGAAGACCGAGCCCATTCCGAAACTTGCCCACCAGATCTATGTTTTCCCAGTCTGGCTTGGGAGTTGCCTTGATGCAGCCATACGTGGGTGATCCCTGGTCCAAGTCGAGAGGCCCAAAAGATCCGATTCCAATGGCTGTAAGACTCCGTCGCTCATGATGGCTCCGGAAGTATTCGATCACCACAGGAATAGTCTCGTCCGGTGTGGTTGTGACAAATACAGTTGTATCTTCAACCTTGTCTGGACCGCTTCCCACCGCACACACCCACTTGGTCCCGCCAGCCTCGATTGATCCGTAAAACTCTCTCATTGCAGAACTTCTCTTCGACCTTAGTGACGGGGACCGCCACGGCTATGATAAGCCCGGATGGTAACGAGTGTGGAATTGCGTAGATCTTAATCCACGCAATTCCACCCCATGCCAGAGGATTGTGAATCCGCTTGGTTGCCGGGAACAACTGCGGACATCGCTCGTCGCTGCTTAACTCGAACAAGCCGTTAGCGAGCACCCAACCAGTCCGTACCGAACTCAGTCCGGTACCAGAGACGGCCGGCCTCAATCCATCTTCTCGATGGCCGGCTCCAACTTGTTCGAAGCCTACCTCATCAACTCTGCGTTGCGTTCTCCCCCCCTCTGGACGGCAATCTTCAGTATACCGGCCAGGTCACCCATGTTGATCGTTCTTACCAAATCAGTCTTCCCTATTCCGCCAGGATTTTGATGGAGTGATGGAGGTAGAATCATTTCATCTACAGGAGAGACACGTGAACTTTTACTTGTTACGGGCAGCGATTATCGCCGCCCTAGGAGGATTGTTATTCGGCTTTGATACTGCCGTAATATCAGGCACAACTGACTGGTTGAGAAGTGTTTTCGACTTGAGTCCCTTCTGGTTAGGATTGACTGTCGCCAGTGCACTGATCGGCACCATTGCAGGGGCAATCGCGGCAGGACGACCAGCTGATTTTCTGGGCCGGCGGCGAGTACTGGTCATCATTGCAGTTTTATATTTCATCTCTGCAGTGGGGAGTGCTGCGGCCTGGGACTGGTTGTCTTTCCTTTTTTTCCGCTTCATAGGTGGGGTCGCCGTTGGAGGAGCTTCGGTAGTCTCTCCAATGTACATTGCTGAGATCTCTCCGGCCAGGCTCCGGGGACGCCTGGTTGCAGTCACGCAGTTCAATATCGTCTTTGGAATCCTACTCGCTTTCTTCTCCAACTATCTCATCGCTCAGTTCGAACTGGGGGCCCTCGAATGGCGGTGGATGTTTGGCATCGAGATATTTCCGGCTGCAGTCTTCTTCGGTCTACTCTTCTTAACCCCGCTTAGCCCTCGCTGGCTGGTCGCCCAGAAGCGCTCTGATGAGGCGCGCGAGGTCCTGAGAAATCTTGGTACCGACACGGGTGATCTGGAGGCAAAGGTCAACGAGATCAGAAACTCACTCGGCTCGTCCCGCCACAGTCTGAAAGAGCCTTTCTTCCGCAGCGCTTATCTCCGACCGATCCTGCTGGCAGTTGCCATCGCAATGTTCAACCAACTGTCGGGGATCAATGCGCTCATGTACTACGCCCCCTACATCTTTAAAATGGCCGGGGCAGGAGCCGATTCAGCTCTCCTTCAGACAGTCGCTGTGGGAGGCACCAACCTGATTTTCACCATGCTGGCACTTTTGGTCATCGACCACTTCGGACGGCGAAGGCTTATGCTGGTTGGTTCGATCGGCTATATCGTGAGTCTGTCCAGTACAGCATGGGCCTTCTATGCCCACGGAACTGAGTTCACTCCGACGGGAAGTGTTGTCGTACTCGTAAGCTTGCTCGTCTTTATCGCTTCCCACGCTTTCGGTCAGGGAGCCGTCATCTGGGTCTTTCTTGCCGAAATATTCCCGAACCGTATTCGCGCCAGGGGGCAGGCTCTGGGAAGTTCTATACACTGGGTGATGGCAGCGTTGATTTCGTGGACCTTTCCGATCATTGCAGCTCAATCGGGGGGGCACACGTTTGCGTTTTATGCCGTAATGATGGTTCTGCAGCTGTTCTGGGTTCTGCTCTTCATGCCCGAGACCAAAGGTGTTCCGCTGGAGGAGATCCAGAAGAAGCTGGGCATCAGTTAGCCTAATTGTTACATGGGACAAAGCGCTGTTGCAGGCGTAGTGCCCCGGCGTTTTTTCGCCCTCACACTCCCGGTCGCTCACCGACGGGCAGCAAGCAAAGTCGACCGAGCCGATATTCCGCTTGCATCCTTACATTTGTAAGTAGCGAATATTAATTAAGTAGTGACCAGGCCGGATGGCCCACTCCCGGTTTGATCTGTCTACTGCTTCTGACGTTCCTGCCAGCCAAGAACATCTCTGTCTCTCCAGGTGCATTGCGGAATGTAGCCCCCCACAAGCAACCGAGTCGCTTTCTCGTGGGACCACAGGGATGCTACCCCTTGTAGTGGCGCCCTCAGAGGCACACCCGGATAGTACTTTTGGATCAGCGATCGTGTCTCCGCTTGCTAGCACGTATCGTCTCCGTTGATGAGAAAGACCTTATGATGGATATCTGTGTTTTCGACGGCCAGCCGAAAAGCGAGTGCCTGACCGACCGAATACCGGAGCCAGAAGTTCTATATGGTGGATCGCAGGGACAAGGACGACCTGGTCTTCGCAAAGTTCACCAGGGCCTCTAATAGGGGGGTGTTTGCGAGGATATCGGCGGCGGAGCGGGCTCGGGTAGTTAGAGCAAGTTCCAATCGCGACTGCTAGAATCTCCGGGAGGAGCCCTCTTGCAGAAGAAATCGGTCTACGGGTCCATTGCAATTTTGGCCGCCATCCTAACGAGCTCGTTCTCGGGTTGTGCAACACCAGACGCTGAACTGGGAGAGGCCAGGGACGAGCCCGCCTTCCGAGGGCCGGAGACAGTGGAGAATCTGCTGGCTACCGACATTCGAAAGACTGATCCCCTGACCCCGGAGGAGGCGCTGCACACGTTTCACCTGCCGGAAGGGTTTGAAGTCCAGCTGTTTGCCGCAGAACCGGATATCGGCAAGCCGATGAACATCGCGTTCGACGCTCGGGGGCGGCTCTGGGTGACTCAGACCCGTGAGTATCCGATCGCTGCGGAGGACAACACGGGTCAGGACCGCGTGACGATCCTAGAGGACACGAACCACGACGGAAAGGCAGACAAGTTTACGGTGTTTGCGGAGGGCTTGAACATTCCCGTTGGAGTGATGCCCGTGCAAGGGGGAGCGATTGCTTTCAGCATCCCCTACGTCTACCGCTACTTCGACCTGGACGGAGACGACCGGGCCGATCAAAGGGTTGTGCTGTTCGGTAAGTTCGGGTTCCGGGACACTCATGGGATGGTGAGTGCTTTTACCCGAGGCTTCGACGGCTGGGTGTACGCGTGTCACGGGTTTAATAATGTTTCGACCGCCCGGGGAGCCGACGGAAGCGCAATCACCATGGACTCGGGAAACACGTTTCGGTTTACCCTGGATGGGTCAAGGGTGGAGCAGTTCACCTACGGCCAGGTCAATCCCTTTGGACTGACCTTCGACCCACTGGGCAACCTATACTCTGTCGATAGCCACACCCAGCCCGTTTACCAGCTTCAGAGGGGGGGGCAGTATCCTCACTTTACTCGGCTGCCGACGGGACTCGGCTTCGGGCCGAAGATGATCGACCATGCCCACGGATCAACGGCCATCGCCGGGATTGTCTACTACTCCGCCAATCAGTTTCCCGAGGCCTTTCAGGACAATGTTCTGACCGGGGACGTAGTCACGAATCGTCTTTACCGGGATCGGGTGACGATGCGCGGTTCGACGCCGGTTGCGGATCATCGATCCGATTTTCTGGTGAGCGATGACCCATGGTTTCGCCCGGTCGATCTGGAACTGGGGCCAGACGGAGCAATATACGTGGCCGACTTCTACAATCGGATCATCGGGCACTACGAGGTGCCTTTGCAACATCCGGACCGTGACAGAACGAGGGGGCGAATCTGGAGGGTGACGTACAGGGACGGAGTCAGGAAGGCCTCACGAAATGCATCGCGAGGGAACTGGCAGGAGGCCTCGATCGGTCAGCTAATCGAAGATCTCGGTCATCCGAACTTGACTGTCCGCAGAATCTCTGCTGATCAACTTGCCGACCGCTGGCAGCACGAAGCCGTGGGTCCGGTGAAGGCGATGCTGCAGGACGAAAATTCCAGCGCTGCACAGAGAGTGCAAGGGCTCTGGATCCTGCACCGCCTTGGCCACCTCCAAACTGCTCAACTGGCTGCCGCGGTGGCAGACTCGAACCGGAGCATACGGGTCCACGCAATGCGTATCCTGGCCCAGCAATCGCCTCCTTACGGAGATGCCGAGAGGCAGCTTGCTCTGGAAGGATTAAAGGATCCGGATGCCCTCACGCAGCGCCTGGCCGCGGAAGCAGTCGGGGCTGACCCCCACGCCCCTAGCGTGAGGCCCCTGCTCCAACTGGCCAGCAAGGTTGGGGAGGAGGACTCTCACCTCGGATATGTGACTGCCATGGCTCTTCGAGATCAGCTTCGCGATGGTGAAGTCCTGAAATACGTTCTCGAAGAAAGGTGGAGTCATGACGAGGAGTCGAGCCTGATAAGGGCCCTAGTTGGTGTGCGGTCTGCTCTGGCAGCCCGCTTTCTTTTCCGGAGGATTCAACGCTCAGGCGATGAGCCGGCGGTCGAGCCCGCTCAGATGAAACACATCGCCCGCTACCTGGTCGAGGAAGACTTCGATGGGCTGGTGAAATGGGGGAGGAACAAGGCGTGGGTGAGTGTGGAGGTCGAGCACTCGGCGTTTCGATCCCTGTTGCGGGGTGCCCGGGGGCGCGAGGATGAGGCCGGATCTCTCCTGCATCCCTGGGGCCGCAATCTGGTGCAACGACTCATGGCTTATCCTGACGATAAAAGTCGGGGCCAGGGAGCAGTACTTGCCGGTTCTCTACGGTGGCGGCGCGTCGCTCCTGAACTGGTCCGGATCTTCACCTCCGACGGAGAAAGTGTGGGTTTCCGGCTAGACGCGGCCCAGGCGCTGACGGCTATCGATAAGACGCTCTATTCGCCGCTTCTGGCCCGTGCCGTCCGAGAATCGTCGAGGTTGCCACTGCTCCGCAACGGGATTCTAGAAGTGCTGCTGGGTGTTGATTCCAGTGCTGCCGTCCAGCAAGAGCTTGTTGAGCTCATTCCGGTTCTGCCCCGCCGATATCAAAGACTCACCGCCGACCGGCTGGCCCGGACTCCGGAAGGGATCCGGATCCTTTTCACTGCCGTAGAAAGAAAGAAGTTTGCACCCACGGTCCTTCTTTCCAGCACGAGGGTGGCCATGCAGTCGGTTCATTGGCCTGACTTGAAGGAGCGATACGAAAAATTGACAGCTGGTGTTGAGCCCGAGGATGAACGCCGACAGGCGACCATCGACGGACTCGTAGAAGTGGTTGATCTGGAGATCGCTTCGCCCCGAGTCGGCTGGGAAGTGTTTCAAGAGCATTGTTTGCGCTGCCACCAGATCTCCGGCCGGGGCAAAACCATTGGACCACAGCTGGACGGGATCTCAGAACGGGGTGTCACCCGTTTGCTGGAGGATCTCATAGACCCAAGCCGCAACGTCGCGGAAGGTTTCAAGACCCAACTGATCCGGCTGAAGAACGGAGTGATTTACATGGGATTTCCTGCGGAAGAGGACGCCGAGAGCGTCCTTCTGATGGATGATCTCGAGAATGAAGTCCGTATCTTGCGGTCCAACATCGAGACTATGCGGCCGGTCGACGAATCACCTATGCCTTCGGATTTTACGGAGCTGCTCGCAGCCAACGAGATCAATGATCTGATGGGCTTTTTGATGGCCCCGTCAGAAGGGATGGAAGATTGAAGTGATAGAGGATTCGAGTTCTGGGTTCTCGAGGTGGGCGCTCGCCGGTATCCACAGCGCTTTGACTGCAGGTTGGGGCTCGCCTGTTCAGTGTCGCTCTGTGGGTGTGTGCCCTTGGATTGTCCGAGTCCAACCTTTAGTGCCCACCGTTGATTCAGGTATGGAACCATGTCAGCCATCGCTTTGATTGGGACCCTCGACAGTAAGGGTCTAGAGTTTGGCTTCCTCAAACAGCAAATCGAAGAGCGCGGCCATCAGACCCTTGTGATCGACGTGGGGATTCTGGGCGACCCAGCTTTCTTGCCGGATGTCTCACGACAGGAAGTTGCGAGGGCCGCGGGAGAGGACGCAGAACTCCTCAAACAATCTGAGGATCGTGGAAAAGCCGTGGCGGCCATGAGCCGCGGCGTGAAGCGGGTAGTCCCGCAACTGCATGCGGAGGGCTGCTTTCAGGCGGTGATGGGAATGGGGGGTAGTGCAGGGACCTCCATTGCCACCAGTGCCATGAGAGCGCTGCCTCTTGGGCTCCCCAAGCTGATGCTTTCGACGGTTGTAGGTGGTGACGTGAGCGGCTTCGTGGGAATCAAGGATATCGTTATGGTGCCCTCCATCGTCGACATCAGCGGCCTAAATCGGATCTCGTGTCAGATAATCGCGCAAGCTGCCGGGGCCATTTGCGGAATGGTCGAGACTCCAGTGGCAGAGGCCGCCGATAAGCCTCTCATTGCTGCCTCGATGTTTGGAAATACGACCGCGGCCGTTGAAGCCGCGCGGAAACACCTGGAAAAGGCCGGATACGAAGTGCTGATTTTTCATGCGGTCGGCAGTGGAGGTCGAATCATGGAGAGCTTGATCGAAGCCGGTTCCGTGGCCGGCGTTCTCGACATCACCACTACGGAACTTGCCGACGAAGTGGTTGGCGGAGTCTTGAGCGCCGGACCTCGCCGGCTGGAAGCGGCCGCCCGTACTGGAACTCCGGCAGTCGTGGTCCCGGGATGTCTTGACATGGTGAATTTCTGGGCTCCGGAAACCGTACCGAAAAAGTTTTCAGCCAGGCATTTTTATGAACACAACCCGAACGTGACACTAATGCGTACGACTCCCGAGGAGAACGAGATCCTGGGGAAGCTCGTCGCTGAAAAGTTGAACCGGTCGACGGGGCCGGTCACCGTTTACATCCCCTTGCGGGGTGTCTCGGTGATTTCCGCTCCAGGTCAGCCTTTCCACTGGCCGGAGGCGGACAAAGCCTTTCTGAAGGGTCTCAGAAGACACCTTCAACCCCGGATTTCCGTAATCGAAGTGGATGCCAACATTAATGATCCGACATTCGCAAACTCAATTTCCGATGCCCTTCTCGGCATCATTGAGAGCGCCGAAGTCCCATCAGACGCACCCACGGAGGACCAGAATGTCGAACTATGAACGACCCTTTCAACGGGAGACGATCCTGGCCCGTTTGAGGGAGCAGATCCGTCAGGGAGTACCGATTCTGGGTGCCGGAGCTGGCACAGGTATTTCGGCCAAGTTCGCCCAGGCCGGGGGCGCCGACCTGATCGTGATCTACAACTCTGGCCGTTTTCGCATGGCGGGCAGAGGCTCTCTTTCCGGATTGATGCCCTACGGAGACGCCAATGCGATCGTTTGTGAAATGGGAGCCGAGGTACTTCCCGTGGCTACTTGCACTCCCGTTCTGGCTGGAGTCTGCGGTACCGATCCCTTTCGATTAATGGATGTTTTTTTGAAGGACCTCAAGGCCAGAGGTTTTGCTGGGGTGCAGAACTTTCCAACGGTGGGACTGATCGACGGAGTTTTCCGCCAGAATCTGGAAGAGACGGGAATGGGCTACGAAAAGGAAGTGGAAATGGTGGCCCTGGCCCACGAAATGGATCTCCTGACGACCCCTTATGTTTTTACGCCCGCGGAGGCCGTGGCTATGGCAACGGCCGGCGCCGACGTGCTTGTCGCCCATCTGGGTCTGACCACTAAAGGCACCATTGGTGCCAAAACGGCCCTGAACCTAGCTGAGTGCGTTGGGCGTATTCAGGAGATCCATGACGCTGCCGCACATGTCCGTGGCGATGTGCTGGTCATCTGTCACGGAGGACCCATTGCTGAACCCGAGGATGTCCGGTTCGTGCTCGAGAATAGTCGCGGGGTGGTCGGCTTTTTCGGCGCCAGCAGCATTGAGCGCCTTCCCACCGAAAAAGCGATTACGGAACAGGTCAAGAGTTTCAAGCGTCTCCGTCTGGACGGGCCGTGATGGGACTTTCAAGGACACAATGAGCAATCGGCAGATTTGCGAACACGGAAAGACGGGTCTGACCGAAGGATTGATTGCCACCCAGTACCCATGGCCCGATACCACACCTGCGGTCAGACGCCCCACCTCTACCGAGATTCAGGCGAATCGGTTGTAAAGCCAGGCCAGGATAAATCCTCCGATGGCACCGTCTAAGACACCGTAAAGGGTTCCTACCGCAACGTCTTCGACCGTTGGGACTCCATGGTAGCCAGGATAGACGGAGGCGACCACCTGAAGGAAGGATTGTCCGTACGGGAAGAAGATCAGGTGTCCCAAGCCCGCCACTAGCATGGCTCCACCCCAACCGAACCCGAGGGCCTTGGCCATTCCTTTTTGACTGAGTTGCACGATGACCCTCCTTTGCGGGAAAGAATTAATAACGGGGCTAAATTGCTTCCTACAATAATTGTCCTGTTTCTACCTACGGCTCTCTTTGCCAGCTGAGCGCCCAATTACAGTTGGCACACCGAGGACAGTATGTCATCGCTATGTGCTTGGCACCCAACTCTAGACCTAGGCCGGCGATCCCTTTTCACGAATTTGTTTAACGTGGTCGAGAGTAGCCCTGGTCTCGTCGATGTCCTCTTTGGCCTTAGCCACAGCGTCCGCCATGGGTCCTAGTTTACCCCTGATCCTCCCGTACCTTTTCCGGATCGCGTCAGCACTCTGCCATTTAGGAAAGGCCTCGAGGTGTTCTCGGAAAACGCGCTCCCAGAAGCTCCTCTTTTCGCCGTGTTTCTTAGGAACACCTCCCAAGCTGTCAACTATCCTTAGCAGTTTCTGATCCGGGTCGCTGAGTGGTTTGGACTTTGTGATCCCAAGGTGTTGGCGCAGTTGGCGCCGAAGTCCTGTCCATTGCGCAGCAGTGACTTGGAAGGAATTGACCTGAACCTTAGCCCAGTATCGCTCGGGCACCTCGGGAAAGGGTGAACGATGCCAGAACAGACCCATGGCGACGGGATCCAGTGTCGGCTGGATATCCGTCAAAATCCACGTCACTAGTGCCGGCATAGAGAAACCAGTGGCTTTTGCCAACCACCTTGACTGGTTCTCGAGTGACGCAAGGTCTGAAGTTCGAAATGGACGGACCCCGGCCACCGGAACTCTCTTCACCGTGATCTCCCCCGAATCTGTCGGGCTTTGATATTCAAGGTACCGGACCGGTGTCAACCGTCTGCGGCTCTCAGTGAGAAACACCCCTACCTTTCCACATGCACAGAGCCCGAATAAAGGGTCTTTGTACGGGTCTTCCTTCCTGGCGACACTTTTGATCCAGGCTTCCGCCATGTACCTGGCCAGTTCCGGATCCATCCGTGACACAAATGGGGCGGAATCATCTCCAAACAGCTCCTCCCTTGTCCTTTTTACTCTGAGGGCTAGAATTTGGACGAGTTGATCCTGTCGGATTAGGTCGTCGGGGCCCGGCTGCAACTTGAACATTTTCTCCGCAGGTTCTGGCTGTGCCGCCTTGACCTGGTCCGCGATCACAACGGCCCAACTGACGGCCTTAGGCACATCCTTACGGGAAACTCGCCCGCCCCCTTCGGCGATCATTTGATTCGCCGCAGCCTCTAAATGTGGCTTGACGTATTCGAGGGTGGGGCTGTGGATCACTTGCTGGATGAATTTTCCACGATTCATTTGGCCCACTCTGATGTATTTGTTTGTCCAGTTTAAAACTGTAAATATCAAACATCAAGGCGAATTCGATAGATCTGGATTCCAAAGTTACCGGCTGAGCGGCTAAAGAGGGACTTGACTCAACCAGAAAAGGTAATGCCCGACTTTGGCTAGGAATTGCGCCAAAACACTAAAGGAGCGGTGATCCTTTTCGCCCAGGACTAGCCCAGCGGGACCTGGGAACCCATCGAACTCCCCTCCGAGGAGAGGGTGATGATGGATGAGCTCGTGACACTCATGGTGGCGGATCTACTGCAGGCCATTAAAAAGGATCGGAAGCCGGCTTTCAGAGCAGCCGATGGACGCTGGACGATCGCGATGATGTCATCCCTTTATCTTGGCAAGTGTAAATCGTCAGCGCAAATGGGACAAAGTAACCTGGGAACTGACGACCGCAAGGGGTGCCCGCCGGGAGCTCCCACTCCCGCTCACTCCAGTCGGGATAGGACAGCGGGGGGTAGCGGACCTGGACCGGTAGTTCTAACATAGAGAGTCAACGCGCTTGTGGCGGCGGCTGGTTGGTATTGTTTTTCGACGACCACTGAGCTGCGCCGCACGGGTGCTGGTATGGTTGCCATTCGCTACTATTAAGGAGCATTTTCAATGATTCTCAATCGATCCTGGCTGCCCTTTTCTCTATCCCTGCTGCTGTCTTCCTGTATCGCACCCGCACCCGAAAGTCCCGCACCGCAACCTGAGGAGCTGGACATCTACTTTGTGGATGTGGAAGGGGGACAGGCGACACTGATCGTAACTCCAGAAGGCGAGTCGATGCTGATCGACTCGGGCTATCCCGGGTTTGAGGGCCGTGATACCGGACGCATTGTGGAAATGGCGCAACTGGCCGGGCTCGGTCAGATCGATTACATGCTGATCACCCACTACCACAGAGACCATGTGGGAGCGGTGCCCGAGTTGGCCGAGCAAATCCCCATCGTCACCTTTGTCGATCACGGTCCCAACCAGGAAGAGACGGAAGATGCGGCTCAACTGTACGAAAATTACCTGAAGGTCCGCGCTAAGGCCCGTCACCTGCTGGTGACCCCCGGCGACCAAGTTCCGCTCACAGGCACTGAGGTGACCATCGTTTCAGCGGCGCGGGAGGTCCTTTTTTCTCCACTGGAGGGCGCCGGGGAAAAGAATCCTCTGTGCAAATTTACCGAGTGGAAAATGGACGACCCTACAGAGAATTCCAGCTCGGTGGGATTCCTGCTCGAATTCGGGCGCTTCCGGTTTATTGACCTGGGAGACCTGACCTGGAACAAAGAGATCGACCTGGCCTGCCCTCAAAATCTGGTCGGTACGGTCGACGTCTACCTGACCACCCACCACGGGCTGCCCACTTCGGGTCCCCGAGCTCTCGTCCATGCCCTTCGTCCCCGCGTGGCGATCATGAACAATGGCGCCGCCAAAGGTGGTCACCCGGAGGCCTGGAGAGTGATTCGAGACTCTCCCGGGCTGCTGGATCTGTGGCAGCTTCATTACACGGTTGCTGCAGGCCAGGAAGCCAATTCCCCGGCTGAATACCTGGCCAATTTGGAAGAAGAGCACAGGGGCTCCTGGATCAAACTGTCCGCACGCCGCGACGGGTCTTTTACTGTCACCAATAGCCGTAACGGTTTCCAGAAGGATTACCCGGCCTCCGACTAACAACCCAGCGACGGTTTCCAAGATGCGAAGCGTTCCAACCCACCGCCTGTTTACCGAAGGCTTCGATGTTGTTTTACGAACTGACCGTCGCCGCCGGACGACACCCAAGATCCTGCCCACCAAGCTTCGGTAACGGGTATTGATCCGCCAAGACTGCTTCGAACGCAGTTCCATGCTTCGATATGGACTGCGTTCAGTTCACTTTACATATGCACCCAAGGCGACAGTAACTCATCCCGGTCCGGCACCAGACCGGCCCCTACAAAATCCTCTGGCCTTTCCAGATTAGTAGGGGCGACCCTGGTGGTCGGCTGTCACCCTTGGGACTTTTACCACGGGCTGCTAGAATTACATCCAACACTTCGAATCACCCCACAAGGTCGAAAATGACACAAGACACACGGATCACAGTCCCTTTGCTCCTAGTCTGCGGCGTGACCCTGATGGCGGGTTCAACAGCCAAGACCAAGCGTCTGATGGTTGAGGCGGGTAATATCTTTGTCCAATCATTGGATCGTCACCAGCAGGGGCGGACGCTGCTCGATTTCGATGCCAGGAGTCGGACCCAGTGGCACTACTTCCCCGAGAGTTCCTTCATCTCCACCTATGGATACCGCAGGAATGGAGTCACCATCAAAGACATGACCCCGAAGCAAAAATACTTGGCCCACGCGCTGCTCAGTTCCGGGTTGAGCCGAGAAGGCTACGTCAAGGTCCTCCAGGTCATGGCTTTGGAAGACATCATTCGGGTCATCGAAGGCGACACCTCGGGTCATCGGGATACTGAGAGCTATCATTTTTCAATCTTCGGGTCTCCGTCGATGACCGACAACTGGGGCTGGCGCGTAGAAGGACACCACCTTTCGCTGCACTACACGATAAAAGCCGGCCGCCTGGTCTCGAGCAGCCCGACCTTCCTAGGCTCGAATCCGCACGAGGTAGCTCAGGGAGTCCACAAGGGACTGCGTGCTCTGGCCCGGGAAGAAGATCTGGCGCTGGCATTAGTGAATTCTCTGGACGAAGAACAGAAAAATCAGGCCGTCTTCAACGACATCGCGCCTCCTGACATCCTCACCCTGGCCAATGAAAGAGCCCGCCTGGAGGGAAGTCCCGAGGGATTACCTGCTTCAGAGATGAACAACCGCCAATACGAAATGCTCATGTACCTGATTGCCGAATACGCTCACATCCTGCCGCAGGATGTGGCGACGGCCAGGATGAGTGTGGCCGAGCAGACTCCCCGTGATCAGCTCTACTTTGCCTGGGCCGGGCAACTCATCCGGCCCAAGCCCGAACCCTTGTCCACTGGAGGTCTAACCACGGGAAGACGTGAGTCGCCCGGCAACTACTACCGGGTTCAGACACCGACCTTTCTGATCGAATACGATAACACTCAGAACCTGAGCAATCACTCGCACTCGGTCTGGCGCGAGTTCGAGAACGACTATGGATTGGATGTCCTGGCGCTGCACCATCAGGAGTTCGACCACAGCCAGCCCAACGCACACACTCAACGCGTCTCAAACCGGCATTCACATTCCTTGACCGGGGAGTGACTAAGGGGGAAGGCCGAACCGCAAATACCAGCCCCCAGGCTTCGAGAGTCACACCGGGGGAACCTTGCAGACGAGCGGTCAGCGTATCCGTCGACGCACAGGCCAGCCACTAACCCGACAAAGCGCCGCAAGTACTCAATAATTGACGGACGTCCACGGCGAAGTGATAAAGAACATTCTCGCCTGACCCGCATTTTCTCCGTCGCGCGACGCGGCCCACGGGACTTTTGCGACTGTCTTCCTAGGCCTTGCACCACTTGCTTCACATGACGTATATGTAATCTGAGAAATACAGGTAATTTGAGTTCCAATCGGCAGGAGGTTTTTTATGCACAAGGATAGAGTTGTGGTCCGTGATGCAAAGCCGGGGCTACCGCATCGGCGCGACTTCGTGAAGTCCGCGACTGTGACAGCGGTGGCAGTCGGGTTGGCGGCTGGCTGCTCTTCGGAAAAAGAGCCAACAGCTCCTACTGCGACCCGCTATCCGGCTGAGGTCCCGGACACCCTCGATCTGGCTGCTCGTGGGGCAATGGCCTTGCGAGCAATTACCAACTCGGTCAACCCCAAGTTCCTTTACAACTCGTGCCAGGGAGCTCATCTGGACCATAAGACTCCTTATATGAGCTGGCGCACGGGTGGTCCCTGCCTGATGAAGCCCGTTCATGCCCTGCCCGGACTTCGGACCATGACCGGCAGCAAGGTGAACGCCGACGTGGACGCCAGGATGCTGGAGTCCATCACCCAGGATATCGAGGGCGACAACCTGTGGTGGTTGAAAAGCCTGGAAGAGCGGCCCTGGCGTAACGTTCCCAACAGCGCCCACTCTGTTGTAGCCGATGCAGTGGAGGCCGTGGATAACAAGTTCTGGCCTTTTCCTCATTCCCGGATGATAGTAGCCCTGCTCGACTGGCACGATTACGACGGAGATTCGAAGTGGCTCGAGCTGGCCGGTCGGATGGCCGACAGCCTGGCCAATATGGCCCTGCGAAACGAGAATCGTGCCTGGTACTACCAAACTTACACTCGCTCGGGAACCTGGGCCGGGCACGGAGCTCCCAAAGGCTGGAACCGGCTCGAAAGCGGGAATGAAAAGCTAGCTCATATAGAACCCCCAGCCGTCGGCTTTCAGGACATCGGAAATGCGTTGCGGGCCTTCTCCCGCTGGTACGCGGTCAGCGGTGACGAAAAGGCGCTGGACAT
>CAZMGM010000048.1:0-16366 GCA_964565865.1 uncultured Acidobacteriota bacterium | reverse complement strand
CCTGTATTTCACCCTACACTTCGCCCCAACAAAGCGAGCCCCATTCAATGCCTAACAACTACACAACTGCCCCAGTCCCTTCCAAGAAATGGCCAGCAGGGATTTCATACATCATTGGAAATGAAGCAGCCGAACGATTCAGTTTCTATGGGATGAAAGGCATCCTTGTAGTGTTTATGACAGCGCATCTGCTTAATTCCCAAGGCCAAGCAGATCACATGTCCGCAGCAGACGCGAAAGTGTGGTTTCATTTGTTTACCTCTGCTGTCTACTTCACACCACTACTGGGTGGATTGCTCTCTGACATATTCCTCGGGAAGTATCGCACGATCATTTTGTTGTCCTTGGTGTATTGCCTTGGCCACTTCATGCTTGCGATCGATGACACAAGATTTGGATTGGGCATTGGGTTGGGGTTGATTGCAGTCGGTGCGGGGGGAATCAAGCCGTGTGTTTCAGCACATGTTGGTGACCAGTTTGGAAAGACGAACCAGCCCCTGCTTGAGAAAGCGTTTAGTTGGTTCTATTTTGCAATCAATCTTGGTGCTGCAACATCAACGATTCTTACTCCAATTCTTCTGAAGAATTACGGTCCCGGTTGGGCATTTGGTGTACCTGGCGGATTGATGGTTCTTGCAACCATCGTTTTCTGGATGGGTCGTTGGAAGTTTGTACATATTCCTCCCGGTGGGATGAAATGGGTGCGAGAAACGTTCAGCAATGAGGGGATCTCCATTCTCGCAAAACTGGGAATCATCTTCTGTTTCGTCGCGATGTTCTGGGCGCTCTTTGATCAGACCGGTTCTGCATGGGTGTTGCAATCACTACATATGGATCGTGTTGTCTTTGGCTATGAACTGCTCCCTTCCCAAATACAAGCAGCGAATCCCATCCTTGTTTTGACGATGATTCCACTGTTCTACTATGGGATCTATCCTTGGATGAAACGCAATCTCTTTGAGATGACACCACTGCGACGCATCGCAATGGGTTTCTTCATTTGCATCCCCGCGTTCGCAGTCCCAGCATTAATTGAAACAAAAATCGCAGCAGGCATGACCCCCCATATTTCGTGGCAGTTTCTTTCCTATGTCATCATGACTGCAGCGGAAATCTTGATCTCGATTACTTGCCTGGAGTTTGCATATACGCAAGCACCAAAAACGATGAAGTCGATCGTGATGGGCTGTTTCCTTGCATCAGTAACGCTTGGCAACTTGTTTACTGCGGGTGTCAATATTGTGATCCAAAACGATGATGGTACAGTCATGCTTTCAGGTGCAAATTACTATTGGTTTTTCACAACAGCAATTGCGGTCACTGCGGTTCTATTCCTTCTTGTCTTGAAGTTCTATATCCCCAAGGCATACGTACAGGATTAACTGGCCAGACTGGTTGGGAAGGTCCAAAGCAAGTGACAAATAAGTTCGATCTTTTGCCCCATCCCTCAAAAACGAGGCCAAAAGGCTCGAAAAATCGTCATTCTAAAAATTTGGTTCCAATTTGGGTACATGTTTTCGTGGACTCTTTTGAAGCACAGTGACGCACTATGAACATATAAATCCATGTTAAGTGTTTATATTAAAAGGGTTACACAGGAAACTGTGAAGCAGGATGCAGTAAGGGAGCAACCGAATGGGGGTCAGAGGGTCGCGAGTTCTAATCTCGCCGTACCGACCATTTAACCCATTTTTTTTCAATATCTTATAGGTCTTTCGAGTGGAACCGAAGTCGAGGAGCGAGACAGGGTGATGCGGATATCTGGTGTACTAGTGACACTGAGCCTGGCGTTTAGCGGTCTCGACGCCCTGGGTGCAGGGCCCAGTTTCACACGAGACATCCGCCCGCTCTTCGCCGAGAAGTGTTATGCCTGTCATGGCCCCGATGCGGGGACGCGCAAGATGGGACTGCGTCTCGACCGCATCCCGGATGCGATTGTCTCGGGTGTGATCGTACCAGGAGATGCAGCATCCAGTTACCTGGTTCGAAAGATTCGGTCTGAGAACCCTCGTACCGTGATGCCGCCTCCTTCATCCAAGAAGGTTCTAAGTGCCGCCGAGGTCCAACTGGTAGCGGACTGGATCGATTCGGGAGCCAATTTCGAGCCCCACTGGTCGTTTCAGACAATCCGCATTTCCTCTCCTCCCCTAGTCGCTGACGGCGAAGACTGGATTCGCCAGCCGATCGACGTTTTCGTGCTCTCGAGGCTGAAGGAGGAAGGGCTATCTCCCTCCCACGAGGCCGACAGAGAGACGCTACTGAGACGGGTGACTCTGGATCTCACCGGTCTCCCTCCCAGCCTCGAAGAGATGGACGCCTATCTGGCCGATAAGTCCCCCAGGGCCTACGAGCGGATTGTGAACCGGCTACTGGCGTCGCCCCGTTACGGGGAGCACATGGCTTCCGGCTGGCTGGATGTCGCCCGCTATGCCGACACCTTCGGCTACCAGGACGACAAGGAGAATCATGTCTGGCCCTGGCGTGACTGGGTGATTCGGGCCTACAACCGAAATCTTCCCTACGATGTCTTCGTCACCGAGCAACTGGCCGGGGATCTGCTCCCGGACGCAACGCCCGACCAGCGGCTGGCTACGGCCTTCAACCGTTTGCATCGTCAAACCAATGAGGGAGGAAGTGTTGAGGAGGAGTTCCGACTCGAATATGTCGCCGATCGGACCGAAACCTTCGGCACCGCTTTTCTCGGGCTCACTTTGGAATGCGCCCGCTGTCACGACCACAAGTTCGATCCCATCACGCAGCAGGAGTTCTACGAGGTTTCGGCCTTTTTCAGCTCTATCGACGAATCAGGAACGTACTCCCATTTCACGGAGGCCACCCCCACACCGGCCCTTCCCCTGTTTGAGCCGGGACAGGAGGAGGAGCTAAACAGGATGCGGGGCTTCACGACATTGAGACGTGAGCAGTGGGATAATGCCCGCCGGCAGGCCGGTCCAAGCTATCGGCTCTGGCGCAATCAGAATCCCGGATCCTTTCGGGTGCGATCCCCGATACTCCATCTAACTTTCGACACCCCCCCTGTTGACAAGCTACTCGAGAACGCTGCCAATCCCTCGCACTCCGGTCGCGTGACCGAGCACTACACCTCCAGTCCCGGCGTGTTCCAGGGCGGGACGCATTTCGACGGGGACAATGGGATTACCATCGACGAGATCGGGGACTTCGATCGCTTTCATCCGTTCAGTCTGTCTATGTGGATTCACTCCGCGCTGGAGGAGCCGAAGATGGTGGTCTGCCACCGCTCCAAGGCATCTCTGGATGCGGCCAGCCGGGGCTACGAGGTTCTTATCGAGGATGGGAAACTGACCTTTGGTCTGATCCATTTCTGGCCCGGAAACGCCCTGCGTGTTCAGGCTCTGAAGGCCCTCCCGGCAGATCGCTGGGTACATGTGGCCATCACCTACGATGGGTCCAGCCGGGCAAAAGGTGTAACTCTCTTTGTGGACGGTCACCCTCTCGAGGCACGCACCATTAGAGACGGTCTTTCCCGGACTCTGCTTTATCCGGCCAGCACCAAAGTGTCGGTCACACTGGGTGCTCGTTTTCGGGATCCCGGTTTCACGGGTGGTCGTATGGATGAATTCCATCTCTACGATGGAGCTTTGAGTCGACTGGAAGTTGAGGCGCTAGCGGCTCCATCAGGAACGGAGAGTTTCCTGAAGACCGTCTCTCGCGACCCGGGGTTCGAACCGCTCCTGCGAGATCATTATATCGACGTTGTCGACCCTGAGGTGAGGGTACACCGTGCCTGGCTGACGCAGGCGCGCGCCCAAGAGGCGCGCCTGTTCGACTCCGTGCGCCAGGTGATGGTCATGCAGGAGACCGTGGTGCCCCGGGCCACATATCTCCTGGAACGTGGAGACTACCGTCGTAAGACAGCCCGCGCGACTCTTAATACCCCTGCCTTGTTTCCCGAATTTCCCGGAGGGGCCCCGCGAAACCGCCTGGGCCTGGCGCGCTGGCTGTTTGACCCACAGCATCCGCTCACAGCACGAGTCGCCGTCAATCGTCTATGGCAGCAGCTTTTCGGTCGGGGTCTAGTCCCCACACCTGAGGACTTCGGTATCCAGGGAGATCCATCCCTCCACCCAGGATTG
This sequence comes from uncultured Acidobacteriota bacterium, assembly GCA_964565865.1. Lineage (GTDB taxonomy): Bacteria > Acidobacteriota > UBA6911 > RPQK01 > CBDAPI01 > CBDAPI01. Next base: position 12,251 of record CAZMGM010000048.1, on the reverse strand, counting down.
CTGGACCATCTGGCCATTCGTTACCGGCAGAGCGGGTGGGATACGAAGGCCATGCTGCGCGAGATGGTGATGTCGGCGACATATCGGCAGTCCTCCACCGCAGGCCCATCGTTAACGGAACGCGACCCTGACAACACGCTGCTGGCCCGCGGCCCAAGCCACCGCCTGTCAGCAGAGGCTATTCGAGATGCTGCTCTGCGGGCATCGGGTCTCCTCTCCGAGAAAGTCGGAGGACCCAGCGTCAAACCCTACCAGCCTCCAGGACTGTGGAAAGATGCCAGCCAGATTACTTACGAGCCTGACAGCGGAGCGGCGCTTTACCGGCGCAGTCTGTACACTCACATCAAGCGGACGGTCCCACCCCCTTCAATGCTCACCTTCGACGCCACCAATCGCGAGATCTGCGTAGTCGCTCGAGAACGAACCCAGACCCCTCTGCAGGCACTGGTGCTCTTGAACGATCCCCAGTTCGTGGAGGCCTCGCGGGTCCTCGCCCAGCATTCCCTTGCGGCGGAGGTAAGCATCGATCCCACTTTGCGCCGCATTTTCAGGGCCCTGACGAGCCGCGCTCCTGAGAGCCGTCAGATGGAACTCTTGCGCGAGACCTACAGGGAACAGAAGAGCTGGTTCGAGAGCAAGCCGGAGCAGGCTGTCTCCTACCTGGCCGTGGGCGAGTTTCCCAACCATTCGAAGGTGGACGCGACTGACCTGGCGGCCCTGACGGCAGTTGCGCAGATGGTCATGAACTTTGATACTTTTCAGATGAAACGATAGGAGCACCTTATGAACTCCACCTGTCCAGACTGCACCGGTCCCTGGGACCCTTTTAACCTGACCAGAAGGTCCTTCCTGGAAAGAGTCGGATTGGGCCTGGGAGGCGTTGCCCTCAGCGAGCTGCTGCATTCGGAAACGGGTCTGGCCCAGGTCAGGCAGGGGCGGGGTGGACTCCACCTGGCACCCAAAGCCCGACGGGTCATCTACTTATTCCAGAGCGGGGGCCCGTCGCAACTGGATCTCTTCGACTACAAGCCCATTCTGAATGAGCGAAACGGACAGCAGCTTCCCGATTCGGTCCGAAAAGGGCAGCGCCTGACCGGCATGTCGGCCAATCAATCCTCTCTACCGCTGGCTGGCTCCATATTTAATTTCAAACAATACGGTCAAAGTGGGGCCTGGCTCAGTGATCTGCTTCCTCATACTGCCTCAGTCTGTGACGAGCTCTGTTTCATCAAGTCGATGTACACATCGGCCATCAACCACGATCCGGCCATAACCTTCTTCCAGTCCGGATCCGAGCGGGCGGGACGTCCTTCCATCGGATCGTGGCTCAGCTATGGGCTGGGCTCGGAAAACCGGGACCTACCTGCCTACGTCGCCCTGATCACCAAGGGGAAGGAAGGCCAGCCCCTTTATTCGAGGTTGTGGGGAAGTGGTTTCCTCCCCTCCGAATACCAAGGTGTGCAATTCCGGTCGGGGAAAGACCCGGTCCTCTACCTGCGCAATCCGGGGGATATCGCCCCGAAATCTCGTCGAATGCTGCTCAATCGGCTGAGCCAGTTGCACAAGTTGCAGGGCCAGGATGCCGCTATGGAGGCTCGTATTGCCCAGTATGAAATGGCTTTCCGGATGCAGACATCGGTCCCAGAGGTGACAGATATCTCCAACGAGCCGGCCTCTGTTCTGGAGTCCTACGGTCAGGATGTGAAGGATCCGGGATCCTACGCTTACAACTGCCTGCTTGCGCGCCGGTTGGCAGAGCGTGATGTGCGTTTCGTGCAGCTGTTTCACCGTGGTTGGGACCAGCACGGGACATTACCCACGGATATCCAGAAGCAATGCCGTGAAACTGATCAACCGTCTGCGGCTCTCGTGCGCGACCTCAAACAGAGGGGCTTGCTGGAAGATACACTGGTGGTTTGGGGCGGTGAGTTTGGACGCACCAATTACTCTCAGGGCACCTTGACCGAGACTGACTATGGGCGGGATCATCATCCGCGCTGCTTCACTTTGTGGATGGCAGGGGGTGGCATCAAGCCTGGATTCTCCTATGGTTCCACTGACGAATTCGGCTACAACATCGTCGAAAACGGGGTGCATGTGCACGACTTCCATGCGACCCTTCTCCACCTGCTGGGAATCGACCATGAGCGGCTCACTTACCGCTTCAAGGGTCGTCAGTTTCGTCTGACAGACGTGGAGGGCCACGTCGTGAAGGCAATTTTGGGATAAGTGAGAGGAGAAGGATCCTACCTCCTGTTCTTGGTATTTTGCCTTGAAGGTTGCTTGCTTGCTGCAGCAGATGATTCCAGAGCCTTGCAAATAGGTGTCATCTTAAAAGGTTCAAACGTGAGACCTGAAAACATTCTGCGCCAACGCAATAACTGGCCAGACTGGTTGGGAACGTCCAAAGCAGTTGACAAATACGTCTGGCGGGGAAAGTTCTGATTCGTGTGCTTGTCTAACCCCCGCCACTTGTTGCTTTGTATGGGGATGAAACATGCAAGCTGCGGGTTCGTATACTGTCCTAGTGTTCCGCCCTGAATATGCGGAGAACCGAATCGCCATAAAGGAGAGGATACAATCCATGAAACGAAACCTGTTGTTCAGTCTCACTGTGATTGTCGTATTGACAGCCGCGCTGTCAGCTCAGGGGCGCACCCACAGAGATGGCCCAGCCAGCCTGGGGTCAGAGGGTGACGATGCGATCGAACGGCGGCTCGGCTTGCACCAGGCCGGAGCAAAATCGAAGCTCAGGAAGGGGAAGTACGGTTCCAGAAAGTCTGGGTTCTCCAGGGCCAGCAACGGTGGAGTGCGCCTTCGAGATCGCTGTTGTCCCGTAATTCCTCCAAGAAAGGTTCTAGCGCGATTGCAGCTGGATGAAAGCCAGATGGCGGAGGTTGCTGCTCTGGCGGAACAAATCTCAGCTGCCGTGGGTCCCGCTCGAGAGGAACTGCGAAGGCTCCGTGCCGCCTTAAAAGAGCAATTAGGCTCAGAGGATTCGGGCCCCTGTGCAGTGGGGGAACTGCTTCTGGAAATCAAGGCCCGACCGGCTGAGATCTGCGCCATTACACGGTCTTTCACAGATGAGTTTGCGGGAATTTTGAATCCAGACCAGCTGGATACATGGGGAATCGTCAAGGATCTCTTCTGCGATCCTCGGCCTCATCATCGAGGGCCAGATCAGCGGGGTTGGGATGGCGACAACTAGGTTGTCTTTGTTTCTCACTTCCTACCACAAAGGGGTCGGGATTGACCCGACCCCTCCTACTTCGGCTCTCGTTTATTCAGTGGCCGGTGGCCCCTATTATCTTCGAGTTTAGCGATAGCCGTCGGCTTTCGACGAGTAGCCATAATTTTTAAACCGATTTATCGCACCGGGCAGCCAACTCCTCGTTTGGTCTACACTACTCCTGTAGAGGTGTTCCCTCTATCCCCTTCGACCGAACCCGTCGGCGACGTCATTTTCCGCTGCGCATTGTTGCCGGGTCCTCGTAGTCTTGGCGATCGGTCGCGTAGGACAGCGGCTTGGGGTTAAGCATCTCGACAAGTTTGTCTTTGATCGAAAACGCGTGGAAATGATTGCCACTCGGATTGTAGTGGCCGATCCAGTAGCGTTTGACATACTGTGCAGGCGTGATTTTGAATTGGGCGAAGTCGCTTCGGTGGGCTTCCATCAGATCAACAAAGGGAAGCCCTTTCTCCTTCATAAAGTCGACGAATGACTGATCGAAACGCTTGCCGGATTGAAGCGTCTGGGCGACGCTTTTGGGGCTGAAAGACAGGACATATAGGACTCGTTTGCCGTGTTGGGCGGCAAACTGTTCGACCAGCTCAACGATCCGCATGGTGGCAAATAGGCCAGCCGCTGTGTCCAGAGCAGTGCTAGTGCGTTGCAGCGATTTGGGACTGTCCACATGCACATCCATACCGTGTTCTCTGGCCAACTTTTGAATTGCGGCGTAGCTTTTTTCCGGCGTGCCCGCCCGCAGGTTATTTTGAGCGAGGACGATTTTCAACACAAAGTCGTCAGCAAACTGCTTCATGACCCAGTCGAGATCAGACAAGTTGTAAACGGACTTGCGGTTGGGACATGGGTTTGGAAACTGGGTGAATTCACCCGTGGCCGGATTCACGCGCACGTACGGCATCGACGGCGAGAGAATTCCGGACCAGGTATTCGTTGTGTAGCCCGACCGCAGGTTTCTCCAGCCGTGTAGGTTGCGATAGTGATCGTCGTCATAGATGTTGAAAATGATGTATTTGGCCGGCGACCTCGTCTCTTCGCGAAGCATCCGCAGATATGCCTGGTAGACAGAATATCCGCCGATGCCGAAGTTTCGCACCGGTTCGCAAAGATGGGCGGCCAGGTATTCCTGCCACGTCTCTCCGTCGCTGACCTGATCGCATTGTGTAAAGCTGTTGCCGTAGGTGTTGATGCGGCAGGGACGGTCGGCATGCATGATCATCCGCCGAGGGCCGGCGAAACGGTTCTCGGTTATCGAACCGTCGACACCGTCCTTGGTACGACGGTTTGCCGCGACCCAACCAAGCTCGCCGTCATACGTCTCGCCGAAGACAATCGTTTCCCCCGAAAGCCACGAATCCACCTGGTTGCGCGTATAGAGGATGCTCTGTAGGTATTCTCTTGCTTGTTCAGCCGTTCCATCTTGGCCATGGGCTTGATTGCCGACCGAAAGGCCGCTCGTGAGCAGAGCCAGAATAATGATACGCATTTGCCAAAGATGTCGAGTCATGTTGGGTCTCTCCGTAAGATTGAACCTTAGATGCCGGGTTTTTCTTCTTGCCGCCGCCGATCGATGCGTCAAATCAGGTACAGTGTATCCGGGTTTCATCAAGAAACAAGGAAGTCCACGGGAGGCCGTTCTTTTCAGGCATGGGGTTTTGGCCAGAATCCCTTACTGAGGAGAGCTCTCCTGTGATTTCTGTCGCGCTTGTCACGAGGGAGGGGAACGGTCAAGAATACGGGTGAGGAAGGGCGTTCGAAATGAAAATTACTGATGTTGAAGCGATCTACCTGAGACTACCCGACGTTAGGGAACAGAGCGACAGCGGGCAGGATGTACTAATCGTCCGGGTCCACACCGACGAGGGCATCGTCGGAATCGGCGAGGTGGACTCTGCTCCCCTGGCGGTCAAAGGTGCCATCGAAGGCCCTTTCTCTCACAATGTTGCTTCCGGCTTGAAAGAAATTGTGCTGGGCGAAGATCCTTTTGAGACTGAAAAGATCTGGCACAAGATGTATACCCGCAACATTTATGGGGGGCGGAGAGGAGTGGGGCTGCACGCCATGAGTGGGATCGACATGGCTCTTTGGGACATAAAGGGGAAAGCTCTGGGATTGCCTGTATGGAAACTGCTGGGGGGAGGTTTCCACAAGAGGGTTCGTGCTTATGCTAGTTCCCTGTTCGGTGCAACCCCTCACGAAACTGCTGAGAGGGGCAAACGGTTTATCGATCAGGGCTTCACTGCTGTTAAGTTCGGATGGGAGCCTATGGGGCAGGATGAAACGACAGATATTGCGCTGGTCCGGGAGGCCAGGAGAGGGATCGGCCAAGAAGCTGACCTAATGATCGACGCCGGACTTTGCTTCGACGCCAAGACCGCTTTGCAGCGAGCTCGGCGCTTCGAAGAGTTCAACGTATTCTGGCTGGAAGAGCCACTGATGCCGGACAACTACGAGGGTTATCGGAGACTTTCGGAATCCACTTCGTTACGCATAGCAGCTGGAGAAGAAGAGAGCGAAAGGCAATCGTTCATCCATTTGATGGACCGGGGAAGGATCGACGTGGTCCAGGTTGACCTGACTCGCTGTGGGGGGTTTACCGAGGGCATGAAAATTGCCTCCCTGGCTGCTGATCGCGGCCTTCCGTGCGTCAATCACGGTTTCACCACTTACATCAATGTAGCCGCGGCTCTTCATTTCCTGGCTTCGATTCCCAACTCCTTTATTATGGAGTTCGTGGTCGAGGAAGAGACCACACTACGGGAGGAGATTACCGTACAAACGATCCAGGCGACCGACGGGTATGTCGAGGTGCTCCATGAACCCGGATTGGGAGTTGATCTGAATGAAGAGGCGATCGAAACGTATCGCTGGAAGCCTTAGAGCTGCGAAGAATGAGGCAACTCAACCAGTCCTGATTCGATTCATTCTCAGCGTGGGCGCGCCCTTGACCCGTCCTGGTGCCTGGGAATAGGCTAATTGCATGAGGCCCGGGAAGGAGCTAGTCATGCCGCTAGGGGGGCTGGGTAAAGAGAGCTTTAAGCAGTTGGCGAAAATTATACTCGGTGCGGACCCCGACGACCCGCATCTAGACGAGGTCTATCCCTGGGTCCAAGGCCTCCTGAAGGATATAGCGCCCCTGGAGGAGTTGAACCTCGAGGCCGTTGAGCCGGACCTGATCTTTGCCCCGTGCAAGGAGGAATAGCATGGGTGGCGAAGAGTTTTGCTTCCTGAGCGCCGCAGAGCTGGGCGGGCTCATTCAACAGAAACAGGTCTCGCCCGTAGAGGTGGTGGAAGCGCACCTTCAACGCATTGAAGCACTGGAACCCAAGCTGAATTCGTTTATTACCTTGCTGCCGGATGAGGCTAGGGCAGCGGCACGCCGAGCAGAGAAGGAGGTGCAAGAAGGCACCTATCGGGGACCTCTTCACGGAATCCCGTTGGGGTTGAAGGACGTCTATCATACCAGGGGCATCCCCACCACCTTTGGCAGTCAGGTGTTCGACAGCTACAAGCCCAGGGAGGACTCTACGACCGTGGCAAAGCTCTCTGAAGCCGGTGCCATCACTCTGGGAAAGCTGAACCTCCACACCCTGGAGTTTGGATCCACGGGGGAGAACGACTACTACGGGGACATGCATAATCCATGGGATGTGACCCGCCACACTGGGGGCTCCAGCGGCGGGTCGGGGTCGGCGGTCGCTGCCAGAGTATGCACGATTGCTACGGGCAGCGATAGCGGTGGGTCCATACGCATGCCCGCAGGCTTGTGTGGGATTGTGGGTCTCAAGACTACCTTTGGGCGCCTCAGCCGCCACGGGCTCATGGGCCTGTCACCGACCATGGACCACCATGGCCCCATGACCCGCACTGTTCAGGACTGCGCCTTAATGCTGCAAGTCATGGCGGGGCACGACCCCAAGGACCCACGCTCCGCCAAAATATCGGTTCCGGACTACACCAAGGCTCTCACTGGAAACATCAAGAACCTCCGGGTTGGCCTGGTCAAGGAGTTCTTCGAGGTGCCCGTGGACCCGGAGGTCAAGCAGACGGTACAGGCAGCTCTAGGGGTCATGGAAAGCCTGGGGGCAAGGGTGGAAGAGGTTTCCTGGCCCATGTTCCACTATTCTTATGCCATCTCTACCGCAATCCTATTGGCGGACGTCGCTGAATCGCTAAAAAAGCTCGTCCAGCAACACGGGCCCAAGGTTGGCAAAGCGGTACAGAGTCGGATAGAGTCGGGATTCTTTGTGCCAGTCACCAAATATATCCAGGCGCAGCGGGCGAGGGCTCTATTGGATCAGGAGTGCTACGATCTCCTCAAGCAAGTGGACATCCTGGCTGGTCCTACGTTGCCTATCACAGCGCCCACAATTGGTGAAAAAAAGGTGCAGGTGGGTGACACCAGGATGCTTACAGTGGCGGCACTTGTCACGTACACCCGGGCCCATAATCTAACCGGCCTACCAGCCATCACGGTACCCTGTGGCTTCAGCGCCTCGGGCCTTCCTATCGGCTTGCAACTGGCAGGCCGGGCCTTCGACGAAGAGACGGTGCTGCGGGTGGCCCACGCCTATGAACAGGCGACCCCGTGGCATGACAGGTGTCCTTCCATCTAGGATGCATTACCCATCCTATGGTAGGGCTGGCTAACTTCCCGCGGGGACCTGTGTCTACCAGAAACTTCATACGCGTCTTGCTGGTGTTTGTCGATCCAACCAGCCAGAATGAGAAGAAGTTGCCAGGGTTTGAGCACGAAGTATATAGTTGTCTAGATGCTCACGCCCAGATGTCAGACGCAAGATGTCTGACATCTGGATCCGGGCGAATTCAGTGTTTAGATTATAGACTAACTCCCTCCACAACAGTAACTTACGATTCTCTTCACTTTCTTGACTATGCGGGGTAACCTTGGTTGCTCTGACTTCCTTATCCCATGACTTGGAGCAAGACCAATGAACGTGGCTGATGCCCTCGTAGAAGAACTTCTGGCTCGTGGAATTCGATCTATCGCGACGCTACCCGGGCACGGGTTAGATCCGCTTCATCGAGCATGCCAGCGGGCTGGGATGCTCATGATCGGCGTCCGCAACGAGCAGGCAGCCGGTTACATGGCGGAGGTGACAGGCCGACTGAGTCGGTCGGTGGGCGTCTGCGCTGTGAGCGGGGCCGTGGCTCATGCCAACGCGCTAACCGGTGTCCTAAATGCTTGGTTTGACGGTGCTCCGATGCTGTTAATCACGGGTATCACTCCCCTGAACCGTCTGGGGTATGGTGACTTTCAGGACTTTAATCCGGTCCCGATGGCGGCACCAATTTGCAAGTACGCGCGGCTACTGGATGCGCCGGAACTCGTGGGAAAGATTGTGCACGAAGCCTTCGCAGCGGCAACCAGCGGCCGGCCGGGACCGGTCCACCTCTCGCTGCCCATCGATGTGGCATTGGCCGACCTCCAACCTGATCAATTGTTTCGCTCTCGCGTTCGCAGTGGTGAAGTGCGGATCGCCGGTGCCGGCGACGACGAACAAGTCAGGCAAGCGGCCGAGATGATCAAGCGAGCGCGGCAACCGGTGCTGGTTGCCGGCAACGGCGTCTACTACGCGCGAGGCGAGGCGTCGCTGAGGCAACTCGCCGAGCAGCAGTACATGCCGATTCTCGTGCCGATCTGGGACCGAGGTAGTGTCGATCAGTCGACAAAGGCGTTCATGGGAGTCGTCGGTGCTTACTCGGGCGGCCCTCGGTTGCTGCCGGACGCGGACCTCGTCATTCTCGCGGGAGCAGAACTCGACTACCGCGTCGGGCAACTCGAGGCGCCCACGGTCCACAACGCCGCCGCCGTGATTCGCATTCACGCCGACGAGTCACGGCTACGGCAGGGAGTCGAAGCCGACCTCAGCATTCTCGGCTCGCCCAAAACCGTCCTGGAACAGTTAGCGAAAGCCTGCCGCGAACTCGGCGCCCCACCCGCGACCGATTGGTTGAGCGAAGCCACACGGCGGAGGCAGGAATACCGCGAGAAGTGTCTGACCAGTGCGGACCGACTTCCCGCGGGCACCACCGGCCGCGACGTAATTGCCGCGGTCCGCGAAGTGCTCACGGACAAAACGGTCTTGCTGGTCGACGGCGGGAACATCGGCCAGTGGTTTCACCAGTTGCTGACGGACCGGTTACCCGGCCAATGGATGACCTGCGGAGCAAGCGGCGTGGTGGGCTGGGGGCTGCCCGGTGCGATGGCCAGTCGCGTGCTCTACCCTGATTGCCCCGTGATCCTCGTTTCAGGCGATGGGTCGTTTACGTTCACGATTGCCGAACTGGAATGCGCCGCCCGCCAGGGGTTGTCTTTTGTCGCCGTCGTCGCTGATGATCGTCGTTGGGGAATCTCGGCCACCGCTCATGAACAGGAATTCGGGCGTCCCCTGTTTAGCACGCTCGGCGAAACCCGGCTCGATCAGGTCGCGGAAGGACTCGGTTGTCACGGACGCAGGGTCGATCACAAGAGCAACCTAGCTCCGGCACTTCGAGCTGCCCTCGATGCGGACTGTCCCACCGTGCTCCATGTCCCAATTGTTCCGAGTTGTCCGGGCAAATAGCGCCGCGCGACGACCGGCGCTGCAGCTGATCAGATTGCAGACCGTCAAGAGGGAGGAGAGAATCTTCTAATGAGAGCGAATAGACCCTGGACGCTCGTTTGTACCCATCTTGGGCGGCCGGCAGTGCCAGGCTGACCTGCTTTTCCAAGGTTCTCAAAAACCCAGTCCCAGGTACCCACCCTCCACTGGAATCGTTGTACCCGTAACGTAGCTGGAAGCATCCGTGGCCAGGTAGATTGCTGTTCCGACTAGTTCCTCCAGTTCTCCGAACCGGTTCATGGGCAAGCGAGAGAGGACCAGGTCGGCCCGCCCCGGGATTTTCAGTAGGTCTACATTCAGTGGCGTCTTGAAAGGACCGGGCGAGATGGCATTGACCCTGACGTTGAACCGTGCCCACTCTGAACCCAGCGCTCTGGTCAGGGAGATCACTCCTGCCTTGCTGGCCCCGTATGGTGCCATCTGCATGACACTGCGGTTGGCGGCAACCGAAGCGATGTTGATGATCGTGCCTCCTTTCTGCGCAATCATCTGCCGGCCAAACACCTGGTTAGCTCGAAATGTTCCGTTGAGGTTGATGTCAACCACTCGCACCAGGTTTTCTTCCGACATCTCAACGGACGGGGCCTTACAAAGGACTCCGGAAGAGACGACCAGGATGTCCACCTTTCCGAACTCTTCGACAACCGCCTCGCATAAAGCCACCAGCGACTCGGAGTCCTGCACATCGCAAGTCAGGCTCAAGGTCTTTCTGCCCAGCGCCGTAATCTCCTGTGCTGTCTCCTCGACCTGTTGCAGCCTCCGGCTCGAAACTACCACATGGGCGCCCGCCTGGGCATAACCCTTGGCAATGGCTCTGCCGATCCCGCTGGCCCCGCCCACGACGACCGCCACCTGGTCTTCCAAGCTAAACTGTTCCTTCATCAATATCTCCCCCTTCGTCACACCACGTCAAACCACTCCAATTAATCCTTACAAACCCTTTAATACAAACACTTAACATGATACCCTCTCGTCATGGCTCGTCACTGTACGTCAAGGTACTTCACGTAAACATGGACCCAAAGTGGACCCAAATATGGATTACCAGGGCTTAAAAGGCATCATCCCGAGAAACTTTCCCCTCTTGGTAACAGAATCCGACAGCTAACAACTCTATAGAAGTGTGATGAGCAAAGCCATACATCTAACCGATCGGTTTATACGAGCTGCTAAGGCCAGATCGGGCGAGTTGCAGTCAATCATTGACACAGGATTCAACTCCCCGGGTCAAATGATCCTGCGCGTCAGTCCGAAGGGGCTGAAGACGTTCACATTCCGATACCGGAACCTGGCGGGCCGGCGGAAACGTTACCGCATTGGCCACTATCCTAGCTTGAGCCTCGGTAAAGCCAGGGAGGCCGCCCGCAAGCTCTCTGCCCGAGTGGCCAACGGTGAAGATCCCTCTGAGGACCGCTTGAAGGAGAAGAAGGCGGCCCGAGAGGCCATGCGTTTTGAGGAGCTGGCCAGGCTGTACATGCGGGATCATTCAAGGCTTCATAAGGCCCCGAGCAGTGTGTACGGGGACCAGAGAACTATCGATAAGGACCTGCTACCAGCCTTGGGAGACAGGGACATCCGGATGATTACTCGGGCTGATGTCATGAAGATCCTGGATGGCATTGTGGCTCGCGGCTCGAAAGTGATGGCAAACCGGACACGGGCGCTTCTGAGTGTGATTTTCACATTCGCTCGGAATAAAGGCTATCTGCCTGTAGCCAGTGTTAACCCGTGCCAAGGTGTACCCTTGCCAGGAGGCAAGGAAAAGAGCCGCGACCGTGTCCTGAACAGGCAGGAAATTGCGACCTTGTGGAAGGCTCTAGAAAGCCTCGAGGGGTCGACGGCATCAATCTGTCGGCTCATGCTCTTAACAGGGTCCCGCAGCGGTGAGGTCAAGTCCATGAGCTGGAAGGAAATCGACTGGGAGGAAGAGCTCTGGATTATTCCAGGCCGGAAGATGAAGAACCGGCAAGAGCATCGAGTTCCATTGTCACGAGCAGCTCTGGAATGCCTCAACAAACTCAAGGAAGAAGCAAAGAGTGAAGAATGGGTGTTTCCTTCCCGGTTCAAAAATATGCCTCACATTCGAATTCTGGAACCGGGAATGGAGCGGCTGCGAAAGTCTTTGGGATCGAGTTTCGACCATTTCACTGCACATGACCTCCGGCGCACGGTTGCAACAGAGCTATCCAAACTCACAGGAGTGGATGATGTCTTGATAGCAAAGATTTTGGGCCACAGGTGGGCGGATCGACAGGTCACATCCGTTTATAACCGCTGGGACAAGCTGCCGGAGATGCGCGAGGCACTGGAAAGATGGGCATCGAAGCTCGAACAGATCGCCACAGGGGTGCCAGCCAAAGTTGTGAAGATGCGGTTGG
>CAZMGM010000047.1:0-16460 GCA_964565865.1 uncultured Acidobacteriota bacterium | reverse complement strand
CTTGAGGAATGGGCAGAGGGTTCAGCCTCCGGGGAACGAAGCGAAATCGAGTGGCTGGGGGACGACGATCCCTTCTGGCACCAGATGGACGCCCGTAGTGACATCTGCACTGGCCAGGCCTGCGATGATTTTTCCGGCTGTTTCATTACCCGTATGAGGCAGAAGGCGTTCGAGGCCGACCTGATTATTGTCAATCACGCTCTTTTCTTCGCCAACCTCGCCATGGAAAGTGATGAGATCGGGAGGATCCTCCCCGACCACGGTGTGCTGATTCTTGACGAAGCCCACCGGGTAGAGGACATTGTGGCCCAGCACTTCGGCAGCCACCTGAGCAATCGACGATTCGATGACCTGGCCGGCGATCTGCAAAGAGCTTTCGCGGGAAGACCGAACCCGCCAGTGGCAATCAGCGGGGTCGTGCAGGAATCCCATCGCCTCTTTGCGGCCTTTCCAGGCAAGGACAGCCGCTATTCCCTGAACTTCTTCCGCTCCGAGAACGGCATCGTCGATCTTCGCGATGAACTGGCACCCAACTACGCCCGCCTGAGAAGCACGCTGCGGGTTCTCTACTCGGAGCTTCAACTGGTCCACCCCCGTCCCGATGAGTGGGAAGCACTGGTTCGCAGAGTGGAGAAGCTAGCAGAGGACCTGGACAGGATCTTCGGACGCGACAGCGTCGAAAACGTCTACTGGTACGAGCACCGTCAGGGTGGAGTTTTTGTGCATGTGACTCCCATCAACGTGGCGCATCTTTTGCACGAGAAGCTGTTCCGCAAGACTGACACCGTAATCCTCACTTCAGCAACCCTGAGCACAGGCGGAGACTTCGGTTACCTGCAACGGCGACTGGGAATTCCCGAACCCGTAGAATTGAGCGTCGAGAGCGAGTTTGATTACGACAAACAGACGATTCTTTTTGTTGCCCGCGATCTCCCCCAGCCTGGGAATCACCATTTTCTTCCCAGCGCCTTGCCGGTGGTTTCGGAACTGTTGGAAATCTCGGGGGGACACGCCTTCGTCCTCTGCACCAGTATCCACAACATGAACTACTTCTACTCTTCACTGTCCCAGATGTTGCCCTACCCGGTTTTCCGACAGGGAGACATTCCGCGTCACCGCCTGCTTCGCAAGTTCAAGAGAACTCCCAATGCGGTTCTGTGTGCCACCTCCAGTTTCTGGGAAGGAGTCGATGTCAAGGGTGAGGCACTACGCGCCGTTATCATTGACAAGCTGCCTTTTCAGGTACCGACCGAGCCGGTCGTGGCGGCCCGCCTCAACCGCATTCGTGAGCAGGGAGGCGACCCCTTCTTGGACTATACTGTCCCCGAAGCCATTATCTCACTCAAGCAGGGACTGGGCCGCCTGATCCGATCCCGCAGCGACTCTGGGATCCTGGCAATTCTTGATTCTCGGATCTGCACGCGGCGCTACGGACCCCTTTTCGTACGCAGCTTGCCAAAGTGTCAAGTCACCGATAACATGGAATCGCTTAGAAGGTTCCTACTGCATCGAGCATCCCACGTAAACGAGGGTGAAGCACCATGAAGACAAAGTTTTTCTCCTGGACTCTACTCTTCGTGCTCGTTGTGCCGGCCGCTGGTCTGGCCCAGGTTGGACGCGTAACCGGCACGGTAACCGACAGCGCGGGTAACCCTCTCAAGGACGCTCAGGTCCTGATTGAGGGCATGGACGTGAACCGCAAGTACAAGCTCAAGACCAACAAGAAGGGCAAGTACATGCACGTCGGGATTGTCTACCAGGGCCGCTACCGGATCATTGTCAGCAAGGAAGGGTACAACCGCCAGTTTCTGGAGGGCGCCCGGGCTTCTATGGATATCTTCGATGACAAAAGAGGTGTTTACCACTTCGAGCTCACGAAAGGAGACCCAAACACAAAGTTTGACTTCGAGATATCCGACGAGGAGCGGGCCGAGATGAACAGGCGGCAGACGGCGACGGAAAAAGAGGCTGCCCTGCAAGAAAAAATCTCTGAATTGTACGACCATGGTCAAGCTCTATTGAAAAATAGGCAGTACGCAGATGCTATTGACATCTTCCTGTCCACCATCCAGCTGGACGAGGCACAACCCGCGGTCTGGACGGCCCTGGGACAGGCTTATCAGAGAGTCCAACGGCTCCAGGATTCCCTGGTAGCGTATGAGAATGCCTCGGCACTGTCGCCCAACGCTGCCGTCTACCAGAACATAGGAAATATCTACAGTGAGTTGAAGGAACCGGAAAAGGCGCAGGAAATGTACGACAAGTCCCTGGAGTTGAGCGCCGGAAGTGATCCCTCAGTCACCGCAAATACGTTCTACAACATGGCCATAGGCCACATTAACGCTTCCAACACCGTGCAAGCCAGGGAAGCGCTGCTGAAGGCTCTGGAGGCCGTCCCCAACCATGCCGAATCTCACTATCAGCTGGGGATCATCTTGACCCAGCAGAGGCATACGATTCCCAAGGGAGTCGAGCACCTCAAAAAGTACCTGGAGCTGGCTCCGGAAGGCCCCAATGCAGAGATGGCAGAATTAATGGTGGACGCACTGGGCTGACTAGCGACCAGCGCCTCATAACAGGTCAGCGGCGGCGGGACATCCAACCTGGGATAGTCCGTAAATGGACGAGAAGGCCGCCATCCTCACTTCCAGAACCGAGTCTTGGCCGGATTCGACCAGCGCCTGGATTACGGGCTCGGGAACATCCTCCGGAATGTGCCAGTATCCCGTCCCCAGTTCCAGAGCCGCCTGGGCTCTGACCCCCGGTTCCGGATTCCGCAGCATATCCAGGAGAGCCCCCCTTGCCGCTTCGACATCCTGCTGAAGAAGCTTACCCATCGAAGCCACAACCACCCGCCGCCGCTGGGGTGTAAAAGCGTCGCCTGGCTGTTCGCGCACAAAGATCTTCTGCAGCGCCTCTACCCCCTCCTCACTCCCGATCTCGCCGATGGCAACGATGATGGCCGTTTGAAGTGACCGATAACCTTGTCCGATCCGAGCGGAAGGCGCTTCGAAGCAATCCACCAGGGCAACGAGTCCATCGGAATGCGCGATTGCACCCAGGGCCATGGCCGCAAAAATCTGCTTACTTCGAGTTCCTGAACAGAGCAGCTGTGAAAGCGGCCCCAGAAAGGACGGGCAGCGCAGCAGGCTCACATGAGGGAGCACCGAGTAAAGGCGCTCAGAATTGCCTCGCCAGAGGACTCCATGGCACGTCGCAATCAGCTCTTCCCTGCTCCCTATATCCTTCCCACGGTACATGACCGATCCTGTTGTCAACGCGAGCCTTTTTCAAGGAAAAAGCTATGTTAACATACGGTTGTCAATGCCCAACAAACAGGTTCCTTTTGGCCTCGTAGGCCTATTGGTTGGTTTCGTGGCCGGCTTTTTCGTTAGCCAGGCCCTTGTCGAACCCGGCGCCACTCCTTCTGTGGATGAGGGCCAGCCCTCCCAGAGCCAGTCTTCTCTGCCTGAGAACCACCCTTCAACAGAGTTCATCGAGAAGCTCCAGGCCTTGCAGCTGCATGCACAAGAACATCCGGAAGATCTCGAGGCTCGCGTCGCGCTCGGCAATGCTTTTTACGACATGGGCCGATTCGATACCGCAATTCGGTGGTATGAAGAGGTGGTGGAGAAAGGTTACCCGGACCCCAATGTGATCACCGACCTGGGAACCTCCTACTTCTATTCGGGAAACTCCACGAGAGCCGTTGAACTGTTCCACCGCTCTCTGGCAATCGAGGAGAACCATCCTCAGACCCTTCAGAACCTCGGCTGGGTTCAGTTTCAATCCGAAAACCACGAGGCAGCGATTGAGGCTTGGGAAAAGCTAATGCAAGCACATCCTAACTATGAACAGATTGAGGCTGTCAGGAAGCAGCTGGAAGTGGCCAGAGCACAACTGCGGGGGGAACCTTCCTGAAAATGTCCGGTATTCTGAGGATCCTCTTCCTGGTCTTGTTCGTTGGTCTAGCGCGCTGGCTTATTTCGAAGCTGAAGGCTGGACCCAGGAGATCTTCGGCCACCAGGAAACCGGCTCCGGCTCCTACGCTTGGAAAAATGATCCGGGACCCGCATTGTGGGACCTATGTGGCTCCGGAACTTGCAGTGTCCACGTTTGACTCTGGGAAGACGCTGCTGTTTTGTTCAGAAGGCTGCCGGGATGACTACCTCAAATCTCAAACTCGACAGACTGCTGCGTCCTGAATACCTGCTGGGGGATGGCACTTTGGACACGAGCCGCTTGAGGTCACCTTGAACATTGGAATCCTAGCTAAAACCAGGGTCCCGGAGTTTGGGCAGCAGCTGACCCGGATTCTGGAGCATCTCGGCGCGGCAGATTGTCAGATTTTTCTTGATAGGAAGATCGTCGACGACTTCGAGCTGGCTCACTTCGAGGGCCTGCCCAGCGAAGAACTTCTCTGCATTTCGGATGCGCTCATCGTTTTCGGAGGCGACGGGACCCTGCTTTCTGTGGCTCGTCTCATTGGGGAGGAAACCTGCCCTATTCTGGGGGTAAACCTGGGCTCCCTGGGCTTCCTCACGGAGGTGACATTGGAGGAGTTCGAAGTCGCCGCCACTCAGCTGCTCGAAGGGAATTTTCGAACCAGTCGCCGTTCTCTCCTGGAAGTCAAGCTAGTCCGCCGGGATGGAACGATAGCCAAATACGAAGCTCTCAACGATGCAGTCATCAACAAGAGCGCTCTGGCCCGAATCATCAGCCTGGAGGCTTACTGCGACCAGGATTTCATTGCCAACTTCCTGGCCGACGGGATGATCATTGCTACCCCGACGGGATCAACCGCCTACTCCCTGTCCGCAGGCGGACCCATCGTTGTACCGACTCAGGACCTCATCGTGCTGACTCCCATCTGCCCTCACACCCTCACCAACCGCCCCCTGATCATTCCTCGTTCCAGCGAGGTCCGCGTCCGTTTGAGAGATGGCGAAGAGGTCATGTTGACGGTGGACGGTCAAGTGGGGACTAAGATGCTTCCAGGAGACCAGTTGTACTGCCGACTCTCTGGGAAGTCGATCGAGCTGATCCAAGCAACGTCGAGAAACTTCTTCGATGTGCTCCGCCAGAAACTGAAATGGGCGGAGCGCCTTTAATCAATGACCGGCTGCTGGAGAACCGCACTCAGGGACTCTCGATCCTGCCGTCCGAAGGTTCGAAATCCAGGACTGGTCGGTCGGTTGGAAGTTACCCGAATGAAACCCTTCAGCTGGATCCCGAACCCGGGAAGGAGTTCGGGAAGGACGAAGGCAACTTTCTGATTCTCTGCCGGTTCCAACAGGGCTGTGCCTTGCAGCGCTCCCTCCGAGGTAAAAACCTCCACGCTGAT
The DNA here is from genome assembly GCA_964565865.1 of uncultured Acidobacteriota bacterium. Classification (GTDB taxonomy): domain Bacteria; phylum Acidobacteriota; class UBA6911; order RPQK01; family CBDAPI01; genus CBDAPI01. The sequence goes on along the minus strand of CAZMGM010000047.1, from coordinate 11,116 downwards.
CAGGGCTGTTCCGCCCGAAACATTTAGAAGAGTGCCCTCCGTGAAAATGTTCCTGGTCTGGGCCACCTGGCTGAGGAGAAACTCCCGGGCTTCCCGCGTCTGCAGAGGCAGGACCACCAGATACCGACCACCGGGAATGCTCCTCGATCAGACATTGTGCCCCAGAGAAATCACGCAGCACCACGATGTAAGTGGGTCGATCCTTCACGGCTGGACTGACCTGGTAAGTCCGTGATACCTGGGCTAAGATGGCCAGCTCTAGAATCGCGGCAATCAGGGATCTCTTCATGAAAAACCGGTCACTCATCAAGGATTTGAGCTACTCACTCATAGCAACAGCCCTGGTCGTGTTTCTCTTGCTAATGTTCATCCCTGAAGCCTTGCCTTCTCTGGCCAGCTTTGCGTATTTGCTCCTGGGCGTCGGGATTCTTCTCCTACTCGCCGGTAAGTCGGCCCAAATCATACAGCAGGAGTGCCTGCGACGGTCGAGAGTCCGGTGCGAATCCTGCGGCTGGGATGGCCGCGGTGAGAAGGTGTGCAGGACGCGAGTGTGCCCGGAGTGTGATTCGGAGTGGCTGGCGGTGATTGTGGAGAGTTGAAGGTCGAAGGTTAAAGTTTTAAGGTTGGGGACTTTTGACTCTCAACCTCTAACTTTGAACTCATGACCCTGAGGAGCAAGCCCGCATGATCCACGCTTCAGCGTCCTCACCTGAGCGAGTCGGCTACGTCCTCGACCCCCGATTCCTGGACCATAAAACTCCTCCGGGCCATCCGGAATGTCCCGAGCGACTACAGTCCATCCAGGAAATGCTCCAGGCTTTGGGGTTGAAGGATCGGCTGAAACCCGTACGCGCGAGAAAAGTAGATCCGGGCCTGATCGGCCAAATTCACTCACAGGCGCTGGTACGGAGGCTTGAGGAGTCGTCGGGGAAGTCCTTCACCCGCTTTGGTGCGGACACCTATGCCAGCGCCTCGTCCCTGGATGTCGCCCTTCTCGCCGCTGGAAGCGGGGTGGAGCTGACCCGGAAAGTCTTGAACGGGACCCTGGAAAGCGGCTTTGCGCTGATTCGTCCTCCCGGCCACCACGCCGAAAACAACCGTATCATGGGTTTCTGCTTTCTCAACAATGTGGCCCTGGCGGCACAGGCGGCCCTCCAGGAACGCGGTGTGGAGCGCGTGGCCATTGTCGACTTCGACGTTCATCACGGAAACGGCACTCAAGACATCTTTTATTCACGCAGCGACGTATTCTATCTTTCGACCCACCAGTACCCGCTGTACCCCGGAACTGGTGAGCTCCGCGAAAACGGACGGGGTCGAGGTCTTGGATTCACGGCCAACTTTCCACTCCCAGCCGGACTCGGGGACCCGATCTACACCACCCTGTTTTCAGATCTCCTGTGTCCCCTGGTAGAAGCGTTTGAGCCTCACCTGATCCTGGTATCAGCCGGATACGACGCTCACAGCGCGGATCCGTTAGCCAGTATGGACGTGAGCGAACAGGGTTTTGGACAAATGACCAGGCAACTCAACCATCTGGCGGCAACGGTCTGCCAGGGAAGGATCGTCTATTTCCTGGAAGGAGGCTATAGTCTGCACGCGCTTGCCGCCAGCGTCGGAGCCACCATTCGGGAAACTCTGTCGCCAGGAACCGAACGCTTCGCTCGTGACCATTCTGACTTCTACCGGAGTTACCGCACGCAAGCAGCGACTCGGCTGGGCACCTGGTGGCCTCATCTCTGACGTCAACCAGAAAAGTGATGGGCGCTTTGGGGCAGCGACATTGAGAGAGCTCCCAAAACGCAGAAGTTCGAACCCGGCTTTCAGCATGGAAACACCGCCTCAAGCACCTGCGGAAGCCGATACAACGTTGAGCACGTTTCGCACTTCAAGAGGACCAGTCTGGGGTTGTGGCCGAACTCCGCTTCGATTTCCTCGAGCCGGCTCTCTTCTATCTCATTGTAGTAGCTAGCAAAAGGATGGTATCGCTTGAGACCTCCATGGCACGACTTGCCCTTCTCATTCTTGGTGGTGCACACGACCTGCCGCGGAATCAGATCCTTGATCACTGCCTTCTCCCTTTCTTATTGCCCAACTTATTCTAAAGTCGCCGGGAAAGATTCGATGAAATTCCTTAACCTTTAAACTTAGAACTTTCAATCTGAAGGTTCCCGCTACTCCTCTCTGTGTAAAACTTGCATCAGGCGCGTCGACGGGCCAGATACTCCAGACCTTTTTCCATCAGGAGCGTAAATTCTTTTTCGTCCCCGGCCCTCACGACCGTGCGAAGGCGTTCAACGGCATAGAGAAGAGCACTCAGTGCCTCGCCTCCATACTCGTTGAGAGACTGTATCTCAAAGTACAGATGCGGATTGTCTTGGGCAACCCTGACAGCCACGGCCAATTGAGAATCAAAGGTGGTGCTGGAGAGCCGGTCCAACCGTGGGGCCGCTTCACCACTCTCTGCCAAAGCCGTAAAAAAGGCGATATTCAAAGCGTGAGAGAGCCCCAGGACATAAGCGATCAGGCGATCATGATCTTCTAGGTCCATCTCCACCAGCTCGGCCATGGTTGGTTCGAAAAGGCGTCGTACTTCCCTGCTGGCCTCCTCGGCCCCCAGTTTGATAAAAATGATGTGCTGCCCGGAAAGGAGTCTCGTATCGGGACCGAACATCGGGTGAATCGAACACACCTGAAGACCGGCGTCTGCCAGGCCAAAAAGTTGCGCGCGAATCGGACCCTTAAGTGAGCTGATATCCAGAATTACCCCCGCAGGTCGCCGCTTGCGCAGGCCCTCCAGGATCTCTGAGACCGTGCGGATGGGGCACGCCACCACGATGATCTCGTGGTCCAGTGACGCTTTCCTCCAGTCGGATATGTGGGAGTACACTCCGGCCGATGCCCTAGGGTCGGCAATCTCGACCACGAAACCCTGAGAGTTCAGAAAACGAGCAAACCAGAGCCCCATTCTCCCCGCTCCCCCTATCACCAGAACACGGCGACCTTTCCCTTTTCCCTGAAACTCAACCCGCTGCTGCTCCTGTGTGGTCAGAGAGTGCCGACTCAGCAGTGCAAGCAGGTCATCGGCAAGAGACTCGGGGAGCCCAAGAGACCGGGAGGCTTCCCGGGCCCGTTCCATCACCTCTTTTTCCTGGGCACAGTTCCGGGGGTCCTCTACCAGTTCCTCCTTGAGCCGTCCGATTCTGGTTGCGGCATCCTGCCGCATGACCACCAGTTCGAGGACCTTCTGATCCAGTCCCTCTAGCTCGCGACGCAGAGCGGCCAGGTCCGCACTTGTGTCTTTCCGGTCTTTCATTGTGGTCTCAGGCGCTCCAAACGGGAAGCGGCTTCCTTCAACAACTCCATCGTCTTACAGAAGGCGAAACGGACAAGATGTCGGCCTCTTTCTGGCCGATGATAGAAGCTGCTACCCGGCACCGCGGCCACCCCGACGTTTCTGATCATCCAATCCACGAAATGGACATCGTCCAGATCCGTCACGGCGCTGATTTCGGCCATGATGTAATAGGCGCCTTTTGGCTCCCAGACTCTGAACCCGCTGCTCTTCAAGGCAGCGATCAGGAAATTCCGCCTCTCCGTGTAGTCCTTCAGCAGCTTCGCGAAGTAGGAGTCCGGTGCTTTCAGCGCCTTTGCGCCCGCTTCCTGTAAAGGTGCAGGGGACCCCACGGTCAGGAAATCGTGTATTTTTCGAATTGCCGCCGTGATATCCGCGGGTGCCAGAATGTAGCCCACGCGCCATCCCGTCACTGAAAAGGTCTTGGACAAGCCACTGATCGTAATGGTCCTGCCCCTCATCCCTTCCAGGGCGGCCACCAGATGGTGCCGACCCTCATAGATGATATGTTCATAGATCTCATCCGTAATGATATAGAAATCAAACTCCTGTGCCAGCTCGCTCAGAAATTCGAGTTCCTGCAAGGTAAACACTTTGCCGGTGGGATTGTTGGGCGTATTGAGAATAAGCGCTCTAATTCCCCCCTGGTCCTGCAATCCTGAAGCCAGGGCTCTCAGCTCTGCCGGATCGAAGGCAAAGTCATTCTCCAGGTCGAGGCTTGCAAAATGGGGTGTGGCTCCTGAGATGATGGCATCGGGACCATAGTTTTCATAGAACGGCTCGAAAATGATGATGTTGTCCCCCTGGTTCACCACACCCAGCATGGCAGAGATCATGCTCTCCGTGGCTCCACAACAGACCGTGATCTCGAAGTCCGGATCCACCTCGAAATCGTAGAACCTCCGGTAGTAGAGACTCAGGGCCTGGCGGAGAGAAGGAGCCCCCCAAGTGATCGCATACTGATTTACATCCGCCCGGATGGCGGCGCAGGCAGCCTCCTTGATGAACTCGGGAGCCGAAAAGTTAGGAAAGCCTTGCGACAGGTTTATAGCGCCGTGCCGGCTGGCCAGCCGTGTCATCTCCCGGATAACGGATTCGGTGAATTGCTCAGTCTTGTGGCTGACCCGGCTACGGGTTTCACTTTTGATCGGCATGTGCGGATAGGATCGGTGGGCCGTCACCCAGGTAAGATTATCAGGATCCGGGCCAATACGAAATACCCGCTCAGTCTAAGCGGGGACCCGGATACTCCGAGCCCAGAAGTTCTCTTTCTCCCGACGCGAGAATGCGCACGATTTCAGCGTCAAAGCAGTCTTCCTTAGATAGGACCGTAGGATGGGCCCGACTCTCGTACATATCGCGGCTGCGATCGATGTCATGCCTCAGGCGATCGTAGATGTCGGCGCTGCCGCGCCCCTCTTCAACCATCTCGGAGTTGTAGAGCTTGATCTCGAAAACGAGGAGGCGTGCAAAGCGAAGCGCCTCTTCCCGAAGCATCTGGAAGTCTTTCTCTGCTCCCCTCTCTCCTCCGGCCCCATTCTCTGCTTGCTCAGCGGTTGCGACTTCGATGAGCTCTTCCTTCTCAGACTCCTCCGCACGTACCTCCGCAGCAGTTGATGTCTCCTCTACGTCCTCGTCCGCACCAACTTCTTCCTTAGGGGCAGCATCGTCACCCTCGGACTGCGCAGACTTTTCGTCACACTCGTCCTCATCCTGGGCTTCTAGTGGAGAAGGGGATGCTTTCGTGTCTTCTCCTCCTCCCTGGATATGACCCTGTTGTAGGGCGTGGTTTTTCAGGACCAAAGTAGTCAGAAGGGCAATAAACTCCAGCCCTACCGGTGAGAAGTTCTGGTCCGAATCTGCATAGAGAACCACCGGAACCAGATCGTCAAAGCAGAGGGGGATACCTACCGCCGCCCTGGGAAGGGTGGTCTCGTCTACCCAGCCAAAATCCTTGACTTTCTGGTCCTCGGCATAGATTACAGCTTGTTCACTCACACATCTCGCTAGCAAGGATCCCTTGTCATCTACTTTGACTCTGGCCAGATCGTCCAGCTCGAGACCCGAGGCACGCCAAGGTACGAGGGTTCCATTCCGGTTCAAATAAAGAACCGAGCGCGGTGCCCAGGCAGAGGCCAGTTCCAGGTATGCCTCAAGAATATCCGGCTGCGTCGCTCCCCGTACGAGCCGACGGATCGCGTCATTGGCCAGCCTCAAGAGGCTCGTAATTTGGGCCGGCTCGTCCGACGAGTCCGAACTGAAGTAAAAAGGCAGTGCCAAGCTCTCCAGCCGCCCCAGCCTTTTTGAGATCTCAGTGAGACTCTGGTTTAAGGTTTCGATTCTCTCAAGGAGCGGTTCTCGATCCATATCTACTCCCCACTCCTTCCTTCGGCTACACTAGCTTACATTCCAGGAGAGCCACCGGAAGTCCATCGAATTGTAGCAGGAGTGGGCGAATAGCACCAAAATGCCACAACTGGATTCTCTCCGCGGGTAAGTTGCACTATTCTTTAAGTATGAGAGACCGAATTGTTCAGAACGTGACGATCATCGGTTTGGGAAAACTGGGCGGTATTCTGGCCCGAGCTTTCCTGGACCAGCAACTCCTGGGCAAGGACCAGACCAGTGGGACTGAGATTCATCAGCCGCGAGCCGAGAAGCTGGCTCGGGAGTTGATGATTCCAGTGGGAACAGACAACGTGGCTGCCGTAGAGAAAGCTGAAATCATCCTCCTGTGCGTGAAGCCCAACCATGTAGGCTGTGTGTGCGATGAGATCGACAGGGCCTTGACGGACTCTCATCTTCTCATCTCGGTGGCCGCCTCAGTTCCGGCAAGCTATATCGAGGGACGTTTGACACAGCGGGTTCCAGTGGTAAGAGCCATTCCAAACACGCCCTGCCAGGTGGGCAGTGGCATGACGGGAATCTGTGGAGGGAGATTCGCTGATTCTAAACACTTGAACCTGACCCAAACGCTCTTTGACGCGGTTGGGCGAACGGTCATTCTGGACGAAAAAGATATGAATGCCGTAACCGGACTTTCTGCCAGTGGGCCAGCCTTCGTCTATGTGGTCCTGGAATCTCTGGCTGAAGCAGGAGTCAAAGTCGGACTGACCAGGGACACAGCCACGCTGTTGGCCGCCCAGACAGTCCTGGGCGCCGCCCGGATGGTGCTGGAGACTGGCGACCCGCCGGCCTTGCTGAAGGAGAGCGTCACCACTCCTGCCGGGTGCACCATTGACGGCCTGCTCGCCCTCGAGGAGGGGAACCTCAGGGCGACTTTGATCAAGGCCGTCGTCAAAGCGGTTCAGCGCGCCAGTGAGCTGCTTCCTGATGAAGATTGATCGCTTAGAGTTAGATCCAAGGCCCATTTGCAATCCACCGTCAACTGTCCACGGTCAACCGTCAACAGTGCTATGCAAAGCGGGCGCCGGGAAGCCTCAACCGACCCATAAATGAAACTCTTTCTACGATCACGTATCATCGAACTTTGGTGAAATACATATTCTTACTTGCCGCCTTGTGCTGCCTGTCAGGAGGATCAGCAGGCAACCCGTCCCCAGGAATAATAGCCGGATCAGCGGCGAGGCAGGAAAAAAGGGGTCGGCAATTTGAACTCCAGGGTCAGCTCAAATCGAACCTCGGAGTTCACCTCACAAGAGTGTTCTCTACAGTAACTCTAAGCAATGCCTATCGGCCCTTTCGGCTCAAAAGGCTCACTGATTTAAGTGGCTACTTCAAGTTCAAGAAGGTGCCCGAGGGCACCTACATTCTGACCGTTTCGATTCCCCGGAAGGGGACCTTGACCAGAACCATAGAGATGACTCCCAGCTTTGCAGACTCGAAGAACCGCATTCGCATCACCATCTTGGTCAGTGCCGCCGGCAACCGTCAACCTCACCAGATTTCGGTCGCCGAGCTGGCAGTGCCCAAGAAGGCAAGGAGGGTCTACGAAAAAGCCCAGAACCAACTGGCTAGGGGCCGGACAGAGGCAGCCGTCACGCACTTGAAGCGGGCGTTAAGCCTCGCCCCAACCTACCCCACTGCACTCAATAGCCTGGGAACAATTTTCTTTCAGACCGGAAAATACGAGGAGGCTCGGGAATATTTTGAAAAGGCGCTTGAACATGACCCGGCGGGCTATTCACCGCTAGTCAACTTGGCTGGAGCACTGGCTTCTCTCGGCTTGTTTGAAGAGGCACTGGAGATCAACCTAGAAGCCGCTCAATACAGGCCACTGGATCCCCTGGTTCACGCTCAGCTGGGTCACTGCTATGGAGCCCTGGAGCAGCTGGATAAGGCCCTGGCTAGCCTTCGAGAGGCCAAGCGCCTGGAACCCGGCCACTTCAGCCATCCCCAGCTTACTCTGGGCCACATATTTTTGAAGAAGGGACTTGTCAAAGCAGCTGCCCGGGAATTCAGGGAGTTCCTCTCTTTGCATCCCGACTCTCCCTCCACCCCCACAATCCAAAAATTTCTGGCTGGGGCAGACAGGTCGAACCAGGATTGATCGGGGGCACGGTCTGGTCGAGCAATCCGTTACATTTCGATCAGGGTACGGTTATCGTTATTGTGGTCCGGCGCTGGAACTTTTCTCTCGACATGCCCGCAGGCCGCTGCAGTTGTGGCCACTTTCCTTCCAGCAGACGCGACTTCCGATTGTTTTCGGTATCGGATTGAAGCTGGAAATTGTACACGTGAAGTCCAGTCTCAGCCCCAAGGGTCCTTCGCTCGCTTTTAACCTGGAAGAGGGACTCTTTCACTGGGAGCTATGATTCCGTTGACAGGGATCAGGTCGTCATATTGAATCTACTCTCCACAGCCCAGCAGCGAGTAGCGAGTAGCGAGTAGCGACCATAGTGGATAAAGAGCCTGAACTTCGCCTCACGAAACCATTCGAGGGCCGGCTCCGGCAGTAATTTGACAATGGCGTCGGAGCATTCAGTTCACCGGCCGGATCAGCTCGCTACACTGCAGCTGTGTTGTTAGATTGGTTTGAGCAATACGAAATTTGGCTGCTGAGACTGGGACGGTTCCCCGTGGCTTTTGGTGAGCTGTTCCTGGAGTTTTCTGAGCGAAGCGGATTCGAACTCGCTGACCTTGACACCCCGCCGAATCAAACCGTAAAAAAAGAGACAATCTCCTTTGTCCCCTTTTTTCAAGTGCCCAAGTGGACCACCACCATCTTGAGCTCTGTCATTTCCTCGACTGCATAGCGGGGACCCTCTTTGCCCATACCGCTGTCTTTCAACCCTCCGTAGGACATCAGGTCGGCCCGCCACTGGGGGCCAAAGTTGATGTGGATATTTCCGCTTTCGACTTCGGCGGCAAAGCGGAGAGCGCGGTCTATATCCTGGGTGAAGATCGCGGCTGATAGACCGTAGCGGGTGTCGTTAGCCATGGAGATGGCCTGGTCAATGTCGTCGAAGCGAGTTACCGCCACGGCCGGTCCGAACAGCTCCTCACGACTGACCTTCATGTCGGGATGGACATCGGTTAGTATGGCGGGTGCGAGTACTGCACCCTCTCTTTCTCCGCCCGTAACCAGACAAGCCCCACTGGCAACGGCCTCCTGAATCCAGTCGTTGACCCTCTCAGCATCGGACTCACGAATCATGGGACCCATCCCCGTGTCCTCCTGAAGCTGGTCACCGGTCGAGATCGCTTCCACGCGCGCCTGGAGTCGATCCAGGAACTCATCGTGCACCTGGTCCTGGGCCAGGACACGCTGGGCCGAGACGCAAACCTGTCCTGCGTTGGCGAACCCGGTCATGGCCGTGGCTGCGGCGACCTTGTCGAGGTCGGCGTCCTCCATGATGATCAATGGCGAGTTGGATCCGAGTTCCATGGTGACACGCTTCATACCCGCCACCCTGCAGATGTGATCACCCACCTCGTAGCTTCCAGTGAAGCTGATCTTGCGCACTCGCCGGTCAGAACTAAGAGCATCGCCCATCGCCCCTCCCGAGCCGGTCACGCAGGTAATAGCCTGGGGAGGAGTGCCCGCCTCCAGCAGTATCTCAACCAACTTCAAGGCCGACAGAGGCGTATCGCTAGCTGGTTTGACAACCACCGCGTTTCCTGCGGCCAGGGCGGGACCCACCTTGTGACAGACCAGATTAAGAGGAAAGTTGAAGGGAGTTATAGCAGCCACCACACCACACGGAACCCGCAGCGTGAAACCCATTTTTCCCGTCGCTCCCGGGGCCCCGTCCAGAGGGACAACTTCGCCGCTCAGCCGCTTGGCCTCCTCGGATGAAAGCTGGATGGTCTCTGCCGCCCGGGTGGTCTCGATCCGGCTCTCCGCTAGAATCTTACCTTCTTCCCGGCTGATGGTGTTTGCAAAGTCCTCAGAGCGTTCCAGCATCAGATCAGCCGTCCTGCGCAGGATCTGGGCCCGATCGAAGGCAGGCATCTTCGCCATAATTCGGGCCCCTTCAACGGCACCCGCCAGCGCCTCGTCGACATCACCGGCATCGGCAGCCGGAACCGTATCGACCACTGACTGGTCAAAGGGGTTCTTGACCTCGAGAAGACGGGGGCTTTCTCTCCACTCTCCGCTCACAAACATTCTCATGATCTACTCTCCTGGTCCGGGCTGGTTAAGAGGACACTCTTGTACCAGGGCGGCACAGTAGCTACCTAGGCGGGGGCGGGGGGAAGTTGGCGGTTAACCTGGGACTTGGAGCGTGAAACGTAAAAGTTAGGGATAAAGCTTACTGGCAGGTCCGGCCTCTTCACGAGTCACGACGATGATCGCCGTGGCAGCTCCGAGCACACTGGCCACCACGATTCCTCCCTTGGCTTTACCACTGAGACCACCACGACTCGGGGCAGGAGGTGTAGACACCTCTTCCTCCTCTTCGTGCCCTTCCGTAGCCTCTAGCTCCGGCTTCCCGGTCAGGTGGGGAATGGTCAGATTAGCGGCCTCGGAGACGGTCGTCGTCTCGCTCCCTTCGAAAAAGGACAGGCTTCCCGTCTCGACGGAAATCCGGACGTCACCAGAGGGCAGCCTCTCAAAAAAGGCACTCGAGCTCTCGGCCAGTTCCAGGACCGGGCCGTTGCCCAGGTGAATGGCGGCGGGAGAAGATCCCGTTTCCAGTAAAGTATCATTCAGAAGCGTGGTCCCGGAGGGAACACCGAAACCATCCATCGTCATATCCTGGGATATGACCTGTCCGAGAACCGGCGAGGGACCCGGGGCAGCAAAGGCGGTCTGCGCCGGAATAAGGACAACCGCGACCAGTGCAAAATAGACAGTAACGTTCTTCATAGCTATCTCCAGTAGGAAACTTTTCAAATTAATGGTCGTATTGTATCGCACTCTGCTGTGATCCTACACCCTTTTTTTAGAATCTAGTCACGCCGTGAGGTCAGTCCTCCTCTAAGATGCGGGTACCCTCACCGTGTCCTGTTTCTCTTTGGCATCGAGTACACACCGAAAACCAACGTTGGGATTGGCTTTCTGCGGTGCCCGGTAAAAACGATCTCGAACTTTCTGCCGATTGCAAATTACCAGAAACTTCTTTCTAGACTCTTCCCCATATGACGTTTCCTGGATAAAGCTGGTACCAGGAAAAGGTCCATTCGGAGAGGAAGGGTGAGGTCCCGGGCCCCAATTACAGCATGGCCGCTTCCCAATCGAATGCCGTCGGCAGTCTTTTGACCATGGACCGGCAGTCCTCTTCTGCCTTCTGGTTAGGAAACTCCGCTCACAAACATTCTCATGATCTACTCTCCTGGTCCGGGCTGGTTAAGAGG
>CAZMGM010000046.1:0-16905 GCA_964565865.1 uncultured Acidobacteriota bacterium | reverse complement strand
CAACCCCTGCGTTATATACTGCTCGGCGCACGAATTGGAACGCTTTAGCTTCGGTCACAAAGTACCGGCCGGCCCGGAAAACCCGCGCAAAGCCCTCCGGCAAGGCATCGTCGACCCACGACTTCTTTGTGAAAACGCTCCCGGCAATCGCCCGGAATACACCCTGGTGAGGTCGCCAGTGTTTTCCAGCAGCCAATCATGGACAGCTCGCGCTACTTTTACCAAGGATTGCTGGTAGAGGGACACGGTCAACCTGTTAAAGGCTCGAAGGCCTGTCCTGCTGCTACAACCGCGATTGTGGATCTTTAACTCGTTAACCCAGTTCAAGTGGGGGCGAACCTTACTCCCGCCAAACTGGTCTCGATCGCTGACTCCTACTACCTCCTCAGGATCTCCTCACGGAATTAGAGTGTCCTGCGGCAGGAAGTCGAACCTGATGATTTCGGGGCCACACTCCCCAGGAACCGGGGGGCCTTGAACCAACTGCACGATCTACCTAAGATATCTTGGAACTGTCATGCCCGAACTCGTGACTGCACTTTATCCCGGTTCCTTTGATCCGCTCACGAACGGACACCTGGACATCATTCAGCGCGCTTCAAGAATCTTTGATCGGGTAATCGTCTCGGTCCTTGTCAATGTGGGGAAAAACCCTCTCTTTAGTCCCGACGAACGAATTGAAATCATCGAGGAGGTAACGGTCTCGTGCCAGAACGTCAAAGTCGCGACATTCGACGGACTGCTCGTTGACTTTGCGCTGGCCAGCAACGCGCAGGTGGTCGTTCGCGGTATCCGGGCCGTTACGGACTACGACTACGAGTTTCAGATGGCACTTATGAACCGCCGTCTGAGCGGCGATCTTGAAACCGTTTTCATGGTGCCTGCCCTTGAGTATTCCTACTTGAGCTCCAGCCTGGTCAAGGAGGTCTGTTTCCTGGGAGGGACTGTGGGTGGGCTGGTACCTGCACCGGTTGAAAGGCGGTTGCTGGCCAAAATCCAGAACCGGGATCAAGATGTCGAGTGACCGCAACCGAATCGCCCTGGGAATAGCGTCTATCGGGGTTCTGGTGGCCCTGGTACTCTTCAGATATGTTCCGGATGTACCGGTCCCAGTACAGGACGCGCCAGTTCCCCAGAATGGCCACATGGCCGGCGCCGACGAGAAACCTGCCCCACCCACTTCTAGAATCGTGAAGGGGACGCTTCCGCGTAACTCAACCATACAGGATCTCCTGATCGACCAGAGTTTTAGTCCTCAAGCCGTTCACGAACTCGTCCGGCAGACCAAAGCTACGTACAATCTCAACCGGATTCGCTCCGGAAACGACTACACGATAAAGATCAGTGCCGCTGGACAGTTGGAAACCTTTCGTTACGAAATCAACGAGGAGGAGTATCTACTCGCCAACTGGAATGGCATCGGTTATGACGCGGCCCTTCACAGCTATGAATTCGAGGTCAAAACCGAGTACCTTGCCGCTCGCATCGAGGGGTCTCTGTGGTCGACTCTTCTGGAACTGGGCGAGAAAGACCAGCTGGTCATGGATCTCGCCTGGATTTTGCAATGGGACGTGGACTTCACGACGATCCAACTGGGTGATCGCGTCAGTCTGGTGGTCGACAAGAAGTACCGCGACGGTAATCTCATCAAGTATGGAGAAATTCACGCTGTCCAGTTCACAACCGGCGGAAAGGACTTTTTTGCTTTGCGTTTCGTGCTCCCCGAAAGCGGGAAGGTCAAATACTACGATGCGGCCGGAAAGTCCGTGAAAAAAGCCTTCCTGAAGGTTCCCTTTCGATTCAGTCCCCGCGTCAGCTCCGGATTCAGCTACAGTCGATATCATCCGGTTCTCAAACGAAGACGTCCCCACCTGGGAATCGACTTCGCCGCGCCGGAAGGCACGCCAGTTTTGGCTTCGGCAAACGGGAGGGTCTCCTTTGCCGGAAGAAAGGGGGGATTCGGCAATCTCGTACAACTTCGTCACCCCAACGGATTCCGGACCGGCTACGGCCATCTCTCCAGGATCCTGGTCAAGGCGGGACAGAGCGTAGCTCAAGGAGATGTGATTGGACGTGTCGGCTCCACCGGCTTGGCTACGGGAGCTCACCTGGACTATCGTGTCCAGGATCCAACCGGGCGGTTTCTGAATCCCCGCCGAAGGATTGCCTGGCCATCGGACAAGCCTTTGGAGGACCGTTACCGAAGCGAATTTGCGGCGATTCGTGAACGCTTTTTGCTTCAGCTGGACGGGGGGCTACTCGATCCACAGCCCCAGGAACTTCCTTCAACTGTAGAGTAAAGGCTCCCTGCCGGTCCGCAATTCTAGAGTTGCTTGATTCCTTGCCGATGAAGCGCGCCCTTCTCTTCTACAACCCCAAAACGGGCCGCCTCAGTCTCTCTCCGAGAAGATTGAAGACAATGGTCGCATCGATTCATGCCCTTGAGCTCGAGCTTTTGGGGTGGCCCTGTACTGGCTTCCCGGGCTGAGAAGGTTTCGAAAGATACCCCTGCGACCCCCTTTAAATCCACCTCGATGATCGTCCCTGCAAGGCATCTTTTCGGTGATCAGGAACACCCGCTACTACGGAGGCGATGCTGGTCGCATCCGCTGCCCCTATGCCGTAGGAATGCCTGGATGTGTATCTGTTCACTTCCACTGACCGGAAACACTATGTTGTCTACCTTTTGGGATCCCTCACAGCCAAATACATCGAGTTCTTCAACATTCACTACCGGAAGGCAAGACGTATCCATGTGGGAGGAGAGGCCACCATGCCTGTCCAGATGGACAGGGAGCTTGTCGGAAATCTGCCGATGGCCTTTGAAGTGGCTAGGCGGGCGGGCGATTTCTTCGTCCCAGCCTAGCTGCCCGTGTTGAAAGTCCCACGGGCTCGGGTGTTCCCATTTATCGGAGCGGCGACACAGCGGTAAGCTTACCCGGGGTCGTCAATTTGTCTCAGCGGCGCCCTTTCTTCACCATATCTCGGCTTCCGACGTGGGGTATTCGAAGAATAGCAAAGTCTTCCCTGACGTCCGGGGTGTCGAAGTTGATCTTATTGATCCGCTCCGCCAGTCTTTCGAAGTCCAGACAGTCAACAGCCTGTAAAACATACTCCGTCTCAGCCAGTTCGATGGCAACCCTGGAGGGTTCTGTAAAGCCCCCAAACGTCCCTTCCAAGTCAAACCCTATGAAGGAAGAGGGCAGGACCCTTAGGTAGCTCGTAAAATAGGGCTCAAAACCGGTTTCGATCTTAAAGCGCTTGATTTCCGCCGTTCGCTCCTGTTGGTTGAAGAGCCGGATCTGCTCAGGTCTCAGCGGTGCTTCCCCCGTCTCAAAGGTTATGATGTTGACGATTGGAACGGGAGCCTGGCCGAGTGCCTCCACAATTTCCACAGTCCAGATGATCTCGGGGTCGATAAAGATGTGACAGTTGGATCGCTCCCGTGTCTCCAAGCAGGGCTCCGGAACCGGCTCAAGACCAGCCCCTAACATCAGCAGCACTGAGAGCAGGGCGTCTAGCATGCCCCGAGTTCCCGGTTGATTGTGCGGGCCGCCTCCAAGGGGTCGGCATGGGCGGTGATGGGGCGCCCGATGACAAGATAGCTCGCGCCTGCCCGCAACGCCTCCGCGGGCGTCATCGTTCTCCTTTGATCGTCGTGGGAGGCCATACTAGGCCGGACGCCCGGCGTGACTCGTAACAGGCCATTGAGTGGCTTCTGCTGCAAAAGGCCAAGCTCACGCGGTGAAGTCACGACACCGTCCAACCCTGCCTCAACTGCCAGGCGGGCGAGGTTCTCAACCAAGTTGTCCGGAGCTCCCGATACCCCGACCCGCGCCAGTTCATCTTGGTCCATGCTGGTCAGGATAGTCACTCCCAGAAGTTTAGGAGGAGTCTGACCCAGCTTTCCTGCGATCTCATCGACCCGCTCCCGCGCAGCTCGAAGCATCCGCAGTCCCCCCAGGGTGTGCAGCGTCATCATCGAGCAGCCCAGCCGCACGGCTTCACCCGCTGCGTGGGCTGCGGTGTTGGGAATGTCGTGCAGTTTAAGATCGAGAAACACTCTGACTCCGACCCTGAGCAGGTCACCTACTAGATCGGGTCCACAGGCGGTGAACGCCTGCAGGCCCACCTTAAAAAAGGCGATTTCGTCACGCAGTAGCTCGGCGAGTTTAAGTGCCCGGGGATTTGAGCCGACATCCAGGGCCAGAATGATCCGTCTCTCGTCAGCCATCAAGTGCCGACTTTAGCACACCCTCACCTGTGACCGGGAGGCAAGATCCAGGAGATTCCGGATAGCTATTTTCGGGTGCAGTGAATAACGGGCGGGTGATCAGAACTGGCTCCGGGAGCAGCCGGGAGGAAACGTGTCGGCCTGTTTCGGCCTTATCCCCCGGCTTCCTCTGTGGGCTCTGATTTAGGCCAATCAATAGTAGAAGAACTGGCCCTCCCGGACCTCCAGACTTCCCACGATATCGTTGATGTCCCTGATTCCTCGCTCCTGGCAATACTGTCCAAGTCCGTCGATGACCTTAACCGCCACAGTGGGGTCGTAGAAGTTGGCCGTGCCAATCTGCACTGCCCGGGCCCCCGCCACCAGGAACTCCAGAGCATCCCGGGCAGTGGAGACCCCACCTATGCCGATGATCGGAATGGTGACCGCCTGATCCACTTCATGAACCATCCGCACAGCCAGCGGCCGAATGGCCGGTCCGGACAAGCCGCCGGTCGTATTGGAGAGCATGGGCCGGCGCTTGTGGACGTCCACACTCATCCCGACAAGAGTGTTCACCAGACTGATCGCGTCGGCTCCCGCGTCCTGGCAGGCTCGGCCAAAGGAACCGATGTCTGTGACATTTGGGGACAGCTTGACCCAGAGCGGCTTGGAGGTGACGTTGCGGACGGCCTCCGTCACCGCAAAGGTCATGCGGGGATCGTGGCCAAACTCTATACCCCCTTCCTTGAGGTTGGGGCAGGAAATGTTCAATTCCAGGGCTGAAACCCTGGACAGGGGATCCAGGCGGCTGGCGATGGTCTTGAACTCGTCAATCGACTTGCCCAGGATGTTGGCAACGATGTGGCAGCGGCAGTTCTCCAGACGCGGTAGTTTTTGTTGGATGAACCCTTCTACCCCGACGTTCTCGAGACCGATGGCGTTGAGCATTCCCGCAGGGGTCTCGTGTATTCGGCCGGGTGCGGTTCCGGCCATGGGTTTCAGTGACAGTCCTTTGGTGCAAAACCCCCCCAGGCACGAAATGTCGAAAAACTGTTCGAACTCCAGACCGTAGCCAAAAGTTCCCGAAGCTGTCAGCACAGGGTTCTTGAGAGTCAGCGCGCCGATCTGGACTTCCAGGTTGACCGGTGTTGTCATGCGGCCGTCCTCGGCACCGCCGCGTCTTCCCACTCAAACCCGGCACTGTCGAACACCGGACCGTGAGTACAGGCCAGACGATACTGACCATCCACCTTGACACTGCACCCGAGACAGACTCCAAAACCACACGCCATTTTCGTCTCCACCGAAACCTGACAGGGTACCCCCAGGGGCACCACCTGATCGGAAACGGCCCGCATCATTGGGTTGGGGCCACACGCATATACGGCACTAGGGGTGACCGAAAGCTCGGGGAGGTAGCCCGACAGGCCCTCAGTAACGCGCCCGGCCAGACCCGCACTTCCATCCTCTGTGGTTATAACGGTTGAGAGTCCAAGGTCTTTGAAATAGTCGAGGCAGACCAGATCAGCCGCGGCTCGCCCACCATAAATGAGGTGTACATCGTCCCCCTGATGGACGAGTTGTTCAGCCAGCAGGTACACCGAAGCAATGCCGATTCCACCCGCCACGATCAGAGCCCGTCGGCCTCGAGCAAGGTCGGAGTCAAAGCCCCTTCCCAGTGGGCCCGTCAGACTGACGAACTCTCCTGCCTGTAGGGAGGCAAGTTTTCGTGTTCCGTCGCCCACGATCTTCAAAAGCAGCGTCAGGACATCTCGACCGGACCCTTCGATCGAGAATACGGCCAGGGCGCGCCTGAGAAGGGGAGAAGGCAGCGAAAAAACCTCCGTGGAAGCCGCCATGACAAACTGTCCGGGGAGAGTACGGGTGGCAATGGACGGAGCCTCCACCTTGATGAGGTAGTTATCGCGGCCGAGAGCCTGATTGGCCAGGACCCGACCCTCGACATCGACGATCATGGCGCAAGGATAGCACAGGGTTCCGGTTGGCCCGGGGCAATGGATCGATGAAAACGTGGTGTGTTAGAATCCCTCAGATTTTCCCATTGGAGCATGCGTGGAAAAGTATCTCCGGCAAGTGATGACCGACCAGGAGATGGACTTGGCCTTCTCTCGGATTGCCAGGGAAATCATCCAGGATCACGCGAGTTTGGATAAAAGCGTAATTGTGGGGATTCGTCGCCGCGGGGTTCCTCTGGCAGAAATGCTCCACGAGAAGTTGACAGATCAGGCCGGCAGGCGTGTCGATTGCGGTAGCCTGGATATCACCTTCTATCGAGATGACCTCTCTCTGGTCGCAAAGCAGCCCGTCGTACACGGGTCACATCTCCCCTTTGAGATAGATCGGAAAGACGTCTTACTAGTGGATGATGTTTTGAACACAGGTCGGACCATCCGGGCTGCTCTCGAGAGTATTCTGGACTACGGCCGCCCCAACAGGGTCAAGTTGGTGGTTATGGTCGATCGGGGACACCGCGAACTTCCGATCCAACCCGACTATGTGGGACTGCAAGTGGAAACCACAGCAACCGAAGTCATCGAGGTGCGGCTGCCACCCGTTGACTGCGCGCATGGCGTCTACCTGTCCACGGTCGAGCTAATGCGGCAGGAGAATGGCGATGTCAGTGATTAAAAGCCGCCGCCGATATTGGAATCATCCATGGTCTTGAAGTTACAGCATCTTCTGAGCATCGAAGACCTGGATCCGGACACGATCCGGGACATTCTGAAAACGGCTGTCAAGTTTCGGGAAGTCACGCAACGCCGGCTCAAGAAGGTTCCCACGCTGAGAGGCCGCACCGTCATTAACGCCTTCTTCGAAGCCTCCACCCGTACCCGTTCCTCCTTTGAGGTCGCAGCCAAGCGATTGGGTGCCGACGCCATCAACTTCAATGCATCCACCAGCAGCATCGTCAAGGGTGAAAGCCTGAAGGATACGGGATTGACCCTGCAGGCCATGCTACCGGACGTTCTTGTAGTGCGGCATCCTCACTCCGGCGCCGCCACCTTCCTGACCCGCTACTGTACCGAGACACACATCATCAACGCTGGAGACGGGATCCATGAGCATCCCACCCAGGCGCTGCTAGACGCTATGACCATTCTGGACCACAAGGATTCGCTAGAGGGACTTGTCGTAGCGATCGTCGGGGATATCTCCCACAGCCGGGTGGCTCGTTCCAATGCTCTTTTGTTGGCCCGAATGGGTGCACAGGTACGTGTTTGTGGCCCTCCCACGCTGATCCCGCCCGGCTTTGAATGGTATGGGGCTGAGTTGACCTATGACCTTTCCAAAGCTCTCGAGGGCGCAGATGTCGTCATGATGCTGCGCACCCAGTGGGAGCGCCAGAGCGAGGTCTATTTCCCTTCTATCCGAGAATATTTCCGTCTCTTCGGTCTGAGCGAGAAAAAGATGCTCGTGGCCCAGCAAGATGCCATCGTGATGCATCCAGGCCCAATTAACCGGGGAGTGGAGATCGACCCTCAGATGGCCGACGGCAGGTACTCAGTTATTCTCGATCAGGTGTCCAACGGCGTGGCTCTCAGAATGGCACTGCTGTACCTGATACTCGGCGGGCAGGAAGGCACGACAGGATCATGACTCTCTTGCTCAAAAACGGGACCGTGGTCGATCCCAGCCAAAACCTCGACCAGGTGAAACTGGATCTGCTGATCGAGGACGGTAAGGTCGTTAATCTGGCCCAGGTCGAGCCCCGGCCGGAATGGGAGGTTGTGGACCTGGCCGGCTGCCTGGTCACGCCCGGCTTCATCGACATGCATGTTCATCTTCGTGAGCCCGGACGCGAGGACAAAGAAACCATCGAGTCGGGATCCCGAGCAGCGGCGGCCGGAGGGTTTACCAGTATCCTGTGCATGCCCAACACAGAGCCCGTCAATGACAGTGGTGCGATCACCCGCTTTATCATAGAAAAAGCCCGTCGTGTGGACCTTGTCAACGTTCATCCGTGCGGAGCCATCAGTAAGGGCTCTAAGGGTGAGAAACTGGCTGAAATCGGGGAAATGGTGGCAGCTGGCGCCCTGGCCATTAGCGACGATGGTAATCCGGTCGAGAATCCGCAGCTGATGAGGCGCGCCCTCGAATACTCCCGGATCTTCGACGTCCCGGTCATTGATCACTGTGAAAACCCGGCTCTGGCAGCGGGAGGCTGTATCAATGAAGGCGCCGTGGCGACCCAGCTCGGACTCCCTCCAATGAGTCGAACGGCAGAGGAACTTGACGTTGTCCGGGACATCATTCTGGCCCGGACTACCGGTGGGCACGCTCATATTGCCCACTTGTCGACCGGCGAATCTCTGGACTGGATCCGGCAGGCCAAAACCCGGGAAATCCCAGTCACGTGCGAAGTCACTCCCCATCACTTCATTCTCAAAGAGGAGAACATTGGTTCCTATGACACCAACCATAAGATGAGCCCGCCTTTGCGTGAGCCTCGCGACGTCGAGGCCATGCTGAAAGGTCTTGGGGATGGCTCGATCGACTGTATCGCAACCGATCATGCACCCCACACCCGGCTTGAGAAAGACACGACATTTGTCGATGCTGCCAATGGAGTCATTGGAATGGAGTGTGCCATTTCACTGGCATGGGAATTTCTGGTCAAAGAAGAAATCGTCACTGTGTCCCGTCTGGTGGAGCTCTTCAGCATAAACCCGAGCCGTATTCTCAAGCTCAACAAGGGAACGCTGAAGAGAGGAAGCTCAGCAGACGTGACGGTCATCGATCCCGACCGCAAGGTCACCGTCGACACAGGCAGCTTTCACTCCCTAAGCCGCAACTGCCCTTTCGACGGATGGACACTCCGCGGCGCTCCCGTCATGACGATTGTGGGCGGGAAAATCGTTCACCGGGACATCTGACCTTCCTCTCGGCTGGCATCGGTTGAGGGTTCGCGCCACGTGACCGCTGACCTTTGACTTGCTACTTTCGTTGATGTTGAGGCGAAAAAACCGAAACGGTGAACAGGGTCATCCGTCTTGTAAGGTATAGTCGACAGAACCGGATGGGCCCTAAGTGCCTAATCTAGATGAGGGGAAAACAGTGGTACGGCGATTCTGGAGATGTTTGATACCCGCGATTCTTTGCGCGGGAATAGCTCTCGGGCCCGCTAGCGCGCAGAATGAAGTTCATTTCCAGATTCTGCCCCTGGAAAAGATTCTTACGCCGGGAAGCGAGTTCACCCTGACTCTGCGGGCAACCATGGCGCCCTCCTGGCACCTGTACTCCACTACCCCCTATCCCGAGGATGTTCTGGCCGCTCCGCAGCCAACTGTGATTCAGCTCGAGGAGAGCCCAATCCTGGAACCGGACGGGCTGGTCAGACAGCCACGTCCCAACACCGACTACGACCCGAACTTTGGAATCGAAACGGAATACTTCGACGGCATCGCTGATTTCGAAGTTCCCGTCCGGCTCATCCCCACTGCTCTCGAAGGGAAACACGAAGCGGTTCTCAAGATTCGGTTCATGGCCTGCAATGATCGGCTGTGTCTGCCCCCCCGAACAATAAGGACCCGCGTTATTTTGACTGTCTCTCGAGGACCGAAAAGCTTGTCCGGGACTCTCCACCAAGCGCTCGGCCAACCGGCTGGCAGCGCACCAGTATCCGGAAACACCGGCGGCACCGTACAAGAACCTCCTCCCCAAAAGCTGGGCAATGAGCCCCCACCGGGATCCGCGAGAATACCGGTGGGGATTCTGGCCTATATCCTCTTCGCCATGGCAGGCGGGGGACTAGCACTTCTCACTCCCTGCGTCTTCCCGATGATTCCGATCACGGTCTCTTATTTCACAAAGAGAGACGTGGACAAGAGGCAGGCGGTGGCCGACGCGGCTCTTTACTCCTTCGGAATCGTCCTGACCTTTACGCTGCTGGGATTCCTGTTGACCTGGCTTTTTGGTCTCGGAGGGATGAACCGGATCGCCGCCAATCCGGTGGTAAACATAGCCATCGCCACATTGTTCATCGTCTTTGCACTTAACCTTTTCGGAGCCCTCGAGATCCGCCTCCCTTCCAGCTGGCTCACAGCGGTCGATAAGAAGTCTTCCAGTATGGGAGGCACTGTGGGGATCCTTCTCATGGCCCTCGCCTTCTCCATCACCTCATTCACCTGTACGGTTCCGTTCGTGGGTACCGTGATGGTCGCCGCCGCCCGGGGCGACTGGGTCTGGTCCCTTCTGGGCATTACAGCCTTTGCTACCGTGTTTGCCGCACCGTTCTTTATCCTAGCCCTTTTTCCATCTTGGCTGAAGTCACTACCCAGGGCCGGCTCCTGGATGAACTCAATGAAAGTGACCATGGGCTTTCTGGAGCTGGCAGCGGCGATGAAGTTCCTCAGCAACGTGGATCTCGTCTACCAGCTCGAGATCATCACTCGACCCGTCTTTATCACGGTATGGCTAGCCGTTGGACTGGTGCTGGTTCTTTATCTGCTGGGACACTTTTCCTTCCCTCATGAAGAACCCACCCAGCGTGTGGGGGTTGTCAGGGTGCTGAGCGCAGTTTTCTTTCTTTCCCTGTCGTTCTACTTATTGCGAGGACTGTTCGGGGGGCCTTTGGGAGAACTGGATGCCTTTATTCCACCCCGTGACTACGGCATCACCCAGTGGGACTCAGGCAGCGGCTTTTTTCGAGGCAAACCGCAGGAACCCGAATCGGAGCCCTGGCTAGATGACTACCAAGAGGCGCTTCAGGCTGCTGCATATACAGAAAAGCCCGTCTTCATCGACTTTACAGGCTATACCTGCACGAATTGCCGGTGGATGGAGGCTAACATTTTCGCCCGACCCAAGGTCAGGGAGTTGCTTCGCAAGTACACTCTTGTGCGCCTCTACACGGACGGCGGTAAGCCCGAGCACGAGACCAACCTGCAAATGCAGAGGGAGCGCTTTCACACTATTGCCCTACCCCTTTACGCCCTCATGACCCCACACGACGAGATCATCGATACGTTCCCCGGCCTGACCCGGGATAGAGACGAGTTCATTTCCTTTCTAGCGCGAGGTCTCAAAGCTTCCTCAGTGATGGAGCTTAACGATTGAACCTAACTTTGGGTTCTGAGTTCGGCAGCGCCTTCCAGTTTCCGTGAGGGCAAGAACAAAACGGTAGAGGGTACACTCACGGTTGGTAAACGGCAGGCACACGCCTTCCCGTTCTACTTTCCCTTTCTGACCCTTGTGACGTTCACCCTACAAAAGGACATTGACATAAAGATATCTTTATATGTAGAATCATGGAATGCAGGATCTGGTAACTGCACTTAAGGCTGCTGCCGAACCAACTCGCCTCCGGCTCCTGGCCTTGTGTTCCAGCTCGGACCTCACCGTCTCCGAACTCACCCAGATCCTCGGCCAGAGCCAGCCTCGGGTTTCACGTCACCTGAAACTACTCCACCAGGCCGGCCTGCTGGATCGTCAGCGGGAGGGCAGCTGGGTCTATTTCGGCCTGGCCGATCAAGGGCAGGCAGCCGACCTGGCCAGGACCCTGGTCGAGTCGATGCCGTTGAACGACCCTATCCTTACTCTCGACCTGGAACGCCTGCAACAAGTCTTTCAGGTACGCAACAAGAAGACCGAGGCCTATTTTCGGACGAACGCACAACACTGGAATCAGATTCGATCTCTGTATGTGGACGAGTCCGAAGTTGAGCGAGCCCTCGTCGAGCTCATTCAGAGTGAGAGCGTGGAATGCCTGCTCGACATCGGGACCGGCACAGGGAGAATCCTGGAGTTGTTTTCCAAGCGAGTTACCAAGTTAATAGGTATCGACTCCTCGTCTGACATGTTGCAGGTCGCACGAGCAACGCTGGCCCGCCAGAGAATCCGGAATTGTCTCCTGCGGCGTTGCAATATGTACCATCTTCCTTTTCCGGGAGAGAGTTTCCAGGCTGTGACTATCCACCAGGTTCTGCACTTCGCCGGGAACCCCCTGGAAGTGCTGAGGGAGGCGGCCAGGGTGCTGAGTCCGGGAGGTCGTGTTTTCCTAGCAGACTTCGAAGAGCATCATTTGGAAGAATTGAGGGCGGAACACGCCCACCGCTGGCTGGGCTTCAACTCGGGGACGCTTCAAGCCTGGTTGCGGGAGGTGGGGCTGGAACCGGAAGAGCACATTTCCCTGGCCGGAGGAACTCTCAACGTGGGTGTCTGGACTGCACGGCATTCGGTAGCTGGCCTCGATTCCCCATGAAACCGACAGATGTGGGACTGCAATGACTGAATTCATTTTTCTTCAAATGATGACTCTCTCTGGAAACCGCAGGAAGCCACAACAACTGACCCGTTGACCCTGCTGCCCCGGGCTTAAAACGAGAAAAACTGCTCAAAACAAACATTATGCAGTTCAAGGACTCATCAAAGGTTTTACAGGAAGCATTGCAGGAGAGGATTCTTGTCCTCGACGGGGCCTCCGGCACAATGATCCAGAACCAGCGTCTGTCCGAGGATGTGTTTCGCGGTAGACGCTTCCAAGATCATCCCGTAGATTTGAAGGGCAACCATGACGTTCTCAACCTGACCCAGCCTGAACTCGTGGTCGATCTCCATCGAGTCTACCTCGAAGCTGGTGCAGACCTGATCGAAACGAACACTTTCAATTCTACGGCTCTGTCTCAAGAGGAATACCAGCTGCCGCAAATAGCCTACGAGATGAACCTCGAGGGTGCCAGACTAGCTCGCCGGGCAGTTGATCAGCATCTTCAGAAGGACCCAGAAACTCCCCGCTTCGTGGCCGGTGTTCTAGGCCCAACCAGTCGCACGGCTTCGATCTCTCCAGATGTGAATGACCCGAGCTACAGGAATGTGACTTTTGAGGACCTTGCCGCCGCTTATCTCGACGCTGCTCGGGGCCTGGTCGATGGTGGAGTCGATCTGATGCTGATCGAGACCGTCTTTGATACGCTCAACTGTAAAGCTACCATCTTTGCCCTGGACAAGTTGTTCGAATCGATCGGATCCCAGCTCCCGATCATGATTTCCGGAACGATCGTCGATCTCTCCGGACGTACGCTTTCCGGTCAAACAGTTGAAGCATTCTGGTACTCCATAAGACATGCAGATCCTTTGATCGTGGGGTTAAACTGCGCCCTGGGTCCCGTTCAGCTCCGCCCCTATCTCGCCGAACTGGCGCGAGTTGCCGACACCCACGTGAGCTGCCATCCCAATGCCGGTCTACCTAATGACCTAGGAGGGTATGACGAGACGCCCGAACAGATGTCCAGTCATCTACTGGAGTGGGCACAATCCGGCCTGGTAAATCTCGTCGGGGGATGCTGTGGAACGACTCCGGATCACATCTCAGCCTTTAAATCGGCGGTCGGGGGGATCACTCCCCGCGAAATTCCGCCGTCTCCTTCGCTGATGTGTCTGGCGGGGCTCGAGCCGCTTAGAATCGAGAAGGGTAGCGGCCGTTTCGTCAACATCGGCGAGCGCTGCAACGTAACGGGATCGACGTGGTTCCGGAGACTGATCCTGGAGGAAAACTTTGAGGCCGCCCTCCAGGTCGCACGGGATCAAGTAGACAATGGGGCTCAGATTCTTGACATCAATCTGGATCACGCCATGATCGATTCCGAGACCACGATGACCCGCTTCCTGCACTTCCTCGTCTCAGAACCAGAGATCAGCCGGATTCCAATCATGATCGACTCTTCCAAATGGTCCGTCATTCAGGCGGGACTGAAATGCCTCCAGGGAAAGTGCGTCGTCAACTCAATCAGCCTGAAGGAAGGGGAAGAAGTCTTCGTCCGGCAGGCCCACGAGGTCCGGAGGTATGGAGCAGCCGTGGTGGTGATGGCCTTCGACGAACGGGGCCAGGCTGACACGGCGGATCGAAAGCTTCAGATCTGTAGGCGCTCCTACGGAATCCTGCTTGAAAAGGTTGGATTTCTGCCCCAGGACATCATTTTTGATCCCAATATTTTTGCGGTGGCTACTGGGATAGAAGAGCACAATGCGTATGGCCTGGCCTTTCTTGAAGCGGTTGAAGGGATCCGGAAAGAACTGCCCCGAGCTCATGTCTCCGGGGGCCTCTCCAATGTCTCTTTTTCGTTTCGTGGAAACAATCCCGTGCGCGAGGCAATGCACTCGGTCTTCCTCTATCACGCCATCCAGGCGGGCATGGACATGGGCATCGTGAACGCCGGTCAGATTGGGATCTACGAAGACATTCCGCCAGACCTGCGGCAGCGAATCGGAGATGTCGGCGTCGATCGAAGCCCGCCTGCAACAGAGGTACTTCGGGACGTAGCCAGTCGGTTCCACGGCAAGACACCCAGAACGGAGGCGGATCTCTCGTGGCGAGAGGTGCCGGTCCAAAAACGCCTCACCTATGCCCTGGTAAACGGGATCACCCAATACATCGACGCTGATACGGAAGAAGCCCGCCAAGAGTATCCCCGTGCTCTCGAGGTCATCGAAGGCCCGCTCATGGAGGGAATGCAGATCGTGGGCGACCTCTTTGGCTCGGGAAAGATGTTCCTTCCCCAGGTTGTCAAGAGCGCCCGCGTCATGAAGAAGGCGGTTTCTTGGCTGGAACCCTTCATGGAAGCTGAACAGCAGACGGCGGCTTCGCTCTCGAAAGGCCGGATCGTAATGGCGACCGTAAAGGGAGATGTTCACGATATTGGTAAAAACATTGTGGGGGTGGTCCTTCAATGCAATAACTACGACGTTATTGACCTCGGTGTCATGGTGCCGGGAGCCAAAATCCTGG
This sequence comes from uncultured Acidobacteriota bacterium, assembly GCA_964565865.1. Taxonomy (GTDB): domain Bacteria; phylum Acidobacteriota; class UBA6911; order RPQK01; family CBDAPI01; genus CBDAPI01. Next base: position 1,945 of record CAZMGM010000046.1, on the reverse strand, counting down.
ACACCGCCCGCCAGACAGGTGCCGATGCGATCGGTCTTTCGGGGTTGATCACTCCCAGCCTGGAGGAGATGTCCATTGTGGCTGGGGAGATGTCGCGCCAGAACTTTCGTCTGCCGCTCTTGATCGGTGGCGCCACCACTTCCAAGCTCCACACCGCCTTGAAGATTGCTCCCTGTTATCCGGGTCCCACAGTTTACATCCCCGACGCGTCTCGAGTGACGGGAACCATTCAAGGCCTACTCGACGCGGGAAAGCGGGAGGACCTGTTTGCGAAGATCCGGCAAGAGTACGACCGGATGAGCCGGAGACACCTGGAAAAGTCGCCTGCCATCCTCTCCCTGGGGGCGGCTCGCCGCAACAGACATCGCCTAGACTGGGATGCTGAAATTCCTGTGGAGCCGCTTTTCACAGGTCCCCTGGTTGTACAGGATTATGACCTCGGAGAACTGATCGAGTTTATCGACTGGCGCCCCTTTTTTCAGGCCTGGGAACTGGTGGGCCGGTTTCCCGACCTTCTCGAAGATCCCCGGTCTGGAAAAGCCGCACGCCAGCTTTTCGACGATGCACGCGAGCTCCTGGACCAAGTCGTTCGAGAAAAGTGGATTACCGCCAACGCGGTTTTTGGCTTCTGGCCAGCCAACGCCAGCGGTGACAACCTGCAGCTCTACCAGGACGAGACGCGCAGAGAAGTATTGTTCGAAATCCCGATGCTACGGCAGCAGGTGAAATACCACGGCCGGCAATCCAATCTATGCTTGAGTGACTTTCTGGCCCCGGTTGAAAGCGGAATCCCCGACTATCTTGGTGCCTTCACCGTCACGGCCGGCGTCGGCGTGGAGGCCAAGTCCAGGCAGTTCGAGCAGGAACAGGATGACTACTCGAGCATCCTGCTGAAGGCCCTTGCGGACCGTCTTGCCGAAGCCTTTGCGGAACGCCTCCACGAGCGCGTTCGTCGAGAGTACTGGGCCTACGCAGAAGAAGACCTATCACCCGAAGACCTCCTCAGCGAGAAATACCAAGGGATCCGCCCTGCTCCCGGCTACCCGGCCTGCCCGGACCATTCAGATAAGGAAAAGCTGTTTGAGCTACTTGGTACCCAGCAGGCGATTGCCGTGCATCTGACCGAGAATTTCGCTATGCATCCGGCGGCCTCCATCTGCGGCTTCTATTTTTCACACGCCCAGAGCCGCTATTTCGGAGTGGGGAAAATCGGTCGTGATCAGGTAGCAGACTATGCGGCCAGAAAAAACCTTCCCGTCGAGACTGTGGAGTCCCAGCTTCTCTCCAACCTGGCATACGAACCCCGTACGGTGATTGCCTCCTGATGGTATTCCACTGGGAGCAATCATGGTGAAAACCCGGAGCGTTCGTTGGCATGCCTTCTGGTAGAGTACGGGAAAGTTCCAAGCCCACGAGAATGGAAAGAGAATGAGCGTTGTCGGTTTCCTGCTTCTCGTCTTGCTCTGTCTGTGCCTGACCACCGCGGTTTCCTGCGCCGGCCCTGCCGAAAAGCCCGCTTCTCTGCCTCCCAACTTCGACCCCCACTCTTTTTCCAGGCCCGACCAAGTTACGGTTCAACACCTGGATCTAGACCTGGTGGTGGACTTCAAGCAAAAGCGGCTGCGGGGCAAAGTATCGCTTCACATTGATAATCTCGCACACGCTGACAACCTATCGATCGATACTCGAGACCTGGAAATCGAAAAGATCACGCTTGGCCCGCAGGAGCAAGCGACCAACTTTCTAAAAGGTGACACTGTCGAACACCTGGGCGAACCCCTGAGTATCGAGATCCGGCCGGAAACCCGCCTCGTTCACATCTACTACCGCACGTCGCCCCTGGCCGCTGCGCTGCAGTGGCTCGAACCCGAGCAGACCGCGGGGAAGAACCAGCCCTTTCTGCTGTCTCAATCCCAGGCCGTCCTGGCGCGAAGCTGGATTCCCT
>CAZMGM010000045.1:0-17689 GCA_964565865.1 uncultured Acidobacteriota bacterium | reverse complement strand
AGCTCGGATGGACAACCCCTTCTACTGAAGAACCTGATGAGAATTCACACCTAGTTGACCCGGGAGATCTCACCAGTCAGAGACTTGGGAAGAAAGTTACGCTCGATGGCCTTCAGGTAACGCCGGCTCGATCGAAAACTGAAAAACTTGGGAAGAATCCGGATGAAGCGGAAACGGGTCAAGAAAAACCTCAGATAGGCCCGGCGCTGGAGCTGCTTAAGGGTCGCGAAGTCGAACTCGCTGGTCTTGATATTGGCCACCTCATGTAAATGCTCCGTTTTGCGACTGGGATCGTACCACCCTTCCTGCAGGATCTGCCTGCTCAATTCCGTCCCGGCATAGGGGATCACGATACTGAATAGAGCCTCGTCCAAATCGGTCTGACACGCGTATCGAATGGTCATCTTAATTTCCTCGAGTGTCTCCGTCGGGAAACCGATCATGAAGAAACCCAGGCTATTGATGCGATTCTTGCGCAGCCAGCCGACGATGTCCTGCACCATATGTAATTTAAGGTATTTCTTGCTGAGACGCTGAATCCTCGGACTAGCGGTCTCGATTGCAATCGAGACATGGTGTGTGCCTGCAGCGGCAAGCTTCTGGACAAGCTCTTCGTCGATTCTCTCCAGCCGGATTCCGTTTCCAAACTGAAGAGCCACTTCCATCCCTTCTTCCACGATCAGATCACAAATCCTTTTGGCACGATCCAGATCAAAATTAAATATGTCGTCCTCGATCATGAATTCCTGAATGTTGTAGTCGTAGTAGAGCATTCTCATTTCTTTGAGGACGTGCTCTGGGGAACGCCCGCGAAATTTCTTACCAAAAAGATCGTGGCAATAAGTGCAGTGCCAGGGGCAACCGCGACTGCTGAAGATCTGAATTGCCCGCTTGTACTTGGGTGTGTAGCGCGCCGATTCAGCGGTGGCATAGCGGTCCAGTTCCAGCAATTCGTAGGCTGGAAGAGGGATTCCGTCCACGTCCCAAATCGGGTGTCTGGGCAGATTCTGGAGAATGTTTCCATCTTCATCCTTGAAAGCCAGGCCCGTGACCGCTGTGAGACCTCTTTCTTTTTCCAAAGCATCCAGAAACTCAGCGAAGGTCTCTTCTCCTTCACCCATACACACGAAATCACAGTAAGGAGTACCCAGAACCTCTTCCGCAACGATCGTCGGATGCTGCCCTCCGAAAATCGTCCTAATCGCGGGGTCAAACTCCTTGATTTGCCGGGCAGCGATCTCAGCACCTTCGAACTCAGCGGTCATGCAGGTAAAGCCGGCCAGATCCCAATGCCTTTCGCGAAGTCTGGCATCTAGGGCTGCTTCGGGATCCTCCTTCAGAGCCAGGTCTAGGATCTCGACGTGGTGTCCCCTGCCCTGCGCGATGGGAGCGATATATACGAGCCCGATCGGAATACCCACGATCATATCCATGAAGGTTGGCTTTCCTCGTACCAAGAGAATATTCATCCTAGCTGTACCTCGTCAGGCAAGTCCTGCTCAGCGATCGATAAAAAGAGGGATTCTGTAGAAAACGGCCATCTTTTCGAGTTTTGGAATCCACTTCCGTACTTTGAACATGTCCACCAGAAAACTCCCTAGAATCACAGGAAGTCTGGGATTGGGGGCATGGCAATCCATGCAGTCCGGGTAATCCGTCAGGTCGCTCCTTACGTGGGCCGCCCTCATCCTCTGCATCTCCTCGGAATTCCACAACTCATAGACCGACTGGTCGTTCACGTTGCCGATCGGTTCGGAGCGCCAAGTATGACAACAGGGGAAGAAATCGCCCTTATAGTTGATCGTTGCCGGCCCCTGCCAGAGTTGATAGCAGGGATGGCGCCTCCGCTCATGCTGGATTCTCTCTTCCAGCGCAACTTCCGGGATGACGATTTCGTCTTCCTTGACCCGGATTTCGTCCACGCCCGGGATGGACCACATCCGGTGGAAGTCCCGGACCTGATGTTGATTGTAGGGCAGCCGGACCATTTGCAGGATGGTAAAAATATCCGACTTCAGAGTCTTCTTGACACGCAAGAAGCCCTCGATATTGGACTTCACTTGATAAAAGTCACCACCCTTCCTATATCTCTCGTAAACTTCGGGAGTCGTACCGTCAAAGGCTAGTATAATGTTGTCCAGTCCCGCTTCGATCAGTTCCCTGCTTCGGGCCTCGCTGAGCAGGCTGGCATTCGTCGAAACTACCGTATAGATGTTGGCGTCCCGGCAGTATCGAATCATCTTCGAAAGTTCCGGATTCATGAGGGGCTCCCCGCCTCCCCATGGAAAGACCAGTTCCGTCTGATCTTTAATTTCATCGATGATGTCTCGAAAGAGACGAAAATCGAAGTCCTCTGGAGGATAGTAGCCGAACTCCCGGGGGCACATCGGGCACTTGAAGTTGCACTTGGCTGTGTTTTCCACGATCAGAGTAATCGGGTAGGCCTGAAGATCCGGTTGCCCAGTCAAATAACCGGACATGAGTTTCCAGCGATTTCCAATCTGAGACGCTTGCATTACTGCTAAATCCTTCGCCGATATGTTAGCAGATGGCTACCGATTTGTTCCGGTTTCGAGTTTTGGGCCGGGCTATGGAACTTGCTGACGCTCGCGCTGGTCCGGGTTGAGGGTGGGAATCGTGTTCTGGAGGTTCAATTGATCCAGAAATCGTCTTTCTGTTCCCGCCGCTCTTTCTCGTAAACCTTGAACTTCTTACGCAGGCGCCGGAGACGGCGCCGAGAGTACGCTTCGCTCAGCCTCTTCCACGATAGAACACCCTTCAGGTAGAGAACGGCAAACAACCCGCCTCCGAGGTGGGCAAAATGATCGATTCCGGTGCCACTGCTTCCAAAAGCCGAAATGAACGCAACCACGAACAGAAAGGAGATAAAGTATTTTACCTTGATGGGAAAGAGGAAGTAGAGGTAAACCAGCCGCTCGGGAAAGAGCATCCCATAAGCCAGGAGAATGCCATAGATGGACCCGCTGGCACCGATGGTGGTCACCGTAGACATAGGGTGAACCAGCACCGAAATCAGACCAGCTCCCGCTCCGGTAATGAAGAAAAAACGGATGAACTCGCGGGTTCCCAGGTAGCGCTCCATCTCACAGCCGAACATCCAGAGAACCAACATATTCCAGAAAATGTGACCAAACCCAGCGTGAAAGAAAAGGTAGGTCAAGGGCTGCCACAGGAAGAGTTTTGCGAAGACCGATCCGGGTGTCAGTCCGAAGAAATCAATCATCTCCCTGCCGTTGCCCAGGATGGAAAGCAGATACGTACCCAGGCAGGCCAGAATGATGGTTTTAACGGCAGGCGTCAGGCGGGGGCCCATCATCACCATTCCCGGACGGCTGTAGCGCATGAAATGATGATAGCGTAAAGCGAGGTTCGAAGTTTCGACGGTCGGTGGTGAAAATCCCACGGACGGTTAACAGTCCTCTAGCGCGCCGGGTCGTTCTCCACAGCCACTCCTGCCGCCTCCCTCAGCTGCTCGGCCTTGTCGGTCCGCTCCCAAGTGAAACCTGCTTCCTCACGCCCAAAGTGACCGTAGGTTGCCGTTTGCCGATAAATCGGCCGGCGCAGGTCCAGAGACTCAATGATCCCGCTGGGAGTCAATTCGAAGTGTTCCCGAATGAGCTCAACCATTCTTCGGTCATCCACGCGGGCCGTTCCGAAACTGTCAATCATGACGGAAACTGGCTGAGCCACCCCTATCGCGTAAGCGAGCTGGAGCTCGATGCGGTCAGCCAGACCGGCAGCCACCAGATTTTTGGAGATGTAACGGGCCATGTAGCTGGCAGAGCGGTCCACTTTGGAAGGATCCTTGCCAGAAAAGGCTCCACCGCCGTGTCGTCCCATGCCGCCGTAGGTGTCAACAATGATCTTGCGTCCGGTCAGGCCACAGTCACCCTGCGGCCCCCCGGTAACGAAACGACCAGTGGGGTTTACGAGCATTCTGGTCTCACTATCCATTAGATCCGCCGGAACGATGGGCTCGATGACCTCTCGGCGAATGCCCGCGTGGATCTCCTGGTTGGAGACAGCATCACTGTGCTGCGTGGCAATGACTACCGTGTGGACTCTGCGCGGTGTGAACCCATCGTACTCCACCGTGACCTGGGACTTACCATCGGGACGCAACCAGCTCAGCATGCCTTGTTTGCGGCAATGGCTGAGGCGGCGGGTCAGGTCGTGCGCCATCTGAATCGGCATGGGCATCAACTGGGAAGTGTCCTGGCAGGCGAAACCGAACATCAAGCCCTGATCGCCTGCACCTCCCGTATCGACACCCATGGCTATGTCAGGCGACTGCTTATCGAGTGAACAGATGACACCGCAGGTTTCGTTGTCGAATCCGAACTTGGCGCGTGTGTATCCCACTTCTTTAATCGTCTCTCTCACCAGAAGAGGAATGTCAACCTGGCAGTCTGTCGTAACCTCCCCAGCCACGACGACAAGTCCGGTGGTAACCATCGTTTCGCACGCGACGCGGCCTCCCGGATCCTTCTCCATAATGGCGTCTAGGACAGCGTCTGATATCTGGTCGGCGATCTTGTCGGGATGACCTTCAGTTACCGATTCCGACGTAAACAGGTGTGGGTCACGCGCTGGCATAATTCCTCCATCCGGCCCAGAAAGAGTTCACGTTTAGCATACGAATTCGCCAGGTGTCAATGAATCTTGGCCCCTGGCGGGTAGCCAACCCCTGGGAGCGGTCACGACCCGACGGAAAATTACCGAGACACTGGACCACCGGCAAAGGGTCCTCTTCGGCAAAAGGGGTCTCTATAGCAACCTACCCCGAATCAAACCTCTTTTTTGTCTTAGCACTGTTTAGGGGTGACGACGTTGCCTACAACCCTGCAGGCTCTGGACTATTGCCTGGGAGAGATTTAGCCATTTGCCGCTGGACTCTGGCCCAGGTGTCTCGAAGAGTGATGGTCCGATTGAAAAGCAGCTGTCCGGGACTCGATTCTGGATCCACGCAGAAATAGCCGAGCCGTTCGAACTGGCAGCGAAACCCGGGTTGCATCCCGGCCAGACCAGGTTCCAGTTTGCAACCGGTCATAAGCTCGAGAGAGTTCGGGTTCAGCGCTTCGCGAAAGTCCTCAAACGAGAGCGGATTCTGGTGGGAGAACAGTCGATCGTATAGTCGCACCTTCGCATCCACGGCATGGGCCGCCGAAACCCAGTGAAGAGTTCCTTTCACCTTGCGCCCGTCCGGAGCACTCCCGCCTCGGCTCTCAGGATCATACGTGCAGCGCAGTTCGACAGGGAGGCCGTTCTCGTCTTTCAACACCTCGCGACAGGTAATGAAATATGCGTAACGCAGCCGGACTTCACGTCCCGGGGCAAGGCGAAAGAACTTTCTCGGAGGATCCTCCAGAAAGTCTCCCCGCTCGATGTAGAGGACCCTGGAGAATGGTACTTCTCGGGTTCCCCGGGAAGGATCTTCCGGATTGTTGACCGCCTCCAGTGATTCCACCCTATCCTCAGGGTAGTTCTCGATTACAACTCTTAGAGGGTCGAGCACCGCCATGCGGCGAGGGGACGTCCGGTTCAGATCCTGCCGGATACTGTACTCGAGCTGGGCTACATCGATGATTGCGTCCTTCTTGGCCATGCCGATTCGATCGCAGAAATCGAGGATGGATTCCGGCGTGTAACCTCTCCTTCTTAAGCCGCTCAAAGTCGGCATGCGGGGATCATCCCAACCTTCCACATACCCCTTCTCCACCAGGATCCGCAGCTTCCTCTTGCTCAGGATCGTATAGGAGAGGTTGAGGCGGGCGAACTCAGTCTGTTCCGGCCGGTACGAAACGTCCAGATTGTCCAGAAACCAGTCATAGAGCGGCCGATGGTCTTCGAATTCCAAAGTGCAAAGGGAATGAGTGATCCTCTCCAGCGCATCCGAAAGCCCATGGGCGAAATCGTACATCGGGTATATGATCCACTTGTCACCAGTCCGGTGGTGAGAGGCACGCTTGATCCTATAGATCGTCGGATCCCGCATGTTCAGGTTGGGTGACGCCATATCGATCCGGGCTCTGAGGACATAGGCACCTGCCTCGAATTCCCCTGCTCGCATGCGCCGAAACATGTCCAGGTTCTCCTCCACCGGTCTGTCCCGGTCGGGGCTGTTACGACCGGGCTTGGTCAACGTTCCTCGATACTCTCGGATGAGCTGCTGATCCAAGCTGTCAACATAGGCCAGGGAATTCTTGATCAACTCCTCAGCAAACTTGTACAGCCTTTCGAAATAATCGGAAGCATGGTAAAGCTGGTCGCCCCAGTCAAAACCCAGCCAGCGAACATCTTCCTTGATCGCCTCCTGATACTCGACCTCCTCTGTTGCGGGGTTGGTGTCATCGAAACGCAGGTTGCAGGTGCCTTTGTACTCCGCGGCCACCCCGAAATTGAGACAGATGGACTTGGCGTGGCCAATATGAAGACGGCCGTTGGGCTCGGGGGGGAAACGCGTTGCGACTCGACCACCATACTTGCCAGTTCTGATATCGTCCTCTATCTTGGCCCTGATAAAGTCGAGTTGCGCGGTTCTGCTTGTGCTCTCTCTCATTCCAAGTTCGTCCTAGCAACGGTCAACAGTACTGTAGCATGGGGCCGGACGCGCGGCTGAACGTTCCCAGAGGCTATTCTCTGTCCAGCTGGTTAGGTGGCCGCCGGCTTGTTGGCACATACGACGACAAACCAGCTGGTGAAGCGGGGGGAGAGATGGCGCAGGCGCGCCCGAATAACCAGAGAAGCCAGGCAATTGGCCCGTCTGCAGACTAGCCCAGGAACAGAGCGGGTCTTTCCAAGCCGAATCGGGAAGATTACCTTCCTGCTGATCCAGCGCCGGATTCCACCCGCTTCTGAATCGAGCAGGGCTTCCACCTCAGCAGCTGAAGTAGGGATCATATCGCCTTTTTGGCTCAGGGCCAGGACGCTTCCGTAGCGAAGACCCTTCTCCAAGTTCCCGTCCAGCCAGCCGTGAAGGATACCTGCCTGCAGAGCATCGCCTGCTCCGATCGGATCGATGATTTGGACGGGCAGGGCCAGCTGTTGATAGAACGATCGAAGACCCGATGAAGGGAAAAGGCCACCTGCCCTCCGTATGTGTGTCCAGCCAGAGTCAGATCCACCCCGATGAGTATCTGTGGAAAGATATCCGGGTTATGAGTGAAGCTGATCAAGGGGCACCGGGCGGCACTCGACTCAGCGCCTTCGCGACATTGCGGGCTCCTTCGCAGTAGTCGCTGCCCCCTACCACCCAGATGTCGAGACCCTGCCACCAGAGTTGAGTCGCCTCATCTTCGAGCACGGCAATGCCGCCCTCTTCTAGGCTTCGTACAACCTACTCTACATCCCACCAGTGGTTCGTGGTTTTCCAGCACCCCGTAAACCTCTTCAGGGTCTTCCCGTCACAGAGGGATGGCCATTTCCTGGGGCCACCGGAACCTACGACCTTACTTTCTAGAGCCGTTCGTTTCAGTAGCGACTCCGTGCCGGCGGAGCAACAGCGGAATGAGTAGGGCTAATCCTATTCCGGATTTTCCTGGCCGCCCTCGGTCTCTTCGGCGGAGGCGTCTGCCGTCCCACTACCTTCCGAGGGATCGGCGGCTATGTGGATTTCTTCTTCAGAAGCCTCCGAGTGCTCCTGCTCTTCTATTACCTCCGGCTCTTCTATTGCCTCCGGCGCACCAGGGCATCCCCAGAAGAAAACGCTTAAAACAATCAGTGGCAACCACTTAGTCGAAATTCTCATAGAATCCTCCAGTTTCTTCCCCGTTTGAGTAAGACTATCATCTCCAATGGGGAATCTCCAGGATCGGAGCGGCTTTTGATCTGACCCGAGAGACGGCTCCTTCCGAATTGTGGAACGACCTTCTCAGCACAGACGCACAGAAAACTGCTAGTCATGTCCAATCGGCAGTTCTTTCCCCCCCGATTTGCCTGCGTTCTCAGTCTCGTCGATCCTGGTGCTGATCGACCTGCCCACCCAGAGCTTGTTCGAAACTCGCCGATAGCGCACCTCATGTTCTGTATTCAACACGGCCGTCAGCCTCTTCTTCAACAACCTCTGATCGCCGCGCAGGTTGTCGCCTTCCCGAAACATCCAGAATCCTCTCTCGCGCAGCCCCGACCACACCTAAAATGGATGGACCGGAAAGGCGCGGTGTCTTCCGCGCAGGATCCCTGGCGGAGATTGACAGAATTGAGCATGGTGAAGGCGCCCCTCACTTATCGACACCCGCGAAACGAGGAACTGATCAGGCCCCTGTCCGACGTTTTCCGATACAGTAGAGGTACTGTTCGGTGCGCACAAAGATCTGACCGTTGGAGATGGCCGGCGAAGAGAGCGTATACCCCTCCAGATCGTTCTCCGCTAGGAGTCTGAACTTGGGTCCCGCCTCGACCACACTGGTCACACCATCTTCACTCGTTACGTAAATCCTGCTATCGGCCAGAACCGGTGAGGCGCTGTAGATTCCGGGTCTTACTCTCTCCGGACCCCAAACCACTTCTCCACTGCGGGCCCTGAAACAAAACAGGACCCCGTTGTCGCGGAGCAGGTACAGGTAGCGCCCGTCCGTCACCGGTGTGGGCACATCAGGCCCCTTTGCGGTCTGCCAAAGCAACTTCGGTGTTCCGCTGCCAAACTCGAAGGCCTGAAAGGGATCCTTCCTCGTAGAGACATAGACAATGTCGCCCGAAACCAGTGGTGACGCAATGATTCGATAGTTACGCGCTTTGGTAGGATTCAGGCCGCCGGCTCGCCACAGTTCCAGGCCGCTTCCCGGATCGTGGCCGCTCACATAGTCGCCGCCTGTGATCACGACTTCAGTCTTGCCCCGGTAGCGCAGGATGGCAGGCGTGGTGTAGGAATCCGGAGACTCGGCCACGGCATCGGTGGGTCTTTCCACCCGCCACCTGGTTTCACCCGTGGCTGGATCAATCCCCAGCAAATAGGATGGGTCGTCGGTCTCCTGTCCGTGGAGAACCTGAATGTACAGGGTGCCTGCGTAGAGCAGGGGTGAAGAGGCGTAACCCCATCCGAGGCCAAACTTCCCGTAGTCGGCCTGGATGTCCCGGCTCCATTTTTCATTCCCCTGAAAGTCAAACGACTTGATCACCCCGGTCCCGGCCATCGCCCAGACCCGCTGACCGTCGGTCACGGGAGAGGGTGAAGACATGTTCTGTTTCTGGAGCTGGCGATTGCCGCTGCCCAGACTGCGTTTCCAGCGGATCTCTCCCGTCCCGCGGTCCAGGCACCACAGGGAAAGCTCTTTCGCCTTCGGGTCAGGGGGCTGCTCCTGTGACGAGCGGCTGAAACCATCGGCCCTTCGCTTTCCTCCTCCAGCTGAATTCAGGAAGAGGTAGTCACCCCAGATGATGGGTGTGGACCCGCTCCAGGCAGACATGGGAACCTTCCAGGCTATGTTTTCCCTGGTACTCCATTCGATCGGGAGGTTCTTTTCGGGGCTGGCCCCGTCTCCACCGGGACCGCGCCACTGAGGCCAGTTCTCGGCCCAGGTTCCGCTGGAAAGAAAACCAAGTATCACGACAGCTCTAGCTACACCCCGCATAGGATTCCTCCGAGCCCGGTCCGCTCCTTTGCATAGAAGGCACGTCATTTCAAGATCGTTCATGTGGCGGGATTTTATCCGCAGGCGGGAAAGGGATCAAATGGGGCAGCGGCGCCTTTCTCTGCTCTCGATTGCATCGCCTCCCCTCCGGACGCTTGCAGGACGTGTCCCCGGGCCATATGCTACGAATCAATACCCCCCAGCCGCATTACGCAGCCCGATGAAATCTCCGAAGCCGTGCTCTGTCTCAGCTCCGACAGAGCCTCTTACGTAAACGGTCACGCTCTGGTCATTGACGGAGGATTCAGCGCTCAATAGCCGGGGGAACGCCGTTTTCAGAAACAGGTGGCAGTCATCTACGGTCTCATCTCATCCTGACTAGCAGTCCGTTGTGAAAGTCCTCCGAGTCCGAGTTGCCCGGTTCGACTTTCACGCCGGACTGCTAGGTTAGCGTGATGACCGTAAGTGAATAGGCAGGACACAGCGCTACCCACGCCTCTCCCCTCTTTTTCACCTTGCCTATCCCTGGCTTGATTTTAGCGGGATCTTCGAAGGTGTTTTCATCAGTGGGTCTGCCAGTGAGAATGGTGGAAGTCGCTGCTCTAGCTCCTGCCCCCCTTATCCGCAACCGAACCTCCGTGGACTCGGTCTCTTCAGAATTGACAATGGAGACTGTGGTCTTTCGACCATCTTCAGACAGGGAAGCCACGACATCCAAACCTTTAGTCCGATCCCACTCTACGCTGATCGAGTCCGCCCCCATGTGTTGCTTGAGCAAGTCAAAGACATGGTAGTTAGCCGTTCGAAGGAAAAGCGGGCCATCGGTTTTGATCAGGGGACCCCAGGTATTCACCGGATAGAGAAAGCTGGCTAGCTTGACCAGATCTGCATTGCGGATCAACCCGTGCAGGGTTGCAGCTGCTGAGATAGCTGCATCCATTTTGACTCTGCCCTCGTAAGGCAAGTCCATCTCTGATACTTCAAGGATTGCCTCCCATATCGACAATTCATGCAGTTCCTGAGGCCAGGGCGGTAGAGACCCGCTCTGGGCTGCCCATTCCTCCACGCAAACTTCCACTGTATTAGGTCCCAAGTACTGATCCAGCAGCGCAGCTGCGTCTCTGACCTGCTTCTCGTTCGCGTACTTGAGCGCCAGAACATGGAACATGTCCTTCAATTGAGTGAGTGCTCCGGTGTCTTTCAGCAACGCTGCATAACGGGCCAGAAATCGCTCGTTCCAGTCTCCTTTCATTTCCCCGGATACGATGATCTGGGAGTGCCGATCGGCAGGACGCATGTAGTAGGACCACTCATGGACCCGCTCAGCATAGCCTTCCGGCGAAAACGCAGGCGATGTCTCATTGCCGATCGACCAGTACTTCACACCATAGGGCTTGGGATGACCGTTTTTGCTGCGCAGTCTGGACCAGTGATTATCCCCTCCGTAGTTGCAGTACTGCATCCAATTGACCGTGTCTCCCAGGCTGGCCGTAATCGGATTCACCTTGATCCAGGCCTCTGCCCCCACCAGTTCACAAAAACGCAGGAACTCATCGGTGCCGAATTGGTTCGTCTGCTCTCCGCCAAAGAAATAGTTCCAGGTGCGAGGACGCTCTGCACGAGGACCGATGCCATCCTGCCAGAAATAAGTGTCAGCCAGGGTGCCGCCGGGCCAGCGTATGTGTGGCACGCGAATCTGCCGAAAAGCCTCAATCGTATCCCACCGCAGGCCATCCTCATTTGGAATGGATGATTCTTCTCCTACCCAGATACCGGACAGAGCCGTTCCGTAAGCTTCGACCAGATTGCCGAACAATCCAGGTGATACCGTAGCCAGGGGCTGATCGGGTAGAAGGTCGATAACCTGTTCCGATATCCCGGTCGGCCCAGCCTGGGCTACTCTAGGCCGGCTTGCTAGCCCTGGGAGGGCTGTTCCGGCCGCGGTTAGCCTCAGCCATTGACGCCGTGTCAGCTTCTTGTCACTGCTGTCTGTAACACGCATTGCGCACCTTCTTTCTCTTAACCATACCTGCCAAATGTTTCACCCATGGCCAGGCCCCCATGAAGCCATCCTGTGCAATCAATCGGGAGCCTGGAAGCCCTTGGTTCACCCCGACTTTTTTTAGTTTTGGTGGAGGTAACCGGACTCGAACCGGTGACCCCCTGCTTGCAAAGCAGGTGCTCTTCCAACTGAGCTATACCCCCCACGTCCCTATTTTTCAACGACTTGCAGGAATTCAGGATGGGCAGCATTTGCTCTCGTGGGGAAAACTGTGTCCATTTTGCCCAACAAAGGCCCTGAATGGAGGGTCTTTTGTGCTCCTCGTCAAGTGTGCATAGCACTCAGCCATCTTGATGCTGCGCCAGGCCTCCCAGCTCCTGAATCGTCCTCAGGTTGCCCCCCATGCCAAGTCGTGATGCATAGGTGTGCCGGAGGACATGAGGAGTAACACCCGTGAGTTTAGCACGCCGGCAGGCCCCCTCGGAACCGGCCCGGATGCTTCTCAGGAAGCTGCTCCAGGAGAATGAGGCTCTCAGGACAGCAGCAGTTGAAACGACGTCCAAGAATCAGCGACTGAAAAAGAATTTGGGCCTGTAACGCCGTCCCCTATGTTGCAGCCCTCACGTCAGGCCAGGGCCGCCCCGTCGACAAACATCGCATGGCCGGACACGAGTGAGGCTTTGTCCGAACACAACCACACAGCAGCCTCGGCAATCTCTTCGGGTCGTCCCATGCGACCGATCCTGAGAGCTGCCTTGTACTCCTTTACTTTTTCTGGATAAGCTTCTTCCTGACTGTCGACCATTGCGGTTTGAACATATCCGGGATTAATGGCGTTGACCCGGATATTCCTGGCCACTAGGCCGACCGCGGCGGCTCGGGTCAGCATCGTGACAGCCGCTTTAGATGCGCCGTAAACCGCTAGGTCCGGCGTTCCTGCCTCGGCAGCTACAGATGATATGTTTACAATTGCTCCTGAGCCCTGCTCGAGCATTTGGATGATTTCATATTTCATGCACAACCACATGCCCCGGGTATTGGTTGCCATCACGCGATCGTAGTTGGCTTCCGTGCATTCATGGATCTTACCCATCTCGCCCAGGATTCCGGCCACGTTGACGGCACAATCCAGCCGTCCATACTCATCCACGCACCTTTGGACTAAGGCCTCAACCTCAGTAGCTCTGGAGACGTCACTTGGGACGGCGATCGCCTCACCACCAACGGCCTGGACTAGCTGCACAGTGTTCGCCGCCTTTTCCTCCTGCACATCCGCCACCACAACCCTGGCTCCCTCGCGGGCAAGCAGCTGGCATGTCGCCCGGCCAATCCCCGAGGCACCGCCCGTCACCAGGGCAATTCGGTTATCCAGGAGAGCTGCCATAAAAACCTCTTGTGCGTGCCCATCTACCCTTTTCCCTTTCCCCGGGAAGTCCCATTTCTTGCCTGATCATCCTTCTCTCGTTACGGAGAGGCCTCCCAATTCTTCCCGTACGGGCCGGCCAGTAGCAAGGTGATGTCTTTTCTTTCTAGAAAAAGCACATAAGTCCCGAGAGGAGAGTGGAGCCAATTGACATAAGTAACCTCCCCGGTCACCATCCAACCCTGCTGCTTGCAAGGATACTCGATGCACCCTCCTGTGTGGAGAGGTTCTAGCCCCGAAGAGTGGAAAAAGCGGCACAAAAGCACGGCAGAACACCACTCGAACATCTGGCCAGACGGCTCCCTCAATGCGATCCATGGGATTCTCACAACGGGCAGTACAAGTTGAGATCGGGGTGGAATAAGGCATGGGATCCTTCGGCTGGGGACGTGGTTTTCCTGGATTGAATCGCAAGTTGACTTTAGGCTAAATCTCACGGATCATTCGGAGGGCTGTGCTTCGCTACGCGGACCACGACAGGCTAGATCGAGTTCTTCCACGATAAAACATCGTAGCAATGGAATTACTGAGCCACGACATTCTAATTGTGGGTGGCGGTGGAGCCGGTTTGCGGGCAGCCATCGCAATCGGCGAGGAGAATCCGAGCCTGAGCGTAGGTGTCGTTTCCAAGGTGTACCCGATGCGCTCCCATACGGTCTCCGCGGAAGGGGGAGCGGCCGCCGTCATCAAAGCCAACGACAGTCTGGACGAGCACGCCTACGATACGATTTCCGGGGCCGATTGGATGGCCGACCAGGACGCCGTTGAGGCGTTTGTTCATGAGGCTCCCGGGGAAATGATTCAGCTCGAACACTGGGGCTGTCCCTGGAGCCGGGAGTCCGACGGAAGCGTTGCCGTACGGCCCTTCGGCGGCATGAAAATCGAACGCACCTGGTTCGCTGCCGACAAGACAGGCTTTCACATGCTCCATACGCTTTTCCAGACAGCTCTGAAGTACAACAATGTAACCCGCTACGACGAATGGTTCGTAACCCGTCTGCTGACCCACGACGGGCGCTGCCAGGGTGTGGCAGCGCTGGAACTTCGCAGCGGGCAGGTTCGTCCGATCGCGGGCAAGGCCGTAATACTCTGCACCGGAGGAGGGGGACGGGTGTTTCCTTTTACGACCAACGCGAATATCAAGTCCGGTGACGGCATGGCGTTGGCTTACCGAGCCGGAGTTCCCCTCAAGGATATGGAGTTTGTCCAATATCACCCCACCGGCCTGCCGGGAACGGGAATCCTGATTACTGAGGCCTCACGCGGTGAAGGTGGGGTTCTGGTGAACAAGGATGGATACCGTTACCTCCAGGACTACGACCTGGGTCAACCACTCGAGGTCAGTAACTCGAAACACCCACGGAAAAGATCGATGGAACTCGGGCCCCGAGACCGACTGTCTCAAGCTTTCATCAAGGAACGGGAGAAGGGCCACACCATTGACGGACCCTACGGTGACTATGTGCATCTAGACATCCGGCACATGGGTGAGAAGAAGATCGACAAGAAGATTCCCTTTGTCCGTGAATTGTGCCGTAACTATGCAGGGATCGATCCTGTAAAGGAGTTGATCCCTGTGCGCCCGGTGGTTCACTACATGATGGGCGGCGTTGACACGAACACCGACGGAGAAACTCCACTCTCCGGATTGTTTGCGGCCGGTGAATGTGCCTGTGTAAGCATCAACGGGGCTAACCGGCTTGGTTCCAACTCGCTCACGGAACTTCTGGTGTTCGGGGCACGTGCGGCACGCGCGGCAGTTCGCTTCGCTGTCCAGCATGATGACATCGCTACGGAGGAAGTGCGCGTCCAGGCGGAAACAGAACAAGAGCGACTCCGAGAACAGTTTTTTCAACCCGGTAGAGGAGATGAAACTATTGCCGGACTGCGAGCAGAACTGAACCAGACGATGGAAAGTGGAGCAGGCATCTATCGGGACGAGAGTTCCCTGCGAGATACCTGCGCACAGATTCAGGAACTGAATGAGCGCTTCCCTCGGGTCGAACTGGCGGACCACAGTTTGACATTCAATACCGAGTTGACGGCCGCTCTGGAATTAGAGTACATGCTTAACGTCGCAGAGGCGGTAGCCCACAGTGCCCTCATGCGAACCGAATCACGAGGCTCTCACCAGCGCACGGACTATCCCCTTCGCGATGACGAAAGGTTTCTCAAGCATTCCCTGGCGTACCACACCGAGAATGGTGCCCCTCGCATCGAATATCTAGACGTGGTGGTGACCCGCTGGCCGCCGGGAGAACGCAAGTATGGCAGTCCGATTGGTGGAGACGAGCGAGAAGAAAACTGACGAGAGGAGGGGGCACTGATGCCGGAAAAAACTGTGACGGTCGAAGTCTTCCGCTATCGACCTGATGAGGAAGACCAGCCGCGATACCAGAAGTACGAGGTTCCCTTCCGTAAAGACTGGGTGGTGCTCGACGCGCTCAATTACATCAAGGACTGGATCGACGGAACCCTGTCCTATCGCTGGTCCTGCCGGATGGGTGTTTGCGGAAGCTGCGGGATGATGGTCAATGGCGACCCCAAGCTCACTTGCGCCACTTTTCTGCGTGACTACTATCCGAACCCGATTCGTGTTGAACCGCTGAACTACTTCCCCGTGATCCGGGACCTCATTATCAACATGGAAGACTTTCTGGAAAAACTCAGTGAGGTGCAAGCGTGGCTCATCCCCAAAGAAGAAAAGGCAGTTGAGCAGGGTGAGCATCCGCAGACACCGGCGGAACTGGCCCATTACAAACAATTCAGCATGTGTATCAACTGTATGCTCTGCTACGCAGCCTGCCCAGTGTACGGTCAAAGTCCGGAGTTTCTGGGACCGGCAGCTATCGCTCTAGCCCAGCGCTACAATCTGGACTCACGGGACGGCGGTGCTGGAAGCAGAGCCGAGGTGATTTTTCAGGACGAGGGGATCTGGGAATGCACGTTCGTGGGAGATTGCACCCGGGTCTGCCCGAAGAATGTGGATCCGGCCGGGGCCATCCAGCAGGCCAAGGTCACGCACACCAAGCAGTGGATGAAGGAGGTACTGATTCCCTGGGGAAAGAGCTAGTGCAGCTCGTTTCGAAGATCGGCATTTCACCACCATATGATCAGAAACCTGGAAACAGACGTGACAGACGAGGCCTCTAAGACCAGGAGAGCGCCAGGCACGAAAACCCGGGAATACCTGCGCACCATGCCAACTACCTGGTGGCTCAGGCGCAAGACCTACTTCTTGTTCATGGTTCGTGAACTGACTTGCGTAGCGGTCGGAGGGTACACAGTGTTGCTCCTGATCCTGGTAGCCTCAGCCCACGACCACCATTCATTTCACTCCGTCTTTATGTGGATGAAGGAATCTCGAGTTTCCGCCGCTTTGCACGCGGTGGCATTTCCCATAGTCGTGTATCACAGTGTCACCTGGTTTAACCTGACGCCCAAGGCCATGGTTGTGTGGCGAGGAGAAGAAAAGTTGAACCCACGTCTGATCGCCGGGTCGAACTATGTCGTCTGGCTCGTTGTGTCGATTCTGGTGGCCTGGATTGTGTTGGGATAACACCCATGGCTAAGTCAAACGAGCCCGCTTTCTGGTCCCTTTTCTCGGCAGGAGGAGTCGTTGCCGCCTTCTTCATCCCGATTACTCTGGTCCTCACTGGCATGGCTGTTCCCGCCAGCTGGATCCTGGAAGACGAGTTGTTCAGCCTGATCCGTCACCCCCTGGCGCGATTGTATCTGTTCGTTCTCATTTCACTCCCCCTCTTCCACTGGGCCCACCGCTTTCGTTATGTGGCAGCGGACATCGGCTTGAGGAGCCTGGGTCTAGTATTGCCGGTGGTTTGTTACGGAGCGGCGATCGTGGGAACGGTTGCGGCTCTGTTTCTGCTGGTGCAGCTATAGCAGCCTGTAGTGGAACACCCGAGGGCTCGCAGGTTTCGAGGTCGGATGAGCCGTGGTTGGCCGTGCAGCCGAAGCCTTCGTATCAAGGGCCTCAGCACCGCTGTACCGGGCAGGCATCCTCTTTACGATGCCGGCTCCCTGCGAAGCCTTCCTCCGCTGACCTTCAATGCTGATCTTGGACCCTAGCGGATCCTGGCTGACTTCGATCATCCCAACATCGTAAGAGGTCTGGGTGGCGGAGTCACCGAATCAGGCCTCCCCTACATAATCGATGGAGTATCTGAACGGTGCGACGGCTACACCGACACTGCGATGGCCGCTTCCTGTCGATCCCACAACGCCTGCGGGTCTTTTTGACCGCCTGTTCTGCTGTCGGGTACGCTCGTGAACGCTTCTCTCTGTATCAAGATCTGAGGACAGCAAGCATTTTGGTTACCGGAAGAGGAACAGCCAAACTTCTGGGTTTCGCGATGGGCAGGGACCTGGGGCCCTCCCGCTCTATTCAACGACCTTTGACAACCAGACAGCCGAGTCCGTGGTTTTCTCTCTGAGGATTGGCGAGACAGCTTTCACTGCCTCGCTTGCTTCCGTTAGAAAGGAGGTGATCCAGCCACAGGTTCTCCTACAGCTACCTTGTTACGACTTCACCCCAATCATGAGCCACACCGTCGACGCCTGCCTCCTTTGCAGGTTAGCTCGGCGGCTTCTAGTACAGCCCACTTTCGTGATGTGACGGGCGGTGTGTACAAGGCCCGGGAACGTATTCACCGTGGC
>CAZMGM010000044.1:0-17752 GCA_964565865.1 uncultured Acidobacteriota bacterium | reverse complement strand
GGCCGTCAGGAAAGAATCAGGTAATTCCGGGACCTGTGACAACTGGTTCCGTATTACAGGTGACGGAGCCGTAGAAGCCTGATGGTAATCCGTTCGTATCTCATCCTCCGGCTGCCGCCAGCGGCTCTGATTTGCGGTTAGGCGAAACGGTCAGATCGGAGTGATCCGGGTCCGAGTTCGGGTTCCGGCAACTTCCAAGCTTCAACCAGGGGAGCAAATCATCAACAGCCCTCCGAGTCCTCCCCGGGAGACCTGGATGCGCGGAAGGCTTCCAGTTTGGGTGTTGCTGCCTGGATCAGAAGGCCGAGGTCACTGCCGCACGCCATGAAGGTAAAGCCCTCGGATTCCCTGCGCAGAAAATCATCGGGGCTGTTGCAGCCGATTCCGATCGCCACGCCTGTCTGCTCGCCCACCTCCAGTGCGGTCTTGATGACAGCATCCGTCTCCGGGTGGGGTAGCTGCCTCGGGTCCAGACCCATGTTCAGGCATAGATCCCAGAGGCCCATGTAAAGGACATCGACCCCCGGGACCGAGGCGACGTCTTCGAGGACTTCAACGGCCTCTACCGTCTCCAGAATCAGCGCGACGAGAATGTTCTCATTGGCCCCGTCCAGATAGCTGTCATACTCGAGTGTGTACCGTGTTGCCCGAAGCGGACCAAACCCCCGCTTCCCTTCCGGAGGATAGCGAGTCGCCGCCACGACTGCTTCCGCCTCGGCAGGGGTCTTGACCATAGGAACCATCACTCCCATGGCTCCCTGGTCCAGAGAGCGCTGGATCGAGAACAGGTCCGCAGGCGGAACTCGCACCAGGGGGATCGTATCGGTCCCCTGAATGGCCATGAGCATGTGCTCAACCTGTGCCGAGTCGAGGGAATTATGTTCCGTTTCGATGAGCAGCCATTCATATCCCAGGTGGGCCAGCAACTCGGCCACATTAGGGCTGCCAAGTCCCATGAAACAGCCGATCGTGGTTTCACCCGAAATCACCTTTCGGCGCACCCAATTCTCTTGCAATCCCTTCTTGACCATCGGGAGACGATAAACAAAGCCCTGGAGCGTGTCAAAGCCTCACCGGTTCAGGCAAGCGACACGACGGTCTCCGACTCACTACCTTACGCAGAGAACGCGAGAGCCTCGGGAAAGCGGGTCGTTCCTCCTATGGCAACGCGACCGGCGGTCAACTTCAACATCTCACGGCGGGTCAAATCACTTGGACTTCTTCTTGCAAAGAAGGCTTTTCTCCTTCAGGTAGTTAGTCCAGAGTGTTGAGGCTAACTGGAGAGCCTTTCCGTTCATGACCGCAGCGTTGCCGTCACAGGGGTTTTCCACATTCTGCCATAGACGACAGAACGGCAAGGCGTTAGCCTGCCGTTTCCCACTCGATGGTTTCACGGCAGTGGGTAGATGATCTCCACTGTTGCTCAATATCCCAGATGAACTTGCGATGCACTTCCGACATGGCCAGCGGAGCCGCGGCCGAGGACGTGTCACCATCGCCTGACTGTTGCAGAAAAATAGGGCTTGAGAGCACCGCGGTTCCTGGCAGCAGGCTCACAGTGAGAACGAACAAGAAAGCCCCGGTGCGGAAATAAGTCATCAGATCGACATTCCTACATTGACTTCGGATAGGAATCAACCGATCACTGCTCCCGTTTCGCATCAACGTTGTTTCCCTGTCTTTGGACGGCAAAGGGCTCTGCATTGATCTCCTCTGTCTGCTCCAACGGCTCGCGGCACTTTCGCATCGGAAACTTGCCAAAGCGCTTGTGCTAGATTAACTTGAACACCCCAACGAAGGGAGTCTGTCCACGGCAGGAAAACGGTGCTCAAGTTCTAAGTCGAGGAGGTTCACTTGAATGGTAAGTCGTAGTCTGTTTCTCTTGACGGTCCTGGTAGTGCAGCCAACCGGTTTGACGGGCCAGCCGACGCTGACGCCACAGGTCCAGGAACATATTCAGACGGCCGTACAGGCCGAACAAAGCGGCGACTGGGCAGGCGCCGAAAAGGCTTACCGGTCTGCGCTCGAGCTTCAACCCGATTTTCCCCAGGTTCACGCCAAGCTGGGACTCGTTTATCAGTTTCAGGGAAAGTACGAGCAGTCCGCCGAATCCATACAAAAGGCCCTGACACTCGACCCCAACCTGCCCGATCTTAATTTCTTTCTGGGTCTCGCATACTACGGTCTTTATCAGTACCCAAGGGCAGTTGAGTGCTTTCAGAAAGCGATTTCCGAGAATCCGAAAAACGTGAAGGCAGAAGTCTATCTTGGAGTTTGCTACCTGGCCCAGGACCGTCTTGAAGCGGGCATCACCCAGCTGGAGAGGGTTACAAAAAAGCACCCTGAGGAACTGGAAGCACTGCAAACGCTGGCCCAGGCCTATCTGAACAGAACCCGGGTTTCGTATGGGAAGTTCAAGCAGACTTTCGCGCGAATCGAAGAGCTCGATCCGGCGTCCTTTCGCACCCACCAGATTATGGCCGACGCTTATGCGACCCAGGGACGTTTGGCCCAGGCGGCAGAAGAATACGAGAAAGCCGTGGCCCTAAATCCCAATGCACCCGGGGCCAACTTTGCACTGGGCGATCTCTATTTTGGCCTGGGACAGTACGACAAGGCGGAGCCGGTGCTGGAGAAAGAGTTGGAAATGGACCCTAACCATCCGATTGTCAACCTAGAACTGGGAATCATCAAGAGCTATCGCCAGGACTTTGACCAGGCGATCCGGCATCTGGAGCAAGTGGTGCGAGTGGATGAGAAAATCCCTGATGCCCATGTCGCCCTGGGCTCGGCCTACGTGGCCAAGGGGCTTCTCCAGGACGGGGTCGCGGCCCTTCAACGGGCCATTGCGCTGGATCCGAACGGGCCACAGGCACACTACCAGCTGGCCCAGGTCTACAAGAAGCTGGGGAAGACGGAAGAAGCTCAAAGAGAGCTCGAGCTCTTTCAGAAACTAGACGTGCAAAGCCGGGATAAGAAGCATCGCGACGCTGAGGAATTTCTGCAGGCCAAGCCTTAGCAGCCCGTGATGGAAGTTTCGCGGCAACAGCAACGAGACCCTTAGTACCTGCACCACGGGCTGCTACCAAGTACCCTGGATTTTCACCACGGACGAATCGTACGTCGTGTTGATCGCACGAACTACTCCTAATCAGCCCATCCGCCTGTCAGCTGTCAGGGCACCGGGCCGGCACAAGACCGGCCCTTACGGTTTGCACAAGAATCTTAGGGGCGACGCTGGTGCTTGCCCATTTTAATGGAACCAACTCATGGCAATGCTGTACCGGTGCCCTGACGCAGAGTGGTATAAGTATCGATCGGCACTTCCTTCCACTCTTCCGCTTGCCCGTCCGGCCAGTAGGCCTGCACCGCTTTGACCCGGGTGGCCCCACCCAGCCCCACAAGGACGCGTGGATCGTTGGCCGAGGCATAGCTGCCGTCTGCTCGCGCCCGGCGCCACAGGGTGGGGCCCTGCGCCTGCACGACGGCGACTCGTGTACCCAGCATGTCTCGTCCTGAAACCTCTCCGACCAGCTTCAGCCCCAGCCAGTGTTTGTCGGTGCAGACCTGATTGACTAGGAGGCGGGCGGGACCGCTGTTGTTGAGTAACAGGACATCCGTGTCCCCATCATTGTCAACATCCCCAAAGGCCGCTCCTCTGCTCACTTCCGACAACCGGAAAGCTGCTCCCGCGAGTTCCGTGACTTCCAGGAATTTCCCTTTTCCCAGATTCCGAAAGAGCTGATTTGTCTGACCCAAAGGATAGGGATCGCCGGCCTTGACCAGGGCTTCAATACTCTTGACGTGCCCATTGGCGGCCAGTATGTCTTGCAGGCCATCATTGTCATAGTCAAGGAAGGCCGTCCCGAATCCGGTGAAAACAATGCTGGCAAGCGCCAGACCGCTGGCGTAAGAGACATCCTCGAACGAGCCGCCTCCGCTGTTGAGGTACAGAGTGTTTTTTTCGTTGAGCGACATGTGGGTCATGAACAGGTCTTCATCCCCGTCATTGTCAACGTCACCGGCATCCACCCCCATGCTGGACTCGGCGAAACCTTCTCCGTTGACGGCACAACCGGCTCCCAGAGCATCATTTTTAAAACGACCATTCTTCTGATTGATCCAGAGGTGATTGGGTCGCTTGTCATTGGCTACGTAAATGTCGATCCAGCCGTCTCCGTTGAAGTCGGCCGTACTCACTCCCAGTGCCCCGTTCGACTCGCCGGAGATGCCGGACTTGTGTGAAACGTCCTCGAAGGTTCCGTCCCCCCGATTGTGGAACAGGCTCTCAGGCAACGGCTCGTACTGGCTCGGGTCGCAGTACTCGAGCGCACTTTCGCGGGTGGCATCGCCGAAAGAGAAGCAGAGCTTGTGATTCGTCAAACTGAAGTCGACGTAGTTGCCGACGTACAGATCCAGCCAGCCGTCTCGATCATAGTCCAGGAAGGCGGCGCTGAGGCTCCACCGCGGATCATCTGTGCCGGTCACTGTCGTTACATCGCTGAAAGTTCCGTCTCCTTCGTTTCGAAACATCTGGTTGGACCCAAAATTGGTCACGTAGAGGTCGGTCCAGCCATCATTATTAAAGTCTCCCGTGGCCACACCCATTCCGTATCCCAGTGCATGGATCCCGCTCCTCTCGGTCACATCTGTGAAGTGCAAGCGGGAAGTACCGTCCTCCTCGAGTTGGAGGTCGTTTCGGTAAAGCCTGTCTCTGAGCGGCCCCGAAGCTGGTGGGGGGAACACTGCATCGGCCAGGGTTTTTTCTTGCCCGAGCATGTGGCCCTGGACCAGGTACAGATCCAGGTCTCCGTCCCTGTCATAATCAAACAGGGCTCCGCCTGCCCCCATCATTTCGCATAAGTAGTGCTCCCCCGACATGCCATTGAAGTGAACGAAGTCAATCCCCGCAGGCTGAGCTTTGTCCAGGAAAATGTCGGGGTGATTGAGGCTTTCCTGGGACTCCGGCGGGGCAGGATCCTGGAGGCCTGGGATCGGGGATACGGTCATCGTGGCCAGAACAGCTATGATAGCCCAGCGAGATCGCACGTCCCTTCTATTATGAACCAGACGACCTTGGCATGCCCTGGTGGGGCGCTAATTTTGTCCGAGGAGATCACAGAGCAGGAGCCGCTTCCATTTGTACGGTCTGATCTGATGCGTAGGGCGACCCTGGTGGTATCCTGCCGCCCGGGCCGGCACGCGACCGGCTCTTACGGTTCGTTTTAGGAGCTGTTAGAGATCGCGGGGAGCGCCACCTCTCAGTCGTGAGTTAGGAAGTCCATGCGGCCGCCGTCGGCTGTAATTACCTGGCCGGTCACGAAAGCGGCCTCGTCTGACGCCAGAAAGGCAATGACGGCTGCAATCTCATCGGACTTTCCAACCCGGCCCAGCATCGTCTTGGCGGAGACCACCTCGATTATCTTCTGGATCTCATCGGGCCTTTTGCCTTCCCAGTTCATATCTGTTCCCACGTAGCCGGGGCTGACCGCATTCACACAGATCCCATGAGATCCCAACTCCATTGCAAAGCGTCGGGTGAGAGATGTCACGGCGGCTTTGGTGGCGGAATAGATAGTAGTGCCGGAAAAACTGGTACCCGCCGCCGCCACGGAAGAGAGGTTGACGACACGACCGAACTGCTTCTCAATCATGGAGGGTGCGACGGCTGCACTGCAATGGATCACACCCTTGACGTTCACTTGCCACAGCAGGTCGGCATGAGCATCATCATAGGTGAGCAGAGTTCCGGGCTTGAAGACTCCGGCGTTATTAACCAGAATGTCGACGGTTCCCATCTCACGAGCCGACTGCTCAACCATATCCTGCACTTGTGCCTGATCGGCAACGTCGGCCTGGATGGCGAGGGCTCGTCCTCCCAGGGCTAGAACTTCATCCACCACCTGGTTAGCCTGACTGGCACGGGTCCGATAATTGACGACTACCGCAGCGGCCTGTCCGGCTAGCTTCAGTACCGTTGCTCGCCCGATGCCACGCGAACCACCCGTAACCAGTGCCACTCGATCTTTCAATCCGTTGGAATCCACTCGACCTCCAGTTTATTCATTCTAGGCGCAGCGTTTGACGGAAGCCAGGGATAGTAGAGACCGTGGAGTCCGCGGAAGGCAAAGGTGCTAAGGCAAGATGGCATCTGCCACCCCTCCGGGACTGATGATCGACCGTCGTCGGTTTCCGGGGCTTGTGCCCCGGGACCGAGTCAGCGTGGAGGTCTGACTTCATTCTCGAGTAGCTTACGCGCCAGTTTCAAGTTGCGCCGGGCATCGGGGTAGTGGGGGTCAATCTCCAGAGCTCGTTTATATTCGGACTCGGCCCCGCTGAGATTTCCGGTCTCAAAAAAAGCGTTCCCGAGATTGTTATGGGCCCTTGCATAGTCAGGATCGATGTCAATCGCCCGTTTGAAATGAGAAAAGGCACGCACCATTTTGCCCTGCTGAGCCAAAGCGATGCCCAGGTTGTTGTGGGCCTTGGCATACTCTGGCTCGATCTGGAGCACTTGCTGGAAAGCAGCGATCGCCTCCTCTGATCGATCCTGGGCCAACAAAGCTCCGCCAAGGTTGTATCGGGCTTCGACGAGGCTAGGTTTGATTTCCAGTGCCAGGGAATAGCGCCGAATGGCCTCGTCGGGCTTGCCCTGATCGAGCAGGGCGTTGCCCAGGTGGTTGTGTGTTTCTGCGTAAGTGGGTCGCAACTGCAGCGCCCGGCGGTAGTGCTGGATGGCTTCGTCGACGTTCCCGTGCTTTTGAAGGGCCTGACCCAGATGGTCGTGAGCCTGGGCGTCATCCGGGTCTTTGTGCAGGGTGTGCCGGTAGCCGTCAATGGTTCTGGTGACGTCTTTCCGCCCATAGTCTCTTTGCAGTGTCACCCGGTCCGCTTTCGTCTCCGTCAGCACCTGGATCCACAAATCCCCCATCTCATCCGAGGAATTGGGGCCGTATGGGATGCGCCGGGGCGGGTTGTGTGGGTTGCGGATATTGTCAGCCGAGTTGTCGTAGCTGTAGCGCATCAGCAACCTGGTCCCCCGAGGGAGAGAAATGGGCTCCCTGTAGAGGTACTGGTCCTGCCAGTTGAAATCCCAGTCCTTGATCAAAATGAGCCAGCGTCTGGTCCCGTCGGGCAGTCGCGCAAAAGCTCGCATCTGTTTGCCCAGGTAGTGGGCATGCGGGTACACGCCCAGTACCTTGACCGCCACCGGGAGTTCATAGCTGTCTTCAATCCAGTACTCTGGGTCGCCTGCAGGAATGTCCAGAGTTCGGGAGCCGAGCCCCAGTATGAAGGGGCTCTTCGTCGGGAGATCATCGGTGAAGTAAAGACCGACACTGGGCTGTATCTGCTCCGGTTTGCCGGAGGGCAGCATGTGCAGTTCCCAGACCATGTCAGTTCCCTTGCGCAGCTGCCAGGACATACCCTCAGCGCCCTGCATGGGAACTTTGCCCGGCGTCCAGCCCAGAAAGTGGCCATCCGGAGGGCGGGCAAACTCGGTGGACCGCATACCTGCAAAGCCGGGTACGGAGTCGTTGTCATCCAGATGCCGGGACCGGGATGTGGAGTCCACCAGCCCTACCCCATGATGCACGACCCTAGGGTTGCCCGGGCGCAGTTCCAGAGCTCGTACGTAACGTTGGGATTCGAGGGGAATCGGAATCACAAACATCCGGAACACGTCCGGGCCCTCGGGGGCCAGCGTGTATGTTCGGGGCATCGTCACCACCAGATCCGGCTCTCCCAAATACCAGCCCGCCGGCCACTTGGGTAACTCGGGGAAATCCGCCGGTTCCCCTTCAAGCATCCCCTCCGCCACCCATTGCTCGAGCATCCCAATTTCATCAACACTCAGTCGACGTTCCCCTTTGAACTCCCCGTAACCCGGTTCCGGCTGCCAGGGGGGCATGTAACTACTCTGGGTCACCGCCACAAGCATCTTGTGGTGCCGGCGAACGTCCCCGTATGTCAGCAGATCAAACGGCCCCGCACCACCCGGCCGATGGCAGCCGGCGCAGTTCTCGAAGACGAGCGGAGCGATGTGCCGGTTGAAGGTCAACTGGCCGGCTGGAGAGGGGACATAAGTCTCCTGCCGCCCTGTTGCCGTCGAAGCCGGAGGTGATGGGCGTGCGCGGGACAGGTCGGGTTGTCGACATCCCATGCTCAGATACCCCAAAAGGATTACCAACAGGAGGGGAGAAGCAATGGAAGCTAAGCCTGCAGATCGTCGGTCTGAAGGGGCCGACCCAACGGTCCTCCTCACTGTTTGACCGTGATGTCGCTCACGAAGGTCCCGATTTTCCCGGAAACCCCTTGATAGAGGACAACGATCAACTGGTAGTTTCCCGGCTGGGCCTTTCCCTGGGCGGTAAAGTCGACCGTTTCGATTTGGCGAATCTGGGCGACCACCTCAGAAGAGAAGTCGCGCTCCAATCGGCGCTTGAATAGCAGCTCTTTTCCGACCAATTTTCCGGACTTTTTGAGCAGAGCACCAAACATTTCCACGGCAAATCGGGCTCCCCTCTCATGAGATTGGAGAGAAAGCTCACGGGTCGGCACGAATATCCGAATGGTCAACCTTCCCTCTTTATCTGCATCTGCGACCCTTACATCAAAAGGGAAGTCCTGGAAAAGTTCGGGGAACCGTAAGGCGCTAACCAGCAGATTCTCACTCTTGTCGGAGTACTCCCGACGATAACGGAGTTTGACGTTCTTGCGGTTCAGTTTCACCTTAATGCGATGGGTCTTGCGGGCTTTCTTTTTCCGGTCCGGCGTGTACCCGATGAGATAGTATTGGCGACTGTCCGAGTAGACCCGTTGGAGCCCGCCACCCAGATCGTTGTTGTTGAGAAAGGACAGCCCACCCGTTCCTGAGGCCAAAGCTGTCAAGAACTCCTGGGGGGCGTTGATATCCTGCCCAGCGAGGTCTGGATAGCCCCCAGAAAACGCGTGCTCAGCGTTGATTGGGGGGGCAAGCAACCCGCGGGAGTCGACGCTGTAAAAGGAGACCTGAAAGCGATTGGCCTGACTCATGGCCGACTGAAGCTTCTTAAAGCCCATCTGATTGCTTCCCAGCCTGGAACCAACCGTCTGTGTGATCTGGAGGGCAGACATCGGATCCCCAGACGCACGCCCGGCGCTCTGCCCAATAATCTGGGCCAGAGTTTGACCGGGAGCCAGAGGGTAGCCCTCTGAGAAAAAGAGCACGTTCTTTCTGCCCTGAAGGGACCCAAGATGCATGGACAAAGCCGCAATGACCTGGCATACATAGCTGAGCCTTGTTTCAAGGTCAATCAGAAGCACCCTTGCTCTTTGGGTAGCTTCACCAACCGCTAACTCGAGCTCATCATTGGCTCCCATGGCAAACGTATTTCCTCCGATTCCCGCAAAGATCTCCTCCACATCGGCTATGAAACTGAGGATGCTGATGCTGTCCTGAGGCCGGATGGAAATCTGATCAAGCGCTCCGCGTAGTTTCTCGAGGTTGTTAGTAAAGGACTGGTGGATTCGCAAGCCCCGCTTGATGCTGACTACCATGACTCGATCTTCCGGCCCTAACTGAGACTGGAAGAACTCTTCAAGAGAGCGCCTGGTCCTCAACAGAGAATCGAAAGACAGGCTCTCCAGGTCGAGAAGGACGACGAAATATGCACCCGAACCCGGCTCAGCACCCGGAACTTCTTGGAGACGAAGGGGCTCCTGTTCGCTTTGTCCCGCGTCGATGGCGTCTGGACCCAGTTGATGAAAGAACGTGATCTTTTGCTTCCTGCCATCTTCCCAGACCTCCACCTCACGGGCCTGGAGATCGGGAATGAATCTCCCCTTTTTGTCAGTGATGATGAGGTCAATCCGGACCACTTCGGTTTCGGACTTGAACACCGGAGGCCCTTCATTCTGGGCGAATAGATTTCCCGGAGGCAGGACCAGAGCCACGATCGCTGCGGCTAAGATTCTAGTTGGCAATGGGACCCAGTTTATCCTTCCCAAGACATTCTGAATATGTAGTTTCAAATCTTAGACCTTGCCCCATAATGCCATAAGAAGGATCCTTGCAGCGATCTCTTAAACGAACAGCACACAACAGTAGAGTGTGGATTCATCGTTGAAGAGACGGCAGGCTCAATGCTTGCCGTTTGGTTTTGCTCTGAATAAGGTGAGGCGCAGAGCGGTAGAGCATCAGCTCACCGTTTCCGGAACGCCTGCTATTGGCCGCCCGACTTGAGACAATTGATCACCGATCCCATCATGAGTAAAATAAGTAGGTCATGAAGATCCGCCGCTACCCTTCATTCTTGTCCCTGGTCGTTTTGATCGTCGTCTCACTAGCGCTTTCTTTCCAGGTCCCGGCACAAAAGAAAAAGGGAAAAAAAGGGAAAAAGACAAACCGTACTAGTCAGCAGGAAGACGCGGAGGACTATTTCAAGAAATGGATGAAAGAAGACGCTGTCTACATCATCAGTGAGGACGAAAAATCCGTTTTCAACAAGCTTTCCACAATGGACGAAAAGGAACACTTCATTGAACAGTTTTGGCGGCGGCGGGATCCGGACTTGAGGACGGCGTCTAATGAATTCAAGGAGGAACATTATCGGCGGATCGCTTTTGTCAACGAGCGATACTATAGCGGCAAGCCGGGCTGGAGAACGGACCGGGGGAGGATCTACATCATTCACGGTGAACCGGCCGAAATAGAAAGCTATCCCTCTGGAGGCTTTTACGACCGACCCTTCGACGAAGGTGGTGGACAGACGACTGTTTACCCATTTGAGACCTGGCGCTACCGGCACATTGAGGGCGTCGGGGACGACATCATGTTGGAATTCGTTGATGACAGCTTTACGGGGGACTACCACCTGGCCCTCAATCCGGAAGAGAAGGACGCCATGCTCCATGTGCCAGGAGCGGGCCTGACCTGGGCCGAGTCGATGGGCCTCTCCAAGAAAGAGGATCGTCCTTACAACTCCCCCGGCCGACACAATCCGGCCTATTCCATGGGTCACAGGAGCAACCCCTTCTATCGCTACGAGATCTTTGCCGCAGTCCAACAGGTCCAGAAGATCAAGTACAACGATCTCAGGGAGCTGGTGAAGGTCTCCATAGGCTATGAGAACCTGTCCTTCCGCGTTCGAAGCGACTACTTCAAGCTCAATGACCAACAGGTTCTGGTTCCCATCACGCTCGAGCTCCAGAACTCTGACATGACATTTGAGCGCGACAAAGGTGTGCACGCTGCTCGCATTGGCCTCTACGGCGCTGTCACCAGCCTGGGCAATAAATTAATTCAAGAATTCGAGCATGATCTGGTGGTGGCGTTCCCGCCTGAAAAGCTCGAGAAGGGTCTGCAGGGCCGTTCCATGTATCAGAAGGTCCTTCTTCTGGAAAACAAGACTCGCTATAAACTCGACCTGATTGTGAAGGACCTGAACAGTAACAACATAGGGGCCATCAAACAGGCCATCATTCCACCCGCCAGTGTGAAGGAAACAGAAAAACTGAGTAGCAGTTCACTCATTCTTTCCGATTTCATCCAACAGCTGGGCGAGCTGCCCAAGTACGATGAAATGTTCGTGCTGGGGGACGTTTGGATCCGGCCCAGCATTGAAAAGAAGTTCTCAAAGGAGCTTCCTCTAGGGATCTACCTGCACCTTTACAATTTTGACGTGGATCAATCCTCCAATTCACCTGAGCTGGAGGTGAGCTACAGAATCAGCCGTGGCGGACAAGTGATGAAGGAGGCCACAGACAGCAGTGGGGAATCGATTCAGTTCGTCTCTGCAAGTAGAATGGTTCTGATCAAGAAGTTGGATCTGAGTGATCTGGCGCCCGGATCCTACCGGATCGAAGTCGAAGCCTGGGATCAGCTCAGCGATGCGAAGGCGCAGGTCGATGACAATTTCCGAGTTAAGGGGAGCGATTAGCCCTCTGCAACTGATCGCGACTCGCAGCTTACTTCCCCCCCGTAAACAATCACAACTTATTTCCCTGATCGTCCTGATCACGCTCACCACGTTCACTGGGTACCCATCCGGAAACCGAGATACCGGCACTGATTTGTTCAGCGACGTTGCCGAGGCGGTTGGAATCAACTTTATCCACTTCAACGGCATGTCGGGGGAGTATTACTTCAGCGAGATGATGGGCCCGGGGGGTGCCCTGTTCGACTTTGACAACGATGGAGACCTGGACATTTACCTGGTACAGGGAAACATGCTGGGCCCTGGTAAGACACTGGAGGATGCCCTCTTTCCGCCTCCGAAAGGAAGGACTCTCCAGGATCGACTCTTTCGAAATGATTTAGCGTTGAACCCGGACGGCATGTCCACTTTGGGTTTCACGGACGTGACCGAGCAAAGCGGGATTGTCTCGACCGGCTATGGTATGGGAGTGGCCGCAGGTGACATCGACAATGATGGCTGGGTCGACCTCTACGTTACCAACTTTGGGAAGAACCGGATGTACCGAAACAACGGTGACGAGACCTTCACGGAGGTCCCGGTCGGTGGAGACACGGATTTATTGTGGAGCGTAAGTGCTGCCTTTTTGGATTATGATCGGGACGGTTGGCTGGACCTCTTCGTAGGCAATTACGTCGGCTACAGCCTATCCAATCCCAAGAAGTGCTATTCGAGCACCGGAGCCGTGGACTATTGTGGGCCCCAGAGCTATCCAGCCCAGCCCAACCGGTTCTTTCGCAATCGGGGAGATGGAACCTTTCAGGAGGTGTCGACACAGGTTGGGTTCGCTGCAAGGCACGGCGGCGCGCTGGGTGTTGTCAGCGCCGACTTCAATGGAGATGGGTGGATCGATCTCTATGTCGCCAACGATCAGCGCCCCAATCACTTGTGGATGAACCAGGGAACGGGCATCTATAGGGACGAGGGACTGGTGGCGGGATGCGCGCTGAACGGGGATGGGAAAACGGAAGCCAGCATGGGAGTCGATGCGGGTGATCTGGATAACGACGGAGACGAAGATCTCTTCATGACCCATCTGATCAGGGAAACCAATACTCTTTACCTCAACAACGGACGCGCCTGGTTCGAAGACCAGACATTCAGGAGCGAACTGGGAGTGGCGAGCCTGCCCTACACCGGATTCGGAACAGCCTTCATTGACTATGACAACGATGGCTGGCTGGATATTCTGGCACTGCACGGTGAAGTGGCCACCATCGAGGCCCTGGAGAAAGCCAATGATCCCTATCCGCTGCATCAGATCAATCAGCTCTTTCACAACCTAGGCGACGGGAGATTCGAGGAGGTTACGGATCAGGGAGGAGCTGCATTCAAACTTTCCGAGGTGAGCCGGGGTGGTGCTTTTGGGGACGTGGACAATGACGGGGACGTGGACGTTTTGATCGTCAACAACAATGGCCCTGCCAGGCTGCTCATCAACAACATCGGGAATCGCCGACACTGGCTGGGTCTGAGGCTGGTGGGCACAGAGCATGGGCGAGACATGTTGGGAACCCGGGTTGATGTTGTCCTCTCCGATCAGTTGACGCTTGTGCGGCGCGTGCGAACCGACGGCAGCTACGGCTCCTCGAATGATCCCCGGGTACTTGTGGGCCTGGGGAGCAAGACTCGGGTCGCCGCTGTGCGCGCCTACTGGTCCAGTGGCCGCTTGGAAGAATGGACTGATGTCCCCGGGGACCGCTACACAACCCTGCGGGAAGGCAGCGGCCGGGTCATCGGTGAAAATGAGTGATCGGATCGAATCCCTCCTCGTTTGCGGTGTGTTTCTGATCGGACTCATCGTCCTGCCTGCCGCCCTCGCCCGTGCAATCTCACCCCCGCTGCAGACGAGCGATCAACTCACATCTGTCCCCCATCCGGATCTGGCCAGATTGGAAGCGGTGGCACGTGAGCAAATCCTGGAAGCCCAGACACGCCTTGAATCGATTGCGAAAACAGAGGATGCTCAAGCGGAGAAACTCAGCCAGGCCTACGGCGAAATGGGCAAGCTTTACCACGTCCAGGATTTTCTGGGAGCAGCCGAGGCCTGCTATCGAAATGCGCAATCTCTGGCACCAGCCGACTTTCGCTGGGCTTACTACCTGGGACCCATCTACAAGAACAGGGGCGAGATCGAGAAGTCCATCACCAGTTATGAAAGGGCTCTGCAGATTCGACCCGAGAACGTCCCGGCGCTTCTGGGAGCGGCCGAGGGCAACCTCAGCCTAAATCGGCACGATCTGGCTCGGCCTTTGTTCGAGAAGGCACTGGCTGTGGACGAATCGTGTGCTCCGGCACTGGTCGGGATGGGGAAAATCGCTAGGTCAAACAGAAATATCGGCGAAGCGATTCAATATCTGGAAAAGGCCCTGGTCTTGCAGCCGGACGCCAACAGCATCCACTACTTGTTGGCCATGAGCTATCGGAGGCAGGGAGACCTGGGGAAAGCCCAGGCACACTTCCAGAGAGTCGCTATGCTGGAAAGGTTGCGCCGGGGCCATGCTACACCAAGTCACCCCGATCCCCTCCTGAAGGAACTGGATGAATTGACGACCGGTTGGCGCCGCCACTGGACTCGCGGAATGCGCGCCTTCAGCAAGGGTCGTTTTGCCGAGGCCGTCAGTGAATATCGAGCCTCAATAACACTGGATCCCGGGAACCCAATACCGCGCACTGATCTGGGTTCGGCGCTGGCCCGGCTGGGCAACCTCGAGGGAGCAGCTCAAGAATATGCTCAGGCGTTGCGGACCTCGCCCGGCAACCCCATGCTGCATTACTACCTGGGAACCACGCTGATAGGATTGCATTCGGATGAGGAAGCCGCGAAACACTACCAGGCAGCCATTCAGTCCAACGCGGGGTTCAAGGAGGCTCACTTTCAGCTGGCCAATCTGCTCATGCGCTTGCGGCACTACGAGAAAGCCGTTCCCCACTACGGGGCCGTCATCGAATTGGATGCCGGCCTGGGTGATTCCATCCTACCAGGTGACAACGGTGGGCAGTTCCAACAGATGAATGGACTGGCGCGCTTCATGCAGGCGATGGCTCTGATCCGACTGAGCCGTTATGTGGAGGCGCTGGCTGTATTGGAAAAAGGTCTCGAGCTTCTCCCAGGGAACTCCGACATGACTCACGCGCTGGCTCGACTCATGGCCGCCTGTCCCGACGAAAGGATTCGCAACGGAGCGAGGTCTCTGCAGCTTCTACAACCCCTATTCACGGGTGAGGGCGGCGTGGATTTGGAGACTGTAGAAACACTGGCCATGGCCCTTGCCGAAACCGGTCAGCTTGAGCGGGCGGTCCAGGTCCAGCGCTCTATGATCTCAGATCTGCAAGGCAACCAGCGGTTCGATCTGGTGAAACTGCTGGCTGGAAACCTGGCTCTCTACGAACGCGGGCAGCCCTGTCGTCTGCCCTGGCGGGAGGATGACCCGGTCTTTTCACCGGTTCCCGCAGCCATGGAACCCCTGGCCCCAGCGACCGGTTCGCAACCCTAGCCGCTAGGTTACCAAGTACCTACGGAGCGTACCTTGGAAGCGGAGTTGAGTTCTCGAGAGCACGAACAGAACATAGGGTGTCAGCCCACGGTTGCCACATTCCAGTAAAGACAGGTTGGCTCTTGCCAGTCTGTTGCGTTGACAGTTAACTCTGAATTTTTCCAGGGTGGAGGGGTTTAAAATAGCGACCGCAAGGATTAGCTTGTTGGGGCAACCCGATGGGTAGGCTGTAGAATGGGTGGTATAAGGTCGGTAGCTATGCCAGCGGAACACTCTTCCACATTCTGGTTAATTCTCTTCTCTGCAGTTGCCATCAACTTGCACGGCGGAGACTCACCGGCAATGCCTAGTGAGCCTGAGATCCTTTCCATTTCCCCATTGGGTGGCCAGCAGGGATCCAGCTTCGAGATAGAAATCCTGGGACAGACCCTGGCGGGCGCCCGCGGCGTGTGGTTCGACTGCCGCGAGCTCCAGGGAAAGATCGCGGAGATCACTGAAATTAATCTGGACGAAGCCGGCAAGAAATCAATTCGACCCGGCCACCGGGTGAAGCTGCAAGTAGCCGTTAATCGAAAGGCCGTCCCGGGGGCTCATCGCTTGCGACTGGTCACACCCCGGGGCATGTCCAATGCGGTGACCCTGCACATCAGTCGTGAAAAGGTCATGGCCGAGGCCGAAACGGGTCCTCACGCACCGGGAAAAGCCCAGCCACTGAGCCTGCCCGTGGTTATCAATGGCCAGATCAGCAAGCGTGGTGAGGCGGATTACTTCTCATTCCAGGCAAAAAGCGGTCGGGAATTGCTCTTCGAGGCCCACTCGGGAAGTGGGATCCTGGATCCTCAGCTGACCCTCTTTGAAGCATCCGGAAGCTGGTTCGACCCGGATCAGCTGACCCGCCTGGGGTTTAACGACGAGGTCGTCTCCCACTCCCCGACATCCAGTGCGGGATTGAGGTACCGCTTCCATGGAAAAGGTCGATATCTGGTCCGGATCTCGGAGTTTCAAGGCCATGGAGGACCTAACTATTCTTACCAGCTCCGCGTTGTCAACGCACGATGCCCTGATTTGTCGCCGGCCGAAGACGTGACCCTTCAGTTGGCGGCCCATCCGGAGCCGGTCGCCTGGCGGGAACGGAACTTCGATAGAAAGTTGGAATCGAATCGTCTCGACCTGCTGTGGTCAAGAACGGTTAACATGCCCGCTGCGGAGAACGTATCCGGGAAGGGCGATCTTTCGGGTCGGTCAAGAAGTGCAGAATTGGATTCTACTCGAATAGAAGCGATTGCCCCTTCGGCCTTCGCCGGTGTCCTGACCTCAGTGAAAGAAGGGAAAATAAACGAGACTCTTGAGCAGGCCCTGGAGATCACGCTCCCCGTCATCGTCGAAGGGGCGATTGAACGTCCCGGTGATATCGACTATTTCGAGTTTGAAGTCCAGGCTGGCGAAAAGCTTGCCTTTGAAATCGAGACCCCCGACATCAGACCTCCCGACTTCAATCCCCGCCTGGGAGTATTAGACTCGACGGGCAAGGAGATTTTTTCGAACGTCTCGATGGGGAAGGTGAAGATTCAGGCGAAGACCATTGAGACCTTCGAAACCAGCGGGAAGTACACGTTGCAAATTCGTGATCTCACATCACGATACGGTCAGTCGGGTTTTGCCTACCGGGTCCTGCTGCGCCCCCAGATCCCCCATGCGGGTCGGATTGAAGTACGGGCGAAGCGGCTCAACCTGGCTGCTGGAGAAGCCAGAAAGCTGACCATTATCACAGAACAGGAAGAGGGCTTTGGTGGGGAAATTGCGATTGGTGTTGAGAATCTGCCGCCCGGAGTCGAAGCCTATCCCGGAACGGAGGTCAAGGTGAAGAAGCCGCCTCCTGTCAACCGATACGAGGATGACGAGAGGTTCGTCCCGGGCAGCCAGACTGCCACCGTTCTCCTGATTGCTGTCGCCGGTGCCCGGGCTAACGAAATGCCTAGGTTCGCGCAGGTAAAGGCTCGGCCCGTCATCAAGGGAAGGCCTGGGGAATTTCTTTTCGTGGCGAAAGTGCCTATCATGGTGGTCAGTCCGATCCAGGAGGAACCCTCGAGCTCCGCCCCGGAAGACGGTGCAAACTAGGTCAAGCGAATGAGGGGCATCACGAGACTTGAGTCGCGATCATTCGAAGGAACCAACGGAAGGGTAGAGGATCAGCGCACTGTTGGGAACTTTCGTATCGTTACTTGGAGCGGCACTTTGTGCCAGCCATGACGCAGAAGATAATGCCCAGAAAATCCTTGACTTCTTTTCCAGTTCGTTCCA
>CAZMGM010000043.1:0-18047 GCA_964565865.1 uncultured Acidobacteriota bacterium | reverse complement strand
GTTCCAGTTCCACCATCTTCTACCAGAATTCAGCGCCTTGGAAAATGCCATGATGCCCCTTCTTTTGAGACGGAAGTCGGTTGCTCGAGCCCGCCAGGCTGCTTCGGATCTGCTGAGTCAACTGGGACTCAAGGACCGTCTTAACCACCGGCCGGGGGAATTGTCGGGAGGAGAACAGCAAAGGGTGGCGCTGGCCCGTTCTCTGGTTGGGCAGCCCCGTCTTCTGCTGGCGGACGAGCCCACCGGCAACCTGGATACAAAAACGTCGCACGAGATCCACGAACTGCTGATGAGAGTCCACAGCAATTTCAACCTGACCTCGGTCATAGTAACGCATGATGCCAATCTGGCCCGCCTTTGTGATCAGGTGTGGAAGCTCGATCTGGGGCGGCTGGAGCGAGTCAAATAAGCCATTCTGCTGTCCACGATCCACCTTCCAGGTTTCACGAAATTTCAACTTTGATTTTTCAACCTGTCACAAATCCAGAGCAGGCAGTGCCTGCCCGGAGACCAGCATCAGAGGAAGCTATCACTCAGTCGTTATATAATCCGCCGGCAAGGCAACGTTGCCCGGGTTGCCTAAAAAAACGAATTCAGTTGAATTAGCGCCCGGGGGTTTAAAAACGAAAGCTGGCAGATGTTTGAGAAATACACAGAGAAAGCGCGAAGGGTCATCTTCTTTGCCCGATACGAAGCCAGCCAGCTGGGCTCCAGCAGCATCGAGACCGAACACATTTTGCTGGGCCTGTTGCGTGAAGACAAGGCTCTGACGAGTCGCTTCTTTCCCCGCGCGGACACAACTATCGATGGGATCCGCAGGGAAATCGAAAGTCGAACCAGCATTCAGGACAAGGTATCGACCTCTGTCGAGCTGCCCTTGAGCGATGAATCCAAACGCGTTTTGAGTCATGCCAACGAGGAGGCTGAACGGCTCTTATCGACCTATATAGGCACCGAACATCTTCTGCTCGGCTTGCTCCGGGAGGAGAAGTCGGTTGCTGCATCGCTTCTGCACGAGAAGGGCCTCCGTGTCTCCAAAGTACGGAATGAGCTGGCCGGAAAAGCCCGGGAACACGCGGTGCCCAGCAAGCCGAAAGAAGGACTGATCCTCACCGAGTTCAGCCGGGATCTAACCGACGCAGCGATCGCAGGGACTCTTGATCCCCTCATTGGACGGGAGTCGGAACTCGAAAGAGTTATTGCGATTCTGTGCCGGCGTACCAAGAACAATCCTGTGCTTATTGGAGAGCCCGGGGTCGGAAAGACGGCGATTGTCGAAGGACTGGCGCAAAAGATTGTCAACGGCGACGTTCCGTCGATGCTCAGCGACAAGAGGCTCCTGGCTCTGGACATCTCTCTGATCGTGGCAGGAACCAAGTACAGGGGCCAGTTCGAAGAGCGTCTCAAGGCGATCATCAAAGAACTCATCGAAAACCCCCACTTCGTTATTTTTGTAGACGAGCTGCACACCCTGGTTGGTGCCGGTTCAGCGGAAGGCTCACTGGATGCGGCGAACATCCTCAAGCCGGCCCTTTCCCGAGGTGAAATTCAGTGCATCGGGGCAACAACCCCCTACGAATTCAGACGTTCGATTGAGAAAGACAGGGCCCTGGAGCGACGTTTTCAATCCATTAGAGTGGAGCCACCCACTGAGGAAGAGACCCTTGATATCCTCCACGGGATCAAGGACCGGTACGAAGCCTTTCACCATGTTCTCTATAGGGACGAGGCCATTGAGGCTTCGGTCTACCAGTCCAGTCGCTACATTACAGATCGTTTTCTTCCCGATAAGGCGATCGACGTTCTGGATGAAGCTGGAGCGCGAGTGAAACTCAACTCGACGGTACTTCCCATCGAGGTCACCAGTCTGCAGAAACGGATCCAAGTGATCGTCCGCAAGATGGACCATGCCATCAGTGAGAAAGAGTTTGAGCAGGCCATCAAGCTGAAAGATCAGGAGATGCGGGAGAGGGAGAACCTGCAGGTTGTCAAGGAACAGTGGAGACTGCAGCATCAGGTTTCCCCGGTGGTTGACACGGATGATATCGAGGCGGTCATCTCGCGCTGGACCGGAATTCCCGTCGATACTCTGAAGGAAGAAGAAATGCAGCGGCTTTTGCGAATGGAGGAGGATCTGCACCAGAGAGTCATCAGTCAGGATCGCGCGATTTCAGCTTTGTCCCGCGCTATCCGCCGCAGTCGGGCCGGCATGAGAAATCCAAACCGACCCGTCGGTTCTTTCATGTTTCTGGGTCCCACGGGAGTCGGTAAGACGGAACTAGCTAAATCGCTCGCGGAGTACCTCTTCGGCAGTGAGAAATCACTCATTCGATTCGACATGTCCGAGTACATGGAGAAGTACTCGGTATCCAAGCTGATCGGCTCTCCGCCGGGATATGTGGGTCACGAAGAGGGCGGGCAGATGACCGAAAAGGTCAAACGAAACCCCTATTCTGTTTTGTTGCTGGATGAAATCGAAAAGGCACATTTCGATGTCTACAATATTCTGCTGCAGGTGTTCGAGGAGGGACAGCTGACCGATGCGCAGGGAAACACAATCGATTTCAAGAATACGATTTTGATTATGACCTCCAATATCGGAGCCCGTTATCTGGCCAACAAGTCGCAACTGGGTTTTTCCAGCGTCTCGGAACAGACAAAGCAGAAAACAGAGGACCTCATCATGAATGAGGTTAAGCGTGTGTTTAATCCTGAGTTCATCAATCGCCTGGACGAAATCATCCTCTTCGAATCGCTGACCGAAGCCGATCTAGACCAGATCGTCGACTTGCTGCTAAAGCAGGTGAACGGGAATCTTTCCAACAAAGAAATCGAGATCCAGCTGAACCGGGACGTGAAGGGTTGGATTATCGACAAAACTTGCAGCGACCGGTCTTATGGGGCGCGTCCGCTGCGTCGGGCTATCCAGAAGTACGTCGAAGATCCAGTTTCCGAACTTATCATCCAGGGCAAATTGAAAGAAAGGGAGATCCTCGCCGTCTACTTAAAGAATGACGTGCTCTACTATCGATCCGAGGGCTCGAAGAGCGCGGGCGCTCCTCTTGCATATGGAATGGCTTGAACGGGAAAAACTAACCCTGAAACTCCCAATAAACCTGGGTAATTGCCTTCTGTAATGATGCAAGTAAGTCCTGGTTTGGACGGTTGTGGCCGAAGATCCCTTCTTGTTAAGATCATGACTTTGTTTTCGGGAAAGGATTGCATGCGTAGAAGGAAGGCAGCAGGAGGTCGAATTGGCTTCTGGAGAGAGCTCAGGGCCTTGCATGTTTGCTCCACTGCGTTTCTGCTAACCCTCTGGTTCTGGCCGGTGACCTGGGCCCAGAGTCCGACCGATCGAATTGAAGATGTCCTGGTTGTGGGCAACCGCCGAATCCAGGAAAGCACGATCTCTTACTATATCCAGAGCCAGAAAAACGGTCCCTACGACAAGTTCCAGGTTCTCCGCGATTTCAAGAGCCTTCTGAACACGAACTTTTTCGATGACATCACTGTCAAGTCCAGGCAGGGGGAGACCGGCGTCATCATCATCTTTGAGGTTAAGGAGAGACCTCTGATCCGGGCTATCGAATACGAGGGAATGACGTCCTTCAAGGAATCCGATGTGCTGGAAAAGTTTCGCGACATGCGGGTGGGGTTGACCGTCGATTCTCCCTTCGACCCAGCCAAGCTTCCTAAAGCCAGGGTCGCGCTGCGGGGGCTACTGGATCAGAACGGCCGCCCACTGGGCCGGATCGAGACCGAAATTGAGGAGATTACATCCTCCTCCATCAAGCTCACTTTCCAAATTGACGAGGGGCCCAAAGTTCGGATCGGAAAGATCGATTTCATGGGCAACACGGTACTCAAAAGTGACCAGCTGCGAGGCTATCTGGAGCTCAACAAGGAGCGGGGACCGGTTGTTCTTTTCAAAGGTCAGGACAAGTACATCAAGGACAAGCTCGAATATGACGTCCAGATCAATCTTCTTGAGTCCTACCGTGCCATCGGCTATATCAATGCCCGGGCAGGGGAGCCCCACGTTGAGATCGTTGAAGGGCCCCAGGGGATTCTCATCGGGTTTCGGAAGACCAAGCAACAGTACTACATCACGATTCCCATCGAGGAAGGAGAACAGTTCTACTACGGAACCTTTGATCTGGAAGGTGCCAGCAGCTTTGATCCCGAAGCCATCCGACGGACCTTCCCCATTCAGAAGGGAGCGGTGGTCAACTATACGACCCTGAAAGAGGCGAACGAGAACCTCAAGAAGCTCTACTCCACCCGAGGCTTCCTCGACATGGATGTGATCCCCAGTATGACGCCCAATATGGACGAGAAGACCCTGGACATCAGGATGACGATCGTCGAGGGAAAGCAATACATCGTCGACAAGATCGAGTTCTCGGGCAACACCCGAACCCGTGACAAAGTTCTGCGCCGCGAAATGTTCATTGAGGAGCAGCAACCCTTCAACGGACGGCTGCTCGAGATTTCTGTTACACGGCTCAACCAGCTTGGTTTTTTCGAAAGGATCGAGGAAGAGCACTACGAGGTTGTCAAGAAGCCCGACGAGGGAAGTGCGGACGTGATCGTGAAGGTGGAAGAAAGGAGCCAGCAGTCGATTGGCTTGACCGGGGGTGTCAGCGGATACAA
Organism: uncultured Acidobacteriota bacterium; assembly: GCA_964565865.1. GTDB lineage: Bacteria > Acidobacteriota > UBA6911 > RPQK01 > CBDAPI01 > CBDAPI01. The sequence continues at coordinate 13,394 of CAZMGM010000043.1, read as the reverse complement.
TGGGACATTCATCGGCATCAACTACCAGACCAACAACTTCCGGGGCTCGGGCAAGACGATCGGAGTCCAGCTGAGCACCGGCACCCGCACCTCAAACTATTTCCTTCGCTACACTGATCCCTATTTTCGGGACAGTAAGGTGACGCTCAGCCTGTCCGTCTTTAACACGCGAATGCGCTACGATACCTTTACGGCCTCCTTCGGAATGATCCATCCTGATCAAGCTGTGGCACTGTACACGATGCGGAATACAGGCTTTGAAGTGGGGGGGAGCTACCCCTGGCGAAAATGGACCCGTCTGGGATTAAACTATACGCTGAGCAACATTCGGATCGGCGGCATCAACCCCTCCATCGAAAGTCTGGCCGTGAGGCAGTTAGTCGGGTTCACGCCTGGAGGGGATCCGGCGGAAGCTCGCAAGGGCATCATACGCAGCGAGATCCGGCCAAGTTTTACACGCAACACCAAGAACTCCTTTTTTCAGGCGACCTCGGGCAACAGCTTTTTCGCGCAGGTCTCTTTTGCAGGCGGTCCCCTGGGCGGGAGCTATAACCTCGTCCGGCCCTGGGTGGAGTACCAAACATTTATTCCTGACAGGTGGTTGAGTAGGGGTCGACACACTCTGGCTTTCCGCGTCCGAGGCCAGCACCTGTGGCCTTACGGAAAGTTGGATAGTGGAGCCTACCAGACCGTACCCTTTTTTGAACGCATCTTTCTGGGCGGCGAGTACGACCTGCGAGGCTTCAACATTCGCTCCGTCAGTCCCATGGCCATCACCAGGAATGCCGTCACCGACTCCGCGGGAAACCCCCTCATCGATCCCAGTACCGGTCTGCCCAGCTTTACTAGCTCCATCATTCCGGTGGGAGGAGATACTAGTGTTGTAGCGACGTTCGAATACCGTGTCCCCATTGCGGGTCCCCTTTTGCTCAATGGTTTCGTGGATGTGGGGACCACGATGATACTGCGCGAAACAAAACTGAGCATTTTCGGTCCCGACACGGCGGTTGAGCTTCTCCCCGAAACTGATGGCGTGCTGCGAGCCTCTACGGGGGTGGAAATCCAGTTCCTCATGCCCATGATCAACCAGCCTTTCCGATTCATTATCGCCTATAATCCGCTGGTCATGAAGACGGACGCAGTTCTCCAGGGCAGACGGGTTGATTATCAAGAGAAAAGGTCCAATGTGAAATTTACGGTAGGATATACGTTTTAGAGTGATCGAAATGGGAGAAGTGTGACCAATGCGTAGTACAGGAAGATTTTTCATAGTAGGTTTGGGCTTGATTCTCACGGGCGGCGTGCCACTGGCTCGCCAGCCCGGAGTGCCCGCTTTCCAGCAGGCTGCTGTGCCCACAGGCACACCGATTGCCACCGGACCGGCCAGGATCATGTTCATAAATTTTAGTCAGGTCCTGACTGATACCGACGAAGCTAGACAGGAAATGGGGAAGATCCAGGCCTTCGTAGAACAGAAGAACCGGGAAAACGAAACCCGTACCCAGGAACTGCAGCAGCGCCAGCAGCAGTTCCAGGAACAGCAACGGGCTCTGAATCCGCAAACTCTTGCAGAGATGCAGAGAGAAATCGCCAAGCTGGAGAAAAACCTTCAGAGGTATCGGGAGGACACGGCGGCGGAAATCGAAGCCCGGCGCAATATGCTCTTTGGGGCCCTGGGCCAGAAGATCCAGACCATCCTGGACGGGACGGCGAAGCAGAATGGATATTCGGCAATCCTCTATTGGGATTCGCTGATGCAGAACAACCTGGGGGGCTATTTCGACCCTGCCTATGACATCACCGCGGAGATCATTGCCCGCTACAACACCAGGTATCCCGTTGCTGCAGCCGGTACGAGTTCGGGACAGTAGGAGACCCTGAAATCCCGCCCCAACCTGATATCTGAAGGCTCTGAGGTGTGGATTGCCAGTAGCTGTTCCCGGGCTGTTTCTCGTTCCTGTTCCTGGTTCTTGGTTCCTCGCCCTGTCCCCATCAGATTGGGAGTGAACCTCTGGTGCTGGGTTTTCCCGGGCAGCTAAGATTCCGTCGTAGGATTCAGCTCCACAGAACACGATTTCTCACCAGCAACCAGTAATCACCAGAGACACAGCGAAAGTACCGGGTTGACCTTCCGAATGGCCTGTTATTAAATCCAACGCGTGTACAAACTTGCGCGTCTGGCTCAGCTCGTCGAGGCAGAAGTGGCTGGGGACCGTGGGCTGGTCATACGGAGAGCCCAGTCCTTCGATACGGCTGTTGAAGGAGATATCACCTACGCCGCGACTTCTAGTTATCTGGAAAGACTCGATTCAACCGCTGCCTCGGCCGTGATCGTCAGCCAGCTGATACCTGAGTCTGGCAAGGCCCTGTTACGGGTTTCCAACCCGAAACTCGCTTTTGCCAAGGTTCTGCAGCTCCTGTCCTCCACGCCGTTTCAGGCCAGTGGCGTCTCCTCCCTGGCTTCTGTCGGTACAAACTGTCAGATTTCAAGCCAGGTATCGGTGGCACCTTTTGTCAACGTTGGAAACAGAGTAGAGATCTCGGATCAGGTGACGATCGGTGCCGGCAGCAGCATCGGAGAAGGATGTCGAATCGGCGAGGGTACGATACTGAATGCCAATGTCACACTTTACCCCGGGGTCACGATTGGACGGCGTGTGATCCTGCATAGTGGCTGTGTTGTGGGAGCCGATGGATTCGGATATGCAGGTCACTCGGAGGGCCATTTCAAGATCGAACAGACGGGTACGGTCATCGTAGAGGATGACGTCGAGATCGGCGCCAACAGCTGCATCGATCGCGCCACTTTTGGAGCCACGTTGATCGGGAAGGGCAGCAAGTTGGATAACCTGGTTCATGTGGGTCACAACTGCCGGATTGGGAAGCACACCATCATTGTAGGATGCGTGGGGATCTCGGGGAGCGTTGAGATCGGTGACTATTGCCTGATTGCCGGGCAGGCTGGCGTCAGCCATCAGGTTAAGATCGGGGACAACGTGACGATCATGCAAAAGACTGCGGTAACGAAAGATGTAGAGTCGGGAAGCGTCGTATCGGGACTTCACTGCCGTAGCCACAGGGAACAATTGCGGGCCGAGGCCCTGATCCGGCGGCTGCCGGAGTTCTACCGCAAATGGCGAAGCCTCAAAGGCCGCCTCCAGGACCAGGCCGATGAGGAGCTAGGGTCGGGAGGGAACGAGCATGTTTGATATTCAGGAGATTCTAAGTTTTCTTCCCCATCGATATCCCTGCTTACTGGTCGATCGAATTATCGAATACGAACCGGGGAAACGGATTGTCGGTTTGAAGAACGTGACGATCAACGAACCCTTTTTCCAGGGACACTTTCCCGGTGTTCCGATCATGCCAGGTGTTCTGATCGTGGAGTGCATGGCCCAGGTGGGAGGGTGTCTCGTGTTTGAATCCCTGGAGAACCGGGACGACAAGCTGGTCTTTTTTATAGGCATCGAAAACGCCAGATTCAGGAAGCCAGTGCGGCCCGGAGACCAGCTCGAGGTGGAGATGGTGGTGGATCGGATGAAGCCCAGAATCGGAAAACTGAGCGGCAAGGTCCATGTGGACGGCCAGCTCGTATGCGAAGCCGGAATCATGTTCTCGCTGGTGGATCGGGCGGCCTACGACCAGGAGCGGCATGACTGAAGTCCAGAGCGCGGAAATTCATCCTACGGCCATTATCTCGCTGTCTGCGAGTCTGGGAAGCGGAGTCGAGATCGGCCCCTACAGTATCATCGGTGAGGATGTTTCCATTGGGAACGACACTCGCATCGGTCCCCACGTTGTCATTGACGGCCCTACCGAGATCGGCCGCGAGAACCTGATTCTGGGGCAGGCTTCGGTAGGGACTATTCCCCAGGACCTCAAGTACAAGGGAGAACGCTCCTGGCTGCGAATTGGCGATCGAAATCGAATCCGGGAATTCGTGACTCTGAACCGGGGCACCCTGGGAGGGATCAAAGAGACCTTGATCGGGAACGACAACCTTTTCATGACCAGCGTGCATGTCGCCCATGATTGCGTGATCGGAAACGGTACCGTTTTTTCGAACTGCGCCTCGCTTGCCGGACATGTAGAGGTGGGCGATCATGCCATCCTGGGGGGATTTGTGGGAGTCCAGCAGTTCTGCCGTGTCGGGCCCTATGCCTTTGTGGGAGCCTACTCGGTCCTGACCCGGGATGCTTTGCCCTTCATCAAGACCGTGGGCAGCAGGAATCAGGCTCGAATCTACGGGATCAACCAGATCGGACTGGAAAGAAAAGGCTTTTCGAGCGAGGAAATCTCCCAACTGAAACGAGCCTATCGTGTGCTGTTTAGAAAAGGCATGCGGGTGGAGGAAGCTGTGGTGGAACTGGCCGCTGGGCAGGAACGGGTGGAAGCTGTTCGCATCCTGATTGATTTCGTCAGGAACTCGGAACGGGGATTCGTTCGTGCCACATCGGATCGGTCCAATGAATCCTGAACAAGGCCCCAGGCCCCTTGGCCTAATTGCTGGAGGTGGTCGATTCCCTATATTGGTCGTCAGGGAGGCCGGTAGGAAACAGATCCCCATGGTGGTGGCAGCGATCAGGGAGGAAGCCTCAACAAAAGTGGCGGACTCGGTCGCGCGCGCAGGAGAGGGATGCACCCTTCACTGGATTGCCCTCGGACAATTGGGGAAACTGATCCGTCTTTTCAAAAGACATGGAGTTGAGCAAGCCCTTATGGCCGGCCAGGTTCGTCACTCTCAGATTTTTTCCCCCAACACCCCAGCATCCAGAAAACTGCTTTCGGCAATGCCCGATCTGACCATGGTCAAGGTCCTCATGTCGCTCCCCAAAAGGAACACGGAATCCCTGATTCGGGGAGTCGTGGATGTCTTGGAAAAGAACGGCATCAAGCTGCTCGATTCGACGATGTTCCTGAAGGATCTGATGTCGGGGAGCGGCGTGTTGACCGAGCGGGAGCCGACCGAGGCCGAGTGGAAGGACATTGAGTACGGTCGTCCTGTCGCGCGCCAGCTGGCCGCGCTCGATCTAGGCCAAAGTATTGTGGTCAAGGATTGCGCCGTAGTGGCAGTGGAAGCTATGGAAGGGACAGACGAGACTGTTGAAAGGGCGGCACGCCTGACAGGAGGGCAGAGTCTGACCCTGATCAAAGCAGCTCGGCCGGAGCAGGATATGAGATTTGATGTCCCGGTCCTGGGCCTCGACACCCTCGAGATCCTGGGGAAATGTGGAGTGACCGCAATAGCCGTGGACGCAGGAAAGACGTTGCTTCTGGATCGAGAGAAGTTTCTTGCCGGAGCCAACGAACTCGGCATCAGTATTGTTTCGGAGTCTCCATGAGTCCGGGCTTGAAGACGGCCGTCGTGGGAGTCGGTTCGCTGGGAAGTCATCACGCTCGGATCTATCACGAGCTACCCGGGGCCCGACTCATGGGTGTCGTCGATGCTCTTCCGGATAGGGCCGAAAGGGTAGCCCGCACATTCGGCTGCGAGGTGTTCACTGACTATCGCGAGCTGATCGGAGTGGTCGATGCAGTCAGCCTGGCAGTGCCCACGATTCTCCACGCTCAGATGGGCGCCGCGCTCCTTGAGGGCGGCCTACATGTTCTCGTGGAGAAGCCGGTGGCCCACACTCTCGACGGTGCGGACCAGCTCATTGCCGCTCAGGAAGCATCGGGGAAAGTCTTGCACGTGGGGCACACGGAGCGCTTCAATCCGGCCGTGACGGCTCTGGGTCCTCACCTCTCGAGGCCCCTTTTTTTTGAAGGTCATCGGCTGGGAGTGTTCGTGGGGAGGAGCCTGGATGTCGATGTAGTTCTAGATCTGATGATTCACGATCTCGACTTGGTTCTTTCGCTGGTCCATGCGCCACTGGTGGAGATTCGCTCAGCCGGAGTTCCGGTCCTCACAACCAGGATCGATATTGCCAATGCCAGACTTGAGTTTAAAAACGGTTGTGTTGCCAACCTTACAGCCAGCCGAGTTTCCAGTGAGAGGGTCCGAAAGCTGCGGTTCTTTCAGCCCGGACAATACCTCTCTCTGGACTTCCGGAAGAAAGAGACGGAAATTTTCGGGCTGGTGGAGGCCAATGGAGGGAAAAGAATCCAGCATCAGATCGTGAAGGGTGAACCGATGGAGCCTCTTCGGGCCGAAATCTCCTCGTTCCTGAGTTGTGCCCGGGGAGAGGAGCAGACGGCTTGGCCCGGGCCCTGCAATGCAAGCCAGGGTCGGGCTGCCCTCGAGGTGGCGCTTACCTTGCTCGGCGAGATGCGCAGCCCCCTTACCGGCTCCCCACAGACCGGGACGCCGTGAGCCAGTGAAACCGCCGGGTGAACCTGTCCTCCTCGCCATTGTTGGACCTACGGCCACGGGCAAGAGCAGCCTGGCTTTTGGCATCTCCGAAAAACTTCCCGGCGAGATCGTAAATTGTGATTCGATGCAGCTTGTCAGGGGTATGGACATTGGTACGGCCAAGCCCTCTCTGGCCGATCGAGCTGCGACCCCCCACCACCTCTACGACCACATCGATCCCGATCAATGGTACAGCGCCGGACAGTATATGGTGGAATCCAGGGCTATCTGTCGCGAAATTGCCGGGCGCGATCGGACTGCGATGGTGGTGGGAGGAACCGGCCTCTACTTGAGAGCTCTTCTGCAGGGCGTGTTCGAAGGACCGAGTCGCTCCCTGGAATATCGCCAGCACCTGAACCGGATAGCGGCTCGGGGGGATAGCGCCAGACTCTATGCCCGGCTTTCGGAGGTAGATCCCGTAGCGGCAGAAAGGATTCAGGCAAAAGACACGGTCCGGATTGTAAGGGCCCTGGAGGTCTACCATCAGACCGGACGCCCCATCAGCGATATGCAGGTCGAACGAAGGCCCCTGACAGGCTTTCGCGTGGTCAAAATCGGCCTTCGTCTGGATCGTCAAACTCTCTATGATAGAATCAATGCGCGCGTCCGCAGCATGTTTCGGGCCGGGCTCCTGGAAGAGGTTCAGGGGATCATGGATCAGGGATTCTCGCCTGATTGTAAGGGCTTCGAAGCCATCGGTTACCGCCAGGCGATCTCCTGCCTTACCGGGAACATCAGTCTAGAAGAAGCCGTGGAAAAAACCAGCAGAGACACCCGTCGCTACGCCAAACGGCAAATGACCTGGTTTCGTGGAGAATCAAATCTGGTCTGGGTGGAGGCTCCGGGTGAGAGCCGCAAGGCAGTGGCCCAAGCTCTGGAGCGCGTCATGAGTACAAACGACGGGTGACACGATGGCAGCATCCAGGGCTAGACTCTCCGCACTTAAGGCTGTCAAGTTGCCAGCGGCGGAGGGCTTGACACGGACAGTTGAACGTTGGGACTTTCATTAGAAGCCGTCATCGGCCTCGAGATTCACGCGCAGTTATTGACCCGCTCGAAGCTGTTCTGCTCCTGCAGCACCAGCTTCGGAGCTTCTCCGAACAGCAACACGTGCCCCGTTTGTCTGGGCCTCCCGGGGGCGCTTCCAGTTGTCAACCGTGAGGCCATAGGCATGGCTATTCAGGCGGCACTGTCCCTGGGCTGTGCAATCAACCGAGCTTCTGTATTTGCCCGCAAGAACTATTTTTACCCGGATCTCCCCAAAGGCTACCAGATCTCGCAGTACGCCCTGCCTCTTGCGCAGAAAGGCAGGCTTGAGATTCTCACCTTGGAGATGGGAAGTGAACAACTCCAGTTCCTGGAGTTTGGTATTCACCGGGTTCACCTCGAGGACGATGCCGGAAAATCGATTCATCGAAGTGACGGCTGCTCATACGTGGACTTGAACCGAACGGGCGTTCCGCTGATTGAGATCGTAACTGAACCTGATCTAAGAACACCCCGCCAGGCCCATGACTTTCTCACTTCCGTTCACCGCCGTCTACTCTACCTGGGCGTGTGCGACGGCAATATGGAGCAGGGAAGTCTCCGCTGCGATGCCAACGTGTCTTTACGCGAAGCGGGTACCCTCGAACTCGGGACAAAGACGGAAATCAAAAACCTGAATTCATTCCGCTTTCTGCGCAAGGCGCTCGAATTTGAGATCGGGCGGCAGGAGAAGGTGCTGAGAGAGAGAGGTTCGATCGAACAGGAAACACGACTCTGGGACGAAGAACGCCAAAGGACGTTTCTCATGAGGAGCAAAGAATTTGCTCACGACTATCGATACTTTCCGGATCCCGATCTCGCACCTCTCCACATATCGGAGTCTTGGATGGTAGAGTTGCGGGACAGTTTGCCGGAGGTTCCTGAAGAAAAACAACATCGTTTCATAGAGGCCTTTGGGCTGACCCTGGCAGAGGCGCTCCAGCTTACCCAGAGCCAGGAATACTCCAATTTCTTCGAAGCAACCGTTACCGCAGGCGCTCCTCCCAAAACAGTGCTGAACTGGATGCTCGGTGAACTGGCCCGCCTTCTCAAGCAGAGCTTCCGCTCGAAACTTTCCGAGACCCTGCTCATTCCCGGGGCGCTTGCAAAGCTGATCGGTCTGGTCGAGAAGGGCACGATCGGCAACCGGATTGCCAGGCAGGTTCTGGAGATCGCCGCTCGGACTGGTAAGGATCCCGATGATGTCGTCGCGGAACACGGATGGAGCCAGATTGACGATCAGCAAGAACTGCTGAAAATTGTGAGCGAAGTGCTGCAGAATCACCCCCAGGAACTGAATGCGTATCGGGCTGGCAAGACCGGCCTTCTTGGATTCTTTGTGGGTCAGGTAATGAGGCGAACTGGCGGTCAGGCAAATCCGAAAATGGTCAATGAACTCCTGCAGAAAGAACTGCGTGACTCCTGATGCCGAAGCGCTCCGCTGCAAAGCCTTCTGAAAGAGAGTTTCGGGTAGCGGTAGTTGAAGAGATTGCCGACGACATCTACTCGATCAAGTTTGTTCTCCAGAGCTTTGGCTACAAAGTCCTTTCCTTTTCTGCATCCTCCAGTTACCTCGAGCCCCTTCTTCAATTCAAACCTCAAATTGTGATCGTGGACATGATGATTCCGGCAGAAGGGGGTTATCGTGTCATCAGGGAGATTCGGGGTAGACTGTCAGTGAAGTTGCCGATCCTTGCCATCACGGCTGCTGCCATGAAAGGTGATGATGGGGACGTCCTCAAGGCGGGTGGGACCGAAACCCTGGCCAAGCCCTACGCTATTACGGAGCTTCAGAGGAAGCTCCGTAAGCTCGACAAGTGATGCGTGCAGGGAAACGGCAGCCTCACGCCCTGCCGTTCTGTCTTGCTGCCCAGGTAAGATGGTGCACAGAACGGTAGAGCGTAAGCTTACCGTTGTCGAAACGACTATTCCCACCTCAGGCTTTCAATAGGGTCGAGTGAAGCTGCCTTGAACGCCGGGAAAACACCAAAAACCAGACCTACAGAGAGGGAAACGGAGAAACCGGCGGTGAGTGCCCACAAAGGAATCGTGGCTGGCAGAGTAGGCATGGCGAAGGCCAGGACGTAGCTTCCCACAATGGAAAGTAGGATCCCGATCAGCCCCCCCAGTGTGGTCAGCGTCATGGCTTCGAAGAGAAACTGGAAAATAATGTCCTGTCTCTTCGCTCCCACAGCTTTGCGGAGGCCAATCTCCCTGGTTCGTTCGGTCACTGAAACGAGCATGATGTTCATGACTCCGATTCCTCCAACCATTAGGCCAATCGCTGAGATGGCGATTGCGATCAGGCCCATTGTTGCGGTCAGTGCATCAAACTGTTCGATCATCTTGTCAGCTGTAGTGAGATCGAAGTTGTTCGCCTGATCGAATCGGAGACCCCGCTGTCGCCTCAGAATCGCTTCAGCCTCATCCATGGCTCGAGCCAGCTCACCCTCGACGGCCTGTACGATGATCATCAGAAACCTGTCTTCGGGGCTCAGCTTGCGCATGGTTCGGTAGGGAATGAACACCGCATTGTCGTCGTCGGTCTCGCCAAACAGCGAGTTTGTGCGTTTGCCCAGAACCCCCACTACGGTAATGGGGTAACCGTCCAATGTGATGGAGCGACCCAGCACCCGGCTGGTGTGGGGAAAGAGAGCTTCGACCACGTTGGAACCGATAATCCCAACGTCAGCGGCCCGAAAATTGTCGCTGGCGGACAGAAACCTGCCTTCCTGCAGGGTGGTGTTGATAACACTAGGAAACTGGGGCGAGACTCCACTGATCTGGGCCCTGCTGAAACGCTCTGATCGATAGCGGACCGTTCGACCCTGCCAGTGGACAAGTGATACTGCTTGATAGGCTACTTCTTCGATCGCCGTCGATGTAGCCCTCAGAGCCCGGGCATCCTCGACAGTGAGAGGCTTGCGCTCTATCTCCTCCCGGGATGGAATCCCCTGCAATCCGGACTTCAAGTGAAAGGCATAGATATTGTTCGTGCCGTACTCCTGAACCAGTCCAATCAGGTTCTTTCTGACGCCGGTGAGTATCGACGAGATCATCACAACCGTAAGCACGCCGATGATGACTCCCAGCACGGTGAGAAAACTGCGAAACTTGTGGCTCTTAAGAGTTGTTAGGGCCATCCGTATGTTCTCTGAGTACTGAGTGCGAGTCAACATCCTACCTGTTTCACCCCGTTTCATGCTATTTCATTTCTCCCTGCATAACTCCTTTATTATGAACACTAAGCATGGTATCATGTGTTCATATTGTTTCACTGTGTGTCAGGGGAGTCCACGGAGAGTTGTTGCCAAATTGTTGCCATTTTTTAGATTGACGAGTTTTAGAGATGAGCGAAGTTTACCATCTTACCGACCCGTGGGTGAGAGCTGCTAAGGCCAGCTCGGGAAAATTGCAGGAAGTTATTGATGCAGGATTTAACGCCCCTGGTTCATTAATGTTGCGGATCAGCCCTAAGGGGCTGAAGACGTGGACGTTCATATACCGGAACCCAGCCGGCCGGTGGAGACGTTACGGCATTGGCCACTATCCGCACCTAAGTCTGGGAAAGGCCAGGGCACTGGCCCGAAAGCTCTCCGGCCAAGTGGTCAACGGCGAGGACCCCTCGAAGCAGAAGACGGCGGCCCGAAATGCTATGCGTTTTCGGGAACTGGCCAACCTGTATATGCGGGATCATGCAAAAGTTCATAAGGCGCTGAGTAGCCAGCACGGGGACAGGCGGATCATCAAAAACGATCTGCTGCCAGCCTTGGGAGACCGGGACATTCGGCTGATTACTCAGGCTGATGTCGAGAAGATTCTGGATGCTATCGTAGCCCGCGGCTCTAGGGTGATGGCCAACCGGACCCGGGCGCTTCTAAGTACTGTTTTCGCATTCGCTCGGAATAAAGGCTACCTCCCTGTAGACAGTGTTAACCCGTGCCAAGATGTACCCTTGCCAGGAGGCAAGGAAAAGAGCCGCGACCGTGTCCTAAGCAGGAAGGAAATAGCGACCTTGTGGAGGGCTTTAAAAGGCTTCGAGGAACCGTATTCATCGATCTGTCGGCTCATGCTCTTAACAGGGCAACGCAGCGGTGAGGTCAAAGCCATGAGCTGGAAGGAGCTCGACTGGGAGGAAGAGCTCTGGATTATTCCAAGACTGAAGATGAAGAACCGGCAGGAGCATCGAGTCCCATTGTCACGAGCAGCTCTGGAATGCCTCAACAACCTCAAGAAAGAAGCAACGAGTGATAACTGGGTCTTTCCTTCCCGGATCCAAAGCACGCCTCACATCAAGAACCTGGCACCGGGAATGAAGCGGCTGCGAAATTCCTTGGGGTCGAGTCTCGACCATTTCACCGCACATGATCTCCGGCGCACGGTTGCAACAGAGCTATCCAAACTCACAGGAGTGGATGATGTCTTGATAGCAAAGATTTTGGGCCACAGGTGGGCGGATCGACAGGTCACATCCGTTTATAACCGCTGGGATAAGCTGCCAGAGATGCGCGAGGCACTGGAGAGATGGGCAGCGAAGCTCGAACAGATCGCCACAGGTGAGCCAGCTAAGGTTGTGAAGATGCGGTAGCGCCCAAATTTACTCGGTTACGGAGGGAGGGCTTCCCGCGCTCAACTCCAGGGATTTGTCGTACATTTCCTGAGCCTTTTCGGGTTCCTTCAAGTCCCTGTAGATGTTTCCCATATTCTGGTAGAGGGCAGAGTTCGGTGCTAGCGCCGAGGCATTCTTAAACGCTATCAGAGCATCCTGGAGCCGTTTGACTTTCTGATAAGCCTGTCCCAGAGCTGTCCAAACCGCGGGTTGTACCGCGTCCAGCTTGATGGCGGACAAGAAGACACCAATAGCATCTGCGTACTGCCCATTTCCCAATAGAGCTTGACCCAGGTCATACAATTCACTGAGTTTTTCTTCCAGAGCAGCCGCTTTTTCCTCCTCCCTCTGCCGCTTTTTCCTCTGGGCCCGCTCCTCAGGTGTTATCTCGAAATCAAACTTGGTGTTATGGTCTCCTTCCACGAGCTTGAAGTTGTAAAGACCCTTGTCTTTGTCGAAGATGTCCATGGACGACTGAGCTCCTGTCATGTACTGGCGGAGGTACCCTTCCTTGGCGACAATGATCCGATAGCGGCCCGGGTAGGCAATCCCGACGTGCATGTACTTGCCCTTCTTGTTGGTCTTGAGTTTGTACTTGCGCTTCACGTCCATGCCCTCAATCAGGATCTGAGTGTCCTTGAGAGGGTTACCTTCTGTGTCGGTAACCGTGCCTTGAATGCGTCCAAGCTGGGCCAGGCTAGCGACGGGAGCAACGAGAAAGAACAGTAGAGTCCAGGAGAAAAATCTTGTTTTCATACTCGTTTACGTGGGATGTTCGATGCAGTAGAAACTTTCTAAGCGAGTCCATGTTATCGGTGACTTCACACTTTGGCAAGCTAAGCTCGAACAGATCGCCACAGGGGTGCCAGCCAAAGTTGTGAAGATGCGGTTGGACCCATGGAAGCTACGCCTATAAACCCGAGATCACCCCTGACCCCGAAAAGACGGAGCAATTAAATGACGAGTTATGAGGACGAGGAGCGGAAGTGTAGTGAATTCGTATGTAAGTGTTGTTTACCATCGTTTAAGCATTCATCTATTTAGCTTGAAAAGAGCCTTTCTTCTCTTTTTTTGCTGCTCTCTTTTCTTTAAGTGTTTTACCTTTTTTCTTTACGTTCTTTTTTTTGTCTAGACCTTTAGCCATAAGATATCTCCTATTAATTGGACTTGAGGTAACACATGGATAGGGGATTCAACAATAAGGATAAAACTGTTACATACAAAATTATTTCACGGTGACGCTTTTGGCCAGGTTCCTGGGCTGATCATTCTCGCAGCCGCGCTTCTCAAAGAATCACGGGGACACATAGATTTCCAGATCATCCATTTTCCAGGTATTCTTTTCAAACAGGCCCACTCCTACGACGCTAAGGAAGGCCCCTTTCCCGACAGCCTCTGGGCTGGAAC
>CAZMGM010000042.1:11465-18183 GCA_964565865.1 uncultured Acidobacteriota bacterium | reverse complement strand
CCCCGGTCGTCGCAACCACGTAAACAGCAATCCAGATGAGTATCCCAGAGCGGGGCCCACTTGACTGACCGATCTTACCAACGAGCAGGGCCGCAGGAACACCCACAAACTGCGTCAGCAGGAGGGCCTGGATTATATGATTCTGATTCAGCCCAATGGAAAGCCCATAAGCTGCGGCCATCCTTACAATCGTGTCCACACCGTCGATGTAAAGCCAGTATCCGATGAGGAACATGGACACGGCTCGCAATCTTCTTGTCTCTCTAAAGGTGGACCGAAGCTGCGCGAAGCCCTCTCTCACCACCCGAATTCCGGAAAAGCGCCTGGTTCCAAAATCTGGTTCTTCCACCCAGAGGGCGAGGGGCACTGTAAAAACGAGCCACCAGAGCCCCACCGTCAGGAAGGAGAGGCTTACCGCCTGCTCGGCATCCCGAAGTCCGAAGAAGGCGGGGTAAGTGACCATGGCTATGTTGAATGCAAATAGAAGACCTCCCCCCAGGTACCCAAGTGAGAAGCCCAGAGCTGAGACCCAGTCTCTTTGCCGCGGGGTCGCTACTCCCACCAGGAGGGCATCATAGAAGGTGTTGGCACCAGAAAACCCAATGGCCCCGAGAATATAAGCGAGGGCCGCCAGTTTCCAATCGCCGCGGGCCACCAGAAATAAATTAGCCGTGGCAAGAGAACCCAGGAAAGCAAAGAAGATCAGGAACTTCTTGCGGCTGCTTCCCTGATCAGCGATCGCACCGAGGACCGGAGCCAACACCACGACGATGAGGCTAGATATCGAGTTGATCGCGCCCAGCTGAAAATTGATTTCTGCCGCAGAATGCTGGACGCTTCGATAACTTGAGAAAAATACCGGGAAGAAGGCGGCCATTACCGTGGTTGCGAACGCGGAGTTGGCCCAGTCATAAAAAGCCCAGGAGAGGATTGTTCTTCTTCTGGAAACCGGAGTCATTGCTTCTTGCCCCACTGATTGGCAGCCCGAATCATAGATTCGATCGTGTCTAGATCCTCTGGGCCGATTCGGCCAGCTGGGATGCTAAGACCGGTAACCCTCTCCAGGACTTCCAGGACTTCCACCAGGCCGAAAGAGTCAATCAATCCAGATGAGACAAGGGGAGTGTTCGGACCGATGCACTGATCGGACCGGAGAAGGCTCCTCTCGAGGAGCGCCTGGATAATGTCGTTACTCAACCGTTCCACGGGCCGGCCGTCCATCCGTACTGCTCCGCTAGATCCGCATTCTTGTCTAGGAATCTGGCCCGGGTTGCCCTCCGAGCCGGCTTCCCTGCGGTGCTCTTCACGATCCAGCCAGGAGCCACTACCCGAACGATACGAGGCGCGATTCCCAGATCGGAGACAATCCTCTCGTGCAATTCCCTTTCCGCGGCCAGAATCTCGACCAGCTCTGCAATCCTGTTCAATTCTGCGATCACAATCAGGTCCTGTGTGCCACTCTCCCGGCTTGCGATTCCAAACGCAACCACTCTCCCTGCGTGAATCGAGGGATGCCGGGACACGACCTCCTCGACATCTGTCGAATACACGTTTCGTCCGCCGATGATCATCACATCGTCGAGCCGGCCTAGAACATAAAGCTCACCCCGGCTGAGGAAACCGACGTCACCGGTCTTGAACCAGTCCCCTTCGAGAACTTCCTCCAAATCAGCACTTTCCACATAAGAGTCAAAAAGACAGTCGCTCCGGACCCAAATTTCTCCCACCTCTCCCTCGCCCAACCGTCGGTTGTGGACGCGAACCTGCAGCTCGGTATCCTCCAGACAGGTACCCGATGAAACCAGAGTCAGTGACCGGCCGAGATCGCCGGTCGGTCGAATCACTTTCCCCGGGGTCAAACAGCTTCGATCCACGGCGAACCTGGCAGCGGGTCGCCCCCGGACCGAATGTGTCACGGCAAAAACATTCTCCGCCATTGCGTAGCTAGTCTCCATCGCCGACGCCGAGAGGCCGTGATCCTTAAAGGTTTCGTAAAACGAGTTCATCGCCGCGTCCGTAACCGGCTCGGAGCAGTTGATTAGTGACTGCAACGAAGAAAGATCCAGCCCCACAAGCTGGGCCGGCCTGGCACTCCTGCTCAGGAAAGCGAAGGCAAAATTGGGAAGCCAGGAACGCGTAGCCCGGAACCGGGTGACAATCTGAAGAAAAGACAAGGGTCGAAGCACCCAGTCGTCAGGAGTTTGCACCACCATGGGAAGACCAGCCACAAGGGGCAGGAGAAAACAAGCTATCAAACCCATGTCGTGATAGAGAGGGAGCCAACTTGCGATCCGGTCGGTGCGATGCAATTCCAGATGGCGGGCCAGTTTCCTGAGCTGCCGCAGCACCTGGCGGTGGCTGAGCATCACTCCTTTTTGGAGACCGGTGGTTCCAGCTGAATGTTGCAGCAGCACAGGATGATCCGGGTTGATCCGCGGGTCGGAGGTAAAGGGGAGAGATGCCTCAACGGCCTGCCGGCTGATTTCTCGAAGCGACGATCCGCCGGGCAGATCAATCAACGCACTCAGATCAGGAGGGAATTCTGAATCGGCAATGACCAGGCGGGACCTGGTCTTAGCCGTGACACCAGCCAAACCGAAGGCATATTTTTCCCGATCCATCTTGAAATTCGGATAGGCCAGGATGGTCGGAACCGCTCCCCTCAGCACGGCGCCCCAGAAAACGACCATCAGCAGGGCCGGATGACGGATCAGGAGAATGACGGTGTCACCGATCTCTACCCCCGCGTCCACCATCCACCCAGCGGCTCTGTGTGAGAGTCGTTGAAAAGTTCCGAAACTGAGCGATTCGAATTCGGGCTCACTGCCAGGTTTCCACACGGTCAGACAGGTTTCACCCGCAATCCACGATCCCGCACAGTCGTGTAGCAGACCACCTTCCTCGGGAAGGTCGACTGCTTTCTTTTCGGAACTGGTACCCATCGCTTTGCCAGGCGTATCTAGAATTGGACGTAAACGAAAGGAGACTGACCTTCGCCCCAGGCCAACGTCAGCAATAACATTGCCGCCACATAGGCCGGTGACACCAGGCGGAGAACGGCCTGAATCTGGTTTCCGTCCGTCCACTTGAGGAACCATGGTCTCAACACACACAGGAGAAGATGTCCAGCCATCATCGCGATCACAACGAATTGGAAGCTGGCACTCATGCTGGCCGGCTGCCCGATCGAAAACAGCGCTCCATACATTCGTCCCGCCTGTTCCAAACTGTCAACACGAAAAAGAACCCAGCCCAGATTGATGAAGAGGCAAGTCAACGCCCAGCGCACAATGGAGGGCGCCTTGAGGATCGGCAGACTACTTCTCTCAAGAACTCTCTGAATGCTCAGTGCCAGACCATGATACAAGCCCCAGATCACAAAAGTTGCCGTTAGCCCATGCCAGGCCCCGAACACACACATCGCCCCAACAACGGCCAGTAAACGACCCTTTTGGCTTCTCCACCGGGCGGCTAGTGGGAAAAACACGTAATCTCGGATCCAAGAGGAGAGTGACACGTGCCAGCGGGTCCAGAAATCGCTTGGAGAGATCGCCTCAAAAGGGCTGCGAAAGTTCTCCCGTAATCGGATTCCCACCAGCAAGGCCGATCCTATTGCGATGTGGCTGTATCCCGCAAAGTCGAAGAACAGTTGCAGGCCGTAGCCGAAAGCGAGGGAAACGACATCTGTGGAACTCCAGACCTGCGCCTGATCGAAGCCGGAGTCGACACCTCCCTTACCGAACAGCCCCTGTGCCAACGAGTCTGCCAGAACCACTTTCATAAACAGTCCCAGGACAATTCTCCGAATGCCTTCCCACCGGGCCTCTACCCAGGCGCGAGTCTGTCGGAACTGAGGGAGCATTTCAGGGAGTCGGCAGATGGGACCGGCTAGAATCACTGGCCACAGAGCCATGAAGACCAGAAACTCCAACACTGACAGCTGCTCGTCGTATCCCCGATAGCGGTCGATCAGCGAGCCGAGACCCTGCAACGTGTAAAAAGAAACCCCGACCGGCAGCAGCCCTAGTTCTGGGACGGCCGGAGCTAGCCATGTACTTAGGCTACGCGCCGACAGCAAAATCAAGAGATTGACCGCGACACCCACCCAGATCAGACTGGAGGACCGATGTCGCCCCAAAAGTCGAAACATTATAAAGTTGAACAGAGACGAGGCCAGGAGCAGCAGCAGCAGGGTTGCGCTCCAACCCAGATAAAACCCGTAGCTCAGACCCAGAAAAAGGAGCATCCGTCCAGCGCGGCTCCTGACGACCGTCAACATTGCGGCAGCCACGACCAAAAATAGAAGATAAATTGGTGAGTGCAGTTCCATTGGGCAGGCCCGAGCGGATATTTTATATCACTCGGCGTTCACGCTCTTGGATCAGAGAAAGACGCACGCGCAACTCGGGTGCACGGCCAGGCTGATTGGGAGACAAGTTTCGCCCCGATTGGTGCCCGGCGGAGCAACCCCCGTGAGTCCTCATCGAGGTAACGTAGTGAATACCGGAAGCCAGGGCACGTCGTGGGTACCGCCAGCACCTGCTTCGGACAGGAGAAACATTGTCAACCTCAACTCGCCGCCGCACGGCCAGACCCCTTACCAGGGAGCAGTTAGCAGACGCCTATCCTCTCAGCGTCGTTATTCCGACGCGAAACTCCCATCATTATCTTGAACAATGCCTTAAGGCTCTGAGTCGAAACCACTTGAAGTTGGTTGAAACGCTGGTAGTGGACGATGCTTCGTCAGACGATACCCAAGTGGCCATACGGACCTGGCAGGGGAGTCCGGCACCCTGTTTCATCCGCCACGACCGCCGAACCGGTCCGGCGGGGGCCCGGAACACGGGAATGCAAAAGGCCTCGCACCCCTATGTCCTGTTCCTCGACTCTGATGTCTTGTTACCCTCCAAAGCCATCGAATGGATACGGGAGTCTCTGGATCTCTACTCTCACCGGCCTGAGGTCAAGGGAGTTCTGGGGCTCTACGATGAGGAGACGCCCCATGCTGATTTTCTTTCCAATTACAAGAACCTGTACACACGTCACCTCTACCTGAGCACCGAGGCCCTCAGCCCCTACATTCACACCCCTGTTTTCTGTATCGAGCGCATACTCCTGCTCGAGTTTAAGGGTTTCAACACCGATTTACTCACCGGTGAGGACTTCCAGCTTGGAGTGAAACTGGGAAGCCAAGGCTATCGCTTTATCATCGATCGACGCATCAGCGGCACCCATTTGAAACACTACCGACTTCGCCAGGTTCTCAGCGAGAATTCCCGGCGGATCGAGAATCTAGCCGGACTGAAGCTGGGCCCCGGAGAGAAGGCGTTCGCCCTGCGGGCACACCGGTGGCGGCGACTCCTCTCGCTGGCTATTCCCGGTCCTGCTCTGGCGCTGGGCCTGCTGTCCGAGATTCAACCCACCGGGTTGTTTATTTGTCTGGTCCTCATCATCTGTTTCGGACTTTTCAATCTAAGGTTTCTGAGGCTTTGCAAACGAAGCAGGGGTCTCTGGTTCGCTTTTCACGCAGCGGCTTTCCTGTTCTTTGAAATGCTGGTCTCCGAGTATTTCACCCTCAGGTCCTATCTGAGACGGTGGCTGAAGATGGGTTGACGGCCTGATGTTTTCTACGTCGCACCGTTGCAGGTAAATCAGAGCCCCGGCAGAAGCTGGGGGAAAAACCGCAAGGGTCTAGCAGCCCGAACCGCACCAGCAGCGGCCAGCGCCATAACCCACTCAGAGCGCGTTCCAGAAGATTCGTGCTGCCTTGCGGGGATTGAATAGCGTGTTGACGCTCATAGCGCACTCATAGGTACACTGACAGCCGAGTTCCTTCTGGTAGCTTCGGGCTTTCCGAGCCTGTTGCGCCCCCCAGAGAGCGCCAAAATCGCAATCGAAATCACGGACATTACCCATGCTTTTCTCCAGGGTTTCACACACATAGACCTCTCCGGTCTCACTCAGAACACCAACCAACTCACCCCCGTAGCAGGGCGCTATCCGGGAGGTCGCACTTGCGGCTTGCCCAATCAGTCGGTAGGTTTCTTCTTCTTTCGCGATGATCAGGCGATCCTTCCAGCCGTCACTCATACGGTGAGCCTTGCGATAACGAATCACCCGTTCGGCAAATACCTGATATTTCATAAGGTCTACGTTCTTCAGGGACGAGTCGATCGGATCGCCTCGGGTCAGGGTAATCGTGATGGCGTCGGGCTCCAGATCCTCCTCAACGTAGCGATAAAACTCGTCGAGAACATACTGGTTTGCAGAGGTAACCGTAAGGGCGACTCCAACCGAGAGATTAGGATGCTGACTCTTTAGTTTCTTGAATTCCTGGAGGCAGAGAATCGCCTGTTCGAAGCTTCGACCGTTCTGGCGGATATCATCGTGGATCTCCTTGGGACCGTCGAGTGAGACACCGGTACACACCCGTGCCTTCCTGACCCGTTTCAGTAGCGCCGCGGCCCTCTCGATCGTCTTGTCCACAAGGAGACCATTGGAGGGAATCTGGATGTTCTGAACTCGTGAGTATTTCTCAAACGCGGCCGCGATCCGAGGCAGATCAGGCCTCAAATAAGGCTCCCCACCGGTCAGAGACAGAGAAAGAAGATTCGGAAGGCTCTTTGCAATTACCTCGATTTCATCCAGGGATAGCTCTCTCTTGGGCCGGTTAAGTTCCTCCCAGTAGAAACAGTGCTTGCACAAGAGATTGCATTTC
>CAZMGM010000042.1:0-11455 GCA_964565865.1 uncultured Acidobacteriota bacterium | reverse complement strand
AAAAAGATGAGATTGACGGGCAGACCTCGTTTGACAAGGAGACGGCTCGCAATCCGAAGGTCTCGAGCCACCTGCAACATGCGGTCATGGTAGCACAGGGGATGTTGAAGGTTGGGGTTTAGGTGCGCGCGCTGAGAAGAAGAGCGAGACTGCTGGAAGCAAAGATGAGATTAGGTCCCCAGGCAGCGAGGGCAGGAGCCAAGAACCCGTTAGTGCCCAGGACACCGAAAACGCCGAATGTTCCCCAGTAGAAGATTCCCAGAAAGACTCCGGCGGCCACCCCGTAGAGAGCCCCTTTCCTGCCTACCGAGAGGGCAAAGGGGATTCCCAGGACAGCCATAACCAGACTCACGAACGGAAAAGCAATCTTGGTGTGTAGATCGGTTCGCAAATGGCCCACTTCCAGACCAGCCTCCTGCAGTGTATTCAAATACTGATTGAGCTCAAGATAGGTCATTTTCGTCGATTCCTTTACCTCCCGCACGAAGTATTCCGGCTTCTCAGGTAATTCCAGGAGGTTATCCTCAAAAAACGTAACACCCTCGTTCCCGGGAGTGAGGTCGCGGATCCAACCCTGGTGAAAATTCCAGGCCTGCTTCTCCCGGTCCCACTGAGACCGATAGGCGTAGATGTGGCGGTTCAGCCTGCTCCCGGAAATGTCAATTTCGTATATGGAAATCTCGGCAAAAAGATTTCGATCGGGATTGAAGTAGTTGTAGTTGTACAGTCGGTTTCCGTCTCCGAAAATCCAGTTGCGGCCGGGATGATAGAAGGTTTGAATCGGACGGCCCTGAATGACGTTTCGGAGATTATCCTGACGTTGATTGGCATAAGGCAAAACGTATTCCTGAAGAAGAAACGTTGCAACACTAGCCACCAGTGCCACCATGACGACAGGAACTGCCAACCGGTAGAGGCTTATTCCACTGGCTTTGAAGGCGGTCATCTGGGCCGTCTTTTCCATCAGGCCGAAGGTCGTGAGAGTTGCAATGAGCATCGAAATCGGAATCAAGAGCATCAAGGCGTGAGGGAGAAGGTACACGAAGTATTCCGCCAGGAGAGCGTAGGACTGCTCGTTTGCAACCAGGTCATCAATGAGCTCAAGAAAAGTAAAGAGGTAAAACAAACCCAGGCAGATGAAAAGGGTCGGAAACACGTAGATCAGGAAAGTTTTGATCAGATATAGATCAATGACGCGAGCGAGTCCTAATCGCACCTTTGGAGACTTCCGGCGTTCGAATTTCCGATGTACCAGACGCAACCGTCTGGCCCCTTGGCCAAGCCCACTAACCACGGACGAGAGCAGTCGTCCACTTCGACCGTGCCTCCAATAAAACGAACCGTCTCCCGCTGCAAGAGAAGCGAATCGGAGGCTGGCCAGGGCCGCCGCTCCCAGCAGAAGATTCGCTCCCCAGACTCCGACAATCCAGTGGATCGCCCCCTGACTGGCCATTCTGGACCCTGTGGCAAACAACATATAGAAGGCAAACGCTACAACCAGACTGACGATGGCTCCGTAACCACGTCCTCCGCGATGGGCCCTGATCCCTAGGGTCACTCCCAGAACTGAAAAAACAAGTGGCGCAAAGGCCAGAGCAATTCGTCTGTGTATCTCTATACGACTCTGGAACTCCACATCCCCGGGCGCTTGACTAACATCCCGCAATAACTCCCGTACGGATTTCTCGATCGGTTTCTTGGGCCGCTGTGCAACCGGCTCCGCTTCGGGGAGATCGACCGCCACTCCCAGCAACCCAAAACTGCTGACGCTGTATCGGCCCGGATCGTTTTCGTTAAAGTCGTAGTTGGCTCCGTCCTTCAGAAAAACCTGAACCCGGCGAGCATCCGGTCCGATCACTATCTGCCCGGTGCGACTCAGAACGACCTGGCGCCTGCCTTCTTCCGGCACACGGGCAAGCAGGACCCCTTTCCACACGTCACTTCCCACCTCGACATCATGAACGTAGAGAAGGATGCCCGGAAAATCCTCGTTGAATACCCGCGGCTTGATTTGGGAGCGGACGGGCTGCACTCCAATCTCTTCGCGGACCACCTTGAGGTTCCAACTTCCCTGGGGTAGCAGGAAGAGCGTCAACATCAGGGTCAGCAAAGAGACTCCCGTCCCGAGCTTTAGGACGGGGCTGAGGAGCTGGATCAGACCGACGCCGCCGGCTCGCATGGCTACAATCTCGCTCTCGGAAGAGAGCCGGCTGAACCCGATTAGAGTCCCCACCAGGAATGCGATCGGGACCGTGAACACCAGAATGCTGGGCAGCAGAAAGAGAACCACTTTGAGGACGGTGACACCATCGGCATTCTTCTTGATCAAGAGTTCCGTAAAGCGTCCAAACTCGCGACTGAACACGACGAAAGTCAGGACTATGAAAGCCAACACGCTCGGCGGGATGACTTCCTGATAGATAACGCGATTGATTCTCTTCAGAGGCAAGACTTTTCGATTGTAGCAGCCCTGGGCGGTGTACGGGTTGCTGCTTATTAATTGAAGGTAGAGAAGAGTTCATGGAACCTGAAATATGGCAATGCGAAACAGAAAACACTCAGCCTCCCTACATTAGCCTGGACCTTTCATGGGTCTCAGTGAATCGTCCGGGTTAGAATGAAACGGTGAGAATCGAAAGCCTGGGTTTGGTTGCCTATGATGAGGCCCTAGTTCTGCAGGAACGGGCTCTTGAATCCGTGAGTGCCGGGCTCAGCCCCGAAAGAATCTTCCTGCTCGAACACCCTCACGTCTTTACGGTTGGGCGCAGTTTTCGAACGGCGGACCAATCCGATCCTCAGCTCGATTCATCTATCCCCACCTATGATGTCTCCCGTGGAGGAGATATCACCTACCACGGACCCGGGCAACTCGTCGGCTATCCTATACTCGACCTGCGCCGGCGCGCTCGTGATATTCACTCCTACCTGCGCAACCTCGAGGAGTGTCTCATGCGCACGGTTTCGGAGTTTGGGTTAACCGGGTACCGCCGGAAGGGTCTGACCGGCGTCTGGACCGAAGAGGGAAAGCTAGCGTCCATCGGCGTGAGTGTGCGGAAGTGGATCACGATGCACGGGTTTGCATTGAACGTAGCTCCCGATCTGCACTATTTCGGCATGATTGACGCCTGTGGCATCCGGGACTGCCCGGTAACTTCGATGTCCGCACTGCTAGGACACTTCGTCTCGATTCGTGAGGTTGAATCTGTCGTGACTCGACAACTGGCTCAGGTCTTGTCGCCATTAGATCCTGTTCCAGCCGGAAGAGACGAAATCAGCCAAAGTCAAGGTTCTCAGCCTGGAAAACCGCCCCGTCCTCCAGCCTGAGGGCCGTAAGCTCTCCCCCCCAGCCACACCCGGAATCCAGACCTTCGTAGCCAGGGAAACGCCGATGACCGAGAGCGGCCCAGTGCCCAAAGAGAATCTTGCAGTGGTCGTCTTTGCGAAGCTTGTACCAGGGTCGATAAGAACGGGGGGCTTCTTCCGGAGGACCTGTAAAGCGAAAACAGGGAACTCCATCCGGACGACAAGTTCTTAAGCTCGTGAAGACCCGGGCTGCCGCCCGGGCTCGTTCTTCCCCTCTGAGATCCTGCTCCTGCTTCCATTCGCGATCGTTGAGGATCCTTTTCAGGAAGTCGGCCGCACCCGGACTGCGCAGGTTGTTCTCGACTTCCCGCGCCAGAGCCTTGGCGGTTCCCAGTGTCCACTGAGGCAGCAGACCGCCATGAACAATCATATGATCTTCCTGCTCGGCCAAGAGCGGCCGTCGTCGCAGCCAATCTACAAGTCGAAAACAGTCCTTGGCCTCCAAGAACGAATCCAAATTGTCGTGTTCCCGCGGTTTTGCAACACCCCAGGCACAGGCTAGCAGGAGAAGCTCGTGATTCCCCAGAACTGTATCCACATTGACCTGGTCGATGGCCCAGCGAGTTACTGCCAGAGAGTCTGGTCCGCGGTTCACGAGATCTCCCACCATCCAGATCGTATCGACCCCTGAACGGTAGCCGAGCACCCCCAGCAGAGACACAAGGGTCCGGTAACACCCGTGAACATCGCCTATGACGAAACTGGCCAAGTTGTGCCTCGGTCACCAAAGACACCGGCAGAGCGTAGGAAGTTCTGAACTGCGGCGCCAACTGTTATTGAAAACAAGTGAGTGTACTCTCAGCCCGATCCTTGATGCAAAACGGCAGATCCAAGAACTGCAGGGGGCAAAATGAACAGATGGAAGACTTATGGCATGAGCTGAGCGCTTCGGCAACCTTTGGTGAGAATCCCAACGAGTGGTTAGCAGAACGTGGTGAAAGTCCCGCGGGCCGCGTTGCCGGAGCCGTGGGTACAGATGCAAGGCGAACCGACGCAGGCTATGCCCAAACATCAACTTTCTCCTCGTGCCTTACCAGCGAACGCAGTTTCCTAGCGTGCGACCGCGGGCGACGTTTATCACGGACTGCTAGAACCACACGGAGGCGGGATTGGACTCTTCACTCCTTCCCTTCGCGTTGAACGCGCGGACCTTGTACACGAAGGCGCCGTTTGTGTATCGACCCACCTCGTCCCGATGTCGCTCTGTGTTGGCTCCCACGGATCCGATCAGAGAGAAATCTTCGCCGTTGGGGGAGCGCAGGATTTCGAAGCCCAGTTCGTTGTCGGACTGGTCCTGCCACCTCAGATTGGCAATGGCCATGGCACCTTTCACTTCGGGTTTCACTGCCAGGTTGATCGGTTGTTCTGGTACGGCTTCCTCACCCGAAAAACCCGTCATGATGGAAAACGTCAGGGTGATGACGAGGGCAGCTGGAGCTTTCGATTGCATTAGATTATCTTCCGCTCACCAGGATACTTCATTCGCGTACAGACGCACACCATTGTGCCGGATGGAGCCGCTAGAGCGGCTACCGAGACGGGCAGAGCCGGCTGCGGCAGCACCCGTCACAAATGGGTTCATCGGCTCATGGTTCTAGTCTTCGTTTTTCCGCCCCGGGACTCTTATTTACTCTGATCGCCTAAGGTTGGGAGCCACGGGACGCGAAACGTGAAACGAAGAGCCCCTAGTCAGTGCTTGAACTCTGCAATGAGCGCCTGAAGGCTGGCTTTGGCATCGCCGAAGAGCATGCGCGTGTTGTCCTTGAAGAAGAGTGGATTCTGGATCCCGGCAAAACCAGTGGCCATGGATCGCTTGCTGACGATCACCGTCCGGGCCCGGTCTACTTCGATCACGGGCATTCCATAGATTGGGCTCCCTTCATCTTCTCTGGCAGCGGGATTGACAACGTCATTGGCCCCGATCACCATCACAGCCTCCACGGTTTCCATGATGGGATTGATGTCATCCATCTCCACCAGTTCGTCGTAGGGAACATCAGCCTCGGCCAGCAGCACATTCATGTGCCCCGGCATCCTCCCGGCAACAGGGTGAATCGCGTAACGAACCTCGCTGCCGTTTGCCTCCAGCAACTCACCGAGTTCCTTGACAGTGTGCTGGGCCTGGGCTACCGCCAGTCCGTAACCCGGCACAAACACAACAGATCCGGCAGCCTCCAGCAGGTAATAGACATCCTCGGCAGTGATCGGCCTGGCTTCGCCCTCCACACCGGCCGCTCCAGCACTGACTCCTGCCCCGAACCCACTGAAGAGCACGTTGAAGAGCGAGCGGTTCATGGCCTTGCACATGTTCCTTGTGAGGATGATTCCGCTCGCTCCCACAAGTGCTCCCGCCACGATGAGAATATTGTTCTGCACAGCGAACCCAGCTGCGCAGGCTGCCAGGCCAGAATAACTGTTCAGTAGCGAGATCACGACAGGCATGTCAGCCCCCCCTATAGGAACGACAGCCAGAACTCCCACTAGAAATGCGGCCCCAACTACGAACAGATACAGTTCGGGCCAGACACCCGGGTAGAGGTTGATCCAGACACTCGCCCCGACGCCAGCAGTCAGCATCAGGCCGTTCAGAGCCTGCTGGCCAGGAAAAAGCAGGGCCTTTCCAAAGCGCCGGCCGGCCACGGTCAAGTCTCGCAGTTTTAGAAAGGCCACCAGGCTTCCGGTAAAAGTCAAACCCCCGATTAGGGTGGCCAGCAGGACGGGAACTCCCTGCGAGGCTGCCATCGCCGGCTTGGACTGAAACTCGGCCCAGGCCACCAGCAGACTGGCCACGCCGCCGAAACCATTGAATAGAGCGACCATTTCCGGCATGGCGGTCATGGCTACCAAGCGAGCTGCGATCGCACCTGTGACTGCTCCTGCTACCACCCCTCCGGCAATCCACCGCAAGTCGACGATCTGATGATGCAGGAGGGTGGAACCAACTGCCAATAGCATCCCGACCGCCGAGACCAGATTGCCCCGGCGCGCGGTGTCGGGAGAGCTGAGCATCTTCAAGCCAACTCCGAACAGCAGCGCTGAAAGGATGTAGACACAGTTGATCCAGATCGTCATTGCTTGGGTACTTGATCTCGCTTTCGGAACATGGCCAGCATCCGGTTGGTCACCACATAGCCCCCCACTACGTTAACGGTGGCGAAAAAGACAGCTGCAGTCCCCAGGATGACACCTGCCGTGCTGTTGTTGAAGCCAGCTGCCAGCAGTGCTCCAACCAGCGTAATGCCAGATATTGCATTGGCTCCCGACATGAGCGGAGTATGCAGCGTGGAAGGCACTTTGGATATGAGCTCAAAGCCAAGAAAAATCGAGAGGATCAGGATAAATGCGAGGAAAACGTTCTCCATGGGGTTCCCTCTCAGAAATTGACCTTGAAACGCTCGTGACAAATTTGGCCGTCGTGTGTGATCAGGCAACCCTGAATAACCTCGTCCTCCGGGTTGAGAACAAAACTCTTTTTCCCGTCATCCCAAAACTCGGATACCAGGTTGACCAGATTCGAGGAATAGACCTGACTCGAGTGGGCCGGTACAAGGCCCGGAAGGTTTCTCAGGCCCACTATCTTAACCCCCTCCTTTTCGATCGTCTCCCCGAGGACGGAAGCCTCGATGTTGCCGCCGCTTTCCACAGCCAGATCAACCATGACGCTCCCCGGCTTCATTCCCTGCAAGACATGGTTCCTGATAATGAGTGGGGCACGACGTCCAAAAATCTGAGCTGTGGTGATCACTACGTCGGAATGGTGACAAACCTTTTCCATAGCCTCTTGCTGCAATTCCATTTGCTCCTTGCTCAATGCCTTCGCGTATCCCTGCTCGGTTGATTCCGTCTTTCCCAGGCCGACTCTGAGGAATTTGGCTCCCACGGACCGGACCTGTTCCTCAACCTCGGGGCGGGTGTCGAAAGCCTCTACCCGGGCTCCAAGGCGCTTCGCCGTAGCTATCGCCTGCAGGCCTGCCACACCCGCTCCTATTACGAAGACCCGGGCGGCAGGAATGGTTCCAGCGGGAGTCGTCATCATGGGAAGGATCCGATTCAAATGGGAAGCTGCCAGGATGACGGAAACGTACCCTGCAAGGTTGGCCTGAGAGCTTAGGGCATCCAACTTCTGAGCCCTGGTGATTCTGGGGATCATCTCCATGCTTAGCGCCGATACTCTTTGTCGAGCCAGAGCCTTCAAAAGGTCCGGCTTCCCAAAGGGATCCAGAAACCCCGCATAAACCGAGCCATCCTGCATCAGAGAGACTTCACGTATCCCTGGGGGGCAGAGGCGCAGAAGAAGATTCGAACTAGAAAAGACTTCTTCGCGCGGGGCTTCCCGGCCACCTGCATCCAGGTAGGACTTGTCTGGATAGCCCGCGGCCAAGCCAATATCCTTTTCGAAGAACACTTCAGCTCCCAGATCCACCAGCTTTTTCACGGCTGCTGGGATTACCGGTGTTCGAGTTTCGTGAGGGTCAGTCTCTCTGGGAATCCCGATCTTCATTGGGTTCCTAGGTTCTGCCTCTTCCACAGGCTGGTCATCTCAAGATCGCTTTGTGTAAGCCTCTGCGAAAATCCGACGCAGCGGGGACAGGCAGTAGTTCTCGATCAAGTCTCCCAGGACCTCCTGGTCTGCTAGTAGCTGGTCCTCATGATCGGGGTTCAAGAGAAAGTGCAAACGAACGATATCGGCCTTGCTCTCTCGCGCATCCAGAAAGACTGTCTCACCCAGGTGCGGCTCAAAGGGCATCACATCCTCGTAGGTGTATCGGTCGAACGCCGGTCGAGTCCACGGCTTCTCGTTGCGAGCCCGCCAGTAATAGGCCTTTAGCCGTTCCATGAAGGCATCCAGATCGAACCCGGCCGTCTTGTTGTTAACACTCGAGACGATTACCAGCTGTCCCCCCTTCGCCTCCATAAGGCTGAGGCCGTAAGTAACGTCGAGGTCCCCGGTGCGGCCGAATTTTATTCGAAAACTGTACTCATCCTCGAAATACTTGAGTTCAGGCTCCACCCCGAGCTGCTGGCTTTCCTCCTCCGTTACGTAGTGAGGCTTACAGTGTTGGTACCAGCTTTTCATGACGTGGCGGATGACGTCGTTCAGGAGTCTCTTCTTCTCTTCCAGCGGAGCCATGACAAAGCGTTTATTCTGAGGTTTCCCGGTTCAAAAGTAAACACCCGGAAAAGCGTTCTCGTTCGGGCTAGGGCACCTCGCCGGGACGCTCCCTCGAGGGAATTTGATTCACCTTCTGTCGAATTGATATTTTGGTTAAGTACTGACTAGGTTACTACGGTGAGGACAATCGGAGTGCGACGGAATTTCATTCTGGTTCTTACAGTCTTTCTGGCGGCTTCATCACCGGGGCTCGCTCAGCTACAAGAGGCTGACGATACCGAGATCCGAGTCGAGGTTGAGGCCGTGAATCTTCTGGTCGCCGTGACCAACCAAGCGGGCCGGTCCGTTACCACGCTGACCAGAGACAACTTTCGGATCAAGGAGGACGGAAAGAGACAGACCATTACCAACTTCGGAATCGAATCCAAACTACCTTTGAGCATTGCGCTCCTGATTGACACGAGCGCCAGCGTCAGGACCAAGCTCGACTTCGAGAAGCGGGCGGCCACCAACTTCATCTTCTCGGTCATGAGACCGCAGGACCGGACCATGGTTGCGGAGTTCGATACCGGGGTCACACTGGTCACAGACTTTACCAACAACCCTACCGAGATAGCTACACAGTTGAAAGGTTTGCAGGCGGGTGGTGGAACAGCACTGCTCGACGCGGTTTACATCGTGGCCCGGGACAAGCTGAACACCCCGGCAAGGCGCAACACGGCCATCGTTATCTCCGACGGTGCCGATCTGGACAGCACGCATTCGACCCGGGAGGTACTCCAACTGGTACAAGAGAACAACATCACGGTGTATTCAATCGGTACCAACCGGATTGGCGCTAGCGGAGACGCCCGCGGAGAGCGTATCCTCGAGGAGCTCTCTGTCAAGACTGGCGGCCGAGTCTTCTTCCCCTATTCGGCCGAACACCTACATCACGCATTTTCCCTGATCGAAGAAGAAGTCAGAAGCGTCTATAGCCTCACTTATGTCCCCACCAAAAAGAAACGTGACGGAAGGTTTCGGAAGATTAAGGTCAAACTTATAAAAGCCAAGCATCTGGTCGCCAGACACCGAAAGGGATACTACACTCCCTCTGAATCCCCCTGATCTCGGGCAGCCAGTCGTTTCCATCGCCCGCTCGGCCTCCGTCCAAATCTCATTTCTCGTACCCTTTCCCGGTTGGAGTGGAGGCGTCGAGAGTTTGAATGGTGACGTTTGGTGGCAGCCCCGCTCCAATTTTCCAATCTTTCCGAATCTCCGCAGGAAGCGCCAGCAAAGAGATATCGATTACAATGTTTCCCATCTTTCATTTCCCTCGCGCTTGAACCAGGTTCAGCGTGGGTGTTTTCCCTTTCTGATTCGGCCAATGACTATTTGGGAATGGTTGCTCGTCATATTTCTAAACGGTTCGATTGTCGGCTATGGCCTGTACCTGAGCCGCGGAGGACAGTCGAGCAGCCAGTGGTTCCTGGCGGGCCGCACACTGCCCTTTTGGCTGATGGGTTTGTCTATGTATGCCACCGCCATCGATGCCGCAGATCTGGTGGCCGATTCAGGTGCGACCTACGAGCTCGGCTTCAGCTTCTTCATCGGAAGCTGGATAGGAGCGACGTGCGGCTGGGCCCTGGCGGGGTTCTTCATCCTGGTCCCCATGTATCGGCTGGGCATGTACACGAATGCCGAATATCTGGAGGCCCGTTTTGGTGTCGGCTCCCGGATCACCAGCGTGTTTGTTCAGCTACAGTTCCGAACGCTTGTCATGGGGATGATGAGCATATCCATTTTCCGTATTCTCTCAGTCATTTGCGGGTGGGACCGGCTGGCCTGGCTGGCGGTCGTACTAGTGGCCGCTCTGGCTGCAGTCTACACGGTAGCCGGGGGAATGAGATCGGTGGCGATTACGGACACTCTTCAGGTTGTTGTCATGAGTGTCGCGGCCCTGCTGATCTGGCTTGCCATCTGGGGCGCCGTGGGAGGCTGGACTGGAATGCAGCAAAGGTTTGAGGATGCGCAACCTGGTCTGGAGAAGCAGATGCTGCACGTGGGCCGGGACCACCTCGATCATGAGTCTGCAGAGGACCTCTCACCCAGGGAAATTCAAGGAAAACTACTAACTGGTGGTGAGTACGATCCCGAACGCAAGGTCATTGTTCAACGCACACCCCTTTGGATTTTTTCGTTGTCGATGATTCTCCTCGGTATCTCCTACGCAGTTGTCAACAACACTCAGGTTATGCGAATGCTGGCTGCACGCAGTCTCTGGGACCTCCGGATGTCAGGTGTCATAGCCTCCGCCACAATGCTGGCCATGTCGGGCTTCATGCTTTCTATCGGAGTGATGGGACGTGCCCTCTATCCTGATCAGCTTCTCCTGCCCGACCAGTCACAAGACTCCATCTACCCGCTCTTGATCTCCCAGTTCGCCACTGGCTGGTTGAAGCCGATTGCAGTAGCCGGCCTGCTGGCGGCGGCCTTCTCGACCTTTGATTCGATCGGCTCAACGCTCTCCTCCCTCCTGACGCGTGACGTGTATGCACGCCTGCTGGTACGGGACGCGCCGGACCAGCACTATCGACGGGTTGGCCAGTGGCTGACGCCGGTAGTCATCGGGGCGTCTTTTGTCTATCTCCCCGTTCTTTTGAGCGGTGGCATGGTCGTCTTCTACCTGGAAATCACAAGTGCCTTTGTCATCCCTTTGTTTACCCTCTACATTATGGGTGTCTTCACGCGCGTCCATCCTCGCACGGGGGTCATCGGTCTGCTGGTTGGATCAATCTACGGTGTCGTGCGTCTGCTCGCACCTTTGATGGCAGAAAGTTTTCACCTCCAGATCCTGCCGGCCTTTCTCATGGACAAATACGGAGCCTATCTATACAGCTTTGTTCTCACATCCCTGGCGATGCTGGTAGCTTCACTTGTCCTGGGTTGGGCTCCTCCCGGTCAACTGGTCCATCTAGAATTGCGTGTCTGGCTTGGGAA
>CAZMGM010000041.1:2224-18638 GCA_964565865.1 uncultured Acidobacteriota bacterium | reverse complement strand
TAGTCGCCATGGGGCCAAGAAAGATCCGCACTACCGCGTCGTCGTCACAGATCGGAGGAATCCGCGTGACGGGCGCTTTGTGGAGGTCGTTGGTTACTACAACCCGGCCTTAAAACCTGTTCGCCTGCATTTAGATCTGGAAAGAGTTGATTACTGGGTCGGCCAGGGGGCACGACCTTCTACGACGGTTCATAGTCTGGTGAGTCGAGTCAGGAAAGAATCCCAGCCCGACCCCGAAGCACAGGAAGCTTGAAGTTTTCATCTTCGCCAAGCCTGGCACCTGAGGAATACGAGATCGGAAGCTGGTAAGCCTGGTACTCCCGCTGACTCGTTGGAGGTGCCCGATGAGAGAGCTAGTCGAACAGATCGCCAGGGCTTTGGTAGACAATCCTGACGCCGTTCACGTTTCCGAAGTGGAAGGGGAAAAGACGACTGTTCTGGAGCTGCAAGTTGAACAAACCGATCTGGGTCAGGTGATCGGCAAACAGGGCCGAACCGCTCGTGCGATCCGAACCTTGCTGGGGACGGCAGGCATGAAATTGCGGAAACGCTTCGTACTGGAGATCCTTGAGTAGTTGGATGATTTCATCGCCATCGCAAGGATCTCCAGAGTCCGGGGCGTGAAGGGAGAAGTCGCAGCTGAAGTACTGACCGACTTTCCCGATCGCTTCCGCAAGGTCACCAGGGTTCGCCTCTCAGGCACCGACCAGACGATTTGGACAACGCTGGAGAGGTTCCGGTTTCAGGGCACGCGACTTATCCTCAAGTTTCAAAGCTTTGACAGTCCAGAGGAGGTTCGTCGCCTGGTAGGGAGTGAAGTCCAAATCCCCGAGCACGAGGCGGTGAAGCTGCCTGCAGGCGTGTACTTTCACTTCCAGTTGATCGGTTGTGGCGTTTTTGATCGGGAAAAACCTCTCGGCCAAGTAGTGGATATACTGGAAATAGGTGAAGGCGCAAATCTAGTGGTGAGAACCGTGCAGGGAGTAGATTTCATGATTCCCCTGGTCGAGTGCTTCGTAACCCAAGTTGACATTGAGGCAGCGCGGCTTCAGGTCACCCTGCCTGAAGGGCTTCTGGAACTGTCTCAACCTTCTCCAAAGAGCAAGCAATCCGGTCAGTCCAGCCCGCTCGAGTGACCCATGCTGATAGAGGTGCTTACGATTTTTCCACGGTTGTTTGAGTTCTCTTTCGAGGAGGGAATGGTTCAGCAGGCAATAAAGAAGGGGCTGGTCGAGATCAGGATCACCAACCTGAGGAATTTCACAACTGACCGGCACAGGACGGTTGACGATCGACCCTTTGGGGGAGGGGAAGGGATGGTGCTGAAGCCGGAGCCGGTTTTCAGAGCGGTTGAGGCTTCCCGGAAAGAGAACAGCCATCGGCCCCATGTCGTACTGCTGTCACCCCGGGGGAAATCGCTCGATCAGTCATTGGCCGAACAGCTGGCTGGAGAGAGACATCTTATCCTGGTATGTGGTCGCTACGAAGGCGTGGACCAGCGGGTAGCCGATCATCTAGCGGACCAGGAGATCTCGATCGGCGACTATGTCTTAAGTGGAGGGGAATTCGCTGCCATGGTCGTCACCGATGCGGTGTGTCGTCTTCTCCCGGGCGCTCTCGGTAACGCGGATTCAGTCTTGCAGGATTCTTTTATGTACGGACAACTGGACCATCCGCAGTACACTCGCCCGGCTGACTTTCGTGGCTGGAGGGTGCCGCCTGTGCTATTGTGTGGCGATCATGCGCGGATTCGAAAGTGGCGCGAGGAAAAGGCGTTCAGGGAAACCCTAGAGAGAAGACCGGATCTCCTGGCGCATTCTTTGAATTCGGGGGACGATGAATAGATGCAGACACTTCAATCATGAACGTCATTGATGAAATCGAAAAAGAGCAAATGGAGCGTGAGTTTGCAGAATTCACGCCTGGCGACATGGTTCGTGTGAATGTCAAGATTCAGGAGGGGGGGAAAGAGCGGATCCAGGCGTTCGAAGGAGTGGTCATCCGGATTAGAAAGAGAGGCCTTCGCTCCACCTTTACCGTGCGAAAGATCTCGTTTGGGTACGGGGTCGAGAGGGTATTCCCCCTTTACTCTCCGAACCTTCAGAGTGTTGAGCGTGTTAAGAAAGGCAAGGTTCGGCGCGCCAAGCTGTATTACCTCCGTCAGCGAAGGGGCAAAGCCGCCAGAATCAAAGAAATTCGGTAGGTCCGGGTCTTCTCTGAGCTAGCATGCTCGGAGGGTCTCGCGGTAACTTGATCACAAGAGCCCTGTTCCTTCTGTACGTCCTTTACTGTTTCGAGGTAGGGGTGTTTTTGCTCATCTTTCCTTGGTCTTCAATCTGGGATCAAAACTCGCTTTTGAGTTACTATCCGGATTTGAAGAAGGTCATCCTGAATAATTTTTTTCGGGGTGCCGTATCCGGATTGGGCCTCGCCAATCTCTTCTTGGGCTTTTGGGAAGTTGGCAATTTTAGTCGATACTCTAGAAAAGCATAAGCTGTCGACCCCGTTTTTTTATGGGATTACCAGCCGTGGGAGTTTTCCTGCTCTGAGGGCTGTTGACTATCTGTGTTCGACCTTTCGAACGCGGGCTTCGATTATCCAGCTCCGCGAGAAGGACCTCCCTGAACAAGATCTCCGACCCCTAGTGCGGGAAGGTGTGTCCCTGGCACGACAAACAGGGAAGATCTTTCTTGTAAACAGCGCGATTGACCTGGCTCTCGAATACGAGGCAGACGGGGTTCACCTAACCTCCACGCAACCGGTTAAAAGGGCGATATCGCTCCGGCAGGAACGGGGTCGCGAGAGGTTTCTGATTGGAAAGTCGGTGCACTCGATCGCTGAAGCGGTCGCGGTCGAGGCCGAGGGAGTCGACTACGTTCTTCTAAGTCCCATCGTTCACCCCATTTCCAAGCCATCGACATTTCCGGTCCTGGGTTGGTCGGGCCTGCGGGAAGCGGCCCAGATACTCTACACGCCGGTAATTGCTCTGGGTGGATTCGATGACTCCACAGCCTCTGAGATGTTTGCTGCCGGTGCCCTGGGTGGGGCCGGGATCAGCTGGCTCAGAGTCGAAGTCGAGCAATTGTTAGCCAGGGAATAATTTCGTATGCAAGGTTCAAGTTCCACGACCCGGAACCACTTCAACCTCTTCATTTGACCGGCGCTGGTGCCAGCGAGCCGGAGCAAAAAAGAATCAGATGCTCTGGAGGACCTGGAGGACTTTGTCAGTTTGCTGGAGAGAATGGAAGATGGCGTTGGGGTTGCAGGCTCTCAGCTGTTCGAAATTGAAATTTCCAGTGGCCACGGCCACCGTTCGGGCTCCCGCTTTGCGACCGTGTCTGATGTCCCGGGGAGTATCCCCGACTACAATCGATTTTCCACTGAACCGATCCCCCAGAATCTCCTGGCCTCTCTTCACAGCCTGGAGCACGATCTCCGTTCGGGACTCGCTGTCGCAACCATAGCCTCCGAAATGGAAATAGTGTAGAAGTTTGCCCTTCTCGAGCTTGCGGCGGGCGCCCGCGACGACATTTCCTGTTGCCAGTCCGACTAAAAAGGTCTCATTCTGGCCCAGATGGGCGAGCAGACTGGAGATGCCTGGCAGCACCTGGTAGTGCTGGCACTGGTCGAGTTCTTCTCCAAGATGGTGTTCGTAGGCATCGAGGAAGGCGTTTGTGAGCATTCCCTGGAATTGGTGCGTTTCACCGGCCAGAGCTAGAGCCTCGCGTACGATCATGGGATCGGTCTTGCCATCCAGGAGGATCCGCTGCATGGGTACCTCAACCCCGTAACAGGAAAAAATGGTCCGTGCCAGGGCCTGACTCCCGGCACCCCTGGCACTGATTAACGTTCCGTCAATATCAAAGAGAACCAGGTCTGTCATGCAAGGAACTCTTGGCGGGTCATATAGGAGAGCATAAATAGAGCCAGTGAATCGTAACAGAAAACGAGCCTGTCCGGTCACGGCGGAGAGACTTGGAGATCCGGCGGCCTTCTTTGAATTGGAAAACCTGATGTTTGAGATTCTGGTTATTCTGGGTCTGGCTGGGACACTACTCGCAGTGGGATTCGTCAAGCTGATTCTGGGGCTTTTGCTTTTGCCCGTGAAGATCATAGGGTGAGTTATTCACTTGGTGGTGAGTCTGGCAGTCAGAGTCCTTGGCATCGTTATCGCCGTGATTGTTCTGCCGGTTGTCTCGATTCTTTTAACGGTGCTGATGGTCCTCTGTGCGCTGGCCAACATTTGTGTCGATGGGCTGAAGAGCAGAGCTCTTGTCCAGCATCTGTGGAGGGATCATCAGATCCCGGTGACTCATGTTAGCCACGGGGACTGTGGGGGGTATGGGTATCCCCTGCTGTTTACACGAACCTGCAGGAACTGGGTCGTTTCTGCGACGCGGTTGAGGGGGCCAGCAAGACAGTTTGACCTGGGCGGGCGACCTTCAACTAAACTGTTTGACCAGTACTATGGCATCTTCGCGATCGGTGCCCTGCGGGTAGTAACCGGGCGTAACGGAATACCGCTGGAAACCGCTGGAGAGGTAAAGCCTAAGGGCTTTGTGGTTAGACCTGCGGACCTCCAGCAAAGCGTATTCTACACTGGACCGAACGTGCTTGAGGAGATGATCCAGCAGCATCCGGCCAAAGCCGCGGCCCCGCGAACCCCTCCGTACACAAAGGTTCAGAATATGGGCTACCTCACCTTCCACCTGGCAGACGGAATATCCGGCAATGCAACCGTCCTCCTCCAGAATCCAGCACTGGCTGCCACGATCAATCAGAATATGGAAGGAAATGTCGGTCCAGGCGGGCTTGAAACTAGCTCTTTCGATCTCAATCACCCGGCTGACGTGATCGTGTCTCATCGGATTCAGCTGCGGCTTGACTGCGGTTCCCAGTCGTCCGAGCCCGTTGCTCAAACCTCGTTCAGCCAACTTGAGATTACCTCGCGGATTTCGCTTCGAACATCTTCTTTTGTGCGGCCAAGCCTCTTCAGGGTCGTGAAAGAATGGTCTCCTCCTTCCACGATGTAAAGCGTTGTGGGTCCCCTCCATCCTGAAAGCTCGTGCCCTAAAAGGTCAAGGTCACACAACGCGTCACGCGTTCCCTGGACGAAAAGAGCAGGAGCTTCAATGTCCTGCCAGTGAGAGGAGCGGAGCCGATCAGGACAACCCGGCGGGTGGAGCGGATAGCCGAGAAAAACAAGTCCGTCGAGATCGTTCCCCGAGGCTGCGATATAGGAGGCAATCCTCCCTCCCATGGACTTCCCCCCAATGAACAGCCGGGTAGGGTTCAGACGGGATTCCCGTAGCCTCTCAATGACGGCCCGAAAAGTAGCCTCCAGACGGGGTATCCGGTCTGGC
Source organism: uncultured Acidobacteriota bacterium (assembly GCA_964565865.1). Classification (GTDB taxonomy): domain Bacteria; phylum Acidobacteriota; class UBA6911; order RPQK01; family CBDAPI01; genus CBDAPI01. The sequence continues at coordinate 13,275 of CAZMGM010000041.1, read as the reverse complement.
GCCCGTCTTCCTTTCTCCTTATAAGGAAAGTTGAAAAGCACGGTGAGAATTCCCTCCTCTGTTAGCCGCTTCTGGAAATCGATCATGAATTCATGGTTCATGTCGGTGCCGGCGCCGTGTGCCAGAATCAGGCCAGTCCCGGTTTCGGAGCGGTAGCCCTGTGGGACCGCCCAGAGTGTGGACACAAAAAGCCCCTCCTCTACTTGTACTGATCTCTCTTGCCGCTCCATTGGACAGCCTCTCCGAAGTTGGATCATTCTATAGTTTCCCTCAGAAATGTTCAGCGCGAGTATCAACCGGGCATCCCGGAACCCGTTGTTTAAATAATTGGAGGTTGAAGTTCTCAAGTTGCGGGTCGAAAGTGGCAAGTCGGGGTTCGGAGGGAATTTCCAAGGGGGTGATGGGCCGATGGTTCGGTATGGATCTGTCTGGCTGTGAAGCTGATATTTCAACTTGGAACCGGGAACAGAGCGAGTGAAGTAGAGGCTGCGCCAACCGGGTTAATGGTTTGAGGTAGAACCTGGAACGTGGCACCTGGAACCTGCTGAATTGAAGTCCAACGGTTTGGATGCCAGCAGGCAGGGAGACTTCATGGGAGCCACTGGAGCCAGGAAAAACCAGAAGAATGAAATGCATTGCCGCGGGTTTGTCGAACAGACTGCAGCGGCCACTGGTTTCATGATCTTGAACTCGAGTCTGGTGCGGGGGAGGGCCGCCAACTCCGCATTGCAGATGGGTGTTATTGGCTGCGGAGGTCGGGCCAAAAATGTTGGCCATGGTTTTATTCGGAACACGAATACTCGTGTCCATGCACTGGCGGACGTCTTCCAGGACCGTCTCGATTCTTATGCCGTGGGCCTCAATGAAATCTATGCGGAAAGGGGGACCGCAGCCCTCGATCCGACATTCGTTTTCAAGGGGCCCTATGCCTTCAGGGAACTGACTGCCGGGATGAGCGAAGGGGCCAGCAAGTTTTCCGCAACCGGTGATTTCGGAGGCGCCCTCGAGGAGGCTGATCCGGAGAAACAGAAGGCATTCGAACACAGTATCCGCTCGGGCGACTACCACAATCAGGCCAGGCCCGCCGCCGAGTCAGCCCTTAGCGCTATCCTCGGGCGCGAGGCTGCGTACACTGGTGGAGTGATCAATTGGTATCAACTGCTTGAATCCAATCAGCGGTGGGACGCGGGTATGGATCTAACTCGGTTGTGATCTCGGAATCTGAACCGTTCTTGCTGAGCGACGAAGGTTTACCTCTGAGTGGTTGAGTACAGAGTTTGAATATTTCACGCGCTGATGTAGAGGTCTGGCTGCAAGGGGCCTGGGAATTCTCTGCTCCCAGGTTAATGCAATCACTGTTCATCCTGGCGGCCGGGGTGGTTATCTACTGCTTGGCTCGGTGGCTGTTACATTCCATCCAGAAGCGCTTGACCTCCAGGACAGAAACGGACCTCGATGATTGTGTCGTGTGTTTGTTGCGCCGCGCTCTCCTAATGTCGATCTGCTTCGGCGTGCTGTGGCGCATCACGCTACTCTGGAATCAGACTGCATTGGGACTGATACTCTCGGCCCTGTGGGTAGTGGCGTTGTCGTTTCCCGTCGCCCGCTTTGTGGCAGACCTTCTCGAGATCTTCGAGAGACAGATTGTATCCAGGACAGAAACGAAGTGGGACGACACGGTTTTGCCGCTGGCCAACCGGGTCATTCAGTTCCTAGTTATCGGAGTTGGCTTGCTCTGTGGAATGCTGGTTATGGGATGGGAGATCACTCCGCTCCTGGGAGTCGGAGGTGTCGCGGGTTTGGCCCTCTCTTTCGCTGCCAAAGATACGCTGTCCAATCTGATCGCAGGGTTTCTTGTGATTCTAGACCAGCCTTTCCAGGTGGGCGACCGAATCGAAGTCTGGCGTGCTCCCAGGAACACGGCCACCTGGGGAGATGTCATCGAGATCGGTTTGCGGGCGACCAAGATCAAGACAACCGACAACATTATTGTCGTGATCCCAAACGCCGAGATCATGCAAAGAGACATCATCAACTATACGGCTTCCGGCGATCACATCCGGCTGCGTGTCCCGATCGGGATTGGCTATGACGCAGACGTTGAAAAAGCCAAGGGGCTGGTCCTGAAGGTTGCCGCCGGTATCGAGGAAGTCATGAAGAGCCCCTCTCCAATGGTCATCATTCGACGCTTTGGAGCTTCTTCGGTTGATCTGGAGGCCAGAGTGTGGGTTCGGAACGGGCGCGAGCGTAGAAATGTGGAAGATCAACTAACGGACGGCGTGAAGGGCGCCTTCGATCGGGAAGGGATTGAGATCCCCTTCCCGAAACGCGACATTTACGTTACCAACCGGCCCGCTGAGCCGGGAGGGTCGGAGCCTGCAGCATAACCTCTGCCGGTTCACACCCATGTTGGAGCAGCGTTCTGAATATTCAAAGCATCAGGTCTTGCTTTCAACTGGCGTGGCGTGTTTGGCTGGATGGGATATCATCACGATGTGGTCCCGTCGATGAAGGGTTCACTCCAGGGAGTGGCAGCGGAGAGCCTACCGGCGAGGATGCGTCTTTGCCGGCCTGCGCTGCCAACACCCGATGGGCGCCACAGGTTGCGTAGTCCCGAGCAGGGTCCTTCTTTGTGGTATTTCCCCCCGGAACTCTGAGAGGAGGACGAATGCCCAAACACTATTGGTTAATGAAGAGCGAACCCGAGGCCTACTCGATCGACGACCTGGAGGGAGACGGTAGCACCTGTTGGGACGGCGTGCGAAACTACCAGGCGCGAAACTTCATGCGCGACGACATGCGCATCGGAGATGAGGTCCTGTATTACCACAGCAACTGCAAACCTCCCGGAGTCGTGGGTCTGGCACGAATCATCAGAGAGAGCTACCCGGACCACACCGCCTTCGATCCCGAAGACAAGCACTACGATCCCAAGTCCGATTCCGCCAACCCCCGGTGGTTCATGGTCGACATCGAGTTCGTGGCCAGATTCGGAGGCATCGTTTCTCTGGAGATTCTGAAAAAGGAGGGAGGTCTGAGTGAGATGGTCGTGACCAGGAGAAGCCGCCTTTCCGTCCAGCCGGTCACCCCAGAAGAATTTGAAATCGTCAAGAGGATGGGAGGCTTTTAAATAACGAATCCGGAGTCGCAGGTCCGAAGTCGAACATTTCAATCCTAGCCTGATCGGTGTTTGAAAACGAACCGCTCCGGGCCATGAAAAAAGGCTGTTATTGCTTATCCTTCGTGACTACCCATGTCTTACTAGATCGAGAAACTCCTGTGAGCCAACGGGCCATTCGCAAGACCTTCCGACAGGGAGCTGCCTAGGTAGCTTTTGAGAGCGTTGTGCCAACCGACGGATTCTCGGTTCATGCAGTGGAGGCAGGCAGGGAGATCAGAATGGGTTTGATGGTTAATGCATGAGCTTCGTTGATCCTCAAATCAGCCCCTTAGTGTACGAGTTCGAGTATTTCACAATGGGTCTCTGCAGATGGACCTGAAAGGCGCGAGCTAACCCCGAACCCAGACAGCTCGAGTTTAAACGAGCGCTAACCCAGCACCCTATTTCAGGTACCTGTTCAGCCAGTCGAAAAACAGCCGCTGCCAGAGAATCCCGTTCTGAGGAGAAAGAATCCAATGGCCCTCGTTCGGGAAGTAGACAAAACGGCTGGGAATGCCTCTCAGCTGAGCCGCCGTAAAGGCCTGCATACTTTCGGTTACGGGCACACGAAAGTCCCTTTGCCCATGGATGATCAGGATGGGCGTGTCCCAGTTCTGGACGTAGTTGTGAGGAGAGAATGCCAAGTAGCTTAGGGGCGTAGGGTCCAGCCAGTACGGGCCCTCCAGATCGTGATCGACGAAGAAAATCTCCTCGGTAGTTCCATACATGCTTTCCAGGTTGAAGACGCCAGCATGGGCGAGAAAGGCCTTGAAACGCTTGTCGTGATTCCCGGCCAGGTAGAAGACAGAGTAGCCCCCGAAGCTGGCTCCCACAGCGCCCATCCGAGCTTCGTCCACAAACGGCTGTGCTGCCATGTGGTCTATTGCAGTGAGATAATCTTGCATAGCCTGGCCGCCCCAGTCGCCGGTGATCTTGTCATTCCATGCCTGTCCAAAACTGGGAAGGCCCCGGCGGTTGGGAGCCACTATGATGTAGTCGTTGGCGGCCATGATTTGAAAGTTCCACCGTAACGAAAAGAACTGGCTTACAGTGGATTGAGGACCTCCCTGGCAGTAGAGAAGAGCCGGATATCTTTTTGCAGGGTCAAATCCCGGTGGATAGATCACCCAGACTAGCATCTTTTTCCCATCGGTTGTATCTATCCACCGCCCCTCGACCTTGCCCCATTCAACGTTCTTGAGTTTCTCGCGGTTGGTAAAGGTGAGCGGGGCCGCCTGTCCCGACCTGATGTCGACCCGGTACAACTCGGTGGGTGAGGACATGGACATTCTGGAAGCGACCAGAGAGTCCGAGTCGGGGCCGCGTTGAATCGAGGTGTAATCATGTTGCCCCCGGGTCACCTGACGAATCCGGCCAGAGCGATGCTCATAGGCATAAATCTGGGCAGTTCCATCTGTCTCGCTGATAAAAAACAGGTTGGCTTCGTCGCTGCCTGGCAGCAAGCGCGTGACATTCTGATCGAAGCCGACAGTCAATTCCTGGAGTTCCCCGGACCGAAGGTTGTACTCCATGAGTCGTTGCCGGTCTGCTTCGTAGCCGGGTGTGAGCATACTCAACCAGAAGATGCGATTATCCGAGAGAAAGAGCGGCTCCAAATCGTAGCCAGAATTGGTCCTACTCAGATTATGGGTCTTTTTGGACTGGACGTCATACAGGTAGATGTCTGAGTTGGTGTTCCGGGCATAATCGGTCCCCGAACTCTTCTTAGACGTATAGGCAATTTTCCGGCCATCCGGACTCCAAGATATCTGCTCCACTCCCCCAAAGGGGTTCAGCGGGGTGTCAAAGTGCTCGGACTCCATGAGGTCGACTGGAGTGCCGACTTCGCCGTTTCTGTAAGGCGCTATGAATAGATGACTGAAGGAGAAGTCATGCCACGAATCCCAGTGGCGAAACATGAGCGAGTCGATAATCCGGGCGTCTGTCTCCGGAAGGTCGGGATGCTGATCGGCCGCAGTAGGGTCAAGCTTGACGTCCGTAGTGAAGGATAGATGGTTTCCGGAAGGAGCATAGAGAAAGTTAGAAATACCGCCTTCGACGTCCGTGAGCCGAGCTTTGTCCGATCCGTCCGGATTCATCTCCCAGAGCTGTATGGACCCGCTTTTCGCCGAGAGAAACCCGATGCGTTGACCGTCAGGATGCCAGCGGGCATTGAATTCGCTTCCCTGAAAGGCTGTAATTAGCCGTGCTTCGCCACCCCGAGAAGAAACCAGGTAGAGATCCCGATTAGCCTTATTGCCCTGAATATCATAGAGCGAGACACCGTAAACCACCCATTGGCCGTCTGGAGATACCTGTGGATCGGATAGGCGGCCTAGCTCCCAGAGTCGCTCAGGCGTCAGTCCCTCCGAGAGACCCGTGGCCATTGTTGAAAGAACGAGGAGGCAAAGCAGAATTGCTGATAGTTTCAGGTATTGTTTTGAGCTAATCATCTTTATGACCTCGCTATTCTGAACCGGAAAAGGAGTTCGGGAACTGATCGACCCTGTCTTCTTTTTGGATGATAAGCTGAAGAACGTGCCAGGCCGATGAGCACTTCGTCGTGGGATTATACAGGTCAAAGAAGGTCTTATTCAGAGAGGTTGTTCTATTTAGATGAAACCGGATTCGGTGCGGTACAGGGGAGACTCACCTGGCTCTATGACCAGTACCTGAATAGGCCCAAATCTAAGCGGAGCGCGGAACTCGGAACCCGGAACTCGAGACAACCCGCTTAGTCCGCATCCGACGCGGCACCTTGCTTGAAGGCAAAGAGCCTGGTTCGCGAAGCGATGAACAGAACTCCGTTGTAGGCCACGGGCGTTGTGTACACAGCGCTTCCCAGATTCGGTTCCGCCAGTAGCTCCATTCGCTTGCCTGACCTCAGGATGGCGACGTCGCCGTCTTCGTCGCCCAGATAGACTTTCCCGTCGGCCACGAGAGTCGAACCCCAGACCGCTGCAAACGTATCATAGGTCCAGTAGTGCTGGCCTGTCTGAACATCTAGGCAGTAGAGGAACCCGGATAGGTCCGCTACGTAAAGAAGCCCATCCGCGATGGAGACGGTGGACATCGTCCGGTAGAAGTCCTCGCCTCCTCGCTGCCACACTGCGGCCTTCTCGGTTACGTCGCCTGTCATGGTTGCGTCGATCGCCCAGAAGTTCCCCGGAGCTTCGCCATGTTCCGGGTCCTGTCCTACGCCGATATACACCTTATTGTCGTAAAGGACCGGCGTCGAAATGATGTTATTCTTGGTTCCTGCCCCTCCCAGTTCCCACTTGGAATCCTTGGAATTGCAGTTGAACTTCCAGATCAGCTTACCGGTCTCGGGAACGAACGCGTAGATCCAGCCATCTCCTCCAGGGAAGACAATCTGCGGCGTACCGTTGGCCACGCCATAGGCCGGGTTTGACCACGAGCCGTGCAGAATTCCGGTTTGTGGTGAGGCGTCCTCCCACACAATTGCACCTGTCTTCTTGTGGAGCGCCAGGAAGCTTGGCGCCAGGGGCACGGGGACGTTGAAATGACCTTCATCGACTCCGTTTCCACTAACCGTGAAGAGCAGGTCCCCGACGATAAGAGGGTTCCCTGCCGCCAAATTGTGAGGAAAGACATCGAGTTCCCCGATCATGTCCACCTTCCAGACCACGTCTTCATCGATGTCGCTCGTGTTTTCCTCGTCCCGGAAGGGACCGTCGTTTTCGCCGTCCCTGAACCCCTCGGTGTCTGCACAGATGATCTCCGCCCGGTTAGAGACATAGTAGAGCCGGTTGCCCTCGATATAGGGTCCCGAGCACACACCTTGTTGGGGCCAGTCATGAACCCGGCCTGCTGCAAGCTTGGGATGGGCCGATTGCCACAGGAACTTGCCGTCAGAGGTGCGGAAGGACATCAGGTTGCCACGGTCCCCCTGCAGGTTAAGATTGCGAATACCCTCATTATTGGTCCCCACGTAGATTCGGCCGTCGAACACTACTGGACCTCCATAGCTCTGAGTTCCCAGTGCTTGCTGCCAGAGAACATTTTTGCCGGTCTTTAGACTCCAGTTGGAAGGAAGCCCTTTTTCAGAGGAAACCATGTTGCGGGAAGGGGTTCCTCCAAACATGGAGGACGGTTGGTGAGCCTGAAGGAGAGAAGCTGAGCCTGGCAAGAGGAGAACACATGAACTGAGAATGAGACGCTTCATATCTAACATCCTAAGGATTTTGGGTGACCTTGATATTGTCGTAATGAACAGGTGAAGGCGAATTCCCGATGAGCGCGGGACTGCCCCTGTGGATCGGATAAGGGTCCTTCGCAGAGATCGTCCAATTCTTGGGTTCCGGGTCTTCTTTGAGCCAAGCTTTGCCAAGGATGATCGCCTCCTTTCCACTTGCTTCAACACGGAGCTTAACGCGATACCAGCGGTCCGTCTCCCACTGGAAAGGAAGCTGGTGGGACATTCTGCGCTCCGCGGTCCAGGACCGAATCTGGATCTGCTGGTGGGCCCCCATTAGATCAATCGTATATCCGCTGTTGATCAACCCCATATCCGGTATTCGGCGACGGGTCCGAGTTGCCCTCAAGTCGGCTTCGATCGTGTAGCCGCTCCAGTCCGAAGGGCCGACGAAAGTGCGGTGTCGGTGAATGCCGCGGGCAGCTGGGTTCTTGACCAAATAATGGTTGCCGCCTTCGTCCGCCTCAACCTTGAAGTGAATTAGACCACCCAGAAAGTAACCTGGCCTTCGACCGGCGGAGGTCCTTTGGAAGTCTTCCTCGAGGTGTGGCCCTGGAAACACGCGGACCCGGGCCTCAGCCGTCAACTTCCCCACACGCGCCCGGAGCACTCCTGTTTGTATCGCCGGCTCTCGATTGACCTCGAACTCACCCTCCCTGTTCACGAGGCCCGTCAGCCCGTCCAGACTCCAATCCGCAGCCTGGTTTCTAAGCAGGCGCCCCAAACGGTCGAAGGCCTGAACTCGGAATGTCTTCCTTTCACCGGGAAACATCCTTGTTTCCGCCGGGACCACGTAAATCGAGGCAGCATCTTCCTCGCTAGGGAAAATCTCCAAAGCTGCAGGGGAGCCATTGAGCCGCACAGGAGCCTCCGGGTCTCCCAGGCTGTAGAGCCCCCCTTCCGTCGTAAAGAAGATCCGATTATGTGCGATCGCCGGGGAGCCGTAAATCTCTGCATGTCGACCGCCTTCAATCCTCAGAACCTCTTCGTCCAGGCTGTGGATTCCGTCGTCCTGGAGCCCGAGAATGTGGAAGCGTCCGTTGACCTCCGTAACAAAAATCTTACCATCGGCCCAGACAGGAGAGCCCTTGCCCACGGTGCCTATGCTGAACCGCCACATTTCGGACCCGTCCGAAGCGTCCAGACAGTAGAGGTTTGCCGAATTGTCCACCACGAAGAGCTTTCTGTCTTTGAGTAAAGGCGAGGAGAACCCTGCCGAGAGATCCGCTCTCCATCTCTGGTGGGTCCCTGTGACGTCTCCAGAGCCGCTTGCATCGATTGCCACGACGGCGCCCATAGGCCCGCCTTCGAGGTTTTCCTCACTGTGGGTCGCGTAAACGGTTTCCCTATCCACGACCACCGAGGTGTTGATTCCCCGCTTGCTCAGGCGAAAACGCCAGACCGGCTTCCCAGTACGTGCCTGGATGGCGCAGATGGACCCGTCAGCGTTGCCCTGAATCAGCAAACGCTGCGAGTTGACGTTAACGATCGCCGGAGTGGATTGGGTGTTGAAATCAGGTGGGGCCTGGCCGGGAGTAGCCACCCAGAGCAGCTCTCCCGTTGTCTTGTTAAAGGCGAAGGTCCGGTGGCGCGGAGCCGACCATTTTCCCCAGCTTCCACTGACAAAAGTCACGATGAGTCGTTCCTCATCGACAAGGGGAGTCTGCGTCCGTCCACCGTACCCGGAGAAGAAGCCAAAGTCCTCCAGGAGCGAGCGAGACCAGACCACCTGGCCCACTTCGCTAAGACATATTAGGGTTCCTCCCACCCCCTGGGCGTAGATATACCCGGTTTCGGGATCGCCGGTAATGTTAGCCCATCCGACGCGGTTCCAGGGTACGGTTGTGAGGTAAACATTGAAGCGATATTCCCACAGCTTGCGCCCGTCTTCTATGTCGAAACAGGCAACTATCTCCTGTCGGTGAATACCCTCGCCGACCCGACCGTTTGCACAGACCTTTCTTCCCAGCACGATGGGTGTGGACCGACCCGTGAACGGAACGCTCCAGAGTAGATTCGAGCCCTCCTGAGACCAGTTGGAAATCAGGCCGGTCGCGTTGGAGATCCCATTCCCGTTCGGTCCCCTCCAGGCTGGCCAGTCAGAGGCTAAGCAAGACGCTGAGAGTGAGCCGAGAAGGTATACTTGAAAGAATCTACCGATTAGGTTCATGGCAAAAATTCCAGATTTAAATTTGGGCAACATACTCGTCGGCCACCTTGTCCCGACAGGGAAACACTTCAAGGATTCGCTTCCTTTGAGCCCCGGGAGATTAGCCGCCGGGCTCTTTCTTTGAGAGGCGGAGAGCGAAGACCAGCTTGTTCTCCCTGCCGTAAGGCGTCGTTTCCACTGTGGCTATCCCTCAGCCCTTTAAAAAGCGCCCAGATAAAGCCAGAGCGGTTGGAAGTTCGGCAGTGCAGGAAGATGGGCTGGCTGGCGGGATCCTGAACGATGTCGAAAAGATCCTGCAGGCCTTCCTGGTTCAGATCGTCGGCAGTCACGGGAAAATGAACGTAGCGAAATCCTGTCTTTCTGGCCGCTGTCTCTTCGTCAAATTCGAGCCGCTCCATTTCCTCATGGGAACGGAGATTTATGACGGTTTGAACTCCAAACTCCTTTAATTTGGCCAGGTCATCCAGACTCGGCTGGCCTCCGAAAAAGAACCGACCCGAATCGGAGGTGAATCTGGGTATTGTCCCCAGTTCAGAGGGCTGGGGGCCTCCACCTTCACTGCCGTTTTGCCCGATCCCATCCGAGGGCATCTCGGGAAGGGTCGGCAAAACTGGATCTCCTTCCTTCCAGTTCTCTCTCAGATCGTTCACAGCCGCTGCCGGAGTGTGTGGGTCTCCCGCAGCGTGAGAAGCAAGATCCATGCCCAGCAGGGAAAAGGAATGCCCCGGGTTTCGGCGCAGAGATTCTGGGTATGCTGCCTGCACTCCGAGGGCAAAGAATAGGCAGGCACGGGCTTTCAGAGCCAGGTCTGAGTGCTCGCAGTTTCCCAGAAGATTCGACTCCCAGTCTCTTGTCTGCACGATGTGGGAAGCTTTCATGTAGGAGAGGGCAACGTCGAAATCAGCCTGCTGGGCCTTCAAGAACGCCTGGCGGGCGTCCTCATACTCGAAGTTGTGGAGCAGAAGAACGCTTCTGGGGAAATAGGCCTGGGTTTGGGGTGAACGGAACTTGGGGAAATCTATAATACCAAGATTTTCCCTTGATTGGGTGGCCGCCAGGGCCGGGTAGGTGGATAGGAGGATGGAAAAGAGCAGCGCTATCCACTGATGCATTGGAAGCCGTTATTTCGTATGACCTAGCTCAGCTTGCTCTCTTTGTAAATCACGTGCTTGCGAACTACAGGGTCGTATTTCTTGCGTTCTAGCTTGCCGGTCATATTCCTTTTGTTCTTTTTGGTCATATAGAAATGGCCCGTGCCAGCTGTCGAAACCAGTTTGATCTTCTCTCGCATTTTGTCACTCTCCTTCCGTGAGCGTGTGACCGTACTTGCGGCGAAAACGTTCGACTCTTCCTTCAGAGTCGACCAGTTTCTGCTGGCCGGTCCAGAATGGATGGCTGGACGAAGAGATCTCAACGCGAATCTCGTAGTGTTCAACACCGTCGATCTCTCGCGTAACCTCGCTCCTGGCGGAGGACATGGTTACGAGTTCCTCCCCCGTGCTGCT
>CAZMGM010000041.1:0-2214 GCA_964565865.1 uncultured Acidobacteriota bacterium | reverse complement strand
AATAATTTTTTTAAAAAGCATGATCATGCAGAGTTTATATTTAATGATGAAAAATGGGCCGAATTCCTAACTTCATCATTACACCTCGGGATCATCTGGCCGAAACTATTATCTTGCCCTAAAACCTCGTCCTGGAACAAGTCTTCCTGGGAATTCAAGGCATGACGGTCCTGCCCCTTTCAGGCACCTTCGTGCGCTGATGTTACGTGCTCGCGGCCGACAGTTATGCACAGGATAAGTCGTTTCTTGAGACAAAGACATCCTTGTCCATGGGACGGGAAGGATTTAGACTCTCCCCGACACATCACCTTGGGAGGAAGAATGAAAGGTCTCATCAAGATTCCCCTGACAATTGCCGCTATTGTCATCCTAGCCAGGATCGTGCTGGAGCTGGTTGGTGCTCCCACCGCGATCACTAACATCCTTGGCGTCACGTGGTTGAATCTCGCTGTTCCCGTCTATCTAGGCTTTCGCCTCGCCACCGATAGCGGCCCCAGTCCCTTCAAAGAGCTGTTCGCTCTGGTTCTGCAGTTCACCCTGTATACACGTCTGATGGTGATGGGCACCTACGTGCTCGCGTATGGGCTGGACTGGAATGCATTCCGCTTCAGCGTGGAAGGCGGCGGCGGTGTGGGTCATGACTTGGCTTTGCAGGGAATGTTTGTCACTCCGTTGATGAACCTGGTCATTACGGTGATGGGGGGAACGATCATCGGGATGATCCTGGGGTCGGTTGCGCTCCTGATCAAACGGCGAAACGTTGCGGCCTGAAGTAGCGCGCAACGAGAAACGGCCAGGGCGCGAGCCTGCCATTTCCTGACAGTGAGCTCACGGTCTACCGTTCTCTTCTTCCCGAAACCCGGAACCGAAGGCGTTAATCCCCGAGAAGCTCCTCCACGCTGCGCCGAGAAATGCCGTGGTACCCGGAACGAGCCTGTGCATAGATTCTTCGTGCTTTCTCCAGGCCTTCCCGGCTGCGTGCCAACTCGGCGTAAAGCGGCACTAGAAATTTGCGCCTGCCTTGGCGGACGAGGAACTCTTCCAGTGCATCGTCGATCCGTGAATAGCGTGTTTTTACGGACAAGAGAAGCCAGTCGTGGAGAATCTCCGAGTTGCGGGTATTTGTGAACCCGAAGACGCGGTCTAGATCGGCGAGCCGGAGCGGCTTCAGCTGGACCGGGAGATGGCGCAGAAAGTACAGGAAATGATGGGTGGTCCAATGCTCGGTGGCCAGAGATGCGGCGGGAGTACCAGCCTCAAAATTCCGGACCTGCAAGCGGACTTGCTCGAGGGCCTTGGAGACCGGATTCGGGCAATTGGGCGGGAGGCCGGGCCCGTACACCCAGGCGTCGACCTGGAGCCCCTCCTCGAGGGCCCGATCATTGCCGATCAGGTGCTCGTGCAGATAGTCCAAAAAAGTTGCCGAATCCATGGTCTGGAAAGCGTGTTCTTCGAAGTAACGTTTCAGAAAGATATCCCACCGGTCTCGACCGACGGCATTCTCTAGAGTTCGAAGGAAGAAGTGGCCCTTGTCGTAGGGGACTACAGTCAATCCATCGTCGGGGTTTCGGCCTCCCAGATCTAGATATAGCCAAGTATCTCGCTGTCTGGATTCGAAATCGAGCCGCAGGGATTCCTTGAGGCCCGCCAGTTCGAGCACGGAAAGCATTTCTTCGAGTTCGCGGCCGTAGACCTCTTCCATGATGCGATGTTCGCAATAGGTTGTGAATCCTTCGTTGAGCCAGAAGTCGTTCCAGGTGTGGTTGGTGACCAGGTTTCCAGACCAGGAGTGGGCCAGTTCATGAGCGATAAGCGACACGAGAGATCGGTCGCCAGCTAGGATGGTTGGAGTGAGGAAGGTGAGGCGCGGATTTTCCATTCCCCCGAAGGGAAAGCTGGGGGGGAGCACAATCAGGTCGTAGCGATCCCAGCGATACGGGCCGTAGAGCTGCTCTGCAGCTTCGATCATCTTCTCGGTGTCTGCCAGTTCCCAGGCTGCTCTTTCCAAGAGTTGGGGTTCAGCATAAACCCCGGTCCTGGGCCCAAGGGACTGGAAGTGGAGTTCTCCCACCGCAATGGCCAGCAGGTAGGAAGGAATGGGCTGGGGCATTTTGAATTCGTATAGGCCCGAGTCACTCAGAGACGTTGGATTCGATGCGCTCATGACCGCCATTAGACCAACCGGGACGCGTACCCGTGCAGTGTAGGTCATTC
>CAZMGM010000040.1:0-20093 GCA_964565865.1 uncultured Acidobacteriota bacterium | reverse complement strand
GGCCGTCAGGAAAGAATCAGGTAATTCCGGGACCTGTGACAACTGGTTCCGTATTGAACATAGAAGAGCCGTAGAGCCCATAAGGCCCAGGAAAACTAGGTCAGATGAAGACCCGCAGAGAGAAGTGGAGCTGCTGACCTGCCTTCTTACGAGCTGGATAATCAGGGGGCCATCGCAACTGGAACAGGAAGAGGTATCGGTCGAGGGATCGCTCTCCACCAGCCCCGGACGGGTGGCATATGCCGTTCGGCAACAGGCTCTCAACCTCCTCCACTCCAGGAAGTCGACAACGACAGCCACCTGCCACTGGGCTAGCATTCAGGACGCGCAGCACTAGAAGTGTTACTAGAGAGAAAGAAAGGTGACTGACTATGCCAGTTGAGGTACAACGACGCGATTTCCTGGAAAAGATGCTGAGTGTTCCTGCGTTAACAGCTGTTGGACAGGTCACTCAAACTTCCTGTCAAAAGAGTGATGACTGGATCATCGAGAATGAGGGGATGGCGCGTGTTTTTGAGCCTGTTTCCAGGGGAGGCATACGCCTGACGTCCTTGAAGAATGCAAAGACCGGTTACGAGTGGGCATTACCGAGCTACTGCGACTTTGCTTATAGCACCGGGAACATACACTCCGAAGGACTGGGCCCTGATTCAGGTTTTCACCTGACAGGCCAGGAAACGCAAGACTTTAAGAACGGCTCGACTGAACTGCGTCTCGATTTCGAGCACCGGACGCTGCCCTTGAAATTGTCGCTTTTCTACCGCTCTTTCCCGGATGTGGCCGTTTTCGAACAACGCTGTCGGTTGGAGAATATCGGTCGTGAAATCATTCCTGACGTGAAGCGTTTCGACCCTGTCTTCTTTCGAATTCGGGCTCCGCTGGACAGTCTCCAAGTCTATAGCATTCGCCGCGATCAGTACTCTCTGGAAAGGCTTCCCATCCCGGAGAAGTTGGAAATCCGCGGAGGTGGCTGGAATATTCCGGAACATGCTGGTTTTGTGGCTCTTGAAAATTCCTCGGCCCGTGAAATTCTGTTTCTTGGGATTCAATGGGAACGGGATTGGACCGTGCGTTTTCAAAAGCAGGCCAAGAATTCTTTACAGGTGAGTGCCGGCCTCACCCATGTCACCCACGATCTCATGCCTGGTGCTGTCCTGGAATCCCCTCGCGTCTTGACGGGCGTGAGCCACGGGGACCTTGATGGGGCCTGCCGGGTTCTGTACGACTACCTCTCGGGTTACGTGTTTCCTCCCAAACTGCCCGATTTCCCCTGGGTTGCTTACGACATCTGGGGCACCGAAGAAGAAAATGTAGAAAAAATGATCCTGGGAGAAATTCAGTTTGCCGCTGACCTCGGGGTCGAGCACTTCTACATTGATGCCAGTTGGTACGAGGGATCTTCCAAACGCGGCAGTGGCGATTGGGGATGTGGCCTGGGGCGTTACAGGGAAGACCGTGAGAAGTTCCCAAGGGGTTTACCCTACATTGCGGATCGGGTTCATCAGAAGGGAATGAAATTTGGTCTCTGGGTCGATCCTGTCATAGTTGATCAGCGTCTGGTTCCGAACGAAATTCCGCATGAGTGGGTTGGCCAGAAGGATGGTCGGGACAATGTTCTCCGAATCCCTGCCTGGGAGGCGCCCGTAGTCCACATCTGCCTGGGGAACCCTGCGGTGGTAGACCACCTTAAGACCAATCTGAGCCGGATAGTTACCGAATACAAACTGGACTGGCTGAAATGGGACAATTCCGGTCTCCCGGCTCAGCCGACCATTTGTAATCGGTGCGATCACGGCCACCAGAGCGGGGATGGAAGCTATGCTGCCCAACGCGGCTATTATGCCGTCTGGGAGCACCTGCACGAGAATCATCCCCAGCTGGTCCTCGAGCAGTGCGGTTACGGGAGCCGTCACGACTATGGATTGGCATCCTATTGCCGAGCTAACTGGCTGAGTGATGCCAGCTATCCGTCAAGTAAAGTCCGGGCAAATGCCCTCGCTGCCAGCTACATTTATCCAAGTTCTTACAATGGTGCTTGGGTCGTCCAAAGCGATCCCGAAATCCAGGAGCAGAAGGATCCCGCATTGCTGGACACCCTATTTCGCAGCCGCATGATGGGGCTTTTTGGATTCGGTACCCTCCACGGCAAGCTGTTAACCGAAAGGGTCAGTCTTTACCCCAGGGAAGTTCTGGCAGCTGCTCGGCGAAATATCCCTGTTTACAAACGCTATCGTCACCTGCTGAGTGAGGATTGTTATCACCTGACTCCTCCTGCCGGCTCGGCTGAGGCGTGGCAGGCGGTGGAGTTTTGTAAACGGGATGGCTCGGAGGCCGCTCTGCTTGCCTTTCGCAATGGGAGTACTCAACCTCTGTATCGCGTACGGTTCCAGGGGTTGCAGCCGAATGCACGCTATCGTGTGAGGAGTGAGAACAACGGTACCGAGACCATCGGCACTGGAGCCAAGTTGATCCAGGAAGGGATTGTGATTGCATTGCCAGCAGCCCGGATGTCAGAACTTTTGGTGTTGACCTGCATGTGACAGGCTTCTCCGCCTAGCACAAGAAAAAGGGGTTGCGGGACGGGTCTTTGGGGTCATATGCCCCGCAGCTGATATGGATTCTGCCCTGAGATTAGCAGGTGCGTTCACCTCCCTGGAGTTGCTGCTAATCCTCGCCTCGGGCAACGATTCGTAGGGCACGGTTATCAACCGTGCCCTACTGAACCCGCCAGTAAATCCTGCCATCCGTGGCGGGCGTCACCAGCTTGCTACGTTCGGCACGCCAGATTGGCGTGCCCGACAAGCCTCCCCTGGGGTGTCTGGATAACCCGGCGAGCCAGCGCCTCCCTCCAGTACTTGTGTTAGATTAGGTTGAGTACGCGAGCCCGACGGCTGGGAGGCCCTGAAACCGGACGGACGATTCTCCCACCTTACTCGCGGAGTTCCCCTGAAATGGCGCCACACAAGACAATCATCTACGTAGTTGTTGAGTTGATTCTTCCTCGTTCGTCCGTCAACTATCGGTCTGAAGTTTTTCAGAAGCCGGAGGCGACGAATCCTTCGCAAAGAAGCCTTCAATGAGGCCGGTTGTTTGCGCTTTCCTGGGCCTGCTTTTCACTCCTGGTTCCGCCGTAGCTCGGCCCGATCACAGTTCACTGCCGACCCTGCGAGATGTGACTCAGGAGGCAGGTTTGAACATCGTGACGACCTGTGGAACTATTGAGAAAAATTTCATTATTGAAGGAAATGGGAGTGGCTGCGCCTGGATCGATTACGACAACGACGGCTGGACCGACCTCTACATCGTCAACGGCATCTCCCACAAAAACCTTTTCGCAGGCGATGAAAACCCAGCTCGTTCTCCGAATTTCCTGTTTCGCAACCAGGGGGACGGTACTTTCATCCGGGTCACCGGGACGGCGGGTGTCTCAGGAACCGGACTGGGGAACGGCGTTGCTGCTGCGGATTACGACAACGACGGACTGATCGACCTGTTCGTGTCCAACTACGGTCGTGACCTCCTTTATAAGAACAGCGGGAATGGAACCTTTGCCGAGGTAGGTGTGGAGGCCGGTGTGGCAGGGCCCCATGTGTGGAGCACCGGTGCTGCTTTTGGAGACTACGATCGAGACGGCTGGGTCGATCTGTACGTGGCACGCTATCTAGAGTTTGACGTGGAAAACCCTCCTCTTCAGGGTGAGTTTTGCGGATATAGGGGTATCGGGGTCATGTGCGGTCCCAAAGGGCTGACCGGGTCTCCCGACGTTCTCTATCGGAACAACGGCGATGGAACCTTCACCGATGTTACAGGTGCTGCCGGAGTGGTACCGGGGAAGCCCCTCTACGGCTTTTCTCCCGTCTTCGAAGATTTCGACAACGACGGCTATCCCGACCTCTTTGTCACCAATGACGCCCATCCCAACTTTCTCTACCACAATCAGAAAGACGGAACCTTTCGGGAGGTGGCACTCCTCTGGGGGGTTGGCTACAACTCGCAGGGGACCGCTCAGGCAAACATGGGTGTGGCCGTCGGGGATGTGGGAGGCGACGGGTGGATGGACC
Source organism: uncultured Acidobacteriota bacterium (assembly GCA_964565865.1). Taxonomy (GTDB): domain Bacteria; phylum Acidobacteriota; class UBA6911; order RPQK01; family CBDAPI01; genus CBDAPI01. The sequence goes on along the minus strand of CAZMGM010000040.1, from coordinate 16,032 downwards.
TTTTCGTCACCACTTTTTCGGATGAGTACTACCCTTTCTTTCGAAATTCGGGCGGGGGAAGGTTCGACGAGATTTCGACACAGCTGGGCCTGGCTACGATTACACTGCCCTACCTGGGATGGGCCACCTTTTTCCTCGATTTCGACAATGACGGAGCCCTGGACCTGTTTGTTGCAAACGGTCACATTTTCCCCCAGGTAGAGGCCTCCCACGAAACCTACCGGCAGCAGGACTTTCTGTTGCGTGGGAGCGGGGATTTCGGCTTTACCCACGTGACGGATCAAGTGGGACTCAGCCAGGTCCCGGTCCGGTCCAGCCGGGGAGGGGCCTACTGCGATTACGACAATGACGGGGATCTCGACCTGGTGGTTCTGGCCATCGACGACCCGCCGACTCTGCTGCGCAATGAGGGAGGGAATCGCCGGAATTGGGTTCAGCTTCTACTCAGCGGCAGGGGGAGCAATTTCTCCGCCATCGGAGCCAAGGTGAAGGTTGTGGCCGGCTCCAAGACTCAGTTCGGTAGAGTGCGAAGCGGTGGAAGCTTTCTCTCGCAGCACGATCTTCGTCTCCATTTCGGTTTGGGCAAAGCAGGACTCGTGGACCTTGTCGAGATCACCTGGCCCGATGGCCAACGTCAGACTCTGAAAGATATCAAGGCGAATCAACTTATCCGTGTGCGGGAAGGCGAATCTCGTTAGGTTCTAGGTTCCAAGGAGGGCCAAATCACCGTCGTCCTTCCAGGGTTTGAAATCTTGGGGATCACTTTCCGTGGGCCTTTCACTGTGCCATGGCTAGCCTCTCGCGTTCGACGCGACATGCCGTGATTCGTCTAAGAACCCTCGCTCCAGTGCCGACGTCCAGCACCCTCTCGCCCCTGGAAAGCGCTGCAAATGGTGCCCGGCGCTTTGCACCTCGTCCGGTATGGGAATAAAGAAGTTGTCAAGCTCCTCAGCAAAGATAATTTACAACTACTGGTTATGGATGGAACGGGTCTCTGACATAACCAGGTGCCGTATGCACCTAATTCTTGAGCTGCTCAAGAACGCGGCGAGCCTCGCCGGCAAGCGCGAGATCGTCGCCCGTAACAAGAAGGAACTGGTCGCCTTTGGCGATGCACTCCTCGGCATGTTCGATGCCAAGGCAGCTCCCGCCCATGGCCTTACCGTGCTTGTGACAAGCTTCGCGCACCTTGTCGATAGCTGCCTGGTACCTGGGATGGTCGAACTCCTGAAAGATGCCGAGCGAGATTGATAAGTCGTTGGGACCCACCACGGGGGCATCGATACCGTCGACCCGCATGATGTCGTCGATATTGTCGATGGCCTCCTGGGACTCAATAATTGGACTGATGATAATGGCGTCGTTGGCAGTCCGAAAATACTCGTTGGCGTCGTCGAAATAGATACCGGCTCGCCGGGGCCCATGGCCACGAATACCCTGGGGAGGATAGCGGCACGCTTTGACGAGACGCCTGGCCTCTTCTCCGTTATTGATGAAGGGACAGACCAACCCGGGGGAACCATTGTCAAGAAATCTTCGGATCTCGTCGGGATTAAAAATCAGGGGGCGGGCAAGAACGACAGCGTTTGTATACACGCCCGTCTGAAGCATTACTCGAGTCTGTGGCAAACTCGTCGCTGAGTGCTCGGTGTCAACCAGGAGCCAGTCGTAACCGGCGTTGCCGAAGATCTCGACCACTGCCGGGTCGGTTAGTCCCAGCTGTACCCCGAAGCAAACCTCTCCGGCTTTGAGTTTTTCTTTCAACTTGCGAGCCTTTTCAAGTTCTGGAAGCATGGTTTTGGTGTCCTCTCTGTTGTTGCAGCCTTAGTGGCCGGTACGAGGTACTCGTTCTTGAGTCAAGTTTTCGCCGGGACGAACAGAACCGTGAGGCGTCAGCCTACCGTTCTGTTGCCAGTCGGACCGGCCAGCAAGATTTTCACAACCCGGGCAGCAGCGAGTCCTAGCATCGTTTTCCTCCTCGTGTCTTGCCCGTGAACGCAGTTCCCTGGCGCGCGACCGCGCGCGCTCCTTATCACCAGCGACTGCTTAGGGCATTAGCCAGGGACTGGGCTGCTGCAGACACCCACGAAGGGAATCCAGAAATCGTGCCGCCGGCGCTCCGTCAACTACGCGATGATCGAAGGTAAGACTTAGCCACATCATTTTGCGAGCTACGATTTCGTCTCCAATTACCACTGGCTCCCGAACCACTCGACCCACTCCCAGAACCGAAGACTGAGGCGGGGAAATGATAGGCGTGAACAAGTCAATCCCGTGACCACCCAAATTGGTTACCGTGAAGGCTGCTCCTTGCATCTCTTCTGCCGTTAGGCACCTCGTGCCAGCCCGTTCCTGTAAATCACGTGCCTGAGCCGCAACTTCCCGAAGTGTCAGGGATGCAACATCCCGAAGCACGGGTGCCATAAGTCCTGCTTCAGTGTCGACAGCAAATGCGATGTCGATCTGTTCGGGAATCACGATACCGCCGTCGGTCCATTGTGCGGCCAGCATGGGGTGCTGTTGGAGCGCGACGGAAACCAACTTCACAATCAGATCCGTGTAACCGGGGACCGGCTCATCAGCCACCCGGCCAGCCGCTTTGAACTGTTGGCGCACATTCGCGAGGTTCGTTGCGTCCGCTTTGGTCGTCAACGTAACCGGTGCTGTTGAATGAACACCCGCCAGCATGCGCTGGGCGATGGTTTTCCGGACATTCGTGATCGGAACAGTCCTACCTGACGACTTGCTGCCCCCCGGGGACGGAGGGGGGGAAGTGCGTCCAGAGGTGCTGCCGGCCGCGGCCCGAATATCGCGCTCGCGGATCCGTCCAGTCTTGCCCGTTCCTCGAATCCGCGTCCAATCGATGCTCAATTCCAGGGCAACTCGTTTGGCCCGGGGGCTGATCTTCAGGCGCTTTGAACCGCCATCGGATGGGTTATCGGTGGCCCCTTGGATATCCTCGGCAAGAATACGCCCGGACGGTCCTGATCCTTGGACTTGCGACATGTCCACACCCGTTTCACGGGCCAGACGTCGAATAGCCGGGCCGGCTCTGCCGGAAGCAGCTGACGCTTCGGTCACCACTTCCGCAGGTTGGGCAGGAGGAGGCGCGTGAGAACCAGATTGTCCCGCCAAGGGAACAGACTCTCCTTCCTCGACCAGATACCCAAGAAGCCGTCCGACCGTGACGGTCTCACCCGGCTGCGGAGCGTCGGGAGCAATCTGCAATATGCCGGAGTCGAAGGATTCTATTTCCTGAGCCGCTTTATCGCCTTCGATGACAAAGATCATGTCGCCGGCATTTACCACCTCGCCCTCTTGTTTCAGCCATCCGGCGAACAAACCTTCTTCCATCGACCAGCCAAGACGAGGAACGACGATTTCTATAGCCATATCTCTTTACTACTCCGCCAGAATCTCTCGAATCGCACCCACAATCTGTGCGACCTGAGGCACGACTGCCTTCTCCAGCGGTGGACTATACGGCGTTGGGGTGAAGGTTCCGCTAAGTCTGCGGATGGGCGCGTCCAATTCATCAAAGCCGTCGTCGACGATCCGGGCAGTAATTTCGCTGCCGATACCACAGGGTCCAAAGGTCTCGTCGACGATCAAAAGCCTGCCGGTCTTACGCACGGATCGCAAGATGGTATCCGTGTCGAGCGGTGAGACCGTTCGCGGGTCAATCAATTCTACAGACACGCCCTCACCGGTCAATTCTTCGCTGGCTCGAAACACATCATGCACCATCTTTGCCAGGGCAACTACCGTAACGTCGCTGCCCTCGCGAACAGTCCGCGCCTTGCCGAATTCGATCTCATACTCCTCTTCCGGCACGGGTCCTTTGACGGTCAGCAGTTCTCGGTGTTCCAGGTAAATCACTGGGTCTTGGCAATTCAGCGCCCGTTTCATTAAACCCTTTGCGTCGTATGGGGTCGATGGAACGACCACGCGGAATCCGGGGAAGTGGGCAAACATTGGATAATAGTTTCCCGAGTGATGCGTGGCCGCGGAATGACCGATGCCCACGCAACCACGAAGCAAGACCGGCATCTTGAGCCGCCCACTGCTCATGTACTGCATTTTGGCGATTTGATTGACCAGCTCGCCCATGGAGTCGAGGATGAAATCGGCGAATAGGAAATCAATCACAGGCCGGGTACCTGTCATCGCCGCCCCTCCCGCAAGACCGACAAATCCGCGTTCGGAGATGGGCGTGTCGCAGAGTCGCTCTGCACCGTAAAGGTCAAAGAGTCCGATCGTGGTTTGAAAGTTACCGCCCCGTTTACCGATACCTTCCCCCATGACAAAGATCTTGTCATTCTTCTCCATCTCCTCGGAAAGCGCCTCGAGCGTGGCCTGCATGTATGTGATTACGCGCGGGTCCTCGTCGACGACCGCTGGGGGATCATTGGCGATGGGACTACCCGGCGGCTCCACCACCTGACAATAGACGTGGGTTGCCGCAGTCTGGGGGTCGGGCCAGGGGCTTTCTTCCGCCGCCTGCTGTGCCTCAGCGATGATGCCTTTGATTTCCTGGTCGATAGCGTCCAGTTGTGCCTCGTCCACCGTACCCCCTTCGACCAGCACCTTTCGAAGTCGCTGGATGGGGCAACGGGATTTCCACTCTTCCACCTCCTCGCGAGTGCGGTAGGTGAAGTCATCCATCCCTTCCGAGTGAGCCCGTGTGCGGTAGGTTTTGCATTCGATCAATGTCGGCCCCTCACCCTGGCGCGCGCGCTGGATAGCTTCACCAGCCACTTCGTGAATGGCCAGCACGTCGTTTCCGTCGATTTCATAGCCGGGCAATCCATAGACCTCTCCACGGCGGCCGACGTCCGGAATAGCGCTCGCGTATTGGAACGGCACCTCGGTGGCAAACTGGTTGTTTTCGCAAATAAACAGCGCCGGCAGATTCCAGATACTGGCCATATTCAGGCCTTCATGGAATGCGCCATTATTGACCGCGCCGTCGCCAAAGAAGGCGACCGCGACCTGATCCGTTCCGGTTAACTTAAAGCTGTATCCTCCGCCACAGGCCTGCAGGATGCAGGGTCCGACAATACCACTGGTGCCCATCAGGCCGATTTCCGGCATGAATAAGTGCATGCTGCCGCCGCGGCCCTGGGAGCAGCCCGTCGCCCGGCCATAGAGCTCGGCAATCAGTTGTCGCGGATGCACTCCCTTCGCCAGCGCGTGGCCGTGCCCGCGATGGGTACTAAAGATGACATCGTCGCGCCCTAGATGAGCGCAAACGCCGGTTGCGATCGCTTCCTCGCCGACGTAGGTATGGCAGGCCCCGTGAATGAGCCCGCGCTGGTGCGATTTGGCCAGTTGCTCTTCGCACTGCCGGATGAGCTGCATCTGGCGGTACAGGCCAAGCAACTGGGACTCGTCAAGCCCCGGGGGCTCTGGTCCACTTTTCTTACCCTGTGACGCTTTTTGTTTAGCCATTTTGTATGTCCCTTAATTACCAGTCCCGAGTGTAACCAGCGGTCCAGCCACCGTCCACGGTAAGGACAGTTCCCGTTATATAGCTAGATTCGGGTGCGACCAAAAAGAGCACTGCGTGCGCGATCTCTTCCGTCCGACCTGGGCGCCCCAGCGGAATGTGGGACAGGAGACTGGCCGCCTGCTCCGTATAGGAACCGTCCCGACCGTAAAACAGCGCTTCAGTGGCCCGGGTAAGCGTAGACCCGGGAGCGACCGTGTTGACAAGAATGTCCTGCGACGCCAACTCCAGTGCCATCGATCGCGTCAGGTTCACAACGCCCGCTTTGGCTGCGACAAAACCACTTTGTAATCGCACCGGCACGAGACCGGCCATGGAACTAATGTTGACGATGCGGCCACCGGAATTCTTCAGCATGGCCGGGACGGCAGCTCGGCTTGTCACGAATACGCCGGTCAGGTCGACGTTTATAATCCGTTGCCAGTCCTCCAGCGCATATTCGTGAATCGGCACACGGCCACCAAGAGTATTAATACCTGCATTGTTGATCAGGATGTGAAGCTGCCCAAACCTCTCCACAGTCTTTTCAACCACATGCTCCATCTGTTTCAAGTTTGAGACATCGGCCTCCAACGAAAGACACACACCGCCTGCCTCGACGACCTCCCGGGCAGCCTGCGCTCCTGCTTCAGGGTCAATATCGACAATCACAACAGCTGCACCATTATCGGCGAGGGCCTGCACGATGGTGCGTCCGATGCCGTTTGCCCCTCCGGTCACGAGCCCGACCTGTCCCCTTAGATTTACCTTCATAGAATCTCAACCTCCTCCTCTTCTCAACACCTTACCCCCGGAGCACTGGTGTGCAAGGTGCTTCCGCCGCCTGACGACGATCCGGCTGGAGAAGTGCGGACGCGAACTTTTATGCGCCAGGACCTTGGCCCACAATAGACACTGGAAACGGGCAATGCCCGGGGAATACTCAGTACTCGACTCTTACGTTTACAATGCCTTTCAGGTCAAAGAGCCTCACGACTTCCCTGGCGGCGTCGAAATCATCCCACTTCTGACCGTTGACCACAACTTTCCTGATAGGCGCGGAAGTGGGATGGCGCAGGCGCAACCAGACTTCATGAACCGTCCGAGGCACCCACCCGCCTGCAGAATCGTGGACAGGCATCTTGATCGTGGCTGTGATTTGTCCGTAGTCCACATCCGAAACGATCTCGTAGCCTATGTTCCCAAAATGCGTGGGAGCGTTTTTCACCGAAATTTCCTGGCCCTGCTCCAGCCAGATTCGGGGCGTGGCGCGCGCCAACCACAAGTTTTGCTCCTCTTCCATTACCAATAGGTTTCGGAATCGTTCCAGGAAGGCAGCCTCCTCGAAGATCTTGTCGCGGGGGCCACGGGTTGTATGTTCGTCAAAGACATATCCGTGGTAAGGGAGGATCTCGATGGCATAGCAGTTTAGAAGCGAACGGAGGAACACCGGGACATCATCCCCAGCCAGGTGCATATTGGCTGTGCGTTCCAGTCCGCACTGATACTGCCAACCAGCACCGAACCAGTTCCGATTCCCAACATTCGGATTCTCCAAAAGCAACCGATCTTCCAACACGTCGAGGTAACCCTGGACCCGTACATCCTTCGCCGACAACAGTCCGGCCGGGCTCACCAGCGCCGCGGCGGACTGGACTGTTTCCCAGTAGAGGGGACCGACATGGGAGCCGGATCCATCGCGCCGCCAACCCCACGCTCCTGTGCTCAACCCGCGCACATAACAGGCGAACGGGACGACCGAATGGAAGGTGCCATCGCGCACCGGAACCACGGGTGACAATGCAATGGACTGGTTCACCGCCGCCCGCAGGTCTTTGCCATAGGCTTCGGCCTCGGCCGCCAGCCTAGCGCCCTCTTCCGGATCAATCACTGCCAGCGTGGCCGCGAGGCGCGAGATGGAAAGCCAGTAATAAGCCTCGCACTCGTAAAACTGCATCCACAATCCACCGCTGTCCGGAGTCACCTGGAGCGCCGGTTGCAAACCATTGCTCCAGAGGCGGTCGCCACCAGGAACCAGGCTCGATAGCCAACGCCGCTGGCGCAGCATCCATTCTGCATTGGCCTTGATCCGGGGTGCCCAGGCTCTCAACCACTCCTTATCGCCGGTCATCCAATAGTGTTCAGTCAAGGCCCAGCCCATAGCACCCGGGCCAAACGCATGGATGCCATCCATGTGACCACCGATTCCCGGTGGACCTACGGCATGCGTTAGGCTTCCGCGCCCCTCAGTGAAGAGTCCAGTGGGATAGTCAGGAAGCGTCCACTCGTGGTGACCGGCTGAACTGGGTTCCATGGGCAGAGATACCCATTGGTCGAAGCCGTCTTCGGCAGCTTTGTGCAAACCCATCAGATCCAGCACCCGGAGGATCATATAGGTCTCGGCAGCGAGAATTCCGTAGGGATGGTCATTAAACCACAACCTGCCATTTTTCGGATTCTTTTCGCAATGCCGGACCAGATGCCAGGCTCCAAGGTTCCATTGGTCCATCAGACGCTCCGAAGGCACCTGCACCTGCATGGCCGGCTCGGATCCTGCGGGGGGAGTGGGGTGAGAAGGCAGTTTGCCACCACGGACAGCAGCGACGGCGCCTTCCCATGTCTGCTCCTCACGGGCGCGAGTCTGCTGGCGAATCGTACTCTGGTTCCTGGTCTGAAGCTCCCGGATGAACTCTTGAGCGCTGGCGGCTTGCGAAGTCAACACCACCGGAGGCTCCAGGGGTATGAGGGCCTGGGCCGCCGCTGCCCGTTTCCCTAATGGGGGGGTCAGATCTGAAGTCCGACGCACGAAGAACCCGTATTCCGGTGCCAGGATCGGTCCGTTCTCCAGGTCCGCCGCCAGGAACGAGAGATTGCCTGCCCGGGTCCACAGGGTCACGATGGTTCGTGCCACATCGTCTGGTTGGCTCGTGAACGGTTGTACCCGCCGCCACCTCGACGTGCCCATGTACAAAAGACTGAGCCTCAAACCCCGGCGGGAAGGGCCCTTGCCGACCGAAACCCACGAACCCGCGTCCGCCACTGTAGTACCCATGTCCCCCGCCAACGGTCGCAGTGCGGCCACCTTACCGTCATAGGTTTCGACCCGCCCACTGTAGTCTTTCTCGGCGGTCATCGGGTCAAATCCCCACTCTATCTCGATGTCCATTTTCTTCCAGGCGTCGGCCACCAGAACTCGTACTTCGGGCACCTCATAATCGGAGGCGCTCCCGGTGCCGCCGACACTGATTACGATGCCGCAGGTGGCCTGCTTCAAATCGTAGAGGTAGATCCTTCCATCAGAAGACACCGTGGGTGTGACGGCCTGCCTCACGGCGCTCAGGTTGTTCCACCAGGAACTGGCGGTGCCCTGGTTATCCAGGGTAGTCATTACCAATTCCTCTGGCGCCGGCTGCCGCCCCGAGTTCGCCGCCCAGGTCAGTTCTATTTGTTGGACCGGGCGGATCTCCTCCCAGAGCAGCCCGTATAGTGCCTGCTTGATCTCCGGAGCATTCACGTCCAGGGGTTTGTTCAGTGGCATCTCGGCGTAGTGCATGAGGGCCAGCCAGCTTTCCGGTGGATTTTCCTCGGCCTTGCGGTCAGCCCGATATTGATAGGCACTGGGAGCGATGTCAGCCGGTTGATCTACTAAGCCAGTCAGATCCACAGCGGCTAAGCTCCAGGTTGTGGTGCTCATGAGACCTACGGTAACGCACCAAATTCCCACCATCCCAATCAACTTTCTAATCCCCTTCTTGACAGCCATATAAACTGCCCCCCACTCGCAAGTGACGATTCATTTTTCTTCAACGCAGCCTATTTCCCAAACCACGACCGGCCAAAAGAAATTTGTCGAATTCTCCCCCTAAAAATACAAAGGGCCGGCACAAGGCCGGCCCCATGACATTTCAGAACTCCTAGGTAAATCTGGTAAATCTCAGAAATGGATAGAGAGACTAACCTGGATATTCCTAGGCAGACTGGCGCCACTGTAGGTGCCAAAGGCTCCCGTGTTGCCAGTATCCGTATTCAAGCCGGCCCAGATATGCCGATTGAAGATATTGAAGAAATCGGCCCCAAGCCGAACGAAGACGTCCTCTCCGAAATGAGTGTCCTTTTGAAGAGTGATGTTCTCGTTTAAATAGCTACAGGGTCGTGTCGAAGGCAACGTCTGTACGTCCCCGAATGTAAAGGCCGCAGGATCCGCAAAGGCGGCGCCATTGAGGTATCGGTTCATACTTGAGTCGTTGGGGTCATAATTCCCGCAGCTGATACCGGTCCGAACCGATTCCGAAGCGACCCGGGTTGTCCAGAGGTTTCCAAAGCCCCCAGGTGCTGTGGAGCGGCTGGTCACATCGATGGGCTGTCCGGTGAAATAGTTCTGGATCGCCCCAAGTGTCCAGCCACCGAGGAAAAGATTCCCTCCCCAACCCATGTCTGATCCAAACCGTTTTCCCTTTCCGACAGGCAATTCGTACATCCAGCTCATATTCAGAATGTTGGGCCGATCGTTAACGTAAAGGCCCCGCAGGTGACGCTGAGAGGTGTGCTGGATTCGTGCGGATGAATGCCCCTGTTGGCTGAAACGAGCATTGCCGAGGGCTTTAGAGATCGTCCAACCAGCCATAAAAGTCAAGCCATGCCCGTAACGTTTCTGCAGTACCAATTGCAACGAGTTGTATGAGAGATCACTCACCGGCGCAGCCCGCTGATGGATGTTCAGGTATTGAGGAAAGGGTCTGAGTGCCTGGTTGACGGGTCCTGTAAACCCCGCGTAAGGGGCGGTAATCCCCGCGTCTGCAGCTGCCTGGGAACTGATGTCGGCATTGAGCAGGGAGCCCAGAGCCAGGTGCTTGGGGTCAAGCTGGTTCAATCGAACGGCATCGTTAGCGGCTAAACTGTGCGAGAATTTCCCAATATAATTGGCTCGCACAGCGATTCCATAGCCCAAATCTCTTTCCACACCAAAGTTAACTGTGACAGTTTTGCCCGCCTTAAAATCGTTACTGTTGATGTTCTGGACCGCTTGGCCATTCGCAAAAGCAGGATCTATGTCGGGAAGGTTGGGCAGAATGTCTGGAAATCCGTCGTCCCAATTGAAGGCGGGGGTCACACCGTTGTTCAGAGAGGAGGAAGTTACGTCGAGTGCCCACCCGAGAAAGGGTACATTGAATCCACTCGTCATCGCTCCCATCAGAGGCGCGTACATAAGGGCACCGCTGGCCCGTATGACCGTCTTGTCATCGAGAGCATAAGCCAGCCCCAGACGAGGTCCCAGGTTCATGAATGCCGTGGGGGCAACCCGTTTCCTGCCGTTGCGTCCCGCGCCGTTACCCCAGAACTCGAGAGCCCCCAGGGTTCCACCCGCTCCGGCATTGGCGACCGTCGGGCTGAAGGCTCCAATCCGGTCGTAACTCTCTCCTAACATAATGAAGACGTCGTTGCGGATGCCATAATTCACCGTGAGCTTGGGGTTTACACGCCACGAATCCTGGAAATAAATACCCCAGGCACCGCCATCGTGCTTGAAGTTCCTCGGACTCCAGACAGTGCCGCTGTCGGCCTCACCCAATAAGAAGCTGGCATAACCAGATCCGGTGTTAGCGTACCCGGGCAGGCCGGTCTCGACATCGTTAAAGTTGAACGAGCCCTGCGTAAAAAGTTGCAGATTTTGTTTCGAGGACGAGAGTAAATAGGCAGCTCCGAATTTGTAATTGTGGTTGCCCTTGACCCACGTTATGTCGACGTGAGCTGGAACGGTCTGGCTGGGGTCAACGAGTTTTCGGAAAATCGGGCCCCAGCCGGTGAATCCCTGTATTCCTACTCGTGGTGCAAGAGGATCGTTGGTTCCCCTAATGCCGATTTCCTCGCCGAAAGTGTCGTTGGCTAGACCTTTAGACCCGATCAATCTCGGTGTTCGCGCCACGCCGGTGCGCATGCTAAAAAGCACGTTGGGGCGAACGGTCCAGTAATAACTAAAGCGATAGCGGTATTGATCCTGGGCATTTGAGTGAACGCTCGAGATAGACTCACTGAAAGCCAGTGGATATGCGGATGTGTGAAACAGGCGCCCCCAGTCCATTCCGAAGCCAAACTTGTGGCGGCCCGCTTGATCAATTTGATGATCTGCCTTCAGATTGAATATCTTTTTGTCAAACGGTGTAGCGGCGTTCCCGCCAACCCAGTTGTTGCTGGTGCCCGCTTGGGTGGGCGGCTGAATCTGTCCGATCAGACCCTGTGTAATTGCGCTGTGGCGACTGGAAGGAATTACATTTCCTGGAAACTGATCTCGAATGAAGCCACCCGCTCCATCGTCACGAGTTGTCAGGGGATCGTAAATCCCGCCCTGGTAGATTGGTTTTCCTGCTAGATCGGTCCCAACCTGAGCACCCAGCAGTTCACTGAAGTCGCCGCCCCGCATTTTTGTGGTGCCGACGGTGGCAACGGCACCGGCGCCGAGCATCCGCAGTTTATAGTAATCGATACCGCCAAAGAAAAAGGTTCGATCCTTCCAAATGGGGCCGCCCAGGACAAAGCCGTACTCATTTTGCCGCGTGACGCTTCTTTCCGACGCAAACCAAGGGCGAGCATCGAGTTTGTCATTCCGAACGTACCAGAAGCCATTACCGTGAAATTCGTTGGTCCCCGACTTGAAGACCAGGGTGATCGCAACGCCACTGTCGAACCCGTGCTCAGCATTGGTGTTGGTATCCAGGCGGAATTCCTGCACTAGGTCCGGGATCGGTGCGTTGTCATCTCGGAGGTTCGAATGCATTGAGCCACTCGCTCTCACCCCGTCAATGCTGTAGCTTGCCGTAGAATTGGGTGTTCCCTGGATGAAGGACCGTTGCATTGCGGCGCCCTCGTTTCCGTCTGTACGATTGGGTACGAAACTCACACCCGGCATGGTCCGCAGAAAGGACTGAGCAGAGCGCTGTGAGTTGGCGACAGCCAGTGGCAAGCGGGAGATCTCGTCGTTCGTCCTAGCATATCCTGCCTTGTTCGAGGTTTTCTCGATCGTGGGCAGTGCGCCGGTCACCTCAATGGTCTCGGTCATCTCACCAATTGACAGGGTCACGTCCAAGTCCAGGACCACGCCTGAAACCACCCGAACCCCGGTCTGCTCGACAGTCGAAAACCCCGACAGACTCGCCGTCAGGGTGTACTCTCCGGGGGGGAGGCCATTAACGGTGTACGTCCCTGCGTCACCCGTCACGGCACCCACCTCACCACCCCTGGCGAGACTCGTTATAGTGATTTCCACACCGGGGATCACGCCCCCAGTTTCATCTTGTACCGTGCCGGTGATACCTCCGACAAATTCCTGGGCGACCAGGGGTAGACAAGATATAACGGCCAACAAAATCGTAATGGTGAGGGTTTTCATAATGGTTATGCCTTCGTCTTTTATCAATCGAAAAAAACTTTAGAACTCGACATAGAGCTGCACAGTATAACAGAACTACCTAAACTTTACAGGCCCAATTTCAAAAACGTTCAACTGCAACTAAGGGGTTTGCTAGCAATTCGCATACCAAGATCTCTCCTCCGAGAAACAATCACAAACTCTAAGTTGTGTTTTTTCATGAACATTGGGGAATCTGGGAAGCCTGTAGGATTCCACAGATAAAAGTTGAGATCCAACGATTTGGATTAAGGAGGGGGCGGCCATCCATTTTTTTGGAGAGTGGGTCGTGAATAGGCAGTCTCGGGCCTGTCAAACCAGTTCGGCGATGGGGACCCCGGTCTCATCATCTATCGAGTTGGAGATCTTCACGGGACGGCCGATGGGGCTCATGTACTCCTTGGTCCAATCGATACCAAGCGCCTTATAGATGGTGGCATGAAGGTCTCCCATCGTCACCCTTCGCTCGGCCACGTAGGCAGCTCGCTCATCGCTGACGCCCACCACCTGCCCACCTCGAATACCGCCTCCCGCCAGGGCCATCGACCAGCAATACGGCCAGTGATCGCGCCCGTAGCCAGGGTTGAGGTGAGGAGTACGCCCGAACTCTCCCATGACGAGGACAACCGTCGACTCGAGCAGGCCTCTCTGATCCAGATCCTCTAAAAGAAATGCAAGGACTTTGTCCAGGCGGGGTACCAGCTCGGCATGCTTCCTGTCATTGTCTCCATGCGTGTCCCAGGTGTTGAATTTGAAGCCGTTGGCTGTCACGAAGCGGCTGCCCGCCTCAACCAGTCGGCGCGCCATGAGCAGGCTGCGGCCAACCCCGTCGCGACCATAGCCGTCTCTCATCTTTTCCGGCTCACGAGAAAGATCGAAGGCGTCCCTCACCGTGGGTGTCAAGATCATGTCCAGGGCCTTTTCCTGAAAGGTGTCCAGGTCCAGGTGCTCAGCCATCTCGACCTTTTGACGATGCTGCCGATCCCAGATCTTCTGGAAGGTCCTGCGATTCTCAATGCGCTCCGGAGAAATCGTCTGAGGAAGGCTTAGGTCGGGTAACTCATGCGCACCCTCTCCCGGGTCGGACGTGATCAACGGATTGTACTCGCCTCCCAGGAAAGCAGCCTTGAAAAACTCATGATACTGCTTTTCCGTTGCCCAGCCCGGCGTCAGCACATGAGGGGGCAAATGGTTGCGGGAACCCTTCTCTTTGGCGATGATGGAACTGAAACTGGGAAACTCCATGGCGGGATTGGGCCGGTGGCCCTTGAGTGCGTAGTGATGGGCCTCCGGATGGTTAGTCTCTTCGGTCTCCATGGAACGGATGATCGAGACCCGGTGCATCTGCTTTGCCACTTCCGGTAACAGCTCCGAAATCTGAATACCGGGAACACTGGTGGAGATCGGTTTGAAACCGCTACTAGGCTTGGGGTCCCACGTGTCGACCTGGCTGGCTCCCCCCCCCAACCAGATCAGAATACAGGACTCGGCCTTGGCCGCCGGCTTCTTCGGCTGATCCAGCGCCGCTCCAGCCATCGCCTGCTTCAACTCCAGGTACTGGCTCAGGCTGACCCCCAGAAAGCTCAAGGATCCGACGCGCAGGAAGTCGCGACGTCTCACATTCGCTTCAGTACAATCTAGACAACCAACTTTTTTCATTTGACCGTGCCTCTTTCAATGATTCTCTGAGAATTCCCGGGATGTGAGCAGGCCCCAGAGCAGATCTTCCATGGCCTTCTCCCGAGATCCCGCTTGGCTCAAACTTGCTTCCAGTTCCGTTCGCTCCCGTTCAGTCGGAAACCGGGACAGCCCAGCCAGGCTCAGCTCCTCGATGACTTCGTGGTTCAAAGCTCCACCCTGGAGCAGGCGGTGCAGACGGCCATCTTCCCGGGACAGCTTGCTCGTGTACGTGCTGCCCGCTAGCAAATGAAGCGCCTGAGGCAGGTTGGGATCAACGTTTCGGTCCGGCAACCCGAGGCGAAGAGGCTTTCCGTGCACCTCCAGAAAACGCGACGGGTACATATCGGCTTCCATTAAATTGATGGCTCGAGTTCCCGGTTCCCGCTCTCCACGCACCCAACGCATTTTGCTGAAACTCTTGTTATAGAAAACTTCTGGAACCCCGGTCACCTGGGAAATGGCGTCCAGGAGTATTTCTGCATCGAGCGGCCGGTAAGCGGCGCGAGAGTAGTTGATCGTGTCCTCGCGGTTAGTGTCATTCGGCCTGCTGGACAGCTGGTAGGTTCTGGATTGGACCATCAACCGGATCAGGCGCTTCAAATCGTGCCCGTGCTCCCTAAAGTCCCTGGCCAGCGCCTCCAGCAGTTTAGGATGGGTTGCTGGATTAGAGGATCGAAAGTCATCCACCGGTTGGACCATTCCCCTTCCGAAGAAATAGCTCCACATCCGATTCACCGTCGCCTCGGCAAAGTAAGGATGGGAAGTCATCCATCTGGCCAGCTTCACTCGCGGGTCTTTTCCTACTCCAGGACCTGGACTCCCGCCGTCGAGAAAACTGGGCTGCACCTCTTCCTTGGTCCGAGGATGAATGACCTTTCCGGCACCGATGACGACGTTTCCTTGCTGGGCTCGATCGAGAGTTTCATCCACGATTAAACCCGAAAAAGACATCATGCGACCGAAAAAAGCCGCCAGCCCCCAGAACTGCTCCTGGCTCCACTTTTCAAAGGGGTGGTGATGGCATTGGGCGCAGTCCATGCGCCGGCCCATGAACACCTTCACTTCTTCGGCCACCGCGGCCTGAGCCAGAGGTACGCTCCCGAAAGGCAAATAGTGCCGCGTAGCGCCCCATCGGCCCTGGGCCGCCAACCTCTCTCTGGCCGTCTGATCGTAAGCCCTGTTTTCGGCTACGGTAGCGCGAATCCATTCCCAGTAGGATTGACTGTCTTTGGTGCTCCCCCCCACCACGTAAGCCGCCACTCGAAAGAGGTCGGCAAAACGGAAGGTCCAGTAGTCCACATACTCGGGAGAATTCAAGAGAATCTCGATCAGCTTGTCCCGTTTTTGGGGATCTTGACTGGCCAGGAACTCGCGGACGCGGGAGGGAGGGGGCAGGGTCCCGGTCACGTCCAGACACACCCGCCTCAAGAATTCCGCGTCGTCGGAAAGCTCCGAAGGGATC
>CAZMGM010000039.1:0-20928 GCA_964565865.1 uncultured Acidobacteriota bacterium | reverse complement strand
GTTGAAGTCGCGGGTTCGAATCCCGTTTCCCGCTCCATTTCTTCCTCGGTCCATTCCGGAGAAATAGTTAACACTTTCGCCGGAGCGAACGGATTAGGAGCCGGCGCCCGGAGGTCTCCGTGTCCCGACATTCTTTCCTGGACGTTCCTTTTCGTCTCGACCTGATCGCCGTTGAAACCGGTAATCGGAGGGATTCCAAGCTCCGGCACTACATGCTGTCTGCCTGGAACGAAAACTGATGAATCGGGCCGTCAGGGAGTCCAGAACGACAGTTTGAAGGTGCCTGGAGCGGGACCTTTGAAGGTCCCGCGCGCCCGGAATCTCTCTGACGAACTGACTCATTCTTTAGCCCGACCTCTTCCACCGCGTTCCATCCTGGGTATCCTCCAGGACGATACCCCGGCTAGCCAGTTCGTCGCGGATCTCATCCGCCCGGGAGTAATCCCGTGTTTTCCTGGACTCCTCTCGCTCCCTGATCAACTCCTCCACTTTCCCGTCCTGGAGTTCCTTTTCGCCCGTTTTGAACACGTCGAACACCTGGTCGGCAGCGGCGAAGAGATCCAGAATGTCGTCCTTGTGCGAGGTGCCAACCGAGCCGTTTTCCAGGGCAGGGTTGAGCCGCCGAATGAGCGTAAACAGGACACCTAGTGCCTCGGCGGTGTTCAAATCGTTGTCCATGGCTTTCTTGAAATCTCTGCCGGCTTCCTCAATCTGTTCCTGGACCGATTCATCTCCTTGGCGACTGGACGGGATTTCCCGTACCTTCTGCAAAAAGTTGCTGGCCCTGTCCAGTGCCCGGGAAGCTTGCTGCAGACCGTCGAGGGTGAAGTTGAGCTGTGTCCGATAGCGAACAGAGGCGAGCAGATAGCGAATGGGAAGAGGATCGTAGCCCTGACCCAGAAGATCCCGCAGGGTGTAGAAGTTCCCCCGGGATTTCGACATTTTTTCTCCGGCTACGATCAGATGTGCTCCATGAATCCAGTACTTGACGAAAGGCTTTTCGGTGGCGCCCTCACTCTGGGCAATCTCGTTCTCGTGGTGGGGAAAGATCAAATCGACTCCACCACAGTGAATGTCAAAGCTTTCTCCCAGATACTTCATACTCATCGTCGAGCATTCCAGGTGCCAGCCGGGCCGGCCCGGGCCTAGTTCCGAATCCCAGTAGGCTTCTCCGGCCTTTCGCTTTTTCCAGAGCACGAAATCGCGGGAGTTCTCCTTACTGTATTCATCCGCATCCTGCCTGCCCTCCGCCGAGAGCTGCTCGACATCGATGCCAGAGAGTCGGCCATAATCCGGGAAACTCCCAATGCGAAAGTAAATCGATCCGTCGCGTTCATAGGTCAACCCTTTGCTGCTCAGACGCTGAATAAGCTCGAGCATCTCGGGAACGTGCTGCGTGGCCCGGGGCATGAGGTCCGGTTGTGTGATTCTCAAAGTCTCCATGTCTTCAAGAAAGGCACGCGTGTAGGGCTCTGTGTACTCTTCAATCTCCACACCCTGCTCTACCGCACCAGCAATAATCTTGTCCTCCACGTCCGTGATGTTCATGACGTAAGTGACTTTATAGCCACGGTACAGGAGGTACCGGCGGAGAACGTCCTGGACGACAAAGGTGCGGAGATTCCCGATATGCACGTAGTCGTAAACGGTGGGGCCGCAGGTGTACATTCGCACACTTCTGTCCTGCAGCGGAACGAATTCCTCCAGCGTCTGAGTCAAGGTGTTGAACAACCGTAGTGGCATGGTTCAAAAAGATCTGATGTTAACGAAAAGCCTGTCTTCCAACAACCAGGCCCAGGCAAGATAGACGGGCGTAACTTTCACTCCTGGCTGCTCAAGGGCCCTACTTCCAGCAGGAACTGATCGCCGTCTGCCTGGACGCGCAGGATGTCCAGTTGGACGGACAATTCTCCGAACCCTTCCTTTTGAGTCAAAACCAAATAGTTTTCCTGGGGGTGTTCGACCAGGTAGGCCTTCAAACTCTTCAGATTCTCGATCGACTCGGGCAAGGCCTGGTAGTCCGAGTAGTAGTTAGCCGTGTGGTGAAAGAACCTGTAGAAAATCAACGGCTGGGCCGGAGAAAGTCGATGCCGGATCTCCTGAACCAGTCCTTTGGAAGAATGAAAACTAGCCACCCGGGGCGCGACCTGCCAGAAAGCCAGGCCTGTGAACAGAACAATGGTTCCAGTCAGAACCGCGAACACGGTCTTCAATGGGTAGCCTCGAATCGGCCAGTGCAACAGCAGTGCACCGGCCAGCAAGGGAGTAGCCAGAAGTAACCCTGCCGACGATGATTCGTACTGGAGTCGAGCGCCGAACAGCAGGGTCAGCCCGATCAGCACGGCGCCGGTGGAAACCAGCGCCAGCTCGATTCTGAGCATTCGGATTGCGGTCACTTCCAAGTCAAAGAGACGATCCCACTCCAGGGCGATTAGCATGGCAAGGGGGGGCACGACGGGAAGGATATAGCCAGCAAGTTTACTGGCACTGAGTGAAAAAAAGATGAAGGGGACCGCTACCCACAGCCACAGGTAAAGTTGCAACCCCGTTTTCCCGTCCAGCAGAGAGAACGGCTTTCTCCAGGTTCGGGCCAGGGAAGAACCCAGGAATACCACCCAGGGGAAGCATCCCGCGACAATCACAGGCAGGAAGAACCATAGCGGCTGGGAGTGGTGGTGAATATCAGTGAGATAGCGGGCCAGATGATGATTCAATACGAAGGTGACGATGAAGTCTTCTCCGCGGGCTTCCCACACCAACCAAAACCAAGGCGCTGTTATCACGGCCAGCATAAGGAGTCCCCCTGCCAGTTGCCGAAGATTCCAGAATGGTCTGTTGCGCAGGGTTCGAAAACACACCATCACACCCAGGGCCATCAGCAGCGCCACCGGCCCTTTGGCCAGTGTCGCTAGACCAAGGGCTACAGCGGCGACTAGTGCAGGAGCCAGGCCGTTGGTCCGATGAGCCTGAAAGGCGGCGACAAGAGCAATCGTCAGGAAGGCAACCAGCGGGCCATCCATACTGGCCGCCCGGGAGAAAACAATGAAAAGGGGACAGGATGAGAGAATCAGTAAGCTCAGTAGCCCTGCCCGCCGCCCGCGGCTTCGACTCAGGAGAAAGGCGCATCCCAAAGCAGCGAGCAGGCCCAAGACGGCAACGGGGAATCGTGCAGATGCCTCAGAGACACCAAACAACTTGAAGCTGAGGGATTCGACCCAGAACAACAGGGGAGGCTTCTCGAGCCAGGGCTTGAAATTGAGGGTAGGGGTGACGAAGTCCCCGGTCTGGAGCATCTCTTCGCCAATGCGGGCATACCTGGGTTCATCTGCTCCCAGGAAAGGCAACTTTCCAAGATTCAGGAAATAAAGGATATAGAGCGAAAGAGCAAGCAGGAACAACGGCAGGCGACTGGAAGTCATGTGACTTACGTTCCTCGTTCCAGGCTTGCGACCCCGACCGGAGACGATGGGCCCGCTTTGATCGTGAACCCTGGACCTGACTCCCTGGGTCGCCCCCGTCGAGTCAGGAAGACTTGCGATGTTTCCTGGTGTCAACCGAATAGAGCCTGACTTTCTTGGCCAGGGTGTTGCGGTGCAATCCCATAACTGTGGCTGCTCTGCTCAGATTCCCTTTCTGCTCGGCGAGAACGCGAATAATAAAAATCTTCTCGAACTGAGCCTCAGCCTCATGCCACAGGATACCTTTCGATACCAGCTCATCGATAACTTCTTCGAGTACATCCTTGATCATTCTCTCCCTCGAGTATGATGTTCCTGGCGAGTTCTTTGCATCCACAGCTCATAAATGCGCTCGTATTCCCGCGAAAACCGTTCACGTACCTCCTGAGGCGCGAAACGAACAACGATTCCGGCACTGGCCAGGAAGAACTCACCCGAGACGGAATCAGCCACCAGGCTTCCGGTTACAGGGAAGGCAGTCATTGCAAGAAAAAGGATCGCCACCACGAGCCAACCCCGAAGGACTCCAAAGACCCCACCTAGCAGACGATCGATCCAGCGTAAGAACAGGAAACTCACAGTCCGCCTAGCCAGTACCGCGACCACAAGGCCGCCACCTGCCACCGCCATGAGAGTGAGCAGAAACCCGACCAGCGACGCCACGGTTTCCGCGGCACCCAAGTCGACAAGCACCTTGGCCACGCGATCGTAAAAGCGAAAGGCCAGTATCAGTCCGGCCACCACACTGGCCAGAAAAATCAGCTCCTCCGCCAATCCCTTTCGCACTGCGCCAAAGATCGAGACCAGCATGATCGCTGCGGCCACGATGTCCAGGATCGTTACATGGTCCGGCACGGTGTCAGGCTCCCTCCTTCAGTCCAGCTGGGGTTCCTCCCCTGTCAGCATCCGGTAAGCGTCCACATAACGCTCTGAGGACGCCTCAATAATTGTCTCCGGTAGCTCTGGCCCGGGGTCCTTCTTGTCCCAGTCCAGTGTCTCCAGGTAGTTGCGGATAAACTGTTTATCGAAAGAGGGCTGGGATTTCCCCGGAACATACCTGTCGGCAGGCCAAAAGCGGGAAGAGTCGGGTGTGAGCATCTCGTCGATGAGATAAAGGCGGTTCCCGATACGCCCGAATTCAAACTTGGTGTCGCAGATGATGATCCCTTTCTGCCGCGCATAGTCACTCCCCCAGGCATAGAGTTCGAGACTGATCCGACGGACCTCTTCCGCCAGATCACGACCCACTATTGCGGCAGCTTCCTTAAACGAAATATTGATGTCGTGCCCGCTCTTGGCTTTAGTGGCCGGAGTGAAAATGGCTCTCCGCAGGTGGTCGGATTGCACGAGTCCGGGCCGCAGCTTGATCCCGCATACGCTTCCAGTCTGCTGATAGTCCTTCCAGCCGGAGCCCGTCAGGTATCCGCGTACGACGCATTCAATGGGCAGGGGTTCACAGCGCTTGACCAGCGATGACCGGCCCCGTAACTCGGGTGCATACTGGTTTAGAGGCGGGGGAAAGGATTCTACATCAGTTGAGACCAGATGGTTGTCAACGATTTGTTTGGTGCGCTCGAACCAAAAGGCAGAGATCTGATTCAGGATCTTTCCTTTATTGGGAATGGTGTTAGGCAGAATGACGTCGAAGGCCGAGATACGGTCCGTCGCCACCAGAAGGAGGCGGTCAGCACCAATCGCAAAAATCTCCCGGACCTTACCACTGTTGACTTTCTCAGCGCCGGATAACTCAAGTGTTCTCATAAGCCATCTTTCTCTGTAGGGGAATCCAATAACATAGGAGTCAAAACCCTGAGTTTAGCGAAAAGATTTATAGAAATTCCAGATCCCACATTCCAAATTCTAAATAATGGAACGGGAAACGTGGACTCTGGAATCAGTTGCGTTGACACGCGGCAACCCGCTTGCTATATTTGGCACTCTGCTACCAGGAGTGCCAAAAAAACTGCACTCAGGCCTGATGATTGGCCTGGGGATTCCATGATCTAATTGAACAGACAAGAAATAGTTGCAAGGAGGAGTGATTCAAATGATTAGACCATTAAGTGATCGAGTCCTGATCAAGCGTGTCGAGCCGGAAGAAGAGGTTCGAGGCGGCATTGTGATTCCCGACACCGCCAAAGAAAAGCCCCAGGAAGGTGAAGTGGTGGCTGTAGGCGACGGGAAGGTTCTGGACAGCGGTACCAAAGTGGAGATGTCTGTAAAGCCCGGTGACCGGATCCTGTTTGGCAAGTATGCCGGTACCGAAGTAAAAATTGAGGATGTCGAGTACCTGATCATGCGCGAGGACGAGGTGCTTGGAATCCTGGAAGGCAAAGCGGTTAGCGCTTAAGGTCAACCAACTCAACGAAAGACTAATACTAGAAAGACAAACAAGGAGAATAATTCAATGGCTGCCAAGGATATTACACATGGCGAAGAGGCGCGTCGGGCACTGTTAGGCGGCGTCAATAAACTGGCGAATGCCGTCAAGGTGACCCTGGGACCCAAGGGTCGAAACGTGGTACTGGAAAAGAAATTTGGATCACCGGTGGTTACCAAGGATGGAGTCACCGTGGCCAAGGAAATCGAATTGAGCGGTCTCGAGAAAGTGGGAGCTGCAATGCTTCGAGAAGTGGCAAGCAAGACCAGCGACGTGGCCGGTGACGGTACCACGTCCGCCACAGTTCTGGCTCAGGCCATCGTCCGCGAAGGAATCAGAAATGTCGCCGCCGGGGCCAACCCGATGGCTCTCAAGAGAGGAATCGACAAAGCAGTCGACAGGGCTGTAGAGGAGATCCAGTCAGTTTCCAAGCCCGTACGCGGTGACATGATCGCACAGGTCGGGTCAATCTCGGCCAACAATGATTCCACCATCGGCGAGATCATCGCCCAGGCGATGGACAAGGTCGGCAAGGACGGCGTGATCACGGTCGAAGAGGCCAAGGGGATCGAAACTTCTCTGGAAGTGGTCGAGGGCATGCAGTTTGACCGGGGCTATCTCTCCCCTTACTTCGTAACCGATGCTGACCGGATGGAATGTACTGTAGAAGACGCTTACATTCTTCTCAACGAGAAGAAGATCAGCTCCATGAAAGATTTGCTTCCTCTCCTCGAACAGGTGGCCAAGTCGGGTCGGCCTTTCATGATCATCTCTGAAGACATGGAAGGCGAGGCTCTGGCAACGCTGGTGGTCAACAAGATCCGAGGCACCCTTAACGCAGTCGCGGTGAAGGCGCCCGGTTTCGGAGATCGTCGCAAGGCCATGCTCGAAGACATTGCCATCCTGACAGGCGGCAAAGTCATCTCTGAGGACCTGGGCATCAAGCTAGAAAACGTCCGCCTCGAGGACCTCGGCCAAGCCAAGAAGGTGACCGTCGACAAGGACACCACGACCCTTGTGGAAGGTGCCGGAAAGGCCGATGACATCGCGGGTCGGGTGAAACAGATCCGGACACAGGTCGAGGAAACAACCTCGGACTACGATCGCGAGAAGTTGCAGGAACGGCTCGCTAAGCTGGTTGGCGGAGTCGCCGTTATCAAGGTGGGTGCAGCCACTGAAACCGAGCTGAAAGAAAAAAAGGCTCGGGTTGAGGATGCGATGCATGCGACTAAAGCGGCCGCCGAAGAAGGCATCGTGACGGGCGGCGGTGTTTCCTACATCCTGGCTCTCCGCGCCCTGAATGACTTCACGGTCAACGATGCCGACGAGCAGGCTGGCGTCAACATCGTCCGCCGCGCCCTGGAAGAGCCGCTGCGACAGATTGCTAGTAATGCCGGCATGGAAGGTGCCATCGTCGTCGGAAAGGTGAGTGAAGCTACGGATCCCAATTTCGGTTTCAACGCCGAGTCCGAAGAGTTTGGTAACCTGATCGAGCAGGGCGTCATCGATCCTACGATGGTCTGCCGGACGGCGCTGCAGAACGCAGCATCCATCTCGAGCCTGCTGCTGACTACTGAGGCGCTTGTCACCGAGGTACCGGAAGACGACCCGCCTGCTGCTCCGGGGGGACATGGACATCCTCCGGATATGGGTGGCATGGGCGGTTTCTAGCCAATCCGGACAATCCGATTGCAGAGAAGGAAAAGGGAGCCGGCTTGCCGGCTCCCTTTTTATATGGCCAAACCTGTACCTTTAAAGACTGTCGGTTAAGGGTTGATTTCGAGTGATGGAGTGCGTTGGGATAGACCAACCGAAACTTGAGGCCGTGCCTGACCCGGCATTGTCGCCTTGGACGTTTCCCCTGGAACCTAAAACGTGAAACGTCAAGTTGGTAGGCGCATCAGGCGGGCAGCAGCAGATGGCTGGAGGTTCACTGTTGAGGCGGAACTCCGAATTGTCGGGGTTTTTGATTGTGGCGCTGGTGTCCCTCGAGACAGCGTAGCATGCGCTGAAGATGCTGTGCTTGTTCGGGCTTGAGAACGCTCCGAATATTCTCCAGGGTCTGCCTCCGGAGCTCGCGTATGCGCAGCTGGTGCCCATGCCCGGCTTCGACCTGCTGTTGACGGCTTGTCTGCAAAATTCCCCTGACTTGAACAGACTGCCCGTCGTCCAGCTCCAGTTGCCGAATCATTCGACCCAGCATGTCTTTCGGAGGACGCTGTCCGGGCCGCGCCGGGAGCGCCGGCCTCCGGTCGCCCTGGCCCGGGCCGCGCCGGAAACCCTCGGAATCGGGACCCGGGAGTACTTCGCCCCCGGGTGGTACCGGGAATTCCTCCCTCTCCTCCCAGGGAGGTGTCAGATTCCAAATGACCATTCTCGAGCCGACCACACCTCCAACTGCACCGACCACAAAGACTGCGGCCACCAGCAGAACCGCCCTAGTGCTGGCCTTCACTGTTTTCCTCCAGGGATTCCTGCAGCGAAAGCAGGACTTCATCCAGGGTCATCATCTCGCTTACTTGGGGCTCTGCGAACAGGGCAGCCCACAATTCTTCATCTGTGGTCTGTTTTACCCAGGTGTTCGATCCAAACAGCAAGAGAACCAGAATCAAAGCGGCAAAGGCAGGGATCAATCGCCGCGCAGAAAGCTCGACTAGTCTCCAGAATGAACCTGGGACTTCCTGTGTCTGACTGACAATATTGGCGACCCGCGTTGCGAAAAAGGGAGGAGCCTCAATGCGGGGCGCCTGATCGACCTGGAACTTCAGAAAACGGGCCAGCTCCAGGGTCTCTCGGCAGGAGGCACAGGACTTCAGATGCTCTTGATCGAGCGGGCCTCCGGACTCCCAACTGGAAAAATCAATATGCTTCTCACCCATCACAATGCCCCGTCATTCCTGGTAGAACACTGCTTTCTCCCCGCGGGGGATCAGCGTTCGACTTTCTCGATCATACCTCTCAAAGAACTCAACAGTTTCTTTTTGGACCGGCTTAAACGAATCCTGGCAGCCAGTTCTGTTGTCTCCATTGCGTCCGCAATCTCCGAGTACTCGAAACCCTCCACTTCGCGAAGCACGAACGCCATTCTATCTTTATCCGCCAGCCCGTCCATGAGCCCTTGCAGCCAGGCGAGTACTCGCTCGGCTTCGAACTCTGAAACGACGGTGCCGCTCGTGAATCGATCCAAGAACTTCTCGGTCCCAGTCTCTTCGTTGACAAGATCCGTGAACAGCTGGGTCTTTCGGACCTTACTCTTGCGCAGCTCATCGAGGCAGAGATTGGCCGTGATTCTCGAAACCCAAGCCTTCATGGGACGGTCGGGATCATACTTTGAAAGCGAGCGGTAGACCTTCAAGAAAACCTCCTGGGCAATATCTTCCACCTCTTCCCGTCGTCCCATGTAGTGTAAGACAATATTGAAGACGGGCTTCTGGTACCGTTCAACTAGGGTCTGGAAGGCACTTCCGTCACCTGCTAGAACTGACTCGACCAGCTCCCTGTCCAATGTTCTCTTCCATGCTTTATCGTACGTGCCAGCCGTACCTTGTTTCATACAGATTACGTTTTATCCGGTACCGTCTCTACTGGAGACCAGAGCTCTCGGGTTCAGTTCTGTGTGATCGATAGTCGTCCCAAGTCCAGCATCGAAAATGAAAGGCAGGAGGTCCCCCTGGTGCCCCGACCTTTGTTTACTTGATTTGCTTTGTCCGGAGAAGGTTCACTGTGCCCCGGTGGCTCTGCCCACGACGGCCCCGGGCTCAAACTCGACGCTGGTGAGGGACAAGGTTAACTTGCTGGCAGGCCTCTATCCGGAAGTAAGCACAGATTTGATCCACTGCAGCCCAAGGTTGATAGCCCGTGGAATCTCACAAACCAGAGCCCAAGCCTGGTGGTGATGCGAACGGGGAGTTCGAAGTCTGCCAACAGGCTTCCAACCAATGGCCGCTCGCTCCGATCCGCCTCACGCCACATTTTCGAGTAATACGGGACCATGTGATTCGGTCCCTGGACATTGACCGCAAAATCGCAATAGCCTCCCAACGAGTCAAACTCTCGGCTATGGGAAACGAAGGACAGGCTGGTTTCTGCATAGGCAAAGAAATGCCCAGCTCGACTGGGAATACATACGGTCTAACCGACCTTCAGCATTTTGTCCACGCTGCGTGAGGAGTCGTAGATGCAATTCTTCACTCATTGAACTATACCTATCCATATTCTTTGTGTGCCCAGAGAGCGTTTCCCCGGAAAAGTTACGCACCCCTACGGGATTCTGCTCGCGTGCTAAACTAACTGCCACCTCGATATGAGATACACTGCCTCGGGATTCGCGGACTGCTGAACCCGTAAGATTGGGTCACGGCTTTTCCCGGGTCAGCGAAACAGTCAGGTTTCGTAGTCTCTGTAAGTCATTGACAAATAAAGAGTCGGGGCATGGCGCAGTCTGGTAGCGCGCCTGCTTTGGGAGCAGGAAGTCGGGGGTTCAAATCCCTCTGCCCCGACCATTTCCCCAATGGATTGGATTCCACCCGTATAGAAGATAGAATTTAGGACTTATTTTAGAATTGTGAACTTTGATTGTAGGATTCAACTTCCAGGTCCAAGGATTTTACCAGCGACCTGAGGCTCTTAGAGGTTGCATCGGTTATTCCTCACAAATACTCTTCGTCTGATAAGCTTCCGGCGACAACAACTCGCTGTCCTGACCCTGGAAACATAGTGAAACTCCCAAATTTTTCCAGCCGGCCTTGCTCACGTGTCTTTCTGTAAACGACTCGCCGCCCCTCCTGGGGGGAACAGCCGTGTTGAATCCAACAACTCGAAATCCCTAATAAGTGCAGTGTCACAAAGTCAGCGGGCCTGGCCTTCCATTCTTGCTTCGGTCCTCTTATAGTGGGGCCTCTGGACAGAACCGAAATGGCCGGCAAAACGATCAGTCATGAAACAGCCTGACAGGTCCCCCCAATCTGCGGGATAACGACATGTCTCAATGGGTGGCCCCGGGCTGGTCTGCTGATCGTTTCGCCAGGCTTTTGAGTTGGGCCCGCCCCGGAGTGGCTTCCTGTTCGACCGCAGGGACATCCGACTAGACGCTCAACAATCTCGACGCGATTCACGGCGAAACGCTACGGCCTGATGCATCAGTATCTTCGAATTGAAGCACCAAAGGCGATGATGTGAGCAAGCCACTCATTCAAATGCAGTCGATCGCCAAGGCTTTCGGCGCCACCCAGGCGCTGGATACCGTGGATTTTGAACTGTGCCCCGGCGAAGTGCATGCGCTGATCGGAGAAAACGGCGCGGGCAAGTCCACGCTCATGAAACTGATGGCCGGGTCGTTCGATGAGTACAACGGTCGCATTCTGATCCGTGGCCAGGAAGTGTCTATCCGCTCCCCGGCTGCGGCGAGACGACACGGCATCGGAATGGTGTACCAGGAGCGCAGCTTGGCGCGACCGATCAGCATTGCTGAGAACCTCATGGTCGGCCGACTTCCCTTCCGATCCCGGTTCTTGGTCGATCACGCGGCCCTGAAGCGCCAGTCCCAGCGTCTTCTGAAAGCCGTGGGTTTGCAGATCGATCCCTGGAAAACCGTCGAGCAGATCAGTCAGCACGAGTCCCAACTTGTGGAGATCGCCAAGGTGCTAGGGAGCGAGCCCAGGGTGCTGGTGATGGACGAACCTACTGCGGTTCTCTCTCAGGAGGAAGTCCAAAGACTTTTCAAGATCATCCGTCGCCTCAAAGACGAGGGGATGGCGATCGTGTACATCTCTCACCATCTGCCTGAGATCTTCGCCATTGCCGATCGGATCACTGTCCTTCGCGATGGAAGGAAAATCACAACGTGTCCAACTGATGATACGACGCCCCAACGTCTTGTTCAGATGATGGTGGGCCAACCGATCGACAAGTTCTATCACCATCGTGAGATCCGGATCGGGGAAATGCTTGTTCGGGTCAGTCATCTGACTCGCTATGGTTTCTTCCACGATGTCTCCTTCCAAGCCCGGCTCGGTGAGATCCTCGGAATTGTGGGTTTGACCGGGTCAGGGCGCAGTGAACTGGCCCGGTCAGTGTGCGGCCTGGATCCCGTACATGAAGGAGTTGTGGAACTGGATGGAAAACGGTTGAGCTCATCCTATCCCGAAGCGGTGGTGCGGGGTCTGGTCTATCTGAGTGAGGATCGCAAGCACGACGGGCTATTCTTACGGTTGTCGGTCACGCAGAACGTGGTAGCTGCGTTGTTTCCCCGGCATACGCGAATGGGTGTTTACTCATCCCGACACGAATCGAGCACGACACAGAGCCTGATCGAGCGGCTACAGGTCGCCACCGCCTCTGCGGAAACACCGGTCGGTAATCTTTCGGGTGGGAATCAGCAAAAGGTATTGCTGGGCAAGTGGCTGGTAACTCAGCCCCGTGTACTGATCCTAGACGAGCCCACACGCGGCGTGGATGTCAAGGCGAAGCAGAGAATTCATCAGGCCATTACGGACCTGGCCGACAGCGGCACGACCATTCTGCTGATCAGCTCGGATCTGCCCGAACTTGTTGGTCTGTCCGATCGCGCCATTGTGATGCGCAATGGCCACCTGATCGGCGAGATGCAGCGCGAACAGATGTCTGAAGAGTCCCTGCTGTTAGCCGCCAACGGAGAGGGGCTGCCAACATGAGACTGCCGGACATTCTGGAAACTGCCGGTATCTACTGCGTGGCGGCCGTCCTAGTTGTCATCGGTGCATTCGTCGCTCCACAGCAGTTCCTAACCATTGACAACTTGCTAGGCATACTCCGAGCTGTAGCACTGTTAGGCATCGTCGCCTCAGGCATGGCCTTCGTCACTTATTCGGGGAACCTGGTCGACCTTTCTCTCCCATCCATCATGGCGTGTTCCGGAATCATCTGCGTCGTCGCACTGCCCCTGGGACTTCCGGTGGCTTTGGGTCTCGGAATGATCGCAGGCATGTCGATCGGCGCGATCAACGGCCTGGTAGTGGGTAAGTTCAACGCAAATCCAATTCTCTGGACACTTGCGGTCGCCTTCTTCATGGAAGGGTTCATGCGCTTTACCTGGAGCAACAATCAGATCTACCCCGACACCGATCCGGGGACGTCGGGAGCGGCATTCATCGCCCTCTTTCGATCCAGCATTGGTTCAGTACCGTCGATTGTCCTGATCATGCTCCTCATGTTCGCAGTGGGCCATCTGGCGCTGACACGCACACGATTTGGGCGAGAATGCCAGTTGGTAGGATCATCGAAACCGGCAGCGGTAACCTCGGGAGTGCACGTTCCTCAGGTTGTGTTTCTGAACTTCCTGGCCGCTTCGTTTGGCGCCTCTATAGCCGGCCTGTTCCTCACTTCGATGAATAAGCTCGGCGTGTTCTATCTCGGCCAGGGCTACGACTTCAAGGCGATCACGGCGGTAGTCATCGGCGGTGTTATGCTCAGCGGCGGGCGGGGAAATATGACCGGGGTACTGGGGGGCGTCCTAGTCATAGGCATGTTGACCAACATCATGACCTACCTGGAGATCGATGCGTTCCGACAGAACATCGTGACCGGCTCCGTGTTCATCGTGGTGGTAGGCCTTCAACAGTATCAGTTGCGTCGAGCGGGCAAGGACTATGTTTAGTTCCAGCCACAAATTGACCGGTCGGCTGGGACAAGTGCTCGACGAACATCGGGCTTTGATCATGTGGCTCGCGTTGTTCGGCTTCCTGTCGCTCTTCGCGCCGAATTTCCTTACCCTCCTCAACATCACCACGCTGCTCAAGGGTGCCAGCCTGACGGCGATCGCCGCCATCGGATTCACCTTGATCTTCATCCTAGGACAACTAGACCTGTCGATTGGCGCCGTGGTGATGTTGTCCGGCATGCTCGTCATCGGTCTGCAACCGCAATTGGGTTGGCCGGGCAGCATGCTGGTCGCCATCGCGGCCGGCAGTACGGTCGGTCTGGTCAACGGCCTGCTGGTGGTACGAGTCCGGATCAACTCCTTTATCGTGACGCTGGGGACGATGACCATCGCCACTGGCTTGATGCACTTGTACAGCGGCGGCGGATCGAAATCCATCGACGATTTCCGCTTCGCAGACTGGCTGGAGACTCCACTCGTCCCGCTGTTGCCTCCGATCGTTATTATCACACTTGTGCTGGTCATCGGATCCTGGTTCTTGCTGGAGAGAACCGTGGTCGGTCGGGCTATCTTTGTGGTCGGAGGTAATTCTGAAACGGCGTGGCTGGCAGGCTTGAATCGGGACTGCTATCTGATCGTCGGCTTTGTGTTGTGCAGCACCTTCTCAGCCATCGGCGGAGTGCTGTTCGCCACCAGTTTGAGCTCGATGACCTCCGCAGCCGTACTCGGTATGCGCACGCTTATGACGGTGCTCGCAGCTGTGATCATTGGCGGCACTCTGATGAGCGGAGGGAAGGGCAGCATTCTCAAGAGCTACTTCGCTGTGCTCATGCTGAACACCCTGTTCAACGGTATCGGTTGTTACGGGCTTGGGTTCGAGGTCCAGATATTTGTCAATGGAATGATCCTTGCGGTCGTCGTGCTCTACGAAGCGTATATCCTCTCGCGACAGGACCTGCTCAAAGGACAGCGTCCCGATTTGATCAACGAATTGGAGAACGGCCGATTCACCACCGTTGGAGAGGAAAAGCTGGAATTCCAAGTCATCAACACGACAAAGCGTTTACGGCTGCTCCGCTTGACCCTCGCAGCGCTGGTCGTAATCGTCGCTATCACGACCATCTATTATCGTTACACCAGCAAGTTTGTGCCGACGGTGACCGAACCGAAGGGTGGCTCTCAAGGGGAAATCGCCATCTTTGCTATGCGCGGCACGGACGGTCAGCCCTACCTCTGGGAACAGCCGGAGACCAAGGAGATCCTGCCGCGTCCTGAAGATCCCAGGGCGCTACCCGAGACCGACAAGGGCCACTGGTGGGACATCGAGTATGCCGGTTGGCATAGCGAGAAAAAGCCGATGCCCGGCCCGCCGGAAGACGGGCCGAGCGGGAAAAGGGTGGTGTTGCTCAAAGCGGGAGATCACCCCTACTGGACCGCCTATGTCAGGGGCTTTCAAGCCATTGCCGATGTCCATAAAATGAAGGTCAAGGTCTTTAACGGAAACTGGAACATTGACCTGCAGACGCAGCAGGCCGACCAGGCCATCAACGAGCGACCCGACATGATCATCCTTGCGCCTGTGGACGCCACGGCCTGCACGCTACTGCTCCGCCGCATCTATCGCGCCGGACTTCCCTGTATCACATCAAACACGATTCCCGTGCAGAACGCGATGCCGTATTGCCTGACCTGGACCGGCCCGGATGACTGGGGACAGTTCAGAATGCTGGCCCGAGAGTTTGCTGACGCACTGGGCAAAAAGGGGGGCTATGCGATCGTTCGACACATGCCCGGTAGCTCGCCGTACTTTGCGCGCACGTTTGCTCCCGTCACCGAATTGCAGGCATACGCCCCACACATGAAACTGCTGGCCATGGACACGGCTAACCTCGAGGCGGAAGCCACCATGCAACTGGTCTCCGCCTGGATCAATCGATACGGCGAAGAGCTGAACGGCCTGGTTCTGGCCGGAGATGGATTCTCGATGACGGGCGCTCTGGAAGCGGTGAAGAACGCCGGGCGAGATGACATCGTCATCGTCGCAGCAGGCAACAGCAAGACAGGAATGGACTCGATTAAAACGGGAGATGCGCTGGCTATTACCTTTCAGTCGGCCGAAGGCGACGGGGCACTGGCAATCTACACCGCGGTCCGCTGGCTCAGAGGGGAAAAGCTCGAGCCGGTCAGCTATCTGCCCAAACACATCATCACGCGAGCCGACGTGGATCAGTTCATGCCAGCGCAATGGTGATGCCCTGAACCAGCGATAGGCCCGACAGTTTGGACCGGAGGCCACCAGGGAGCGGGGCATTGCCAAGCTCAGAGAATACTACCTCAGCCGGTGCCATTACGCAGCGCGCGCGCTGCGACCAGGTCATGTTTGCTGTGGCGGAAGGGATCCGATCCGAACCAGAAGAAGGAGATTGAAGGGAGTACCCCTTTGCAGGTCAGCGAGTGATGAATGCTAATCTAGGCAGACCAGCAGTGGACCCGAGTGCCTCTTAGAAACCGGGCTACTTTGTCCCATTTGCGCTGAAGACATACAGATTGGAATCACTGAATGTATCCAAGGCTCTTAAGCTCTCTGATCGTTTCAAGATCCAGTTCAGTACCTCTCTCCATTCACAAACATAGGAGCGAGGCCCTGCTGAAAGCAGTTAAGAAGGCTTGCCAGACGTGGCGGGTCCAGGCGATGTGGCAGCAGCTCATCAAGAAAGCTATGCAAAAGAACCTTTCGTGGCGCAAGAGTGGCCACCAATATGTTGAACTTTATCAGAAGGCTCTCTCGACAACGAGATCACGACTTTAGCCACACTGGCTTCTATAGGAGGCTTAACCCTCTCATCGTCGTTCTTACGGACTACCGGTTCAAGCAGTGAGGAAATCGGTTTTTCTGCCTGTTCCCTCGGAGCCTGATATCATGAGTTAATCTAGAATCTGCCAGAAGAAAAGGAGGCTAAAAGTGAAACGGAGAAGCTTTGTAGGTGGCGCGCTCGCGGGCTTCGCGACCCTGAGCCGGAGGACCTCTGCGTCAACGTTAAAAGCCGGAGATATCCCCAAGAGAACCTTTGGAAAAACTGGAGAAAGGCTGACCCTCATCGGCCAGGCGGGTGGGCGTTTTGGTCTGATTTCGTTTGAGGAGGCCACGGCCATCACCCGGCGGGCTTACGACTTGGGCGTCAACTATTTTGACAACGCTCACTGGTACTGGAACGGTCGATCTGAAGAGGTCTTCGGGGCGGCGATGGCATCCTTTCGCAAGGAGATTTTCATCACTACAAAGACAGCCGACCGGAGTCGATCGGGAGCTGAGCGAGAACTGCACCTTTCTTTAAAGCGCATGAAAACCGACTATGTCGATCTCTGGCAAATTCACTCGGTGACCACGATGGACGATGTTGACAAGGTTTTCGCTCCGGGCGGAGCGATTGAGGCCTTCGAAGCTGCCAAGCAGGCGGGCAAGTGCCGATTCATCGGATTTACCGGCCATTTCGACCCTCAGACCCACCTGGCAATGCTGGCGCGCTACAAAGAGTTTGACACCATTCTCATGCCGGTGAATGTGGCTGATCCCTCTTATCTCAGTTTCGAAACGGAGGTTCTGGAAGAAGCGCGCAAGCAGAATCTCGGTATTCAGGGAATGAAAAGTTTCGCCAATGCCAAGCTGCTGCAATCGTTCAGCGTCAGGGAGTGTCTTACCTACGCTTTGAGTCTTCCAATTCACTGCCTGGCCGTGGGCTGTACGACCATCGGCCAACTGGAAGACGACGTAAGAATCGCCCGGCAACTAAAGCCTTACAACGAGCAGGAAATGGCTGACTTGAGGGAAAGAGGCCGACCCCTGTCCGGTCCCGATCTGGAAGATTGGAAGCGGAATACCCAGACAAACTGAGCCCTCTTCTGGTCCTTTACAAAAGACACCTGATACCAGGACATCCCAACAATGGGCTTCCCAGGTTCAGGTTCGGCTAACCTACCGTCTGAATTAAGGAGACCCTGCCGTGCACCTGTATCGCCATGGCCTGATCCTACTGGGAACGGGTTTGTACCTCTCCGGATCTGTCGGAGGTGAAGAATGGACACGGTTCCGGGGACCCGACGGAGCCGGCCAGAGCGACGCAACAACCATTCCTGCTGTCTGGACAAAACAAGACTACAGATGGCGCGTCAAAGTGCCCGGCAGAGGCCACTCGTCACCCGTAGCCTCAGGCGAACAGGTTTTCGTAACGTCCACCATCCAGGAGGATTCCACCCGGATTATCAGGGCTCTAAAGTCAGTCGACGGTAGCTTGCTCTGGGAAGTCCGGTTACCGTTCTCGCCTTCCGATCTGGGCAGATCCACCGCCTACGATACCGCCAGTCCAACGGTTGACGAGGAACGGGTCTACGTAGCCTGGGGATCTCCACGAGAATACCTCGTAGTGGCTCTGGACCGGCAAGGCGGTCAAGAAGTATGGCGGCGTGACCTGGGAGCTTTCCAGGGAGACCACGGCTTCGGCCCTTCTCCCATCCATTTCGAAGATATGGTGATCCTGGCCAACGACCAGAGTGGCCCCAGCTTGACGCTCGCGTTGGACCGCCGGACCGGCCAGGAAAGGTGGGCGGTGGAACGCCGTACCACCAGGCCAGCCTATTCGACACCCATCATCTATCGCCCCAAAAACGAAACCGCTCAGTTAGTTCTTGCCAGCACCAGCCATGGGGTGAGCAGCCTGGATCCGTACACCGGCAGGCTCAACTGGGAAGTAGCCGAAGTATTCGGGACGGATCGCGTGGTCGGTTCTCCGGTCGCAGCAGGGGGGCTGATCTTTGCGCAGTGTGGTGCTGGCGGTGGAGGCACGCGGATGATTGCCATAAGGCCTCCTGCCCCGGGTAGTGGTAACGATGCCAGGGTGATGTACGCGATTAAAGGTTCGCTCCCCTATGTGCCGACTCCTGTAGCTCACGGGAAGTGGCTCTTCTTGATCAGCGACGGGGGTGTGGCTAGCTGCATTGAGATTGAAACTGGCCGACGGGTTTGGCGCGAACGGCTCGGCGGAAACTTTTTCGGTTCGCCGGTGCGGGTCGGCAACCGGATTTATTGCATCTCGAGGCCAGGCGAAATCGTCGTGCTCGCCGCCTCTCCGCAGTATCAGCTCCTGGGGCGGGTTGATCTGGAAGAACCGAGCCACAGCACACCGGCCATCACCGGCGGTGTGATGTATCTCCGAACGTTCTCACATCTCATGGCGATTGGGAACGGCTCAAACTGAAACTGATTCGTGGTAGCCTTCTCTTCCTTTCCATTGCACCAACCAGAGAACCAGAATCAGGAATTGTCACAAACGGAACAGAGAAGAAACTTTTTCGACCTCGAATGTATTAGAATGTCAAGCTACGCAACAATCCGGTCCGGTTTCTTCATTGGAGGGTTCAGATGATGGCCAGAGCAAAACCTATCTTAGTACTCTCCCTTTGTTTCATTTCGTTCGGGCTGGTTCTCGCCCAGGAGCAGTCGGGTCAGGAAAGGAGTCAATCTCGAACTCAGACTTCTCGTAGTCAGCAACAACAGCCGTCGAGAAGCCAGGCTCCCCAGGTCGAGCAGCCCATCTTTCTGAGCGGCCTCGTGGTTTATGGTGACGGCCGTCCGGCATCCACCGACGCCAAGGTCGAACTGATGTGTGATGGAGTGGTTCGCCGTCAGGTCAACACTCTGAATGGCAACTTCAGCCTGACCGTGGGCGGCGGCAGCATGCAGTCCACTCACCTGGACGCTAGTGTTGCAGGCTACGATGATGCATTTGGCTCCGGAGGCGCCCCGGGAGGCAGTAGTCCCGGGCCTTTTTCACCTGGTGCTGGAGGAGGTTTTGGAACGGGGCCCTCGCGAATCGGCAACCCCGGTACACACGGGGACTTGACTGGCTGCGAACTGCAAGCCAGCCAAGCGGGCTACCAGTCGGAAATTATTACGCTGACCTTTCGACGAGCCCTGGACAATCCTGACGTTGGGACCCTGGTCCTGTATAAGGCCGGGAGCATCGCTGGAACAATCACCAGCCTGACCACAATTGCGGCTCCCAAAAAAGCTCGCAAAGGGTACAAAAAGGCACTCAAAGAGGTTAAAAAGAAACCGGCCAACTATCAGAAAGCTGAAAACGAGCTGAAGAAGGCCACTGACCTCTATCCACAGTTTTCCGAGGCCTGGAACCTCTTGGGACAGGTCCGACTCCAACTCAAAGACGAGGCCGGTGCCAGGCAGGCTTTTGAGCAGGCCGCGGCCGGTGACCCCAAGTATCTGAATCCACAACTGGCGCTGATGGAGCTCGAGTCCAAGCGGCAGAGCTGGGATCAGGTCAGTCTGTGGAGCAAAAAAATAATCGAGTTGCATCCTTACAAAATGGAGGCTCACTACTATCAGGGGTTCGCCAACGTCCAGCTGGGTCACTTCGAACAGGCCGTGGAGTCGTTCACCACACTCAGATCCAGCCCCAAGGCCGACCAGTACCCTTATGCTAGTTACCTGTTGGGCCTGATGCTGTCGGATAAAGGTGACTTTGAAGGCGCCGCCAAAGAGCTCAACCATTTTCTGAAGATCCACCCCGAAGCTCCCGAAGGAGACCGCATCAAAGCTCTCTTGAGCAACTGGGTGGGAACGGATCTCATCAAGGGTGCGAAGTAGTAGTAGATGTCCGGGACAGCGGTCGATTTTTTCGGAAAGATTGAGACCCGCAGAGCCTGCGAGCCTGGTGCGTGATGCGGAGAGTTAAAACTGCGCCACTGTAGAGCAACTCGACTGTCCGTGCCTAAGTTTTTTCTCCCACTGAGCCTTTGACCTAATCCCAGGTGCCTTTCATCTTCCCACCATGCAACTCGCACTGGTGGGGAAACTCGAGGCTGCACTCCTTGATCGGTTTACGAAGCTTCGGGTCCATCAGCTCGTGGATGTCCAGTTGCATGGCCTCTCTTGAGTAGGCCGCAATGTCGAGAATTCCAGTGTCCATCCGGATGGCGTCCTCAGGACAGGCCTCCACGCAGTACCCACAGTAAACACAGACCCCCAGGTCGATGTCGAAGCGAATCGGATACTTTTCGACGTGGGGGTCGGGATGCTCTCCAGGCACGATCGTGATGCATTTGGCAGGGCAAACGGTCTCGCAGAGCATGCACCCGACACAACGTGGAGTGTCATCTTCGCGCAGCGTAAGCCGGTGGCGGCTGCGGAAACGGGACATGAGCGGCCTCAGCTCCTCAGGATATTGAACTGTCACCGAGGCTGGAAGGTGCTTGAATCGTCCGACGAGGTGGAGCGTATGGAGAAAAAGATTTCGGAAAAAATGCACAGAGGTGATCTTGAGACCGCACAGGATCTGAGGAATGTAGAGCTTTTCCCAGAAAGTCAACTCGGGTCTGGAGACGACTTTCACAGCCATCACTGCGCCTCCCCGAATAAGACCAGCACCACGGCCGTCACCACC
>CAZMGM010000038.1:0-21076 GCA_964565865.1 uncultured Acidobacteriota bacterium | reverse complement strand
CGGCGGGTAGGGTGTAGCATTGCAGTCTTCGCGGCTGGAAAGAGGAGGAATCGTGAAATGGGTCACGGCGAGAGTATCACCCTGCCGCCCGGTTGCAACCACAAGTTCTAGGCGACGGATGCTCCCGTCTTGGCCGGGGAGGTTCCCCTGGTCAACGATGATGTAAACGACAATTGTTTTTACGAACCGATGGTCCGCTTTCCGGGTCATGGAGAGAATGAGCATCCTCTGCATTTTCTGTGCAGCGAGTACACAGGCTATCAGCAGGACCGTGGGTAAGCGAAGCAGGGGCAAACACGAGGTTCTCACCACGGGCGGCTAAAGGAAATTGTTCGATATGAAAGTTCTGTATATCCCCATTCCCGAGATCATGCACCCCTGGTATGAAGATTTCATTGCAGCGCTGGGAGGACGCTATCCGGTGGAACTCTACGATCCCGACCAGCCGCTGGAACAACAGTTCAGAGGTACTGAGGTTGTGGTTGAGCTTGGGGGAAACCTGGCGACCCACGAGATGATCGACGCCGGTGCGCAGGCCGGGGTCAAACTCTGGCAGATCAGCGGCACCGGACTAGATGAGGTCCACGTCGGGCACTTTGAGCGGGTTGGCATTCCTCTGGCCAACACTCCGGGTCTGTACAGTGGGGCGGCCCTGGCAGAGCACGCGCTCTTTTTGATGCTGTGTCATGCTAAGAACTTCTGGGCCGGCCAGCAGAGCATCAGCCGGCGGCGATTGTGCGACCCGATCAACGGCGAGCTGGGTGGAAAGACCCTGGGCCTGGTAGGTCTAGGGGCGAGTGGTGGGGGACTGGCCCAGCGGGCATCCTCGATGGGAATGCGAGTCATGGCCGTTGACAAGGTTGAGGTACCCAGGGAGATGCTTGACCGGCTGGGTGTGGAGTTCTTCGGCGCACCATCCCAGTTGGATCGGATTCTGGGAGAGGCTGATTATCTCTCGCTCCATGTTCCCCTTACTGCCGAAACTCGGCACATGATCAGACGCCATACCTTCCGGAAAATGAAGCCAACGTCCGTTCTCATCAACGTTTCCCGGGGCGAGATTGTTGACCAGATCGCCCTGTTGGAGGCGTTGAACAGTGGCCGGATCGGGGGTGCCGGACTGGACGTGTTCCCTGACGAGCCGGTGGATCCGGACCACCCATTGCTGCAGTCAGAAAAGGTCATCGCCACGCCCCACGTGGCCGGTATCACCTACGAAACTTCGCGCCGTCGCGGGCAGGCCTGCGCCGACAATGTCGTTCGTATCGCCGAGGGATTACATCCCCTCAACCTGGTCTCTACTTGAAAGAAACAGGGTGACTTTTCCCTGCCAAATTATCTGATGAAGAAGATTCTTTGAAGCATCCAGTAAGCCCCCATCAGGGTGATGAGGATCGATCCAGGAAGGACCACGAGCTTGCGATAGCGCTTCTCGTCCCGCAGCCAGACCGTGGCCAGGAAAGCCAGCACGATCACCGTCAACTGGCCCGCTTCGACACCGACGTTGAAACCCAGCAGGCTGGTCAGCAAGGACGTTGCCGGTAATGCCAGGTTGCTCAAAGCACCGGCGAAACCCAGGCCGTGGACAAGACCAAAGAGGAAGACAACCAGCAATCTCCAGGGCGAGTAATTCGGATAGAAAATGTTCTCCAGAGCGATCACAATAATGCTGCCGGCGATGACCGGTTCGACGACCGAAGCTGGGACCTCGACGAATCCGGTTGTGGCCAGGCCCAGTGTGATGGTGTGGGCGACTGTGAAGGTGGTTACCTGCCATAACAGGAGTCTCCAGTTTCGGCTCAGCAGGAACAGACCCAGCACGAAAAGAATATGGTCGAGGCCCAGAGGCAGGACATGGACAAATCCAGCCCGAATGAAGCTCCAGAAAGTGGTCCAGTTTTCAGAGGCGTGGACTCCCTCCAGCAACTCCCTGGCCGGATCTCCGGTTGCCGCGTCGGCCAGGGTCCTGAGGTTGAGCGTCCGACTGGATTCACCCGGGAAGAGCACCTGAATGCCTCGCAGCACCTCCCCTCGGTAGAAGTTGAGAACCAAAACCCCCAGATCACCCTCCGGCAGCGCGCAGACCCGGTAGCCGGTACGTCCCGCAAGATCTAATCTCCAGGAGCCGGTCAACATTACTGGATCATCAGCCCGGGTCAGTGGTCGGGACTGAAAGGTCGTGACCTCAAAGGTCCAATCGGGTTGGACGGGCCCGACCGGTTCAAAGGAAATCTCCACCATTCGGAGGGCGTAATCGACGGCCTCAGCCTGCAGGCGGTCCCGCTCCTTCTGGGGCAGGCGCAAATACTCCTTCAGAAGCAGATAGGGTGCCGTTACCGGGTCGTCAGCGAAGCAGCGGGTATCCACCTCGATCTGGATGAGGGCAGTGCTGTCTGCTTTGAAAAAAGAGCGCACTGGAAGATCGGGTACGGGGTGCCCAGTGGTCATGGTGGAGGAGGCGAACAGCAGCACTACTGCAAGCCCTCCCCACAGCCTCTTCGTCCGGATCGAAGATGGTTGTTGACCTTCTTTCGCGTGCCTTCCGGCCTGACGATGTATAATCATTGACTCAGCGGAGTAATCAGAGGTGCCCCTGGCTCAGGGGAGTCCGGGTTGGGCATTCCCCCGGAGAAAAACAAGTCTGCGATCTTACCAGAAACGGCACCTCACTCTTGACAAATCAGATCTGAGAGGAAAAACGCATGAAAGTTCTTGTTTCTTTGATTCTCGTGTTTGCGCTAGTGCCCGGGTTTGCCGTGGCGGGTTGCGGCAAGAAGCAAAATGACGAAGGGACCCTTACGGCGCTGGATTCCGGGAGTAAGACCTTCGTAGTCACCGACAAAAGTGGCAAGGAGACGACATTCAAGGTCGCTCCAGGGACCCAGGTGAAGGATAGCGATGGCAAAGCAGCCAAGCTGTCCGATCTGGTAAACAAGCGAGTGGCTGTGACCAGCGAGCATTCGCAGGCTGACCTGGTCGCTCAGCTCTAGAAAAGACCCAGCTCGACAAGAGCAGCCCCCACGGGCTGTTGGTTTCAAACAGCAGACGGATGCGGTTCCGACTCCATTCAGGCTGCCGGGGAGGGTTGCGCCAGGAATGCCGGAAAACAAGGCCGATTTCCTCGATCAGCAGCTTCTTGCACAGGACTTCTACGCCGACCCGTATCCTACTTACCGGCAACTACGCGAGCAGGATCCGGTGCACTGGAGCGATGCCTGGAACTGCTGGATACTGACCCGCTACGGGGATGTCGTAGCGTCGATGCACGATCCCCGGCTCTCCAACTCGCGCATGCCCGCCTACGTCCAGGCGCTGCCCGGGGATGTCCTGGAAGAGGTGTGCCCCCTGGTCAACCACATCTCCCTGTGGATGGGCTTTTCTGATCCCCCTCAGCATACGCGACTCAGGCGCTTGATCAGTCCAGACTTCACCAGACGGGTGACGGAGAACCTGCGTCCACGCATTCAGGAGCTGGTTGGGGCCCTCATTGATCGAGTGGAGCCGGCAGGAGCGATGGACATCGTCCATGACTTCGCTTATCCACTGCCGGTCACCGTCATTTGCGAGTTGCTCGGCATTCCCGCCGCTGACCAGGATCGATTTAAGAATTGGTCCGAGGACGTGGTGGCGTTTCTGGGGACGGGGCGTGCCCGGGCCGACAGCACCCGGCGTGCTCACCAGAGCCTGCTCGAAATGCACGAGTACTTCCGACCCCTTATTGCGGGACGCCGACAATTCCCCCGCGAGGATCTTTTGACCGACCTGATTTGCGGCGATGAGGGCGACCCGCTCAGCCCGGATGAATTGCTGGGTATGTGCATTTCGTTGCTGATCGCCGGCCACCAGACAACCACCCATCTGATCGGCAACTCAGTGCTGGCATTGTTGCGCAATCCCGACCAGCTCGAAAAACTGCGGAAGGATCCTTCCCTGATTGTAAGTGCCCTAGAGGAACTGCTGCGCTATGACGGGCCGGTTCAGCGCAACTGGCGGCTGGCCAGTCAGGACCTGGAGATCAGTCGCCGGAAGATCCGCAAGGGGCAGCTCATCCTGCAGATGCTGGGGGCAGCCAACCGGGACCCGGCCGCATTTTCCAGCCCTCATCCCGACCAGCTCGAAATCACCCGCCAGCCTAACCGGCACGTTGCTTTCGGCTACGGGGTGCACTACTGCTTGGGAGCTCCGCTGGCTCGGCTGGAGGGACAGATCGCGTTGAATACCCTGATTCAGCGACTTCCCGACCTGAACCTCCGGGATGACGACCTCGAGTGGCACAGCAATATGGCCTTTCGCAGCCTCCGCTCCCTGCCGGTCGTGTTTTAATGGGGTTTCAGGTTGCCGAGGCTGGAGTTTCTTAGAGTGGGAGGGGCCTCTGGGTCCCGACGCCCCAACTTCAACTTTCAACTTTCAACTTGCTTTCCCGCACCAACTCGCTAACCTAACCTGATGAAGTCATGGCCTCTCGGATCCTGTCCAAACCTCGCTTCTCCCATCCCGGAGAAGATGTATGCACTGACTCTACACCGGGATGAATACGGTCCGCCGCAAGAGGTGGTCCGCCTCGAAGAAGTTGCCGTGCCACGCCTGCTACCTGCAGATGCCAGGGGAGTTCTGGTCGCGGTTCTGGCCACTGGGCCAAATTTCAACACCAACTTTGCAGCTCTGGGACTTCCGGTTCCGGTCTTTGGGAGAGGTGACAGCAGCACCCTGCACATACCGGGCAGTGACGCTCTCGGCATCGTGGTGGATGCCGGTCCGGCGGTCCGACAGGTCAAGGTCGGGCAGGCTGTCATCCTCGATTCCTGGACAGGGAAGAACATCCGTGGCTACGAGACGCACGACGGCTTCAACGCCCAGTTCGCCCTAGTCGACGAGGAGCGCGCCATTCCGATGCCTGCGGGTCTGGCCGGTCACAGCCCAGAAAGACTGGCAGCCATCCTGCTCACCTACGGTACGGCTTACCGCGCGGTTGTAGAAAGGCTGGCAGTTGGTCC
The DNA here is from genome assembly GCA_964565865.1 of uncultured Acidobacteriota bacterium. Taxonomy (GTDB): domain Bacteria; phylum Acidobacteriota; class UBA6911; order RPQK01; family CBDAPI01; genus CBDAPI01. The sequence continues at coordinate 16,082 of CAZMGM010000038.1, read as the reverse complement.
CGGAGATTCACTGCTGGTGATGGGAGGAGGTAAGGGGACCAGCTTCGCCGCTGCCCAACTCGGCAAAGCGCTCGGCGCCCGAGTGATCCTGGTGGGCTCAAATCGAAGCCTGGCCAATTCTCTGATTCGACGAGGAATTGCCGACGCGTTTGTCAACAGAACTGAGATTCCCAAAGCCGTATTCGGGCTCATCGACGCACAGGAGGATCCTGACGACTGGTACGCGAGGACGGAGCCATTCCGACAGGCTGTGCTGGAGGCCAATCATGGCCTCCCAGTGGACAAGATCTTCGAGCATACGGGGGGCGAGAACTTTCCGCTGCTGGTTTCCGTTCTGGCCGGCAATGGAAGTCTCGCCTTTTTCGGCGCCACCGGCCGGGGACTCAAAGGGGAGTACAAAGAGACGTTTCTTTACGAGGGGCGACGCTTGGTAATGGACGCCCGCTGGGTTTGGATGCGGCAGAAACAAATACTCTTCCGGAAGAACTCTCCCCAGGAGATTTTCTCGGAAATAGGCCTGCTGCCGGGAAGACGAGGACTCGTCTGGGGTGCAGATGCCTATGCTCTGGAGTTCGTGGAGGCGGCCTTGCGGAGGCGGGCAGACATTTCGGTGGTTGCCTCTCGCTCCCGGGAACAGGAGGGTCTTGACGCGCTGAACCGTCTGGGTATCCCGGAATCGAACATCATCGACCGAGACCAGTTCGAACTGGGTGAGGACATGCCCGATCCTTTGACCGGGAAAGGCACACCGAATCCCGCCTATATGTCGGAGTTCATGTTGGAGGCGCGGGCTCTGGGGAGAGCGATCTGGGAGGTCTTCGGCCCCAGAGTCAGTCCTGATTTCATCGTGGACCGACCCGATCAGAGCATGCTGCACTTCAGCACCTTTCTGCTCAGGGACTATGACGAGCAAGATGAGATGTCAACGGGGTATGTCGTGGTTCGAGGGTCTTCCAATCTTTCCATCCTCGGATCCCACATGTATCGGGCCGCGCAGGCACGGGAGACGGTGCGGCTGCTTGCCGAGAATCGAATCGTCATGAGTCAGGAGGATTTGGAGATCGTCGACCTGCCGCAGCTGTCCAGCATTCAACAGAAAATGTTGGATGGCACGATGACCAAGCCCAAAGGTGTGGCCCTGGTGCAGGCCAGCGGTGCAGGGAGAACGATTGCCGAGTACGAGGAGGAGTATCTGGGCCGAACGCTGCTTCAGGCGGACCCCGAAAACAGCCACTTCATCCGTCTCAGCCTGCTCGAGGAAGTGGGGATCATTACGCTCGTCAGGCCGGATTCCTTGAATGCCCTGAACGATGAAGTACTGACACAACTGGCCGCCTTGATCGACGAAGTCGACGTAAACGGGACTCTCCAGGGAGAAAGGGTCAGGGCGCTGATCCTGCAGGGCTCAGGCAGAGCCTTTGTGGCCGGGGCCGACATCGAGGGTTTCGTGGGAAAGAGTAAAGCTGTACTGGCGCGCCTGGCTATCAGTAACATGGCCGTGTTTACGCGACTCGAAAACCTCCCGCTGCCCGTGGTGTCGCTGATTGACGGCTTTGCACTGGGGGGCGGCAACGAGCTAGCGATGAGCACGCATTACCGGATCGTCACCGAAAATGCGGTGCTTGGGCAGCCCGAAGTCAAGCTTGGAATTATCCCCGGCTACGGGGGAATGCAGAGACTGCCGCGGCTTGTCGGTCCACGAAAAGCGGCCGAGATGGCCATCAATGGAGAGTCCGTGGACGGGAGCACCGCTGTGAGAATCGGGCTTGCCCACGAATTCCACCCCTCCTGCACAGCCCTGGCTAGGGCATTACAGGTGACCAGGTACATACTATCCGGGCGGCAGGAATGGACTCCCTCTGACTGGGACGCGCTGGCTGCTGATCAAGCTGGAAATGTTGAGGCGCTTTACGGGAGCGAGGACATCACCAGACTGGAAAACTCAGCAGCCCCCGATCAGGAAAATGCCGGGAACTTGCAGGCTGCCCGAGAATTCGCAGCCAGCATGGCTCTCTCTGCCCTTCGCTTCGGGTATGAAAACGGTTTCGCCCGGGGCCTGGAAAACGATGGATGCCTTTTCGGTGAGGTTGCAGCCTCGCCTTCGGGGCAATGGTGGGTTAAGCGCTTCCTGGCCAAAGACCCCCAGCAGTTCTCTTTCCTGACCTTGCTGCCGCCGGAACAGGGCGGTTAGATCGATCGAATCGCGGGATGGAACCCGCTCCTACACTTCACCATCTCGTTAAGGCCTCAGTGCAGGGCGACCCTCCGTAGTCCGACCTCAGCTAGCGGTTTTTTCCCGGCCGTTTCCGGAACAGCTTAAACAGCGTCCGCTCCCAGTCAGCCCAATCCTTCCTCTTCTGGAAGATAAAATGCACCTCGTCGTGGTCAGAGCCACGATACACTCGCAGAGTGCTTTCCCAGTCGCGGTCGTCGTCCTGGTAAGAGGGACGGCCCGTCTTGCTCAACTGCCTTTCCTCGGCAGTCCCCAGAGGAATTTCCGTGAAGCGCAGGTAGTGTGTGCCCACTAAGGGCACTGGCATCTGGGTGGCCTCTCTTGCCGTTTCCCGTCCGTTGACTACGGCAAGGATTTCCTCGTTTTCCAGAAAAACCAGAGTATAGTGCTTGTTTTCCCGGCGGACTTCAAGATTGAAGTCCCCCTTGCGTATGAGAATCCCGTCTCCCGTGTACATATCAATGGGTAACCGGATCTCGGTCACATAGGTCTCTGGTGCTCCCAGTACTTGAGCTAGGTTCAGCAGTAGAATCGGTAATAATGGAAGGGTCCTAAAATGCATCACTTGCCATGGATCGGCGGATGATCATCAGGGTCGACCCTACGAGTGTAATTGAATGCAAGGTCCAGTCCTATACCGGCCGGAGACATTAGCTTGCCTGGAGGAGGCGTTGCGAGAGGTCATTGTCTCCACCCACGTCGGTGAGCCGCCGGTCTCGTCCCTGAAAGAAAAAGGTTTGTCCCCTGTGATCCAGACCGAGCAGAGAGAGCATGGTGGCATGCAGGTCGTGGACGTGGACCTTATCTTCCACAGCCCTCATTCCCAGATCGTCCGTGGCTCCAATGACTTTACCACCCTGGATTCCAGCCCCAGCCAGCCAGCAGGAGAAGCCGTAGGGGTGGTGATCTCTACCCCGGGTTCCCTGCACAAAGGGGGTTCGGCCGAATTCTCCGACATAAACCACCAGTGTACTCTCGAGTAATCCGCGCTGCTTGAGATCCCCCAGCAGCCCGGCAATCGGCTTGTCCGTTTTTCTGGAGTTCTCCCAGTGATTTTGCGCACACTGTTCGTGGCCGTCCCAGTCGGTACTGATCAGTTGCACGAAGCGCACCCCCCGCTCCACCATGCGGCGTGTGAGCAGGCACATGCGGCCAAACTTCGCACTCTTCTCGTTGTCCAGCCCGTACATCTGCCGGATGTGTTCAGGTTCCTGGGAAATGTCGACTAGCTCCGGAGCTGCCGTCTGCATCCGAAACGCCAGTTCGTAATTGGCAATGCGGGCCGCCAGGCGAGTGTCGTCCGGACGGCTTTCACTATGTCGCTCGTTGGACTTCTGGATCCAGTCAAGAAGGGCCCGCTGATCATCCAACGGTATTTCCCCGGGGAGGTTCAAGTCTTTAATGGGCGTGCCTTCCGGCTTCAGCTGGGTCCCCTGGTAGATAGCGGGTAGAAATCCCGGCCCGATGTGATTCTTATTGGTCCTTCCCGAGAGGGTTCCATCCGTCATAGCCATAAAAGCGGGCAGATTATCGTTCTCGCTGCCCAGGCCGTACAGCACCCAGGAACCAACACTGGGATGTCCGGTCAAAGGTGAGCCAGTGCACAGATAATTAGCCGCATTCGCGTGGACAAAGGACTCGTGATAGCAGGAGCGGACAACGGCTAGATCGTCCGCGTATTCAGACACATTCTTCAAGAGGTCGGAAATCTCAAGGCCAGATTTTCCGTGTTTCCGGAAGGGAATCTCCGATCCCATCAGTTTCGATTCCTCGGCCGCGATATTCGAAAAGTTCAAATCGTTCGATGTGAAGCTGTCAGGCAGACCCTGACCGTCGTAGCGGCTCAGGACTGGTTTGGGATCGAGGGTATCCACATGGCTCGCCCCTCCCTGCAGATAGATGAAAACCACGTTCTTGCCCTTGGCGGGGAAAGGGGGGTTTTTAGGAGCTAGAGGGTTGGCGGCAGAAGCCTTTGTCGCCTCCGCAAACACGGTTTCCAGTACAGATTCCCGGCTCAGCAGGTGCATCACCGGCAAGGTGCCGAATCCGAAAGCCCATTTGGCCAGAAACTCTCGTCTCGAATTGATTTTTTCGTAACGATGGCAGCAAAAAGGATTCATGATCTTTTAGTACTTAGTCAATATAAAGGAATTCGTTCAGATTAAACAATGAGAGGCAAAGCTCGGTGAGAGCTGCTGCTTTGGATAATGGAAGATCTTCGAGCCCGGGCGAAAGCTCAGTCCACCTCGCTTTCTCTATCTGATGGGCCCGGGTGGAGAGTAGTTCTAGAGCCTCCTGCTTTTCCTGATCGGAAGGGGGTCGATTCAGAGCCAGGCGCCAGGCGTCGTCCACCCAGCCGCCCTGATTCTCTCCGTTTCTACTGACCAGTCGGGCGGCAAACGCACCGGCCTGTTCGAAGGCGATCCGGTTGTTCAGAAACCAGAGGGCCTGTGGGGTCACCGTGGTGACGTCTCGGCGTGGACAGCTGACGGCGCTTTGGGGATTGTCAAAGGCCTCGAACATGGGAAAGGTGAGATTACGTTGCGCGAGGATGTAAATCCCGCGGCGGTAGTGGTCTGCAGGGACGGCGACGATGGGCCAACGGCCGTATGTTCCCACCAGTTCTTCCTCGGACAGTGGTGGGATGGCCGGACGTCCGTACATTTCCAGATTTAAGGTCCCGGCGATCGACAGCATGGAATCCCATAGCGTTTCGGCCTCCAGCCGGGTCCGGTTCATTCGCCACAGGAAGCGATTGTCGGGATCGATTAAACTAGCTTCCGAATCGGTGCGCAGGCTGGACATCCGATAGGTGCTGGAGTTCATGATCAACCAGTGCATCGATTTCAGGCTCCAGTTGCGGGCCGTGAACTCGTTGGCCAGCCAGTCCAACAGCTGCGGGTGGCTGGGCAGTTCTCCTTGGCGGCCAAAGTCGTTGGGTGTTCGCAGCAGGCCCTGTCCGAAATGCCATTGCCAGATTCGATTGACCATTACCCGGGCTGTCAAGGGGTGATCGGGGAGAGTCAGCCACAGTGCTAGCTGCTTGCGGCTGCGGGTCCCCATTGACTCGGAAAAAAATCCCTCAGGATCCGTTGTCTGACTAAGAACCTGGGGCAGTGTCGGGGTGGATTTTTGTTTCTTGTCTTCAAATTGGCCACGGTGTAAAAGGTGGACAGGTGGGACGACGTCAGCGTTGAAGTGTCCCAAAACGGATGCCCGGGGAATCTCCAATAGACCCTCGAACCGGACCAGGTTAGAACCTTCTATCTCGGAGACCTTGAGGACGGCTCTGGCCAAGCGATTGAGGAGTTCTTGTTCTTGTTCTTGTTCCTGCTCGGTCAAGGCTTCGTCAAATTTCACTGACCGGATGGCTTTGATGAGCGGTTTGGCTAGTTCCTCCTGTGCGGAGCTGCGCTCGTCCTTATCGATTTCATAGGCTGCCACCACCTCGGGCGGAAACTCTTTCTTTGTGTTCTCTACAATCCGCGCTTTCACCTTCTTTTCGAAAAGGCGGTAGGCAAGTCGAGCCTCTTCCATAGAGACGACGTTGGGATAGCCGACATTCCGAGTTACTTCCTGGATAGGACTCATGACCGAAATCTCGACTTTTCGGCTGTTCTCGAAGATGGCCTGAAAGGAATAATAATCGCGCTGAGTAATGGGATCGAACTTGTGGTTGTGGCAGCGGGCGCAGCCCACGGTCAGGCCCAGAAAGGCCGCGCTGGTGGTGTCCGCCCAGTCCGTCAACTCCTCGGCGCGATGCTGTTCAGCGTATTGTAATGACTCTAGAGTCTCTGGGCCGAGTGCGTAAAATCCAGTTCCCACTCGAGCTTCCAGGTATTCCATCTTCTTGAGCGGAACGGTGCGATTATCCGGTAGCTCGAAGCGCTGCGGCCACAGCTCATCGCCGGCGATCTGCTCCTGCACAAAGCGGTCGTAGGGCTTGTCGTCGTTGAAGGACTTGATGACATAGTCCCGGTAGCGCCAGGCGTTGGGATAGTAGTGATCCGACTCAAACCCGCTGCTGTCTGCATAGCGAACCACGTCGAGCCAGTGTCGAGCCCAGCGCTCTCCATAGCGAGGGGAATCGAGGAGTTCCCCAATCATGCGTTCGTAGGCATTGGGAGAAGAATCCTGCAGGAAGCTCTGCACCTGTTCCGGTGTTGGAGGAAGCCCGATCAGATCGAAATAGACCCTGCGGATCAGTTGCACCTGGTCGGCTGGGGGGGCTGGTTTCAGGCCCTCTTTCTCCAGTCTGGCTAGAATGAAAGCATCGATGGAAGTACGAGACCAGCCCCTGTCAGAGGTCTCCGGGATCGAGGGACGCTGAGGCCTGCGAAAGGACCACCAGGAGGGCACGGAAGGGGCATGGCCATCCTCCGTGTCCCAGGGAGCACCGGCGTTGATCCAGCCGCGCAAAACCTCCAGATCTGCCTTGGGCATCGCTGATCCAATGGGAGGCATCTTGAGCTCCCCAACGTGAGCGGCCGCCATGAACAGGGGGCTTTCCTCGGCGTTTCCCGGAATCAGCGCCGGACCTCGGTTGCCGCCTTTGAGCAGAGTCTCTCTCTGCCTCATGTCAAGGCCCGATTGGAGAACCGATCCGTGGCAGGCAAGGCAGTTCTGGTCCAGGAGTTTCAAAGCCGCTTTGGCCAGAGATGGGTCCGCCTCAGAGGCTTGAGGAATGCTAGTCAGGGCGAGTAGCAGCAGGCTGGAACGCAAGGTCCATTGGAGAAGGACGCTGAAATACGCTAACATTTTTCAGCTGAATCATATCATTTCCCTTTGGGAAAGTGTTTCAAGCCATTTCTTGGATCGTGGCACTGAAGTGCCGGAATTCAGGGTGAGAATCTAACTTCGAGCACTCCAGAACGTAAAGGACTATTTGCGGACGGTTGCGAGGAATTCTCGGCAAGCAGGAGCAGCCAGGGCTTCCAGTGAAATCGCCAGATAACGGGCTCCGCGGTCCAACCACTGTCTGGCTGCTTCGGCGTTGGGAACCAGCGTCCCCAGGGCAAGGCCGGATGCCGTGACAATATCGACGATTCTCTGAAAAGTTTCCTGGACCCGCGGGTGCGTGATCTCACCGGGGAGACCCAGAGAATGGGAGAGGTCGGCGGGGCCGATGAAGACGACATCCACTCCCTCCACTTCCACAATCTCGGGCAGTTGCTCAACTGCCTCCACTGTTTCGACCTGTACCACGACGAGCGTTTCCCGGTTGGCCTGTTCCACGTACTTGCCCAGGCTGTAGCGCTGGCCGAAATCGGCTGCCCGTACACCTGCAAGTCCCCGCTTTCCCATGGGATAGTACTTGACGGCCTGGACGGCTTGTTCCGCCTCCCTGGCTGAATTCACCCAGGGCACCAGGAGACCTTGTGCTCCTGAGTCCATAAAGCGCAGGATGATGGGAGGCAGGTTGGTCGTGACCCGGACCAGAGGTGTGACATCGTGTGATTCAGCTACCCTGACCAGATTCTCGCAGTCTCGAGGCTCCAGAGTCCCGTGCTCTCCATCGAACACCATGAAATCCCAGGGCTGATAACCCAAAAAGTCAATCATCGTGGGGTCGGTAGTCCGCAGGAAACAGCCGAAAACATTCCCCCCGTCTTGAAGTTTGGCTTTGGTTCGATTGGTTCGCATTTCTTCCTTGCTCAAAGTTAAAGGTTAGTTCCCAATGAGGCTTTTGCCGCAGACCCCACAAGCACTGTACTCAGATCCCAAGGTAGCCAGTCCCGAGACAACAGAACGGCAAGGAGTCAGTCTGCCGTTCTGGGGGTCATACCAACAGTGGGCTTATGCCCAACCGTTGGGTTTGTTCGCCCCACAATGGACTCGAAAACCAAGATACCCTTTATTCAGGTAACTTAGATAGCAGATGGGGAGAAAATCAGCAATGTTCCCCTTCCTAGTCCTTTCTCCCGCATCGACAATCCATGGCTTTCCTGGTAACCTGCTAAGCCTTTAAGGACCGGGCGTAGGCCTCAAATCAACCCCAAGGATCCAAGTCGGTTTCTAAAACGACCATGAGTACAAAACTAGAAGCGTCCCCGTCCCAGGGACTCAGCAAAGACACTCTTCTCGACATGCTTGGTGAAATGCTCACGATTCGAGCCTTTGAAAAGCGTGTCGGAGAATTATATGAGAAGGCCGAAATGCCCGGGATCACGCACCTGTCGATAGGACAGGAGGCAGTGGCAGTCGGAGTCTGCGCTCACCTGAATCGGGGCGACTCGATTACCAGCACCCACCGGGGCCATGGGCATTGTTTTTCCAAGGGAGCCGGTTTGGAGAGGATGTTCGGCGAAATCATGGGGAAGGTAAGCGGCTATTGTCGAGGAAAAGGTGGTTCCATGCATATCGCCGATCGTGAAACGGGCCACTTGGGTGCCAATGCCATCATCGGTGGGGGAATCCCTCTGGCCGCTGGTGCAGCTCTTTCAGCAAAAGTGCTCAAGAATCAGAAGCTCGGAGTTGCCTTCTTTGGAGACGGGGCTCTGAATGAAGGGATTTTCCTGGAATCGATCAATCTGGCAGCCATCTGGAAGCTGCCGGTGATCTTCGTCTGCGAGAATAATCACTACGGCGAGTACACGCCGACGGAACAGGTCACTGCCGGCAAGCTGACTCTCAGGGGAGAAGCTTTCGGTGTTCCCTCGGCCGAAGTGGATGGCATGGATGTTCTGGCCGTGTACGATGCCACACAGCCGGCTGTTCAGCGCGCTCGAGAGGGTTCGGGGCCCAGTTTTTTTGTTTTCGATACCTACCGCTATCTGGGTCACGGCATGAGTGATCGGACCCGTCCTTACCGGTCACGAGAAGAGGAGGACGAGTGGCGTTCCCAGCGGGATCCGATTGAACGCCTGAAAAAGCAGCTCTTGGAGGCCGGGCACTTCAGTCAAGCAGAGCTGGAATCAGTGGAACAGAAAGTCATTCGGGAAGTCGAAGAGGCCGCAAACGTCGCCAAAGAGGCCCCTTTCCCGGAACCAGAAGAGGTGAGCAGACATGTCTTCGCAGACTAATGGTCGCGAAATCACTTTCGCCAGGGCAGTCAACGAAGCGATCCGTGAAGAAATGGAGCGCGATGACCGAGTGATCCTGTTCGGTGAGGACGTGGCCGTGGCGGGCGGGGTGTGGAAGGTGAGCGAGGGACTTCTGGATCAGTTCGGACCGGATCGGATTCTCGACACGCCGATCTCGGAAGCCGGGATAACGGGCCTCGGCGTGGGCGCCGCCATGACCGGCCTTCGACCCATTGTTGAAATCATGTTTGGTGATTTCCTTCCTCTTGCATCCGATCAGATTGTCAACCAGGCAGCCAAGACCCTGTACATGTCGGGAGGGGAAACCACAGTGCCCATGGTGGTCCTCACCTCCATGGGGGCAGGGCGACGTCTGGGAGCGCAGCATTCTCAGAGCCTGCAGGCCTGGTTTGCCCACATTCCCGGTTTGAAAGTGGTGCTGCCTTCGAGTCCCTACGATGCCAAGGGCTTGATGAAGACGGCGATTCGAGACAACAACCCCGTCGTTTTTATGCAGGATAAGGTCGACCTCCATCAGAAGGGGCCGGTGCCGGATCCTGCCCAAGAATACACCATCCCGTTCGGTCAGGCGGAGGTCAAGCGCGAAGGGACGGACTTGACCCTGATCGCAACTTCGAGCATGGTTCGGGAGGCTCTGGGTGCGGCTGCGGAGCTGGCTGGAGATGGAATCGAAGCCGAGGTCATCGATCCGAGAACCTTGTCGCCGCTCGATGAGCAGGCACTGATCGACTCCGTCCGTAAGACCTCTCGATGCATTGTGATCGATGAGGGTTATCAACGTTACGGGGCCGGGGCCGAGATTGCCGCAATGATCGGCGAACGAGCGTTTTACGATCTGGAAGCCCCGGTGAGGCGACTCGGAGCCATGGATGTCCCGGTGCCCTTTGCACCTTCGCTCGAGGACTTGACCATTCCCGGAAAAGGTCAGATCTCCCAGATGGCCCGCCAGATGTTTGAATAATGGCAACAGAAGTGATCATGCCTGCCCTGGAGATGTCCCAGGAAAGTGGTCTGCTGGTGCAGTGGCTCAAATCCGAAGGTGAGTTCGTGGCCCAGGGCGAGCCGCTGATGGAAATCGAAACCGACAAGGCGGTGATGGAGATTGAGGCATCAGCTGCGGGCATTCTGTCCGGCGTAACGGCGCAACCCGGAGACGAAGTTCCTGTCGGACAGATCATAGGCTGGCTTCTGGGAAAAGGCGAAGAGCCTCCTTCAGTGCAGCCTGAGAGTACGCCGAAGCTGCCGCAACAGACAGACCCGCCCCGCCCTGATCTCCCCGAAGGGAAGGATCGACGCCCAGCTTCTGAGCGCCCCAAAACGGGCAAAGTACGAGCCTCACCAAGAGCACGACGTATGGCACGGGAACTGGGAATCGACTTATCTGAAGTCAGCGGTTCCGGGCCCGGAGGCGCCATTTTGCCCAGTGATTTGGCCGGTGGGGGTGCCAGTGCGTCTCCGCAAGGAATCGAAGAGCAGGAATACCAAGTGGTAGCCTTAACGGGCACGCGCGGGACGGTCGCTCAACGTACCCAGCAAAGCTACCGAACCGCACCTCATATCTCCCTCTCGATAGCGATTGACGCGGCCGAGTTGCTGGGGAGATACCGGGGGGGGCAAGAAGGAGCGGCCGAACAGCAAGTCCGCCCACCCGGGCTGACTCCCCTCCTGTTGAAGTGCGTGACCGCCGCTTTGCTACAGCACCCCCGCCTTAATGCACATCTGGTCGATGAGGAGATTCGGGAGTTCCAGGCCGTTCACCTGGGCGTAGCCGTAGCCCTGGAGGAGGGACTCGTGGTCCCGGTATTGCGAAACGCCGAGCAAAAGGAAGCCCTGGAGCTTCAAAGTGAACTGAGGAATCTGGTCAAACGAGCTCAAGAGCGACGGCTGCAACTCGAGGAAATGCAAGGCAGCACTTTTACAGTTTCCAACCTGGGCATGTATGGAATCAACCACTTCACCTCTATTCTAAATCTGCCGGAGGTCGGAATCCTCTCCGTCGGGGCAGTTCGTCAGAGACCCGTTTCTGTTGATGGAAAAGTGGCGATTCGTCCCCGTATGAACGTAACCTTAAATGCTGACCACCGGGCCGTTGACGGAGTGGTCGCCGCCCAATTCCTTCAGACCCTCCAGGAGCTTGCCCAACAGCCCCCGGCCTCTTCGTGACAAAATAAGCGCATCTTGAAACTTGGGTTTTGTTTTAAGGGGAAGGCACAGAACGGTAGGGCGTCAGCCGACCGTTCCCTCGTGTCAACGGTAGTCTTACGCCTGGTCATTCTGTTGACCTCAGCCATTATTGTGCCCGAGATTGCGGAGTCTGCGGGCACGAATAACGACCTTTTCTCCGAGCGAGCGAAAGAGACGGGCATCGACTTCGTTCATTTCAATGGGATGTCCGGAGAGTTCTACTACTGCGAAATGGTAGGAGGCGGTGGTGCACTGTTTGACTATGATAATGACGGCGATCTGGACGCCTATATTGTTCAGGGCATTATGCTCGGTGGCGGGAAAACATTGGCTGACGCCATTTTCTCTCCGACCACCCCGTTCCCGGTGGATCGCCTCTTCCGCAATGACCTGACGGTGGGCCCGAACGGAACAGCCAGGCTTCGATTTACCGATGTTACCGACTCGAGCGGTCTCCGGGCGGGCGGGTATGGCATGGGAGTGGCCGCGGCAGACTTCAACAACGACGGGTGGGTTGATCTGTACGTACTGAACTTTGGCCCCAATCAAATGTTCCGGAACAACGGTGACGGCACTTTTATGGATGTCACAGAGAAAGCCGGAACTGGTAACGAGAACTGGAGTGTGAGTGCTAGCTTTCTGGATTATGACCGGGACGGAAAACTCGACCTTTTTCTGGGCAACTATGTCGATTTCAGATTCTCTAATCGACAAGAGTGCCATTCTGCCAGTGGCTCAGTCGATTACTGCGGCCCTATGGGTTTCCAGCCAGTCCCCAACCGCCTGTTTCGAAACCGGGGGAACTCCACCTTCGAGGACGTGTCGGCACAAAGTCAGATTGCGCGGGAGTACAACGGAGCGCTGGGTGTAGTTACCGCCGATTTCGACGGAGACGGCTGGCCGGACATCTACGTCGCCAATGATCAGCGACCCAACGATCTGTGGATGAACCAGAAAAATGGGACCTTTCAAAACAACGCACTGCTGGCCGGGGCCGCCCTGAACCGGGATGGCATGGCCGAGTCCAGTATGGGGGTCGATGCAGCAGACTTTGACAACGACGGGGACGAAGATCTGTTCATGACCCACCTGCAAAGTGAGAAGAACACTCTCTACGTCAACGACGGGAAGGGATGGTTCAAGGATAATTCCTTCGAAGCCAACCTGGCCACATCCAGTCTCCCCTACACCGCCTTTGGTACGGGATTCTTCGACTACGACAACGATGGCCGGCAGGATCTGTTTGTCGCCAATGGTGAGGTGAGAACTATCGAGGTGCTGGCGGGACAGGGTGACCCGTATCCCCTGCATCAGCCCAATCAGCTCTTTCGCAACCTCGGAGAAGGGCGCTTTGTAGAGGTCACCGAACAAGGCGGATCCGTCTTCGAGCTGTCCGAAGTGAGCCGGGGCGCGGCCTTTGGAGATGTGGATAACGATGGAGACGAGGATGTTCTGCTCTTCAACAACAGTGGACGGGCCCGGCTGCTCATCAACAATGTGGGCAACCGGAATCACTGGTTGGGATTGCGATTGACAGGCAGGCAAAACAGCCGCGACGCCCTGGGAACCTGGGTCGGAGTGTTCCGATCGGACGGACCCACCTTGTGGCGCCGGATCCGGACGGACGGAAGCTATGGTTCGGCCAGCGACCCGCGGGTGCTAGTGGGACTCGGGGATTCGGCAAAGGTGACCAAAGTGCGCGCTCGCTGGCCGGGTGGCCTGGTGGAGGAATGGACGGGGCTTACCGTGGATCGCTACACCACACTCCAGGAGGGAAGCGGCGAGAAGGTCCAGGTGGACTGACGGTACTCGTTGCGCTCGTGTTGTTACTGGTTATCGGTTACCGGTACTGGTTTGGCCCCAGGCAGATCCTCGAGTGGAAAGGCAAGTGCACTGCGGTAGAACTCACCGGTTCCCCACAGAAGAACGGTAGAGCGTAAGCTCACCGTTGTTCTGAATCCAACGGCAGGCTGACGCCTTGCCGTTCTGTGTCTCTTGTTGTTCTGGTAAAGCAGCATCTCTAACCAGTAACCGGCTACGACCCGGGCTCTGACGCAGAGCCTAGTGGTGCCAGCTCTCCCGGGACCGGTGAAAACACCGGATCATCATCCCTCCAGGGTTGCCGGCACGCCATTCCCTGTTGGTACCGACTTAAATTCTCTTGCAGCAAAGCCGCCAGATCCTTGCGGCCGCCGTGGCTGACTTCCTGAATCATGCCTTGCTGCACTTCAACAGCTTTCTCGAACTGCCGAATCTCCGCAAAGGCCATTGCCAGGGTCTCAACGTGCTCAAAGGCGATGTCTCCTTGGGAGATGAAAACTTTCTGCAGGAGCTCCAGGGCAAGACGGCCATTGCGGACCGAGCCGTCCGGAGAAGCTGCCAGGAGACGAGCCAAAGCATGTGTGATGTCGACGTCTTCAGGGAATGCCCGGTGGCTCTCTTCTAGCAGGGATTGAGCCTCCTGATAGTGGCCCAGTCGGACGTACGCCATGGCCTGCATAAAGCGGGCGAAGGCATCGCTCGGGTTCAATTCAACCACCCTGGCATAATGTTGCTCGGCTTGCGTCTGGTCCTGCAGGCGCATGAGCAGGTTGGCCGCATTAAAATGGGCTTTTTCGAAGCCGGGGTCTAGATCGACAGCCGTCCGGTAGTGCTCCAGCGCCTTAGTCTGCGCTTTCTGTAGGGTGTAGGCCAGGCCCAAATTGTAGTGGAGCCTTGGATTACCGGAAGAGAGTTGGAGGGCTTCCTGATACTCGGTCAGGGCTCCCCCCACGTCACCAAGTTGAAGTAACGCTGTACCTAGATCCATATGGGCGATCGGCTCTGCCGGATCAGCCGCTACCATCTCCCGGAACGCCTCGGCGGCCTCTTCAAATTTCCCCTCGCTGAGGGCGACCGTGCCCAGGGCCCAAAAGAACTGCTTGCCTGTTTGAAGCTCACGAAGTTCTTCCATGATTGGATCCGGGAAGTCTGGTTGCCGCGGCCCACGTTTCTGTAGATGTTCTCGAGCCTTCTCTACGTCTCCCAGTTGTCGGTGGGCCATGGCCAGTGGATAGTGGATACTGTTTGCCTGCGGTTGCATAGCCAGGGCTGCCTCGAAGTAGTCGATTGCCTGCTCGGCATTACCATGTGCGAGGGAGATCTTGCCTAGTCCAACCAGAGCTGCCGCCGACGATGGATAGGGGTCGCGCGAGATGGCCTCCTGGAAGAGGGGTTCAGCCAGGTCCGGACGATTGAGAGCCAGCTGGGTTTCGGCCAGCCTGAGTAAGGCGGCAAGGTCATTTGGTTCGATGTTTGAAGCCTGTTGGTAGTACTCAACCGCTTTTTGTGGCTGGCCCTGGCCTTCGGATAGACGGCCCAGAAGGTAGATCCAGCGAAACTCTCGGGGCATCAGGGTGTGCGCATTGCGATAACAAACGTCAGCCGCTTCCAAGAAGTCATAGGTGTGGTAGAGCTTCCCCATCTGACCAAAGGCGTCAGCCCGAGCCGCATCCGGAACTCCCGGGCTTTGGGTCTTGGCGCTCAGCCTGGATCGCTCGCCTTGAAGTTGTTCTCGAATCACGCGCTCCGCCATACCTAAATCAGGATGGGGCACAGGTAGGAGCGTCCTGGTAGCGGACTCCTGAGGCAGGAGCGATCCTGAGACTGGAGTGGTGAAAGCCACAAGCAGGAGAAGGACCAAAAGGTGCAGTCTGGAGAACTTAGGGACGAACCCCTGGCAGAAGGCGGCAAGCAATCTCATCTCTGGACAGAATACTATGAAAAGACGAGACTCGGGACTTGACGAATAGGCAACGAAAGGATCAGGGTCGGCTGTGGGAGCAGCTGGAAGGTAACGTTGCAGCCGGGCTTACGATCCTCAGGCCCCCGGCTTTCTCCGAGGTCTCTGAAGTAAAAGAGACTCTCACGGTTGACGATTGAGAACGGAAAAATAGACGGTTAACATGCAAGATGAAGTGAGGAGTGCCGTCGTGAAACCGACCGTTTTTATTCCCGATCCGATTGCCCCGGCCGGACTCGATCTACTCCATCCTCACTGTAGATGTGTGAAGGGCTGGGAAGAAGCCGATGACCTGACCAGGGACACTTGGCTCCAGCAGGAGCTTGACCGGGCCGATGCGATCATCGTGCGCCTGTTCAGGGTGGCCGAACAGGATATGGCCCAAATGCAGCAACTGAAGGTCATCTCTAAACACGGAGCAGGTGTCGACAATATTGACTGCCAGGCAGCTACGGCCCGGGGCATCCCTGTGGTGAATACTCCCGGAGCCGTTACTACCCCAGTTGCTGAGCACACCCTGGCGCTGATGCTGGCCCTCTCCCGGCAAATCGCGCCCGCCGACCTTGCCCTCAGGCAGGGAACTGCTCGGGATCAACGCAAGTTCCTCGGGGGCGAATTGGCCGGCAACGCCCTGGGAGTCGTCGGTCTAGGCCGGATCGGCTCACGCGTGGCGGAGATGGCTTCCCTGGGATTGGGGATGGAGGTTTATGCCTACGATCCCTATGTAGAAAAGGCTCAATATTCGGGCCGGGCCGGTATTGAAGATTCGCTCGAGGCACTTCTGGGCAAGGTGGATCTTCTGACCCTTCATGTGCCCCTGACCGGGGGCACCGAGTACCTG
>CAZMGM010000037.1:19866-21467 GCA_964565865.1 uncultured Acidobacteriota bacterium | reverse complement strand
GAACCGTTGGAGCAGGTGCCATCACCGAGATCCTGGAGTAAAGGTAGGGAGAAGGAGTCATTGAAGAAGGGGGTATTGAATTCCGATGTTGGATGAGAAGATCAGGATTCGCCTGAAAGCTTTCGATCATCGCGTTCTGGATCGGTCCACTCGTGAAATCGTGGACATCGCCAAGAGAACAGGTGCCAGGGTTTCGGGACCGGTTCCGCTGCCTACGAAGATCAGCCGCTATACGGTGCTGCGTTCACCCCACGTGGACAAGAAGTCGAGAGAGCAGTTCGAAGTCAGAACCCATAAAAGATTGGTGGACATTCTGGAACCAACCCCGCAAACGGTAGATGCTCTCATGAAACTGGATTTGCCGGCCGCTATCGACGTTGAAATCAAGGCGTTTGGGACTGAGAAGGAATAGTTATGGTTCAGGGCTTGATCGGCAAGAAGCTTGGCATGACTCAGATCTTCGACGGCCAGGGACTGGTGGTTCCGGTAACGGTCATTGAGGCCGGGCCCTGCGTGGTGGTTCAGAAGAAGACTCAGGGGCAGGATGGCTACCAGGCTGTGCAGCTGGGTCTAGTTGAAGACGGGAGAGCCAGAGTCAACCGGCCACTGAGCGGACATTTTGAGAAAGCCGGGGTGGCTGCCAGCCGAAGGCTCAGGGAGTTCGCCTTTACCGAAAGTGAGGGAGGGGAGATCTCGGTTGGTGACCAGGTACTCGTGCAAGACGTATTCTCCGTCGACGACCGAGTGGACATTGCCGGCAGGACCATCGGCAGAGGGTTCCAGGGCGTCATCAAGCGTCACGGGTTTTCGGGGGGTAAGGCAACGCATGGGTCGATGTTTCATCGGGCACCCGGCTCAATCGGACAGAGTGCCTCTCCAAGCAGGGTTCTAAAAGGCATGCGGGGTCCCGGCCACATGGGAGATCGACTGAGAAAGGCAAAGAATCTAAGAGTCGTAAAGGTGGATTCTGACCGTAATCTGTTGCTCGTGAAGGGCTCGGTTCCCGGGAGCCGTGGGAACTACGTGGAGATTTGCAGGGCGAGTTGATCAATCGTGAGTCCATGAGAGTGAGAATCGAGGAGCTCCGGAATGGCTAAGGTCCAAATCAGGAATCTCAAGAATAAGCCGGTGGGAGAACTGGAATTGGATGACGCCGTCTTTGACTACAGCGCCAGTGAGACCCTGGTCTGGGAAGCCGTACGGGCCTTTCTAGCTGGACGTAGAAAGGGGACGCACAAGACTAAGAACCGGGTCGATGTCCGGGGAGGTGGTGGAAAGCCGTGGCGTCAGAAAGGGACTGGCCGCGCCCGGGTGGGCAGCCTGAGAAGTCCATTGTGGCGTACGGGAGGCACCGTTTTCGGCCCCCGGACTCGTGACTACGCCCAGCGGTTTCCGCGTAAAAAGAAGCGGGGAGCCGTTCGCATGGTGCTTTCGGACAAGCTTCGGAACGAGCAGATCATTGTGGTGGAAGACCTTCAGCTGAAAAGCCACAGAACCAGGGACTTCAGGTCCCTGCTGAAGGTGTTTGACCTGGCAGGCAAGGTTCTTGTAGTGGACGACGAAAACCGCAATCTTTACCTGGGTTCTCGGAACCTGCCCGG
>CAZMGM010000037.1:0-19856 GCA_964565865.1 uncultured Acidobacteriota bacterium | reverse complement strand
TCAGAATGGTTCCGACCAGCGGAATCAACGTTTACGACCTTTTGAACTGTGAGCATCTGATGATCTCCAGGCAGGCTGTTGAGAAGCTCGAGGAGACTCTGAAACCATGACGATCACACGATTCGACATCCTTAAGTATCCTCACATCACGGAGAAAGCCACTGTTGTTCGGGACAATAACGAGGGTCGAGTAGTGGTTTTCAAAGTTAGGAAACAAGCAACGAAGGGTCAGATTCGAGAGGCAATCGAGAGAATATTCGAGGTCAAAGTCGAAAAGGTTCGCACAGCCAATTTCCAGGGGAAGCTCAAGCGCCAGGGTCGAAACGTGGGACGGCGTCCAGCCTGGAAGAAGGCCTATGTGACACTCCGAGTCGGAGAGAAGCCGATCGAGTTCT
Source organism: uncultured Acidobacteriota bacterium (assembly GCA_964565865.1). Lineage (GTDB taxonomy): Bacteria > Acidobacteriota > UBA6911 > RPQK01 > CBDAPI01 > CBDAPI01. The sequence continues at coordinate 19,461 of CAZMGM010000037.1, read as the reverse complement.
TTGAAGGTGTTTGAGTTACATGGCAGTTAAAGGTTACAAGCCGACATCGCCCGGGCGTCGTTTTCGGACCGTCGATAGCAGACAGGAACTGGCAGACGTCAAACCGTTGAGGCGGCTGACGGGCGGAAAAAAACGAATCAGCGGGCGTGGCAGCTCGGGGCGCATCAGCGTTCGTCGCCGAGGGGGTGGACACAAAAGACGGTATCGGGTAATTGATTTTCGCCGTGACAAGGACATGGTTCCCGCCAGGGTTGCCTTCATTGAATATGATCCCAATCGTAGTTCCTGGATAGCCCGTCTTCACTACGCAGATGGTGAAAAACGATACATTCTGGCGGCGGCCGGCATGAAACCTGGAGACATGGTGGTTTCGGGACCGGACGCCGACATCATCCCGGGAAACAGTCTTCCATTGGTCAACATGCCGCTGGGGACAACAATCCACAACCTGGAGCTTACGCCCGGGAGAGGAGGACAGCTGGTTCGGAGTGCAGGCGCCTCAGCCCAGCTCGTGGCTAAAGAGGGGCGCTATGCCCAGGTCCGGATGCCTTCAGGAGAAGTCAGAAAGATCTTTATCCTGTGTCGGGCCACGGTAGGGCAGGTTGGGAATACAAATCATGAAAATGTCTCTTTCGGAAAGGCTGGAGCCTCCCGTTGGCGGGGTCGCCGTCCCAAGGTTCGGGGGGTCGCGATGAATCCCGTCGATCACCCTATGGGGGGCGGCGAAGGTCGTACCTCAGGTGGCCGGCATCCCTGCTCGCCGTGGGGATGGCCGACCAAGGGTTACAAGACGCGAAACAACAAGAGGACAAACCGTTTCATCGTGCGGAGGAAGAAGTAACCGCGAGCGGATAGAAGAAGGAGTCTTTGATGCCCAGATCTGTTAAAAAGGGACCTTTTGTTGACGACCACCTGATGAAGAAGGTTCGTCATGCGGTGGCCACCAAAGACAGCGGTGTGATCAAAACCTGGTCGCGCCGTTCTACGGTTGTTCCTGAGATGGTGGCGCTGACGATCGCCGTGCACAACGGCAGGCGTTTCATTCCCATCTTCGTCACTGAAAACATGGTGGGTCACAAGCTGGGCGAGTTTTCTCCCACCAGAACCTTTAGAGGGCACATCCGGAGATCGGAGAAAGCGTCTCGATTACGTTAAGAAAATGGAAGCAGTAGCCACAGGCAAATACATTAAGGGATCCCCTCAGAAGGCCCGACTTGTAATCAACCTGATCAGGGGAAAGAAGGTGGAGGAAGCCCTGACTATTCTCAGGTTCTCACACAAGAGATTTGCTCGCCCGATTGAAAAAGTGTTGCGGTCAGCCATCTCCAATGCAGAGCAGAAGTCCTCTACTCTCGAGGTCGAAGAGCTGTACGTGAAGGAGGCGCATGTGGATATTGGGCCTACTAAAAATCGGCGACGGATTCGGCCGGCCCCAATGGGCCGTGCTCATCGTCAAATGAGAAGATTGAGTCACATTACGGTTCGCGTTTCGGACGGTCAGGAATAGAGCGGGCTATTAGAAGGAGGGACCAGCTTGGGTCAAAAAGTTCACCCTTACGGATTTCGGCTTGGCTATACGAGAAGCTGGCGTTCGCGGTGGTTTGCCACCAAGAACTACGGAGATCTCCTGCAGGAAGACTTGAGGATCAAGCGGGATCTCAAAGACGAGTTCTTTCATGCCGGTATTTCATCCATTGAGATCGAGCGGGCAGCTAACAAAATGACGCTGGTAGTTCGAACCTCGCGCCCGGGCATCGTCATTGGTCGAAAGGGCAGCGAAATCGATCGTCTGAAGGCGGACCTGCAGGTCCGAACGGGTCGCGAAGTCTTCATCACTATTCAGGAGATCCATAAGCCTGAACTCGACGCTCAGCTGGTGGCCGAGTCGATTGCCCAACAACTGGTCAAGCGTGTGGCCTTTCGACGAGCCATGAGACGCGCAGTGGACACGGCCCTCCGTTTTGGTGCCAAAGGCGTTAAGGTCCGCTGTTCCGGACGTCTGAATGGGGCAGAGATCGCGCGTGCCGAATGGTATCTCCATGGGCGCCTGCCGCTGCATACTCTGCGGGCTGATATTGAGTACGGAATGGCGGAGGCCTTCACGACCTACGGCGTCATCGGGGTCAAAGTGTGGATGTACAAGGGCGATATCTTCGACCCAAATGAGCTCGGAGAGAACTGAAGGCAGCGTGTAATCATGTTAGAGCCAAAGAAGGTCAAATATCGTAAGCGGATGAAAGGGCGACTCCGGGGAAAGGCTAGCCGCGGGAGCACTGTGCACTTCGGCGAGTTCGGCCTCAAGGCCCTGGAGCCGGCACGCATCAGCAACCGGCAGATCGAAGCAGCTCGAATCGCCATTACCCGGTACATCAGAAGGGGCGGGAAGGTCTGGATCCGAATTTTCCCCGATACGCCGTTCACCAGAAAGCCTGCGGAAACGCGTATGGGCAAGGGAAAAGGTGCCCCGGAAGGGTGGGTTGCCAGGGTGAAGCCAGGCCGGATTCTATACGAAATGGAAGGCGTGACCGAGGAGGTCGCCCGCGAGGCGATGCGGCTGGCCGCTCACAAGCTTCCGCTGCGAACGAAGTTCGTAACTCGATTGGGTGCATAAATGAAGACCGGGGAGCTGAGAGATATGTCGGTTGAGGATCTGAAAGCCGAGGCGCTGAGTCTTTCAGAACAGCTATTCAAGCTGCGTTTTCAACTGGCAACCGGCCAGCTCGAAAACGTGTGCAGGGTTCGCACAGTCCGAAAGGACCTGGCAAGAGTGAAAACGGTGCTCACTGAAAAGAGCCCTAACGGTGCGAGATCCTGATGGAACAGGGTGAGAACGAGGCTATGGAACAGCAGACGACGAAAAGAAGGACCAGGGCAACGCGCAGGGGTAGAGTTGTTTCCGATACCATGGAGAAATCAATCGTAGTAGCCGTCGACCGGCTGGTTAAACACCCCCTTTATCGAAAGACACTCCGGCGGACATCCAGGTTTATGGCACACGATGAGGAAAACCAGTGCAGGGTCGGCGACAAGGTCGTAATCGAAGAGACTCGCCCCATCAGTAAGAGGAAGCGATGGCGATTGAAAGAGGTTTTGGAAAAGGCGGAGGTCTAGCGGTCCGTGGTGAAAATCACCTGCAACATGGCTCGAGGGGCTTTTGCCACGGGCTGTTAGGTGTTCAGGTTTGCACCCACAATGAGTAGCAAGGAGCCAGCATGATTCAGATGCAGACTATGTTGAACGTCGCTGACAATTCCGGGGCGCGACGTATCTGTTGCATCCTTCCACTGGGGGGTGACACTGGTCGAGGATCCGGACTGGGAGACGTGATTACCGCCTCCGTCAAAGAAGCGACTCCGGACGGGACTGTCAAGAAGGGTGAAGTAGTGCGGGCTGTAGTGGTCAGGACCCGAAAAAATAACCGGCGTCGAGACTGCTCATACATCAAGTTCGATGAAAACGCAGCGGTCTTGATCAATAACCAGAAGGAACCGATCGGTACGCGCGTTTTCGGCCCGGTGGCCCGAGAATTGAGAGAGAAGCGCTTCATGAAGATTGTTTCTCTGGCGCCGGAGGTGCTGTAGTCTACATGTTGAACATCAAGAGGAACGACGAGGTTCTGGTTCTCTCGGGAAAAGACAAAGGGACCAGAGGAAGGGTGCTGAGGGTCTTCCCTCAGAGGAACCGGGTCATCGTTGAAAATGTGAACTTTATCAAGCGGCATACGCGCCCCAATCCTCAGAAGAATATCCAGGGCGGAGTGGTGGACCGGGAGGCTTCTATTCATCTTTCCAACCTGATGCTGATCTGTCCGGAATGTCAGGAACCGAGTCGGGTCGGCTTCAGCCTGCTTTCCGACGGGGAGAAGGTTCGAGTTTGCAGGAAGTGTCAGGCTACGATCGGGAGTAGCTAGTAGCTAAATGAAGAATACCCAGCAGAGATATATGGAAGATGCGGTCCCTGCCCTGGCAAAGGAGTTCGAGATCCGCAACCCGATGGCCATCCCCAGGTTGGTGAAGGTTGTCGTGAACATTGGCATGGGCGAGGCAATCCAAAATGCCAAGCTGCTGGATCAAGCAGCTGAAGAGCTGGCACAAATCACTGGACAGAAGGCTGTTATCCGGAGAGCCCGAAAATCGATAGCGGGTTTCAAGCTGCGGGAAAATATGCCAATTGGCGCCAAAGTGACGCTCAGGGCCGGCCGCATGTTCGAATTCCTGGATCGCCTTCTGAACGTCGCATTGCCCAGAGTGAAGGACTTTCGCGGCGTTTCCAACAAAGCCTTCGACGGCAGAGGGAACTATACAATCGGGGTAAAAGATCAACTGATCTTTCCGGAGATCGATCTGGCTAGTACCGAGCGCTTAACAGGAATGAATGTCACCATTGTCACCACCGCCCACGACGACCAGAAAGGTCAGGTGCTGCTGGAAAACATCGGTGTTCCTCTAGGTGAAGTGGAGCGTCGGGCACTGGTCTTCTAACAACGGCAAGGACCTGCAAGGAGGAGAAGGACAACTATGATGACGGATCCAATCGCGGATCTTCTCAGCCGGATTCGCAACGCACTCATGGCCGGTCACGAAACGGCTGAGGTGCCCCATTCTAAGATTCGGGAGGAACTCGTCCGTATTCTGAAGGACGAGGGATATGTTATCGGCTACTCGCTGGTCGAGCAGGAGCCCATAAATCGGATCAGGGTAATCCTCAAGTACCAGCCTGACCGTTCTCCGACCATCAAGAGGTTGAGACGAATCAGCAAGCCCGGAAGGCGCGTCTATGCCGGGAGAAATGAGATTCCCTCCGTTCTGGGAGGCCTGGGAATCAACATTGTCACCACTTCCAGGGGCGTGATGACCGGAAGCGCCGCCCGGGACCAGGGAGTTGGCGGAGAGATACTCTGCGAAGTCTATTGACGGTCGACCCGGTCAGAAGAAGCCGGGTGAGGGTATGACTCATGTCTCGTGTAGGTAGAAAACCAATCAAACTTCCATCAGGTGTCGAGCTTGAGATCCAGGCTTCTCAAGTCATCGTACAGGGGCCAAAGGGATCGCTGGCAACCTCCATTCCAGCTGGGATACGCTTGGAGTTGAACGACGGAATCGCGGAAGTGAAGCGAGTTAAAGAGAACCCGAAAACCCGGGCTCTGCACGGGCTGTTTCGGTCTCTTGTGGCTAACGCAGTGTCTGGTGTCTCGGAGGGTTTCAGCAAACAACTTGACCTGGTGGGGATTGGTTATCGGGCAGAGATTCGAGGCAGGGAACTCAGCCTGAGCATTGGGTTCTCGCATAGGGTGGAGTTTCCGTTCCCCGAGGGGATCGAAATCAAAGTGGAAAAAGGGACGAGCACAATTCCTAATTATGTGGCCACTCTGACGATCATGGGAATTGACAAAGCACTGGTTGGCCAGGTGGCAGCAGACATCCGCAAGGTCCGCCCCCCCGACGCCTACAAGGGCAAGGGCATCCGCTACCACCAGGAACTTGTGCGAACCAAGGTTGGAAAGAAAGGCGCCTAGTGGACTGTAATGCTTGAATCAGCATTAGCGATTAAGGTGTTACAGTCCACTAGTATTCTGTACGGGGAAGCACTGGTAGTGGCGAGCTGAACTGGGCGATCAAAGGAATATGGGCAAGAAACCGGGCAGGAATCAACGTCGTCTCAAGGTTCACAGGAGAATACGGAGAAAGGTCCAGGGGAGCGCCGATCGGCCGCGTCTGGTCGTTTTTCGGAGCCTACGACATTTTTATGCACAGCTTGTCGACGACGTGGCGGGAGTGACCCTCGCATCCGCCTCAACATTGAAAGGGAGAGGGAAGCAGGGCTCGAATGTTGAATCGGCCCGGGAATTGGGGAAAGCGATTGCCGATGCGGCAAAAAAGAAGAAAGTTGAGTCCGTCGTCTTTGACCGAGGTGGTTACATCTACCACGGACGGGTCAAGGCTTTTGCCGAGGCTGCCCGAGAGAAGGGCTTGAAGTTTTAGCATGGGCTGCTAGGAGAGAATATGGCTTTTAGGGACAGGGGTGACTCTGAATTCAAAGATCACGTCATCTCCATCAACCGCGTTACAAAAGTTGTCAAAGGTGGCAAGAATCTCAGCTTCAATGCGCTCGTCGTTGTAGGTGACGAGAGTGGCCGAGTGGGCTTCGGCCTGGGAAAGGCAAAGGAAGTCCCCGCTGCAATTCGTAAGGGATTGGAGCGGGCTCGAAAATCGGTAGTGGGGATTCCTCTCAGTGGTTCAACAATCCCCCATATGGTGGAGGGCGTATTCGGGGCAGGAAGGGTTCTGCTCAAGCCCGCTCCGGAGGGAACAGGGGTCATCGCCGGGAGTACTGTCCGCGCAGTTATGGAGGCCGCCGGAATTCGAGACGTTGTGACGAAGGTGCTCGGGAGCCAGAATCCTCACAACGTGATCAAAGCGACCTTGCAAGGTCTCAGCAGCCTGCGAAGTCCTGAACAAGTCGCCCGAAGTCGGGGAATTTCGGTCGAGGATTTGTGATGGGAGAAAAGGCCCCCAAAACGATCACAATTGAGTATTTCCGAAGCATGATCGGAAGACCCGAAAAGCAACGCTTGGTAGTAAGGGGTCTGGGGCTTCGAAAGCTCAATCAGGTTGTGCAACGACCCGACACTCGGGAAATTCGAGGTATGGTGGCGAGAGTACCCCATCTGGTTCGCATTGTCGAAGGAGAGTGAGAATGTCTCTGAAATTGCATTCCCTCAAACCCCACCCTGCAGCCAATCAAAAGCGCAAAAGAGTAGGTCGGGGTCCAGGCTCTGGTCACGGTGTCACAGCCGGCCGCGGGCACAAGGGTCAGAAGTCCCGATCCGGGTACTCGCGACGCTGGGGTTTTGAGGGCGGCCAGATGCCCCTCTATCGGCGCCTTCCCAAGCGAGGTTTCACCAACATCTTTTCCAAGCGGTACGTGGTTCTCAACGTTCGCGATCTGAATCAGTTCGACGAGGGAACCGAGGTGTCGGCGGAAATGCTCAAAGAGATTGGCTACGTGAAGAAAACCTATCACGGCTTACGAATTCTGGGCCAGGGTGATCTGAACAAGAAGATTGCGGTAAAAGCAAGGCATTTCAGCGAGTCTGCCCGCCGGAAAATTGAGGCGGCTGGAGGGACTGCGGAGGTTGTGAACTAGCAGTCCGTGGTAAAAGTCGCGCGGCGGTCGCGCGGCAGGGAACTGCGTTCGCTGGCAAGGCACAAGGAGAAAATCGATGCTGGTTCATCGGAGACGAAGAGAAACGCAGACAGCGGGCGCAAACCCCTGGCTCCCTGCGCGTTACGGGCGGAGCAGGCGCACCTGCTACGTTGCACCTTCTTGCCTATACTTTGGTGTGGACTACCTCGGTGCTCCTTACATCTGCACCGACGGCGGCCGCAACGCGGCCCGCCGGACTTTGATCATGGACTGCTAACATGGCCGATTTCAACAGTCTTGCCGCGACCCTGCGTAATATCGTCAGTATTCCCGAGCTTCGGAAGAGAATCCTCTTCATGCTCAGTATGCTTGCTCTTTATCGGGTTGGCAGTTGGATTCCGACTCCGGGAGTAAACAGCGAGGCTCTGGCGGGGTTCTTTCAGTCGCAGGCGGGCACGATCTTCGGATTCCTGGATATCTTCTCCGGAGGTAACCTCTCAAGGCTTTCCATTTTTGCGCTGGGGATTACGCCCTACATCACAGCTTCTATCATCTTTCAGCTCTTGACCGTCGTCTGGCCGTATTTGGAGAGACTTTCCAAGGAAGGTGAACTGGGACGGCGGAAGATCAACCAGTACACTCGATACGCCACGGTTGGACTAAGTCTCTTTCAAGGTATGGCCACGGCCACGGCACTGGAACGTACCGCAAGTTCGACTCCCATCGTTGCCAGCCCCGGCTGGGGGTTTCGCTTCATGACCATGCTCACGCTCTGCACCGGTACCATCTTCGTCATGTGGATCGGTGAGCAGATTTCGGAAAGAGGCATCGGAAATGGCATTTCGCTGATCATCTTTGCCGGGATCGTCGTAGGCCTCCCCAGTGCTGCGTGGTCTTTGTGGATGGATCTGCAAAACGAACAAATGACGATTTTTCTTATTGCAGCCCTTCTCGCCATGATGGTTGCCGTGATCGCTGCCATTGTCTTCGTGGAAAGGGGACAACGCAGGATACCTATCCAATACGCAAAGCGGGTGGTCGGGCGCCGTATGTACGGTGGCCAGGCGACTCATCTGCCCCTGAAAGTGAACTCAGGGGGAGTGATCCCGGTGATCTTTGCAGCATCGATCGTCGCATTCCCGTCAACCCTTCAACTCGTGTTTCCATGGGACTGGCTTGTGAGCATGGCAAACCAGCTGCAACAGGGGTATCCACTTTACAACGTCGTTTACATAAGCAGCATTATGTTCTTCTGTTTTTTCTATGTCAGCATTATCTTTAATCCTGACGAGGTAGCAGACAACATTCGCAAGTATGGAGGGTTCATCCCGGGGACCCGGCCCGGCAGGAGAACCTCGGAATTCATCGATAAGGTGCTGACCCGATTGACCTTTGCGGGCTCAGTCTATCTGGTCCTGGTGTGCCTTTTGCCAGAGTTTCTGATCACCGGATTCAAGGTACAGCCGATACCTGCGATCGGTCCCGGAATAGACGATTTTCTTACAGAGAACGGACTCTCCTGGATCACGACGGGGCTTGGAGTTGCCTTTTACTTTGGGGGGACTTCGCTGCTGATTGTAGTGGGAGTCGCCATGGACACGATCCAACAGATTGAGTCCCAGTTGGTCATGCGCCACTACGAAGGCTTCCTTAAAAAGGGGCGGGTGAGAGGGCGGCGATGAAGGACAGGGTGGCGTCCAGGAGGCGTGTCCTGCTAGTATTAAGGGCTTTTGCCCACCGTGGTCCTGGGGATGCGGGATGATCGTCTGTAAGGGTAGGGACCAACTCCGGAAGATGCGGAAAGCTAATCTGATCGTGGCCAGCGTTCTGGAGCATCTGAGTCGGCTTATTCAACCGGGAGTGACGACTGCCCACCTGGATGGTGTGGCTGAAGATATGATCAGGGCCTCGGGAGGAGAACCTGCATTCAAGGGTTATCAGGGGTTTCCGGCCAGTGTGTGTGTGTCCATCAATGAGGAAATCGTACACGGAATTCCCAGCGGTCGATGCCTCGAGAGAGGAGACATTGTCAGTCTTGACGTGGGTGTCCGGTGGCAAGGTTACTATGGCGATTCGGCCTGGACCTTTCCGGTAGGAAAGATATCCTCCGGACTCAAGCAGCTCTTAAAAGTGACGCGCGAGTCTCTTTTCAAAGGTATCGAGCAGGTGGTCGTTGGGAATCGAGTTTCCGACATCTCGGCCAGTGTTCAAGGGCACATTGAGGAAAATGGATTCTCCGTGGTCCGGGAATTCGTAGGGCATGGTATTGGACAGCATTTGCATGAAGATCCTCAAATACCGAACTTCGGAGCGCCCGGCCACGGTCCCAGGCTCCAAGAGGGCATGGTTCTCGCGATCGAGCCCATGGTTAACAGCAGGGGGGCGGGAGCGAGGATACTGGAGGACAAGTGGACGGCTGTGACAACTGACGGCGGATACAGCGCCCATTTCGAGCATTCTGTGGCCTTGACTAAGGATGGGCCTTGGATCTTGAGCCAGCTCGATTAGCTTAAAATCTTTGAATTGGAGGAGAAGGAGGACAGCGTTTTGGGAGAACTGACGGGAAGACTGCCGAAGGAATGGTTCGAGTGATCGTTGAGGGTGGCCATCAAGTCAGTGCTCACATTTCGGTGGGAAGCGAATCCAGAGAACTCGTCTGCTCGGGGGTGACCGGGTTCGGCTGCGAATTTTCGGTTGCGGCGGAGAATTGTCGGGCAGGTAGGGCCAGGAGGTCGACATGAAGGTTCGAGCCTCAGTTAAGAAAATCTGCATTAACTGTAAGATTGTTCGGCGGCGCGGAGTTGTACGGGTTATCTGTCCCAATCCCAAGCACAAACAGCGCCAGGGTTAGCGGTCAAGGGGCTGCTATTTAGGGGAATCGTTATGGCACGCATCGCGGGAGTCAACGTTCCAGATCATAAAAAGATCGACATTGGCTTGACCTACATCTATGGGATCGGCAGAACTCGGGCCCTCAGGATTCTTGAGCAAGCCAATGTTGACGGAGAAGTCAAGGTTGGTGAACTCACGGAGCAGCAAGGGAATGCGATTCGCCAGGTCATTCAGGATGAGGCCCGGATCGAAGGAGATCTTCGCAAGGAAATACAGCTCAATGTAAAACGTCTGATGGACATTGGATGCTATCGAGGCCTCAGACATCGTCGCAGCATGCCGGTTCGAGGCCAGCGCACCCACACCAACGCCAGAACCAGGAAGGGCCCCAAGAGGACGGGGATTCGCAGACGGAGAAAGTAGGACATGGCGAAAGACAAACGGGGCGGAAAAAAAGCGAAGAAAAAGAGGGAGCGCCGGACCGTAGTCCACGGCATTGCTCACATCAAGGCGACCTTCAATAACACGCTCATCTGTTTTACGGATCTGGAGGGGAACGTTTTGGCCCACGCCAGTGCCGGAGGCCAGGGATTCCGTGGGAGTCGAAAGAGTACTCCATTTGCGGCTTCCCAGGCTGGCCACCGGGCGGCAGCCGCTGCACGTGACCAATTCGGGATGAGGTACTGCGATGTGAGGGTCAAGGGTCCTGGTTCTGGTCGTGAGGCTGCTATCCGTTCGATTAAGGCCTCCGGTGTGGAGATCCGAAATATCAAAGATGTAACACCCATCCCCCACAATGGGTGCAGACCGCCCAAGAAGAGACGGGTCTGAAGAACGGAAAAACCGAATCTCAAATCAATTGAATCGGAGGGGCAACACAGATTGTCGCCTTTTCCCACCAAAGATAGATTGGGAGAAACCAGCATGACTAGTTTTCAACGTCCAAAGAGACTTGCCTGTGATCGGGATACACTTGGTCCGCGTTTTGGGCACTTCTATGCACAGCCTTTCGAGCGAGGTTTTGGAACTACCCTCGGAAACGCCCTGAGAAGGATTCTTCTTTCGTCAATCGAGGGCGCAGCTATCACGGCCGTAAAGATCGAAGGTGTGCTCCACGAGTTCTCGTCCATCACGGGAGTCCATGAAGATGTAACGGATATCATCATGAACCTCAAGCGCATACCCGTGAAACTGCATACCGATCGTCCAAAGACGGTCTACCTTGAGTCGAACGGTGCCGGCCCGTTGAAGTCGGGTGAAATCAAACCCGATCCCGACGTAGAAATCCTCGATCCGGACATCGAGATTGCGAACGTGAACGAGGCTGGCGAGATCAAGATGGAGATGCGGATCCGAAAAGCGCGAGGCTACCAGCCGGCTGATGAGAACTTTGAGGAGGAAATGGGCCTGGGCTATATCCCGATGGATGCGGTTCATTCACCGGTAACAAAAGTAAATTTCTTCGTTGAGGCAGCTCGACTGGGACACGCCACCGACTATGACCGGCTGAATCTTGACGTGTGGACGGATGGGTCGGTTGGACCCGAGGACGCCATCGCTCAGGCAGCTAAGATCCTTAAGGATCAATTGGTTATCTTTATCAACTTTGAGGAGGAGTCTGAGCCGATCACCGAAAATGAGGATCAGCATCTGGAGGCGATTAACGACAATCTTAGCAAGTCTGTCGAGGAACTCGAGCTCTCGGTGCGCTCCTACAACTGCCTGAAGAACGCTAATATTCAGACCATCGGACAACTGGTAATGAAAACCGAGGCGGAGATGCTGAAGACCAAGAACTTCGGTCGGAAATCGTTGAACGAAATCAAGGAAATCCTGGGAGACATGGGACTCAGTTTCGGCATAAACCGGAACGAGGAAGGTCAGCCGCTGGCGAAAAGCGAAAGTGATTGAAACCCCTCAGGATAAGGTAGCGTAAGAGAGTTACGATGCGACATCGAAAGGCCGGTCGGAAGCTGAATCGAACCTCCAGCCACCGCCGAGCTATGCTCCGCAACATGGTGACGGAACTACTCGACAACGAACAGATGATCACCACCGTTGCCAAGGCGAAGGAACTGCGTCCGTTTGCTGAGAAAATGATCACTCTGGGAAAGCGCGAGACCCTTCATGCGCGAAGACAGGCTCTGGCCGTAATTCGTCGCAAAGAGGTGGTTTCCAAACTCTTTGACACGCTGGCCACTCGCTATGCAAAGCGCCCCGGAGGTTACACACGAATCATTCGGCTTGGAAATCGGAAAGGCGACGCAGCACCACTCGCGTTAATCGAATTGGTCGACAGAGACAACTCTTCGGGAAGCGAAAAGTAATCCGGTTTCGGATTGTACTGATGATTGCCTGGCCACACATCACGGGCCGTTTGTCGTAGCCTATGCCCTCGACAATCAGGTAGCGGCCCCCCACTCCGCCAGCAAGCACGAGTGCCGCCAGGAGATGCCCCACACCGGCGTGTGGTTGACTCTCTTGAAGGGCATTTCAGAATCTAAAAAGATGACCACCAGGCTGTCGACGCCGCTGGGAGGCATCCCTTCTTTCTGGCTACCGGTTACGTGGGCTGGATCCATTGGTTCTACTCCTCCTTTCCTGTGGTACTTGTCCCCATTCTGACATTGTGAACCCAGGGGCTGTGTCCCAAACGAGGTCTTTCTGTCGCCCCCTTTGGGTCTCTTCATGAACTTCTTGGCTGATTACTTGGGGCCTCTTTGGCCCTGTCTATTTGCACCGCCCCAAGGTTGTGTGCGGCGCTGCCTGCTTGCGGCCGTTCTTGTTGGGGGCAGCCTCGAGGCGACAGGGAGGCCGACAGTGAATAGCCGTGGGCGCAGACCACGGAAAGTGATCGGCTGAAACTCCAAGCCCTGAAGGGGCAACAGAATCAACATGCCGCCTGGGTTGGAAAACTGTCGGCAGCCAATCTGGTTCCCGTGTGAAATCTGGAATGTGAAATTCTTATTTGCCATAATCCGATTTCTATGGCCGGCAAGAAAACCAGGACAGCAATCACACCAACCCGAACAGAAGACTACCCCAGATGGTATCAGCAGGTAGTTCGGGCCGCGGATTTAGCTGAAGCGTCTCCTGTCCGAGGTTGCATGGTGATCAAGCCCTGGGGCTATGCCATTTGGGAAAACATGCAGCGCATCCTGGATGCTATGTTCAAGGAGACCGGCCACAAGAATGCCTATTTCCCGCTCTTCATTCCCAGGAGTTTTCTCGAGAAGGAAGCTGAGCACGTGAAGGGATTTGCCAAGGAGTGCGCCGTTGTCACCCACCATCGCCTGGAAGAAAGAGGCGGCAGACTGGTGCCAGCCGGTAAACTGGAGGAGCCCTTGATCGTCCGTCCCACCAGCGAAACGATTATCGGAGCCAGTTTTTCGAAGTGGATCAACAGCTATCGGGACCTTCCTCTGCTCATCAACCAGTGGTGCAATGTGGTCCGCTGGGAAATGCGCACGCGCCTCTTCTTGAGAACTACTGAATTCCTGTGGCAGGAGGGGCATACAGCTCACGCCACCCGTGAAGACGCCTGGCACGAGACACGAACCATGCACGATGTCTACGCCCGGTTCGCTGAAGAGTTTATGGCCATGCCGGTCGTAAAAGGCGAAAAGACTCCCGGAGAGAGATTCCCGGGCGCACAGAAGTCTCTCACGATCGAGGCCATGATGCAGGATCGGAAAGCCCTGCAGGCAGGGACTTCACACTTTCTGGGTCAAAACTTTGCCAGGGTTCAGGATATTACCTATCTGGACGAGAAGGGCCAACAGCAGTATGTCTGGACGACGTCCTGGGGCGTCACGACCAGACTGGTCGGAGGGCTGGTGATGAGTCACGCCGATGACGACGGGCTGATTCTTCCTCCCCGACTGGCTCCTGCTCACGTCGTGATCATGCCAATCCTCTTTAAAGCAGAAGACCCGGAAGGGGTGTTGAAGTACTGTCAAAATCTGCGGGAGGAACTCCGGTCATTTACCTACGATGGACGCCCAATCGAAGTTGAGCTCGATGACCGCGATCTACGTGGAGGCAACAAGGTCTGGAAATGGATCAAGAAGGGCGTGCCCATTCGTGTTGAGATTGGTCCTAGAGATATCGCGTCGGACAGCGTCTCCATGGCGCGCAGAGACCATCCCCCTCGCCAGAAGCGATCCGTTCCCCGCAGTGAGTTCGTGGCCTTGCTCCCTGATCTCCTGCAGGAAATCCAGGATGCACTGTTGGAGCGGGGGCAGGATCTCCGTTCCCGCCACACTCGCATCGTGAACAGCCGCGAGGAATTCTTTGAGTTTTTCGGCAGTAAGGGATCCGGGTCCCAGATCTCCGGCGGCTTTGCCCTGGCGCACTGGTGCAGGGATGAAGCGATAGCGAATCAGATCCAGAAAGAGCTTGGAGTTACGATCCGATGCATTCCCCTGGATGACGCCGACGGAGGTGGAGAGGGGGCCGGTACCTGTATTTTCAGCGGAGAACCAAGTCCATGCAGGGTTGTCTGGGCGAGGGCCTACTAGATTGAGGGTTCAGGGGTGGCGATAGACAGCTGCCGTTGTCGGGTGACCAGGAACACTACGGTTCTCGCGCTCCTTTCTCTGGTCATTGGTGCGGCTTCGGCTCAAGGAAAGCTCCTCACCCTCGACGACCTCTACCACCCTGAGAACAAGGCCACATTCACCGCTTTGACGCCCTTCATCCTGCACTGGATGAAAGATGGTGAGCATTATGTCCAGAGGAGGATAGATCAGGCTTCGAAGCTGCCCTATCTGGTTCGGGTGCATGCCCGCACGGGTGAGGCTGATTCTCTTTACGATGCCGCCTCGGTGAGTGCGTCCCTGGCTCGCCTCGACGGTTTCGACGAAGCGAAGGTGGGCGTCCTTAGAAGCAGGGGGTCCACCCGGTTCAGTCCCGATGAATCGGCTCTTCTGTGGAACTTTGAGGGGGATCTGTTCTACCACAATTTCAAGACGAACCTGTCTCTCCGTCTGACCCACACCGAGCAGCCTGAAAGAGAAGCTTCGTTTAGCCCGGATGGGCAAGCCATTGCTTACATCCGGGACTTTGATCTCTTTGTCTATGATCTCCGTCGCAAACGAGAACGGCGGCTGACCAGGGGAGGGAACGAAGACCTCCGGAACGGTATCCTCGACTGGGTCTACCAGGAGGAGATCTACGGCCGAGGGAGATTCAGGGCCTATTGGTGGAGCCCGGACTCGAGTCGAATTGTCTATCTGCAACTGGACGAGTCACCCGTTCCCAGATTCACCGTCATCGACCACATGGCCCTGCACCTGGGCAGGGAGGTTACACGCTACCCGAAAGCAGGAGATCCCAACCCGCTTCCCCGCCTTGGCGTGGTTTCCAGAACCGGCGGGCGGACACGCTGGATCGATCTTCACGAATACACTCTGTCGGACCTGCTGATCGTTCGAGTGGGCTGGAACCGGGACTCGAGTCGGGTTGTGTTTCTGGTCCAGAACAAAGATCAGACCTGGCTTGATCTCAACTTGGCAGATCCCGAGAAGGGCCGTGTGGATCGTCTCTTCCGGGAGACCACGGAAGCCTGGGTCGATGTCCTGGGCCGTCCGCTCTGGCTCGAGGACGGCTCCTTTCTTTGGCAGAGTGAGCGCAGCGGTTGGCGGCACCTGTATCACTATCAGGCAACGGGGGAGCTTATTCGCACACTGACCTCGGGGGACTGGGAGGTCCAGCGCCTGCATGGTGTGGACAAGAGCGGAGTGTGGGTCTACTTCTCCGGGACGAAACGTTCCTACATTGGACGGGACGTCTATCGGGTTCGCCTGCGGGGTGGAAATCCCGAGAGGCTTTCTGAACGTGAGGGCACGCACCGGGCCAGCTTTAATCGGCAGTGCTCCTTCTATTTTGATCGCTGGAGCGACATAGAAACTCCCACGCAGGTCCGACTACATGATTCCCACGGCAACGAGATCCGGACCCTCTTCAACAAGCCGCCGAAACAACTCTCCAACTACCGGCTGGAACAGGCGGAGTTTCATCAGGTGAAGGCTCGAGATGGTTTTGTCATGGAAGCCCTGTTGATCAAGCCGCCCGATTTCGATCCTTCCAGAAAGTATCCGGTTCTGTCGAACGCCTATAGTGGACCTCATTCTCCCAGCGTCAGGAACGTCTGGGGGGGGACGGGGTACTTGTGGCACCAGCTGTTAGCACAGAAAGGTTATGTAATTTGGATCTGTGACAATCGGACGGCTAGCGGAAAGGGGGCCCAATCAGCCTGGCCGCTGTATCGTAATTTCGGGAAACTGGAACTGCGCGATCTAGAAGACGGGCTGGCCTGGCTTCAGTCCCACAGCTGGGTGGATAGTGAGCGGATCGGTCTGTGGGGATGGAGTTTTGGAGGTTACATGACCTCCTATGCGATGACTCACAGCCGCAGCTTCAAGATCGGTATCGCCGGAGCCCCGGTTACGGACTGGCACCTCTACGACACTATCTACACAGAGCGTTACATGAGCACACCGGAGAAGAATCCGGAGGGCTACAAGTCAAGCTCCGTCCTGGAGGCAGCTGGTGATCTCCACGGAAAGCTGATGATTATTCACGGGACGATCGACGACAACGTGCACCTTCAAAACACGATTCAGCTCGTTCACAAGCTGCAGGCGGCGGGGAAACAGTTCGATCTGATGATCTATCCAAAGTCCAGGCATCGGGTGAGTGACAAGGAGCAGGCGTACCACATGCGCCGTCTGATGATGAATTTTATCCTAGAGAATCTCTAATTTTTCAGGATGAAATTCCAAGTTTCAGGTTCCAGGTTTCAAGTGCTTCTCACTCAGAGATCGATGGTACTTTTGACCGCGTAAACTGGGATGGATCAGGGCACTCGCCAGCCTTGACCCTCTCGCCGGACATCCGCTATATTTCCAGGCCTTGCCAACCGTGCTCCTCAGTAGCTCAATTTGGCAGAGCATCCGGCTGTTAACCGGAGGGTTGTAGGTTCGAGTCCTACCTGAGGAGCCAATTCGAAGTTCGAATCCCTTGAGGTTCGACTGGACACTCGTAAGGTAGCGGTTACAGTCCTAATTAGTGTAATCGCAAGTTCTCGGCACAATGGGCTCGAGAACTTCTGCCGCACCGGAAGCAAGGCAGGTATTCAGGCAAAGCACTCGCCGCGCCTTGGATTGATCCTTGGCCGACTCAATGCATCGACGACTCCACACGGCATTAGCTTGCCGGGGTTCGTACTTCAAAAGTTGAGTGGGAAGTGTCGAGGAAACTGGTCCATTCGAGTAAGTAGGAACTGGCGGATCACATTTTGATTTCGTGGGTAAGAAGCGGTAGAGGTTAACTATGAGGACTATCACTGAGGTGACAAAACGAGAATGCATAATCCCCCGCATCCAGGTGAGGTTTTGAGCGAGCTGTGTTTGCAATCGTTGGGAGTCAGTGTTACGGAGGCCGCCGCGGCATTGAGTGTGCCCCACAAGACGGTGTCGGCGATCTTGAATAGGCGTTGCCGGAATCAGTCCGGTGATGGCCATCCATTTGTCCAGCATGTTTGATGACTTGGTGGAGAGCTTGTTGAATCAGCAAACCCAATATGAAGTGTGGCTGGCAGACAAGAATCAAAAGACACTCAGCGTCAATAGACTTAGGGTCGCCTAATACGCCAGTGGAGTTCGATGCAGATCATTTGGTCACACTCGTTAGCAGGAGCGGAGCCGTGTCCTCGGAATGAACAGATTGCCTTCCCCGCCATGAGATCCGGGTGGTTGCTGGGTATGGGGCAGCTCGTGGGACAATTGTGTTCTCCAGAGCTCTGCTCCCTCACAATCTATGGGGTCCGACCTACAGCGGCCTCTTCAAGACCCGACCGATCGCCCGCCGTCTCTGTTACAGGCCACGTTACCAGAACAGGATAGCGGCAAAGATCTCTGGCCCACTACACCCACGCGCAGATGGGACTCGACCCGGATGTCTGGGATAAGGGGCAGGAACTGATCCTGGAAGAGGATCAAGGAATTCGTTCCACAGCCGGTTCCAGAATCTGTTCACGAGCGCCCTGAATCTTGGAGATCCGTTCCAGGACACTCGCTACCTGGGGCTGACCGTCGTGAATCTCGACCTCCAGATTGAAGGTACGGGCTTCACCTGGCTTCAGTCTGGGAACTCTTCCGAACTTCCGTTCCATCTGGCGGTTGTTGGGAAAGCCGGTACCCGGCTCGATCCCGGTCACATATCCCTCTTCCACCGAGTTCGTATTCTTCCACAGGGTCAGGTAGGGAAGTTCCTCCACGGAGAAACTCATCGACACTGCCTGGGTTGCATCTCGGTTGTGGAGGGCCACCGTTGTTCTGCCCTGCTCTCCGGCAAGAGGATAGAGGGTATAGACTTGCGCAATAAATCCGGCCCGGGGAGCCTGGTACCGGTCAAAAGCCACAATGTCCCTGGCTGAATGCTCGTTGAAGGGGTAGACGCGGGAGGCTGGTGCCACGAACCTGGCACCCTCTTCGAGCAACGGTGACCCGTAGTTGACATGGTAGATCAACTGGAACTCCTGGGTAGAAGAGCCGTGATTGGTCAGTTGGTCCGACAGGGTAAAGCGACGGGAGCCGGCCCGGGTAGAGATCTCTGTCCACAGCTCCAGATTGGGACCGGAGAACATGCGCTCATCGACGCGGCCGCGGACCCTGATCCGATAGGGCGGTACCTCCTCAATCAGAACCTCGACTTCTGATGCGGGAATATTACCAATCTTGCCGTGTAGCGTGAGGTCCATCTCAGCTGTCTCGCCGAGAGTGTTGATGAAGGAATCCCTGCCAGGCAGGCCGGCGAATTCTAGGCCACAGCGTACCAGCCACTCGTTGAATCCCTCCAGCCAGCCCAGTCCTCCTCGGGCGTGAAGGTTGACATGTCTAGGGTGAACGACTTCCCGTACCGGAGATTTCCATCCCAGACGGATCTCGTCACTCCTCACGTCTAGGACTCCCATCCCTCGCGTAGGGATGATCCGGATCTGCAGTTGCCCGTTGTCGATGATCACGAGATCGACACCCTCCTGTTTGCCGCCGTGCAAAGTTACCTTCTCTACGGAAAACCTGGTTGTACCCCGGACTTGGAGATCGCGACTGGTCATGCGCCAGGACTCGACGTGAATACCGTCTTTGACACTGGTCAGCACGGTGCGGTGCGGCTCGGCGGGTAAACATTTGAAAGGGAACACTAGAATCAGAAGGAGTGTCGCTGAGTGCCTGTTGTTCATGGCAGAATTATCCTGCCAAATGGCGGCCCTGGTTACAAGTATCCTCTACTTCCCAACGCCAGATTTCCCGACCACCTCTGTACAGGGTATTGTCAAGTTGAGAGTCGGTTGGCGAGAATGCCAGATGCGAAGTCAGAAGAGGCCACGGTTGGTAACCGATCAAGTGTTGGATCTGATTTCCAGGGACTTCGGCCACTACCTGGAAGCCAAGGGGTTAGGCCCCATTCTGGCCTCAC
>CAZMGM010000036.1:0-21729 GCA_964565865.1 uncultured Acidobacteriota bacterium | reverse complement strand
GGGGGCGCTGAAGCTCAAGGAGATCAGCTATATTCATGCCGAGGGCTATCACGCCGCAGAGATGAAACATGGGCCGATTGCCCTCCTGCAGGAAAATACGCCGGTAGTGGCTCTATTGACGGATACACCGGAGAAGAAGAAGACACTCGCCAACGCTCATGAATGCAAGGCTCGCAATGCTCCTTTGCTCGCTGTGGCCACACGAGGCGATGAAGAAACAGGTAGAATCGCAGATGAGGTCCTCACTCTGCCTCCTTGCCCCCCCTATCTGGCCCCCGTTCCCGTGGCAGTAGCGCTGCAGCTCTTCGCCTATCATGTGGCGAGGCTGCGCGGCTGCGAGATTGATCAGCCCAGAAACCTGGCTAAAAGCGTCACTGTCGAGTAGAACAAAACAGAGAATAAGAAATCACAATTCCATCCCTTTAGACTTCGAAGACCATTTTCAAGACAACTCTCTTGTCTTTGATGATCCAAAAGAGAAAGAACCCAACAAAACACAATTAATTGATGCCCTTCATTCTGATGTCTATGTTGTTTTTGGTGCCAGTTATATCAAGGGGTGGTTAATAGATTTTCTTGTTGAGCATCGGGCAATAAACATTCACATGGGACTCTCTCCTTATTACAGAGGTTCTTCTTGTAACTTTTGGGCACTCTATGACAACAATCCTAGTTATGTCGGATCAACAATACATCTATTAAGCAAAGGGTTGGATAGTGGAGACATGCTTTTCCATTGCGTGCCCCAACTTCATTCAGAAGACAGTCCATTTGATTTCACAATGCGTTCAGTTTTAGTAGCACAGCAAGGTATAGTCTCTGCAGTTGAAAACAAATCAATATTTTCCGCCCAATCTGTTAAACAGGATAAATCACAAGAAGTTAGGTATACGAAAAATCAAGACTTTACAGATGATGTTGCAAAAGAGTTTTTAGAAAGAAACCTCCAATTAAATGCTGATTCATTTTCATATCCTGTTTTACTAAACCCAATTTTTGGTTGATTAGGTTGAGAAGTTTGCAGAACAAATAAACACATCCTCAAAAAGCACTGTTAAGAAAAGAGAGTTCTTAGATGGATTGGTAGACAAGATTGTTGTTCTTTCTGAAGTGGGTTTGGATAGAAATAAGAAGGAAGTTCAAGTAGGGCATTCTTTCAACATTAAATTTAAAATGAAGATAGTGAATGACAAACTCATAATCTTAAAGATGGAAGGAATATCTACAAAGCTGGTCTTGTTAATGAAGTCACTGCAAAAGCAGGTCGAGTTTGGTCAAAAAAAGCAATGAATAAGTCAGAGGACATAAGGGATAAATCTAATTCTCTGTTCCAAGCTACTCAATGACAGTAGAGTAGAAAGCAGTTTAGAGTGTTAGAGAAACTTAATTACGGAGAACAAGTAAAGCAATACCCATTTTATAAAGGACTCGGGGTGGTCTTGTACTGGCCCGTGCGACGGGTGACCACCCGGGTCGCCCCTACGAATGACCTGGCAGTCGCGGCCTGAGGCCCTCCCACCTTGAGAGCCTGAGCTACTCCACACTCAAGAGTTTTATTCAGGCTCGTTGACTTCAATCTGCTGGTTGGGATTGATGGGGCCCGAAACGACCTGTTTTTTCCCGGACGGCCAGAGAATCTCGATCTGGTCGACAGAAGCGGCGCCGTCCAGACCAAAGTACAACGGGATCAGGCTCTGCGAGAGATAGCCCGATTGGCCATCATGGACCTTCGTATAACTCTGGGCCCGGGTCTTGACCGTTACCCGCGCACCCAGGCCGCTTCGATTGCTGCTGGTGCCGGTCGGCTTGATCTTTAGATAACTAATTGCTTTCCTCTCCGTCAGGTTACTGACCAGCAGCATCGGTCTGGAGTTGAACTCGCTGGTGACGATATCCATATCCCCATCGCCTTCCAGATCGAAGATGACGGACGACCTCGAGCCTAGGGCCGCCCAGACCTCATATCGACCAGTCTGACCCTCGCAAGCTGAATGCTCCTTGTCGTCCCCGTCGCAGTCCAATTCAAACCAGGGCCCGGCGGTTTGTTTCCTGGGTTCAACACCGCGAATAAACTCGCTGTCCCGAAAGGTTTTTCCACGGTCATTGAGCAAAACCGAATTGATGCCGTAGCGAAATGGGAAATTCATGCTTGATGCAATGAATGCATCGGTGTAGCCATCGGCGTTGAGGTCACCGGCACTGAGCCCCCAGGGCCAGTAGTTTTCGGCACGGATTTCATCGGAGACTTCCCGGAAGCGGCCTTTGCCATCGTTGAGGTAAAACGCATTCCCGTAAATGCTTTGCTCCTTGGGAACAACCAGCCTTGCCTCTGTCCATTGCATTGCCGACTTGTCCTTTTCGAACAGGGTTGGGATATCTTCACTCATGTCTGAGTGCATGTCGGTCAGGAAGAGGTCCAGACGCCCATCGTTGTTAAAGTCAAAGACCTGGATCCCCATAGAGCCCCAGGGCGTCCGGGGAAACAACTCGCGGCTCTTCTTGACGAATCTCTTTCCCTCCACGTTTTCGTAGTATTCGTCGTTGCCCTGCATGTTGAGGACATAGAGATCAGGCCAGCCGTCATCGTTGGCGTCGATGGGAGCGGCATCGCCACTCCAGCCGTTATCCTGGAGCCCAAGTTTCTCGGAAACGTCCTCAAAACGGAGATTTCCCACATTCCTGTAGATTCGGCTCCTCTCCGTGAGCTCTGGTCGGAGGTGACCACCGAAGGCGTCGTAGACTCCTATGTAGTAACCACCTCTCCCTATATCGTCCGTCGTGTACACACCGACAACGGCAAGAAACAGGTCCAACAAACCGTCGCGATCGTAATCGAAGAACACTGCTGCGGAAGAGTGCCCGACGTAGGCTAGCCCGGATTGCTCGGTTACATCCTTAAACTTGCCCTTACCCTGATTCTCGAACAGAACGTTTCCGTATCGGACGGAGGTGACAAACAAGTCGGGATCTCCATCGTTGTCTATGTCGGCAAAGGATGCGGCGACACTTATCCTTTCCGCCAGGCCTACACCCGCTTTTTCGGTAATGTTTTCAAACCTACCGTTTCCAAGATTCCTGTACAGTTCGTTGCTTCCGATCTGGTTTGTGAAATAGAGGTCCAGAAGGCCATCGCCATCGACGTCTGCCGCAGCGATACCGTTTCCGTGATCGTAGTGAACCGGCTTCCAATGCTTTCCCGAATCATCGGTACAGCGGTGCAAGAATCGAATGCCACTTCTTTCGATGAGGTCCGAAAACTGGAAATCGTGAAAGACGTCAAAAGAGTCCCTTGTTTCAAGCTGCTCTTGCCGCCGGTACTCCATCCCAGGCGGCGCCAAAACCGTATCAGGTGCCACAATGATCTGGGGCGTGGGATTCCCGGCACCTTCCTGTGCCGCATGACTGTCACCCCAGCACAGCATCCCCAGAAAGACAATTAGCAGACGACGAGACCCTACGATCCACTCCCAAACTCGATATCCAAAGTTCATACTGGTATACCTTGCAAATGAGAAGAAACATAACCAGGTCCGTACTGTTGCAGAAGAGCATTCATCTCCTTGACTATCACACCATCCGACATAGTCTCTCCTCCCTTCTGCGAGCTTAGTATATCTAGCGCGCTACGTCACATTCTGCACAGCGCCGTAGGAGGACTCTCCGCGGCCCGCAACAGACCGGCGTGGCGGGAGGCTCTGGTAGGGGGGCGACCACCAGGGTCGCCCCTACGAACTCACCCGTTACCTGGACTCACAGGCCTGCCCCGAATTTCTCCGCAGGGTGACGAAGCGATCGGCACTGACATCACCCCAGGTTTCGCATTGACCGTCCGGCCAGTAGACCGCCACTCCTTTCAAGTCCGGAGATGAACCAAGGCCGAAAAAGACCCGGCTGTCATGGGCACTCAGATAACTGCCATCCGTGTGGCAGCGACGCCACAGCGGCAAGCGGCCCTGCCGGATCACTCCTACCCTAGCTTGGCTGATCCCCGCGTGGGCACTCTTTTCACCCTGCAGCCGCACACCCAGCCAGTAGTTCTGGGAGCCTATCTGGTTGAGGAGAAGACGGGCAGGTCCATTGTTATTGGCAATCACGATGTCGATGTCCCCATCGCTGTCCAGATCCCCAAACGCAGCTCCGCGGCTGACCTCGACGAGAGCCAGAGCGGGCCCCGCAACGTCAATGCCGATTTCCTGATACCGACCCTTCCCGTTGTTTTGAAACAGCTGGTTTTTCTGAGCGTAGGGATAGGCGGCGGCGGGCGGCGGGCCACTATCCAGTGTCACGGCCCCGTTGGCCACGAACAGGTCGAGCCACCCATCATGATCGTAATCAAACCAGAGCGTTCCAAAACCCGTTGAGACAACACTGGGGCTCGCCAAACCGAATCGGTGGGTCGCATCCGAAAAACCGGCTTGCTGGTCGTTGAGATAAAGCGTGTTTGTTTCTCGCTGGTTGTGGGTAACAAAGATATCTTCGTCACCATCTCCGTCAAAGTCGGCTGCCGTGACTCCCATGCCCGCCTCAGCCACGCCGTCCACGTTATAGGCGGTACCGGAGATCAGTCCGGCTTCCTCAAAGGTTCCCCCTCGCTGGTTGACCCAGAACTGGTTGGGTGTCCCGTCATTAGCAACATAAATGTCCGTCCGTCCGTCGAAATTGAAATCAACAGTAATGACCCCCAGTCCTGTTCCAAAAGCGATTCCCAGATGGGCCTCCTCCGTGACATCGGTGAACCGGCCATTACCTTCGTTGCGAAAGAGCCGGTCGGGCAGTGGTTCGTAGACGCTGGGCGAACAGTAGTCCCGCCAAGTGTCTCCGCACCGTTTGTTTCCCTTGACCGTGAAGGACACGTAGTTGGTCACGTAAAGATCAAGAAAGCCGTCCGAATCGTAATCGAGGAAGGTGCTACTGGCACTAAACCGGGGATCGTCCACCCCTGCCTCTCCGGTCACATCCGTAAAGGTCCCGTCCCCGTTGTTGCGATACAACACGTTGGGACCAAAGTTGGTCACGTAGAAATCCTGGTGACCATCGCTGTTGTAATCGCCGACAGCGAGGCCCATTCCGTATCCTTCGTGTCCTACGCCGGCCTCTCCGGTTACATCGCTGAAGCGGAGTTCTCCTTTCTCCTTCAGTTCATTTCGGAACAGGCGGTTGTGGGGAGGCAGCTTTCCGAGAAAGGGAAACAGGGACTGGGACGCTGGTTTTGTCTTGTCCAGCATGGCTCCCTGCAGAAAATAGACGTCCAAGTCACCGTCACCGTCATAGTCGAAGACTCCCACTCCGGCCCCCATGATCTCGGGTAAGAAGTACTCGCCGGTCGCTCCGATGAAGTGGTGGAAATCCAAACCGACTTCCCGGGCCACTTCTCGAAAGACAGGAATCGGGTCTGCGCCTGGAACAGGCCGGGCGAAAGCCCAGACTCCCACCAGGGCCGTGACCAATACCCCAATGAGGACGGCGACCGCTCTCCTTGCAGACCCTGGAGGCCAACCTCTTCTGGCCTCAGGGCCAGGGGAGCGCCAGACACTGGAACGCGATCCGTGGGAATTCCACCACAGGCTGCTACTGCCCATTAGCTTGTGCTATCTTGTTGAGGCGGGTCAAGAGTTCCTCTACCGCACCCGCAACGGGCTCCTGACCGGGTCCGACCGCTTTCTCCTTCGCCTGGAGGGCATATTCTCTGGCTTTCCCTAATTCCCCCAGCTGGGCATGAGCCAAGGCCAGTGTATAGACGTGCGCCGGCGTGTTTTCATCTTCCGTGTTGAGTGCTTTCTCGAGGTGCTTGATCGCTTCCCTTTGTTTCCCCTGGGTCATCAAGAGACGACCCAGGTTAAAGCGGGGAAGTGAGAAGTTGGGTTCGTACTGAATGGCCAGCAAAAAATGCTTCTCCGCTTCTTCGTTCCTGCCCTCCTGGGCCAGCAGATATCCAAGGTTGTTGTGACTCAAGCCGTGGTACGGATTCACTTCCAGCGCTTTCCCGAGTACTTCCTTCGACTCCGAAGTGCGCCCTGTCATGCCCAGAAACACCGCAAAGTTATAGTGAGTCTTGTACATCCCCGGATCTATGCGAACTGCTGCGCGATAGTGCTGCTCAACCTTAGCCGGATCCCTCAAAGCAATGTACAAAGAGGTCAGGTTGCCGTGTGCAACGGCGTGATCGGTCTCTAGTCCCAGCACTTCCCTGAAGGCGGCAGCGGCCTCTCTTAACTGACCCTGATCTCGATGGGCCAGGCCTTTTTGCAGGTAGTAGCTTATCTTCGAGCCAAGGGACTCGATCGCTGCCAGAAGTGGGTCCTCCTGCGGCGGATGTTGTGTCGGATTCTGTTGGAACAAGGACAAATGCTCTCGCATTCTCTCGTTGTTTCCCAGGCTTCTGTAGGCCAGGCCCAGCGCATAGTGACTGGCCCCAAACCCCGGGGACAATTGGCAGGCTTTTTCCAGGTGTTCGATCGCTTTTTCTGCATGGCCCGTGTCCCAATAGATACTCCCAAGCCCATAATGGCCGGCGGCTGACTCAGGGTGGTCTGCGAGGATCCGTTCGTAAGCCTTACGACTTTCTTCCAACTTCCCGTGTTTCCAGAGGGTTTTGGCCAGTGTGATCCGAGCAGGAAGATAGTCGGGCTTGAGCACAATTGCCGAACGCAGCGTTGCTAAGGCCTGGGTCTGTTTCCCCAGTGGTACCTGTATAACGCCCAGATAGTAGGCCCAAGGAAACGACTGGGAATCCAGGATGCGCGCCCGAAGGTAAAACGGCTCGGCGAGCTCGTAACGCTGATGAGCGTGAAGAATCATACCCAGGTTGCCATTGGCTTCTGCACTCTTTGGCTTCAGACGCAGTGCTTCTAGGGCCAGCTGAATCTGCTCCTGAACGGTCTTGTCAAACTCTTCTTTCCGTGCGACCAGGTTGGGGACAGGGGGAAGCTGGCCTAAAGGGGCGGAAACAACCGGTGTAATCGTGAGCGCAAGCAACAGAGCCGCGATAACTTTACCAACCCTGCTTCCTGACAATGCCATGATTCGTTGGTTCATGGGAAACCCGAGTCCTGCCAATCGTCTGCTCATTCCTTCGTCGCCGCTTTGCCGCTACCCTGATACAGAGTCGAATATCGATCTATGGGAAGATGACTCCACTCTTCTACTGCTCCGCCAAGCCAATGTGCCCGCAGCTTCAGGATCCGGGTGGCCCGGCCCAGACCGAAGAGCAGTCTCGGATCGTTGGCAGAAGCAAAGCTCCCGTCCGTGCGGACGCGACGCCACAAGGTCCGACCATCGGGAAGAGATACTTCAACTCGTGTTCCCAGCATGTCCCGCTTGAGCTCGCGACTCACCAGCCGTAACCCCAGCCAGTGCCGCCGATGACCCGTCTGATTGATCAAAAGTCGTGCCCGGCCGTTGTTGTTGGCAACCAGCACGTCGGTGTCACCGTCGTTGTCGATATCTCCGAACGCTCCGCCTCGACTCACCTCCGACAGCTCGAAATCCTTACCTGCCCGGTGGGTCACGTCCTCAAAGCGGCCGTCTCCCAGATTGCGAAAGAGTTGATTCCGTTGATGAAGTGGATAGGGGTCATTAAGCTTGGCCAGAGCCTCGAGGGTGGCCACGTGGCCATTGAGCGCCATGACATCCAACCAGCCATCGTTGTCATAGTCGAGAAAAGCCGTCCCGTACCCGGTAAACGGCACACTGGGAGTCGCCAGTTTGGTTCTCGACGACCGGTCTTCAAACCAGCCGGTTCCGTCGTTCAGATAAAGAGTATTTGTCTCTTTCTGCAGATGGGTCATAAAGAGATCTTCGTCGCCATCATTGTCAAAATCGGCTGCATCGACCCCCATGCTGGACTCTACCTTCCCGTCTTTGTTAAAGGCGCAACCGGCCAGCACTGCTTCATTGCTGAAGGTTCCATTCTTTTGGTTGATCCACAGGTGATTGGGTCTCTGGTCGTTGGCCACGTATATGTCGATCCAGCCGTCTGCGTTGAAATCCGCCGCCACAACCCCCAGTGTCCCATTGTATTCCTGGGCCACTCGGGCTGGTGCCGAAGTATCCCGGAAGGATCCATCCCCCTGATTGCGAAACAGTCGATCCGGAACGGGGTCGAAACTGAGAGGTCCGCAATAATCCACCTCTCCCGTAGACCCCGTACACGCCTTTGTGTAGGAGAAGCTGAAGTTGATGTAATTTCCAACGAACAGATCCAGCCATCCGTCCCTATCGTAATCAAGAAAAGCAGCGCTGACGCTCCACCGGGGTAAGCTGGTCTTCGGAATTGGAGCCTCACTAAAAGTGCCATCTCCCTGGTTGAGGAACAGCTGATTGTTGCCGAAGTTGGTAACATACAAATCCACCCACCCGTCGTTATTGACGTCTGCTGTTGCCACGCCCATGCCGTAGCTGGTGGCTGCAATTCCACTCAGTTCGGTCACATCGGTAAAACGGAGGGTGGGTCTTCCTTTTTTTCGAATAACCAGATCGTTTCGATAAAGCCGGTCCTTGGGCGGCAACTTGCCCCGGGGTGGGAACAGTGCGTCTGCTATGCTTTTATCCGGCCCCAACATGGCACCCTGAACAATATAAATGTCCAGGTCTCCGTCATTGTCATAGTCGAACATGGCTCCCCCGGAACCGACTGTCTCACAATAGTATTTTTCTCCCGACATACCGTTAAAGTGCACGAAGTCAATGCCAACCGCTTCCGCCTGGTCGCTAAAGAGGTCTTTTACCGGGCGGGCGCCCAGACTGTAAAGGGTTGTGAAAAAGAGAACGGCTCCCAAGACTCGCTGATCGCTCGGTTTCGGACAGATCATTTGCTCATCACTGCTTTGCCGCTGCCCTGGTAGAGGATCGAATACCGGTCAATGGGAAGATCTCGCCACTCTTCCACTTCTCCACCAAGCCAATATGTCTGCAGCTTCAGGATCCGAGTGGCCCTGCCCAGTCCGAAGAGCAGTCTCGGATCATTGGCAGAAGCGAAGCTCCCGTCCGTGCGGACGCGACGCCACAAGGTCCGGCCGTCGGGAAGAAATACTCCCACCCCTGTTCCCAGTACGTCCCGGTTGAGCTCACGACTCACCAGTCGCACACCCAGCCAGTGCTGTCGCTGACCCGTCTGGTTGATCAAGAGCCGTGCTTGCCCGTTGTTGTTGGCGACCAGCACATCGGTATCACCGTCGTTGTCGATATCTCCGAAGGCTCCTCCACGGCTCACTTCCGATAGCTCGAACGCCTTCCCTGCCCGAGCAGTCATGTCCTCAAAGCGGCCATCTCCCAGGTTGTGAAAGAGTTGATTTCTCTGATGGAGCGGATAGGGGTCGTTGACCTTGGCCAGGGCTTCGATGGTCGATACGTGGCCGTTGAGTGCCAGCACGTCCAGCCAGCCATCGTTGTCATAGTCGAGAAAGGCCGTCCCAAACCCTGTGAAGGGGAGACTCGGCACGGCCAGTCTGGTGTCCGCGGACTTGTCTTCAAACCAGCCGGTTCCGTCGTTCAGATAAAGAGTGTTCGTTTCGTTCTGCAGATGAGTCATAAACAGGTCTTCGTCGCCGTCATTGTCAAAATCGGCGGTGTCGACGCCCATGCTAGACTCGGCCTTTCCGTCTTTGTTGAAGGCACAGCCGGACAGAACGGCTTCATTTCTGAAAGTGCCGTTCTTCTGGTTGATCCACAGGTGATTGGGCCGCTGGTCGTTGGCCACATAGAGGTCGATCCAGCCGTCGCCGTTGAAATCGGCCGTGACCACACCAAGAGCTCCGTTATATTCTCGGGCAATCTGGGCCTGAGCCGAGGCTTCTTTTAAGGTTCCATCCCCCTGATTGCGAAACAGTCGATCCGGCACAGGGTCATAAGCCTGAGGGCCACAGTAATCCACGATGCCCGTAGCCCCGAAACAGCCCTTCGTATAGGAGAAACTGAAGTTGACATAGTTTCCAACGTACAGATCCAGCCATCCGTCCCTATCGTAATCCAGGAAAGCCGCACTGACACTCCAGCGTGATGCGCTGACCTTCGGAAGTGGAGCTTCCCGAAAAGTCCCGTCCCCCTGGTTGCGGAACAGTTGGTTTTCTCCAAAGTTGGTCACATACAGATCCACCCACCCGTCGTTGTTGACATCCCCGGCGGCCACTCCCATGCCGTAGCCGGCGGCCGTTAGCCCGCTCTGTTCTGTCACGTTGGTGAAACCGAGGGTGCGCTTTCCGTCGGCCCGGATCGTCAAATCGTTTCGATAAAGCCGATCCTTCAGGGGTAACAGGTCTCGAGGTGGAAACAGCGAGTCGGCAAGGGTCTTACCCGGCCCCAGCATGTTGCCTTGAACAATATAAATGTCCAGGTCTCCGTCGTTGTCATAGTCGAACATGGCCCCGCCCGAACCGACCATCTCACAGTAGTACTTTTCACCCGACATCCCGTTAAAGTGTATGAAATCGATGCCAACCGCCTCAGCCTCATCAGTAAAGAGGTCTGGATTCGAGGGTGAGGAGGCAAGGCTGGAAGGAAGAGTAAACAGGAGCAAACCCGAGAACACGAACCAGTCAGCTGAGGAAAAGAATTTCCCGGCACGCCTGGCCCACTGGACTCGAGTCACGCGACAATGTCGAGTCTTCATGGATCTTCCAGAGAATCAATCCTAAACAAGCTCCGCTATTATACTGGAGAATGCTTAGTAGGGCTGCAGAACGGCGAGGTGTAGGCTTGCCTTTGAGTTCAGGAAACGGTGAGCTGACACTCTACCGTTCTGTACCGTTCCTTGACGAGATTCGCACCTACAAAATTTCCCTCACGCTATGTTAGCATCCGTCCCAGCGCAACACATTCGACCCAGCAACTACAATCCTGATGCGTTTTCAAGAAGCGCAGGCCCGATGAAAGACACCACTAACCATCTTACTCGACAACAATGGTTGAAGATGTCGCCTGGAGCGGCGGCCATCGGGCTGGCCGGTGTCCCAATCGGCTGTACGCGGCCCCCTGTCGCATTAGACCACATCATTCGCCTCCGACTTGACCATCTCGTAGCCAGAATCTCTCCAGGAGTGTTAGGTCATCTGACGGAGCCTCACGGGCGCAACATTTATGACGGAATCTGGGTAGGAGAAGACTCGCCGATTCTCAATCAAGCTTGGATCCGCCTGGATTCGCTGGAGGCCCTAGGTGCACTTTCCTGTCGTTCCCTGGCAAGGCACGGGGAGGACACTGATGCTGGACATAGGAGACGACGAGCAACACAGACAGAGGTCGCAAACCCTGGAGTTCTTCCAGTTAAGGGCGGCGCAGGACCATCACGGGCTACTAGCATTGTGGTCTTAAATCAAGAGTTCACTGCTCCAAACGGTCCGCAGGTTTCTTGACTCGGAACCCCACCATGAAAAGCATTCGGATCGACCGTCGAAAACGCCTCAAAGACGAGCCCCACACCGGACACAATCGCTGGCACCCCGACATCCCCTCCGTCCTCGAAGTCAATCCTGGGGAAAAAGTGCTGCTCGAAACCCGCGACGCTTTTGACGGGCAGATCAGGGAGGGAATGACGGTAGACGACCTGGATTCCATCGATACCAAGGTTTCCCACCCTCTAACCGGGCCTGTTTATGTGAACGGAGCCGCGGCTGGAGATTTACTGGAAGTGGAGTTTGTGGACATCACTCCGGAGCCCTATGGACTGACCCGAATCAAAACCGACGGAGGCTTTCTGGAAGACCTCTTCCCAGAGCCCTATCTGGTGCACTGGAACCTCCACGACGACTGGGCGACGTCCGATGACCTTCCGGGTGTTCGTATTCCCGGCGGCCCGTTCATGGGGACAGCGGGCATCGCTCCCTCGCACACCCAGTTGCAGGAATGGACCCGCAGGGAACAGGAACTGGCAGGTCGTGGTCACACTCTTCTGCTCCCCGATTCTGAGGATGCGGTACCTGCCGAAGAGCCCATCTGCAGCCAGGGCCTACGTACGATCCCGCCGCGAGAGAACTGTGGGAACGTGGACGCCAAGCAGTGGACCAGTGGTTGCCGGCTCTACATCCCGGTCAACGTTGCGGGCGCGCTTTTCTCTACCGGAGACGCTCACTTCGCCCAGGGAGATGGAGAATCCTGTATCACTGCCATTGAGATGGGCGCCACCACGGTAGTGCGCTTCCAGATCCATAAAGGAGAAGCCGCCCGACTGGGCATCCGCTGGCCCCGATTCTCACATTCTGAGTACTTCACCCATCCCCAGTGGGCTGTCCCCCGGAACTGGACGGCTACCATGGGGATGCCCATCCGCAGCGACGGGACCCAGGAGGCCGGCGACCTCAATTTGGCAACCCGCAATGCCCTGTTGAACATGATTGACTTGCTGGGGGAACGGGGCTGGTCCCGACAACAAGCTTATGTCATCTGCAGTGTGGCTGTGGACCTGAGGCTAAGCAACATCGTGAATCGGCCCAACCTGACGGTTTCTGCATTCTTGCCCGAGGATATTTTTCGGGATGGGTAGGGGCTACCCTGGTCGTTACCAGCCCAAACGGGCCGGCACCAAGGCCGGCCCCTACGAAAAGACCTGATCGGACCACGCTGGGCCTTCCTAGATTGAGAATCTCACAGGATTACACCCTGTCCAATCTCGCCGCCCTGGTCTGAACCTGTCCACATTCCCTATGATTGGACCATGAATAGGATTCTGGTCTGGTGCCCCCTCCTCGAAGCCGACGTGTCCCTGCTACAAAAACAGAGTTATCGGGTCGAACGACTGGATCGAGCGGAGAGCATGGGTGCAGCGGTGTTAACCGCTCATGTCCGTAGATTTGACGCCCTGATGGTCGGCTTGAGTCCTGTGACAGCGGAAATGCTAACTGGAGGACAACTAAAAGTCGTAGCCCGCTTCGGCATTGGGATCGACACCGTCGACGTGGAGGCAGCGACAAAGGCTGGAGTTATGGTAACCAACACGCCGGGCGCCAGCAAGGTCGGGGTCGCCGAACTCGCGATCGGCCTGATGTTTTCACTGGCCCGGAAATTGCCGCAACACCATGTCTGGACGAAGGCAGGCGACTGGCAGGGGCAGGTCGGTTTTGAACTGGCAGGCAAAACTCTAGGGCTAGTGGGACTGGGCCAGGTTGGCAAAGAGGTGGCCCGGCGGGCCGTGTGCCTGGAAATGCGGGTCATCGCTCACGACATCGCCTGGGACCAGGACTTTGCTGGAAGACACGAAATCAAAAGAGGATCTCTGGAAACAGTGTTGAGCCAATCGGACTTGGTAAGCCTGCATGTTCCTTCCACTCCCGAAACGATCGGGCTGGTGGGGAAAGAGGAACTAGGAATGATGAAGAAAGGAGCGATGCTGATCAATACGGCCCGGGGAAACCTCGTCGTCGAAGAGGCTCTCCACAAAGCGTTACTCTCTGAACATCTGGGAGGTGCAGCTTTGGATGTCTTGGCCACCGAACCTCCAGAGGGCAACCCTTTGCTTGGTCTGGACCAGGTGATCCTTTCTCCACATCAGGGAGGAGAGACACGAGAATCTCTTCAGAATTACAGCCGTATGTGTACGCAGAACGTCCTCGCGGCCCTGCAGGGAAACCGACCGCCTAACCTCATTAACCCCGAGGCTCTAGCCCGCAGGGAGGAGTGAGATCTCCACACCGCGGGTGGGAACTTTCACAAGACAGACACCGGCCTCTGGGTTACACTCCTCAGCGAAGACAAACAGGAGTCATCACGATGCATTCAAAACTCAACGTTCTGTTCTTACCCATTCCATCCCTGATGGAGGACTGGGGAAGTGATCTGGAAAACGCAGTTTCGCAACACCACAACTTTCGGGTCGCAGATTACGATCAACCCCTAGCTCCCCAGTTTGAAGATATCGATGTCGTGATTGATCACGGAGGCTCGGTTGGAACCCGGGAGATGGCCGACCTGGCAGCGGCCGGGAAAGTGCAGCTGTGGCAGATTCTGGGAACCGGGTTCGAGCACTTTGATCTCAAATACTTTAAGTCAAAGGGACTCCGGGTCTCCAACTGCCCTGGGACCTTCAGTGCGGTGGGTCTGGCTGAATGCGCCATGATGTTCATCCTGATGCTGGCCCGCCGGTACTGGGATGCGCTGGAAAACCTGAAAGCAGGTGTTTTGTACAAACCGATGGGAACCGAGCTAAGAGGATTGAAGCTTGGTATCATCGGATTTGGAGCCAGCGGAATTGAGCTGGCCCGGCTAGCACGCGCCTTTGGCATGAAGAATCTAGCCATAGACATCCGTGATGTGGGAGAAAACGAGATCAGCGAGTTCGGCCTGGAATTCGTGGGGAAACCGTCTGATCTGGACGATGTCATCGCTCAATCCGACGTGGTGTCTCTGCATCTGCACCTGAACGCCGAGACCCACCATATCATCGATCGGGGCCGGCTGGAACTGATGAAATCCACAGCGCTGCTGATCAATGTTGCCCGCGGTGCACTGGTGGACGAAGAGGCTTTGGAGACGGCACTGACCGAAGGCTGGATCGGAGGTGCCGGCATAGACGTGTTCAGTCAGGAACCTCCTGACTTCAGCTCTCCTGTTTTCGGCTTACCAAATGTGGTGGCCGCCCCCCATATTTCCGGTTGCACCGACGGAACGGCCCGCAAAAGGGCTCAGGGGGCCCTCGAGAATGTCAACCGGGTAGCTTCCGGCCTGGAACCGCTGTACCGGATCGATCAGGCATAGGGCGACCCTCATGGTCGACTGCCCAACGGGCTTGCACCAGGCCGGCGCACCAAGTCCGGTCCGCGGGCTCCACCCTTCGCCCCCACACCGTGACAAAAGGTGCAATTCCAGCAAAAAAGCTCTGCCGGCAGCTACCGTGTGGGGTCCTTAGAAACGGAACTGGGATCAACCAGCTGGCAGGCAGCGAGAACGACCGAAAGAAGCATCAGAGTGCACCGCTCAGGATAGAGACCCTGATTTTGCGAGCCATCTCGTTGCTCGCTGTCTTTCTCTTTTAGAAGAGCAACCCCGGAGTCCTGCTTGGGCCACCTGGTTCTACTACCCGGCTCTCTCAGGATTGCCCGGGCATGAATGGCTGAGAACGCTTTTGGGCGACCAGGTCCCGGCAACCATCGGCCGTCACAATGAATGATCGCTCCATCTGCAGGGAACCAACACCTGGAAGGAACATAGAAGATTCCAGATTAAACACCATATTCTCTTCCATCGGCACATCCGAGGACACGTCAATACATTCGTCCTGAATACGCAAGCCATTGTCGGGCACAATGGTGGGGTAGTTGCGGACCTCCAGGCCAACGCCGTGTCCATGTGGGTAAGAGGCAGTGAATCCAAGTTCCTGCAATGTCCGCCACATAGCCTCTCTCACACTCGAGGCCTTTACACCCGGCCTCACTTCCGCTGCTCCCGCGGTAACGCTCTCCCGAACCGAATCGAAGCGACGCATCAGAGGTGCCGACCACTCGCCCATCGCGAGCGTGGTCCCGGTGTCCGAGAAGCAGCGCTGGTAGATACATCCGAAGTCGACCATCATGACGTCGTTCTCTACAAGTTGGTAGTCGGGCTCGGTCGCCATGCCCAGGCCACCCAGGCCGATGCAGAAGTGATCGAAGTCGGCACCCTGCTCTGCAGCCAGAATCCGATAGCGGCGCCTCATATCCTGCAGGGACCGGCCCGGGACAGCTTCCGCCAATACCTGCATTCCCGCCTGTTCATTGATCTCTGCCGAGCGCGTGAGGAGGCTTACTTCGTATTCGTTCTTGACCATGCGGATGAGCTGTATCAGGTTGGAGCAATCTAGCAAGGAAGCCCTGGGGATTTCATCTCGCAGCTGAACCTGACGGTCGGTGGCCAGACCTCCCATCTCCACTCCAAGGCGCCCTCCCTGCAGCCCCCGTTCTTTGAGGATCCGCAAAAGCGCTTCAAGCGAAGTCGCAGACTGCGGAGGAGTCATCAGCAGATCGTGAATACGAAGATGGTTCTCCGGCAGTTCGGTGGATGTCAGCGTCGCGTCGACTCCAGAGTCGCCAAAAACGTGAATGTCGCGAACCCACAGGTCCACCCCGTTGATGGCGAACAGGGGATTGAGTACCAGAGCGGGCTCCCCTTCCAGTGGGAAGACTGCATAACCCGGCAGGGCCAGGCGGGCGGGCGCGCCGGGTTGCAACATGTAGCCCCGAATGGTGGGGTCCAGCCAACAGAAGTAGCCGGAAAAGTAAGTAATGTTGACGTGAGAAGTGGCAATCAGCGCATCGAGGCCACATTCCCTCATGAAGGCTTTGGCACGGGTCTGATTGAAAAACATGATCCAGCAACTCCCTGGAGAATCAGCCCATGGAACCGACTCGGCAGCTCCTGCCAGTCACTCTCGCATGGCTGACTTCGTCCATGATTCCCCGATTTCTTCCAGAGATCTTCCCTTCGTCTCGGGGACCATGCGCCACCCGAATAGGACTGAAAAAATGCAAACGAGCATGAAAATCCAAAAGGCTCCCGCCTCGGTCCCAAAGCTCTCCTTGAAATAAGACATCATGGAAGGAAGCACCAGGGCACCAAGAAAGGCTGACACCCAGAGACCCAGCGCGGCCAGCTGCATGGCTCTTGCTCGCAGGTGAGTAGGGAAAATTTCGGACATAATCAACCAGGCCAGAGGGGCCAGACTAATCACATATCCTCCCACCACCAGGAACATTGTAAGCAGAAGGTAAAGGCCTGCCAGATCATAGTAAAAAAAGATACCCATCAGGGCAAAGCCAATCGCCATGGCGGTCGTGCCCGTGAGCATTAATGGCCTTCTTCCGAAGCGATCAACCGCCCACAATCCGATGGCGGTCCAGATCAGGTTCCAGATGTTTACGATTATGGACTGCAGGATGGCATCCGAGATGTTATCAAAACCTGCCCGTTGAAAGATCAGGGGTGTGTGAAAGAGCATAGGGCTGGTCCCGCTGAACTGCTGGAGCACCGCCAGGGTGAACGCGATGAGCAGAGCTGTTCTTATGCCCGGACGGAAGAGCTCTCCGAAGCCTGCCGCTTTTTCTTTCAGCGACTGGGAAATCCGGGCCATTTCTGCAGCCGCGTACTGGGGTCCCCCGATCCGGGTCAGGACCCCCAGAGCTTCGTTGTTCCGATTCTTTTGGGCAAACCATCTGGGACTTTCCGGAACCAGAGTCAGGCCAATCAGAAGGACCACAATGGGAACCAGCTCGGAAGCAAACATCCAGCGCCAGGACCCGCTGAGTGAGAGGACGTAGGAGACGATAATGGAAGACAGAGAACCAACCACGATAGCCAGCTGGTTGACCAGAACCAGCCGGCCGCGCATGCGGGCCGGAGCGACCTCGGCGATGTACATGGGAGAGACGATCGAGGCCAGTCCCACCCCCATTCCACCCAGAATTCGAAAGATGTAAAACTCCACCATAGTCCTGGGTAGAGCCGTCCCAATGGCCGAGACTCCGAATAGGATCGCACACAGATAAAGCGCTTTCTTCCTTCCCCACCGATCGGTCAAGCCGCCTCCAGCCAGCGGACCGATAATGCAACCGATGACCGCGCTGCTCACGGCAAATCCCAGCCAGAAAGGCGTCAGGGCAAACTCTTCCCTCAAGAACAGGCTGGCACCGGCGATGATCGACAGGTCGTATCCAAAAATGAATCCCCCAACCGCCGCCACCACGGCCACGAAGTAGAGATAGGATTTTCGAACCCCTCGGCTCTCGTCGGTCACGTTGTCTGGCTGTTCCATCAGTTCCTCAACTCGAAGTTGTTGTTCAGCAATAAATCCTGTCCGGTAATTGATCTAGCCTGTCATGCCGCCGGAGACCCCTGGTCTTTCGCGTGGCACCCTCGAATTCCCCGGGGACGGAAAGTATAAGCGGCTGGGCGTCGGCGGAGAGTTTACAAGATCAGCCAGGCCAAGTGAACCCTGAATTTGGTGTATCGATCCTTGCAAATCAACTTTCCACAGGTTAATAACTAGTGCCGAACCCTAATAAATAAATAAGGGGACAGCGTGCTCTGTCCCCTTATTCCGAGAGGAACTTTGACCAATCTCTGCTTAGTGGGTACGGGAGGCATTGCCACCCAGCACATCAAGGCCTTCCTTGAAATCGGAGGAGTGCATCCGCGTTGGGTCGTTTCGCGCAGACCAGAAGCGGTTGAGGAATTCGCCGAGCAGTGGCAATTCGATCATTGTGGAATCGAACTGGAGAAGGCCCTAGTCGATCCTGATGTTGACCTGGTTGTGATCACTTCTCCCAGCACCTTTCACGCCGCCCAGGCGATGAGTGCGCTGAGAGCCGACAAGGATGTCATCGTTGAGATTCCCGTCGCTGTCAGTCTTGCGGACGCTCTCCGTGTCGCTGAACTGGCAGCTGAGACCGGGCGGCGCGTCCAGGTTTGCCACACGATGCGGTCGTTCGCAGCGATTCGTGAGATCAGACGGCGAGTACAGTCAGGGGAACTCTCTCTCTCTCAAATCACAGCATTTTTTTCCATTCCCCGTCGTCGAAATCAGAGTTGGGCGGGCCAGCGCAACTGGATTGACAATCTTCTCTGGCACCACGGTTGCCACCTGGTTGATGTGGCCATGTGGGTCCTGGGGGTCACGGAAGTGGAACAGATTGGTGCAATCATCGGCAGAACTCATCAACAATTCGGGATGGCTATGGATGTCTCCATCCAGTTCCGAACCGCAAAGCGGCAGGTCGTGACACAGACACTGACCTACAACGCCGAAGAAATTAGCTGGGAGATACGTTTTATTGGGGATGAGGATGTCCTCATCTTCGATACGGGGCGACTCCTCAATGAGCAGAATGAGGAGCTGATTCCTGAAGCTTCCTATCTGGACCTGGTCCCTCAAAATAGCAAGATGCTGGCGACGCTGAGGGACAGGACGCCTGGAGATTACGAAATCGAATCGGTTTTGCCGTCCATGCGCGTTCTTCACGATGCGGAGCAAGCGGCCACTTCCGGTTCGTAGAAGTTAGGGTCCGGACAAGGGCCATAGGGGAGGAACCTACATGATTATTGACGGATATGCTCACTGCGGAATCTCAAAGTTCCTGCCGCTGGAGGACGTCCTCGAGGTGACCGATAAAGCGGGTGTAGACCGCTGCCTGCTGTCTCAACATTTAGGGGAATATGACAATGCCTATCTGGCCAGTGTCGTGGACCTCCATCCGGAACGATTCGCGGCGGCCTGCCTGGTCGATCCGGACGGGCCCGAGCCCCTTGAGGAGTTGCGGCGTTGGCAGGCAACCGGTCGGTTCCGCGGATTGCGCATCCTGGCCGAGACCCTCGAGACCAACCAGCCGCTGTGCCTGGAAGCGCTTCGTCTGGGCATGACCCTGTTGATTTACGCCCCCGGAGGAATCCAGAAGTCGATTCCAGTGCTGTGTCGACTTCTGGAACAGCGATCTGACGGCAGGATTGTCATCAGCCATCTGGGGACCCCCCTGATGGAAGGGGATCAGATGGTGAGCGGCCTTGAACTGCTGGAACTGGCCTCCGAGCCGTCGATTTATGTCCAGCTCTCCGGCTTGTCTATGTTCTGTGAATATCCCTACAAGCCGCTGGAAGGTCTGGTCTCGGATGTGATCCGCTCGTTCGGCCCACAACGAATTCTGTGGGGATCGAATTTTCCGGTGTGCGGCGACGGTGAGGCCTACGTTCGAGATCTTCAGATGGTGCTCTCCGGCTCCTGGAATTTGCAGGAGGAAGAAATTGAGTGGATTACCCACCGCACGGCAGCATCCATCTGGTTCTAGGACACGTCTTCTGCTTGAATAGCGGCCGGAAGCCGCGCATGATAGATGCTGAACCAGGGGGGGGAGGCACCAGGCAGACATCGGTCGTCTGAAGCTTCCTGGAGTGTGGAGTCAAGCACTTCCGCTTTATAAGGCGGAAGTCGAAGTGCCGCACTGCAAGATCTTCCCCTGAAGCACAAGGGCGGCCCCAATTTCGGGCCCGGGTCGAAACTTTTGACTCGGATGGGCTGGTTTCGAGTAAATACCGATTACTTTCGTTCGATTTGGTAAGGGAGGATAGCGATGAAGTGGGTGAAAAATCTGGACCACGTAGCGGTAACCGTTAGCGATTTGGAGCGCTCGCTGCGCTTTTACTGCGATCTGCTCGGCTTCGAAGAGATGGAGAGGCACCTGCTGGAAGGTGAAACCATCTCGAAAATGGCGGGCAAGGAAGGTGTCGTCATGCAGGTGGTGCGGCTGGGAATCCCGGAAACGCCGAACATTCTGGTGGACCTGCAGCATTACATCGAGCCTCCCGGTGAGAACTCCAATGCCGTGTTGGGAATGGCCAACCAGGGTCATTTTTGCTTTGGGGTGACCGACCTTGACCAGTGCTATCGGGAGCTGACTGCAGTGGGTGTTGAATTCGTCTCCGAACCGGTCGTCTTTGACCTGGGCGACGAGTGGGAGTATGGAGCCCTCAAAGTTGTGTTCTTCAAGGATCCGGATGGATTCATCCTGGAACTAATGGAGTTCACCGACTGAAGAAGACAACGGACAAAGAGAAAAGCACAGATTTGGGAGTTCCTAACCATGCCTAGATATCCAGAAATTGAAGGTAAAACCGCAATTGTGACAGGGGCCGGCAGAAGCATCGGTCGAGCCATCGCTCTGCGGCTCGCTAGGGAAGGGGCTGCGGTGAGTGTGACCGACATCGATGAAGCAAGTGCAAAGTCGGTGGCGGGAGAGATTCAATCTGCCGGTGGGAAAGCACTGGGCCTGAGGTCTGATGTAACCCGGGCCGCCGACATCGATCGGATAATTTCGGGGACGGTTGACACGTTCGGCAGCCTCGACATCCTGGTCGCCAACGCGGGGATTGGGTATGTAGGCCGTTTGATCGATACCGACGAAGCGACCTGGGATCGTTTAATGGCAGTCAATGCCAAAGGGGTTTTTCTGTCTTGCAAAGCTGCCGCAAAGCAGATGATCGAGCAGGGTAAAGGGGGTCGGATCATTATCAACGCTTCGGGGGCCGGGAAGATTGCACCGGGAAAGAACGTACCACTGGGAGCCTACGCGGCCAGCAAACACGCCGTGATTGGGTTTGGGAAACAGCTGGGCCTGGAGCTTTCCGATCATCAGATCCTGGTCAACAGCATCTGCGGAGGCATTATCGACACGCCCATGTGGGACTTGATCGACCGTGAAACGGCCCAGATCCTGGGTGTTGAGGAGGGATCCATCAAGGCCGGAGCCGTGGAAAGCATCCCGCTGGGGCGGATCCAGGAGCCTGAAGACATCGCCAATGTTGTGGCGTTCCTGGCTTCGGACGACGCCAACTACATCACCGCCAGTGCCCTGAACGCAGAGGGTGGTTTGCTGCCTTACTAATACAGGAATCCTTTAATCTCTCACCTGTCAAGATGGGCCACCACCAGGTCGCCTCTGCGCGGTCCGATTGGATCTGTTTGTAGGGGCTGGTCTTGTTCTGACACGCTTGACGGCGACCACAGAGTAACCTCTACGATCGTGTTGCAGAACGCGTCTGATTCACATGTAGTGCGGTCAACCAGAACCCGCCCACCAGGATAATACCGCCGCCTATCAACTCGATCCGGTTAGGGAATTGCTGTAAGAAGAGGACAGCCATGGGCAGCACGAAGAGTGGTTGGGTCATTTGCGCGAGGCTGGATCGCGAGAGTTCCCAATAGCGAAGTGAGGAATAGAACAGCATCACGCCGGCCCATGGCCCCAGAATGGCCCCCCCGAGTACCACGGCCCACGTGTCGAG
>CAZMGM010000035.1:15950-22008 GCA_964565865.1 uncultured Acidobacteriota bacterium | reverse complement strand
CCTAGTATCCGCAGGAAAAGTTGTCAAGCTGGCGAGTTTCCCGTCCTGACTGACTACGGGAAGGGTACAAATTCGGTCAGGGACGTCCAGGGAACGCAGTCCTACTCCTCTCAGGTCAAACGCGAAGTGCTCCACTCCGTCGCTAATTCCCGTCTCCTTCCGCTGCCTCTTCCTCCACGTCTTTCGCACAGCGGAAACCGGTTCCGTACTGGCCCCTGGGTAAATAGGCTCCGCGTGTCCACAAGGTAATGCTTGATCCCTTGATCGCGTAGGATCCTCCTCGCGCGGCGAAGAAGCCGCGCTGGAAATTGGCGTTCCTGCGAGCCGGGCTCTTTGGATAGGGCGCCAGTTCTTCTTTAACCCATTCCTGGACATTCCCCATCATGTCTCTGACGCCGTAGGGACTCAAGTCGGTGTCGATCTGCCCGACTTCGATCACGTTCTGGTAGCCCAGCTCGTTGCAGTTCGATTTGGTGGGATCCCACTTTTCTCCCCACGGGTAGGGCAGTCCGTCCGCTCCGCGGGCGGCCTTTTCCCACTCGGCCTCCGAAGGAAGTCTCCCCCCGATCCACTCACAGTAAGCCTTGGCGTCTTCCCAGGTTACATTGGCGACCGGATGGTAACCTTTGTCAAAGCCTGAGTAGCGACGCCAATCTCCCTCGGACTGGTAGTCTCCTTCGATCTGAAAGCGCATGTATTCAGCGTTTGTCACCTCAAAGACATGGATCTGAAAGGCGGGTAGATCCACCGTGTGCTCGGGTTCATGGAGTGCAGGCTGACTCCTGACGTGGGCAGGCCTCTCATTACTGCCCATGATGAACTCACCGGCAGGAATCGTGACAAAGT
This sequence comes from uncultured Acidobacteriota bacterium, assembly GCA_964565865.1. Taxonomy (GTDB): domain Bacteria; phylum Acidobacteriota; class UBA6911; order RPQK01; family CBDAPI01; genus CBDAPI01. Next base: position 21,162 of record CAZMGM010000035.1, on the reverse strand, counting down.
CGCCCGGTTTGGGTTCGGGCAGGGCCTGTTTCACGGGCTCGGAAGGTGTTTCCGGCATCTCTTCCCCAGCCGGGGCACAGCTTGCTACGAGAAGGGCAACGGCCAGACAAAGTAATTCCGGGGACAAACTCAAAATTCTCCTCATGATACCGTTTATATCAGATGTCGTAGAGGCAGGCAATGGCACTGGGTGCCGGGTGCCAGAATCGCCCACAACAGAATGCTGGGATGTCATCCCACCGTCGAAAGATGGCTTATCATGGGTTGTTCTGTTCGTCCAAGGCAATCTGCTTCCGCACCCAGTCCCGGGCTTCTTCACGCGACCGCAAGCCCCCTTCCAGCTGCTGATCTTCGATCTTCGACAGCAGCTCTCCAAAGACTGGCCCGGGCTCCAGGCCCAGTTCGATCAGATCATGGCCGGTCAGGAAAGGGTGCGGCTTGATCTCCTCTTCGCTCAGTTCTTCCAGCCTTCTTTGACAGAATTCATAGGCCGAGAGATCCCCGTGACTAGCAAGGCAGTCAACGCGATGCAACTCGAGATGTTCGCCAAAGTCGTCCTGTCTCAAGAATCGTTTCAGCTTGGCTTCCCTCATCTGCTGCACGTGCATGAAACGCAAATGCTGTCGGACCAGTTCCACAACCGTATGCAGCTGTTGATTGGGCACCCGCAGGCGCCGGCAGATCCCCGCCGCCATTTCGGCACCAACTTCAGCATGTCGGTCAAAGCGAATCCGATCTCGAACCGAGTAGGTGGGAGGCTTTCCCACATCGTGAAGGAGGATGCCCAGAGCCAGCGTTGCAGACGGCTTCTCAACCAGAGAGAACATCAGGCAGGTGTGGGTCCAGACGTCACCTTCAGGATGGAACTCCGGCGGTTGCCGCACTCCCACCATGGCAGCCACCTCCGGCAGAACAGCCTGCAGCAGTCCAGAATCCAGCAGAAGGTGCAGGCAGCGGCTGGCGTGCTCTCCCGTAAGTATCTTGAGCAGCTCGTCGCAAATTCTCTCCTGGCTGACCTGGTTGATTTCCCCCGCCAGGCGGCGCAGTTCCTTCCAGGTCTCCCTCTCGATCTGAAAATCGAGCTGGCCGGCAAAGCGAACAGCCCGAATCAGTCTCAGTTTATCCTCCCCAAATCGGCAGGCGGGACTGCCGATCGTTCGTATGGATCCTCCCTGCAAATCCCTGCGGCCATTGCAATAGTCCAGGATCTCCCCCGAAAAGGGGTCGAGCAACAAACTGTTGACCGTAAAATCCCGGCGCTGAACATCCGTTCGCGCATCAACGAACTGGACCCGATCGGGCCTGCGCCCATCACTGTAGTCCCCTTCTTCACGAAAGGTAGAGACTTCATAGTTAATCGAGTTTTGAACCACGATCATGACGCCGAACTGGCGGCCCACGGGGATAGTGGTGAAAAAGAGTTTCTCGATGGTCTCCGGATCTGCCGATGTCGCAAGATCGAGGTCACCCACAGGCCGGTCCAGAATGAGGTCGCGAACCGCTCCCCCCGCGATGAATGCCTCATGTCCGGCCCCCCTCAGCACCGAGACGATGCGGCCGGCACCCTCCAGTAGAACCGGATCCAGATGCTTCAGTACGCTCGTCGACATGGGTCCCATTGTAGATTCCTGATTCCAGATTCCAAATTGTGTGTTGGAGGTGCCCGGGTCCGGCGGCAGTCACCGAAACGACGGCCGGCCGTTCTGTTATTGATGGTTGACTCGGAACCCGGAACGGCGACCTCCGACCGAGAACAAGAGTTCCCGGCGGGGAACCGGGGGAAAAAGGAAAGGAAATTCTACAACGTTGTCCTCCGGCAACGTTGTCCTCCGGCCATTCCCGCGGCCGACTCTGATTATCGCATGGAACCGGGAACCAGTAACAAGAAATCGGCAACAACACGGCCGCTCCGAACTTCAGCACTTCGCGGAGGGATTCCCCAATCAACTAACGAACGGATGATAAAATTGAAATCCCTATGAATTCTCCAGAAAGGGACGAGGCAAGAAAAGCTGAAGTCTTTGCTGACGTTGAGTCACCGGAGAACAGGGCTTCCGTTGAGGAACTGACCGGCGACTCGCCAGCGGTTCTCTCCAGCTCAGAGCAAGGTCTGGTCCCGACTGACCCACTGCGCAGATACTTGTGGGAGATCCGGGAATTCCCGAAGTTGACAGCCGAAGAAGAGCGGCAACTAGCTATTCACTCGCGGGAGGGCAATCAAGAAGCGGCCGCTCGTCTCACTACCTCTAATCTGAGGCTGGTTGTCCGCATCGCCCTCATGTACAACCGAGTCTATTCGAACATTATGGATCTGGTTCAGGAGGGGAATGTCGGTCTGGTCGAGGCCGTGCGCCGTTTCGACCCGTTCAAGGGAGCCCGCCTACCTACCTATGCCACCTGGTGGATCAAGGCTTACATACTCAAGTTTCTTCTAGACAATTTCCGTATCGTGCGAGTGGGTACGACGAACGAACGTCGAAGGTTGTTGTTCAATCTTCGCAAGGAAAAGGAGAAGCTCAGGCTCCAGGGTATTGAACCGACCCACCAGCTGATGGCTGAACAGCTCAACGTTACGGTCGAGGACGTTCGGGAGATCGACCAGGTCATCGAGGCAGGCGACGTCAGTCTGGACGCGACCCCGCCTGGAAATGGCGTTGTTCCGCTTTCGGAACGTCTCAGGGCGGCCGAGAAGATGGTTGATGATCACCTGGCAAGGGGCGAGCTGAAGGACACCTTCGATCGTCACCTTGAACAGTTCTCCAAAACTCTCTCAGAGCGGGAGAAAACCATCCTGGAGGAGCGGCTGGTTGCTGAGGATCCGCTCACGCTGCGGGAGATCGCTGAGCGCTACGGAGTGACGAGGGAAGCCATTCGCCTGAATGAGAAATCTTTGATCAAAAGGATCAAAGCATATATGGAAGAGGCACTCAAAGACGTTACAGATGTAGAGTTTGACATGTTCCGGTAGCACACCCAGCCCAGCGAGTCGGTAATCAAGAATCCAACCCCTCGGTCAGCAAACACCCATCGCTGCAATCCGGACAGACACGAGCAACAGCCAGCGTGCCTATTCCACCCGGTGGCGCCAGCGGTCGAGGGCACCGGCCAGAACAATGACCCCACCCGTTACGATCTCCTAAACCCAGTTGTCTCGGTCCAGCTTGGTACAGCCGTTGTTCCCGACCGTCATAATAAAGGCTCCGATCAGAGATCCCAGCACCGAACCTTCTCCTCCTGACAGGCTGCCATCGCCAATTACAACCGAGTCAATCACGTCCAACCCGGAACTCAGAACAGCGCGAAGGCCAGGAACTGGTGGTATATGGCCTCGCTAATTCTTTCTGTTTCCCTGGAGATTAGCTCCGTCTGGCCCGACAATTCGATTTGTGGCATACTTCCTGGCCTGTTGAACAGAGATCTTTACTTCCAGGAGTAGCACTATGAAATGGGTTCGTGTTGAACACAAAGGCCTACCTCGCTTCGGTATCCTACAGAATGATGCGATTGTCTTAACTTCTTTGACCTGGTCTGAAGTTCTGGAAGGTCGATCGCCCGACTCGCTGGCGACAGTTGATCCCCAAAAGGTCAGAAACCTAGCTCCGTTAGAGAGACCCGGAAAGATAATTGCCATCGGGCTCAACTATATGGATCATTGCCGAGAGACAAACTCCGATCCACCTTCCAAACCACTTATTTTCTGCAAGCTTTCAACCTCATTGTTGGGACCGGGAGAAGAGATCTCCTGGTCCAGAAGTCTAACGGACCAGGTGGACTACGAGGCAGAACTGGCTGTCGTAGTAGGACACAGCGCTCGAGAAGTGAGCCGCCAGGAGGCGCTCCAACATGTCTTCGGCTATACCGTGGGCAACGACGTAAGTGCTCGCGACCTTCAGTTTTCAGACGGACAGTGGATCCGAGGAAAGAGCCTTGACACCTTCTGTCCGCTGGGGCCTGTGCTCGTCACTGCGGACGAGATCCCGACTCCTCAGAACCTGGGGATTCGCACCTATCTGAACGGTGAGATCATGCAGGAAAGCAACACGCGAGAGATGATTTTTCCCGTCGCGGAGCTCATCTCGTTTTGCTCACAGGCGTTTACACTGGAACCGGGAGACGTAATCATGACCGGAACTCCCCACGGCGTGGGCGTGGGCCGCGACCCCCAGGTATTCATGAATGACGGCGATCAAATCGTCATTGAGGTTGACGGAATCTGTCGGCTGGAAAACACTTGTCGAACCCGTGACTGATCCGGATCGGAAAACCTTCCTTGTCACGGGGGCCATGGGCTGCATAGGCGCCTGGACTGTGTCCCATCTCTTGAGGAAAGGACACCGCGTCGTCGCTTTCGATCTCAGCCGCAACACTCGTCGGCTGGAACTTCTGCTTGAATCGGAGAAGCTGGAGCAGGTTGCTCTCGAACAGGGAGACCTGACCGACTTCGGCCAGGTGGCGGCACTTTTTGAACGGCACTCGATCGATCACGTCATCCATCTTGCCGCCCTGCAGGTGCCTTTCTGTCGGGCAGATCCGGTTCTGGGTGCCCGGGTCAACGTGGCTGGGACCGTCAACCTTTTCGAGGCCGTCAGGCGCTCCGGACTTCCTCATATGGCCTATGCTTCCTCAGTTGCCGTTTATGGCCTGCCGGAATCGGACAGCTCCGATCCCCTTGTGGAAGCGGCTGCTCAATCTCCTCTGACGCTCTACGGTGTCTACAAGCAGGCCAACGAGGGCACGGCACGAATGTACTGGGCGGACTATGAGGTGAGCAGCGTAGGCTTGCGCCCACATACGGTGTATGGACCCGGTCGAGACCAGGGAATCACCAGTGATCCAACCCGGGCCATGCTGGCGGCCGTGCTCGGAGAACCCTTTACCATTCAATACTCGAATGGCTTTCTTCTCCAATTTGCTTCTGATGTTGCCCGGCAGTTCATAGAAGCGAGCCAGGATCTGGAGCGGGGCAACTTTGTGTTTAACCTGGGGGGAGAAGCTCGATCAATGTCTCAGCTCATTGAAATGATCCAGGAGATTGTTCCGGAAGCCCGCATCCGTATAGCCCATGGGCAGATGCCCGAAGCTCAACTAGAGCAGGCGATGCTAGAAGTTGTCCAGCACACGGCGGACATTCTTGTCGCAACAACCATCATCGAAAGTGGACTGGATATCCCAAGAGTTAACACCATCTTTATTAACGAGGCAGACCGATATG
>CAZMGM010000035.1:0-15940 GCA_964565865.1 uncultured Acidobacteriota bacterium | reverse complement strand
GATTTTGTGGATAACAAGTTTCCTATTCCGGAATTGATGGATAGCTCGGCCCTGCGGCAGCACTTTCGCCGTGTTTACGAGACACCTCTGGAATCGGGGGTCGAGCAAACGATTTTCATGTTCCGAGAGCTCGTTCAAAAAGGGCGCCTTCCGGCAGGCGGGAAATCTTACTAGCGCGGTTTTTCGCCCGTCCGGATCCGCTCCACGGCCGTTTCCATGCGAGCCTCCAGGTTCTTCCGTTCCGCGACCAGCTCTTCCTGAAGTGTTTGGATCTGGTCCAGCTGATTCGATTCCATAGCTTCCTTCAACCTGCCGGCGGTATTGATCTCCGCCTCGGCAATTCGCGCTTTGTACTTCTGGCGTGTCTCGGCGATCGCCTCTTTTGTCTCCTCGTTGAGCTCCTCGATCTTCCCTTCACCCTGGGACTCAAGCTTCTCCAGGACAATCTCCCATGCTGATTTCAGGTCGCTTCTGGACATCGCCTTTTCCTTCCTCAGGTTTCCCCAGCTCGAGAATACCACAGCGCCGGGCTCGAGGAACCGGCAACAGCTCGATGAGCAGAAATCCTTAATATCCTGCCCTGTGAAGGCCCCCTTCCTTCAATCCACAATGCTGTCCAATCTCGTGCAGAAGAGTTCTTCTCACCTGTTCTAAAATCTGTTTGCGGGTCCGGCAGAGTCTCTCTATATTCCTTTGATACAGTGAGCTTCTGCTGGGCATTAAAGAGAGTCGAAAAGTACTGGATCGTGTCAACGGTGTCCCCTGATAAAGCCCCAGCAGACACCCTCCAGGAAACCAGTCCTGAACGGGCCCGGGTGGATGGGGCTCGATCACGATTTCCACCTTAGCGATGCGGACGGGAAAAATCAGCTGCTAGTGCCTCCAGAACTTCCGCGGCCAGCCGCTCGAACTCGGGACGTGAGATTCTCATTCGTACTTCCATTTTAGCCTGGGTTGCCTAAACGGTTGTTTCGCCGCGCTCCTCCGTGCGGCGGAGAATCAGAGACGGTTGAGGACCTAGCTGGGCGAACGATAGCTGTCCGGGTAACAACATCCAGGGATCCGAGTGGGAAAACTCACACAGATCGAGCCTTCGGACCACCCCGACTCGACACTCGCTACAGGGGCATAGTACATTCAATCGGTCATGAGACTACTGGTCGGCTGTGTGCTTTTAACGAGCCTCTCTTGCAGCACCCAAAGGGCGGCTCCTCCCACAGAAACCGAAATGATAACTGAAATGGCTCCCGACCCTGTTGAAGCCCGAGTACTGGAAGCCGTTCGCCAAGTGATGAGCAAGGGAGGCGGCCGGGTCACTTTCTCCGATCTCTATAACGACACCAGACTTGGATCTGAGGACAAAGCCTTCCTGGGTCGACTCTACGAGATATTCTTTCAGATCCCGGGGTACTTGAAGGCACAGCATGCAATACGAGAGTCGGTCCCCCGGCGCAGCCAGATCGGAGACAACTTCGGGATCAGCAAAGACTCTGTGGAGGTGCTCCTGCAGGTGATGGAGAGGGATCCCAGAATACCCAGGCTCTTTACCCGGGATTCTGCCACACGGGAGATTGCCTCGATTGAATCAGCAGCCATAGATGCCTTTGTCAGCCGTCGCGGACAATCGGTAAGGGTAACCAGCTGGGTGGGGCAGCAATTACCCGACTTTATGCTTCAGCGTCTGGACGGCGCGGGCTCACTTTCACAGGCCGACCTGGCGGGCAGAGGGTCACTCGTTTATTTCTGGTTTTCCGGGTGTCCCCCCTGCGTCCGGCTTGCGCCCCACCTGGCGGAGCTTGACGGGAAATATCGCTCCAAGGGATTTCAGACCATCGGATTCAATGCAGACGTCATCCTCGACATTCCGACTACCGACAAGAAGCGAAACGCCTATCTGGCCAAGACGGGAACGACTTACCCGAATCTCCACCTGAACAGGCAAGTACAGGCAGCCTTCGGCAACGTAAATGTCTACCCGACTCTTTTCATTACTGGACCCGACCTAAAAATCAGGCATCATTTGATCAACTATCAGGACCTTGAGACTCTGGAAGAAGCAGTCAAGAACATCCTCGGCTACTGACAGGCAGAGACACCTCTTCCCAGGTTAATTTGTGCAGCTGTTTCGAGAGATCTCGCTCGGCTCTTCGATATTGATTGTCATTGGCAACATTATCGGGGTAGGAATATTCACTACATCGGGGCTGGTCGCCGGTGAACTGGGCGAATCGGGCTGGCTAATCGGTGTCTGGGTGGTAGGGGGAGCGCTGGCCCTGATCGGAGCCCTCTGCTATTCGGTTCTGGCCCGTCAGACACCCAAAGCAGGAGGAGAGTATGCCTTTCTTTACCCGACCTTTGGTCCACTGGTTGCCTTCTACTCGGGTTGGGCCTCTCTCCTGATCGGCTTCTCTGCCCCCATTTCCGCCGCGTCCATCGGGCTGGCTGCCTACTGCGATCCCCTCTTGCCTTTCTCGACCATGTCGAGCGATCTAGCGTTGAAAGCGGTCGCTGTTTCCGTTTTGCTGCTGGTTACGATGGCTGTCTCTCTTGGTCTTCACCTGGGAACCCGTCTGCACTCCACATTGACCATCATTAATCTTGGGCTCCTGGTCATTTTCGCCTCCGCCACCCTATGGAGATCCACTCCATCACCCAACCTGGCTGCTGTGCTGGCACCTTCGATGGAATCCGGCTCATTCTCTATGGCCACTCTCGGCTCGACGATCATACTCGTCATGTTTGCATACAGTGGCTGGAACGCCGCTACCTATGTTGGTGAGGAGGTTCGAAATCCAGGAATCAACATTCCTTTGGCCCTCATATTCGGAACCGTCACTGTAACAGCCGCCTATCTCTTCATGAACCTGGCCTACTTCAGTGCTGTTCCCGTGGAGGAACTGAGTGGCCAGATAGTCGTCGCCGAGATAGCTGGGCGAGGTACTTTCGGTGCGTGGGGAAGGGGGTTCGTTAGCCTTCTGATAACCACTTCCATCGTCAGCTCGATCACCGCAATGTCGATTGCCGGTCCTCGAGTCTATTTTGCAATGGCACGCGATGGGCTATTGCCCTTGACGCTGAGCCAAGTCCACCCACGGCGCAAAGTCCCTTTTCAGGCGGTATGGTTTCAGGCAACAGTGGCGGCAATCCTGATTCTGATCGCCCGATTCCAGCAGATTCTGCTCTCTTCGGGCATAGTGATGGTTTTCTTCACTACCCTGACCGTTGCCACCCTGTTCAAGGGAGGGAAGGGGTCGGGCGGACTCTTCGTCTTTCTCGTCTTTCGTCGCATTCTGCCAGCGCTTTTTGTGGCAGTGAATATCCTAATCCTGGTAAGTGCCTCGATCACCCACACCAGCGAATGTATTGCCGGCCTAGTGGCCGTCCTGATGGGGACTCCGGTGTTCATATTTCACCGTTCACGGCAGAAAATAAATTCAGAGAAACCACCGGGGTGATCCGAGATTTCAGCTCGAATTCTCAAGGCACCTGGCGGCGCTGGGCCTCGCCAGTCATGGGCACAAACCGGACCGGGATGACGTTGCGGCGCTGAAAACCTTTCTTCGTCCGCTCGATCACCAGCAGTGTCTGGGTAAAGCTCGTACTACCCACGGGAATCACCAGTCGCCCCCCGATCGCAAGCTGATCCAGAAGAGGTGAAGGTGTTTTCTTGGGGGCTGCAGTCACCAAAATACAATCGAAGGGAGCCTCTTCAGGCCATCCCTGGTACCCGTCGCCCTCCCGGACCTGCACATTGTCATAAGAGAGCTCCGATAACAGCCTGGCAGCGTTCTCGGCAAGGCCGGAAACTATTTCAATCGAATAAACCTGGTCCGCAAGCAGAGAAATGACCGCCGCCTGGTAGCCCGATCCCGTACCCACTTCCAAAACTTTGTGCGATTTTTGCGGGCGGGCAAGCTGCGTCATCAGGGCCACAATATAGGGCTGAGAGATAGTCTGTCCCTCGCCTATGGCCAGCGGATGGTCGTCATAGGCGCGGCTCATCTGGCTGGCCGGTACGAATCGGTGCCGCGGGACCCGGCGCATGGCTGCCAGAACCCGAGGGTCATCAATGTCGCGAGCCTGCAGCTGGGACTCCACCATTTTCTCGCGCTGCGCCTTAAAATCCTGGACTCCCATTTCACCCACCCTGGCCACCCCGGAGTCGCAGGCAACGATCAGAAGGCCTCCCAACCAACTCAGACCAAGCCTGAGGAAGAGCTGGCTCCGGGTCCCACAGAACCGAATCCCATCTGAGAGTGCTGCATTCTTCGGCCACGGATTCATCCTTCCCCTGATTTTAGGAGTTCCAGGCTGAGTGTGGAAGTGCAATGAGCCAGTGCCCAAAACAAAGTGGATCCCAGCTCAGACTTTCGGGTGGGGAATTATGCTTGTTCAGTGGGGTTGCTGATCATAAAGACAGTCCAGACGTTTCGGCCATAGGTCCTCGATATGTTTGAACCTCAATCCCAACGACTCTGCGCCTGAACCAGTCCACAATCGGTTGGCGGGATCGATTTGGGGCTGGGATTTCCGGCTGTTTGCGTTCGGTTCCGGTCCAGGGCCTGGTTCTTCCCCGGGGTTCCTGTTCGTTGACGAAAGTTCTTTCCACTTGGTATCATTCGCTATATTAAAAGGGTCCACAAGTAGCGGGTAGCGGCTCGAAGCACTCTGACTCGTCTCTTCAAACAAACCGGATGCGCAAGCTGAAACAGATTCAGACTACGCTGCGGGAGTGGACGATGGCTGCTAACGCTGTGGCGCACACTTCCCATCCAATCCTCGCCCACATCATCCCTATGCGCCGGTGCAACCTTGCCTGCACCTACTGCAATGAATTCGATGACTTCTCTAATCCAGTTCCCGTCGAGGAGGTGCACCGGTGGACCGACAGGCTGGCGGAGTTGGGAACCGCAATCATCACGATCAGCGGGGGAGAACCACTCATGCACCCCCAGCTCGAGGCAATTATTGCCCACATCCGTAAAAGGCGTATGCTTGCTGGGCTCATTAGCAATGGCTATCTGATGTCCAAGAAGCGAATTCGCTCGCTCAACGAAGCGGGACTGGAACACCTGCAGATCAGCATCGACAATGTACAGCCTGACAATGTTTCCATGAAGAGTCTGAAGGTTCTCGACAAGAAGCTAGGCTATCTTGCTGAGTGTGCCGACTTTAAAGTGAACATCAACTCGGTTCTGGGGTCGGGGATCAGGAACCCCGAGGATGCTCTTCAAATTGGCCGGCGTGCCGTAGAGCTGGGTTTCACCTGCACAGTGGGTGTCATTCATGACGATGCGGGACACCTCAAATCGCTTAGCAGCCGCGAGCTCGAAATCTTCCAGCAGCTCAAGACAATGGGCAAGAGGGGCTACTCGAGAATCAACCGCTATTTTCAGGAGAATCTGGCCAAGGGCAAGCCCAACTCCTGGCGTTGTCGCGCTGGGGCACGTTACCTCTACATCTGCGAAGAAGGTCGTGTCCACTACTGCTCACAACAGCGAGGATATCCAGGTATTCCCATCGAAGACTATACCGATAAGGACATCCGCCGCGAGCACCTGACGGAAAAGAGTTGTGCCCCCTACTGCACGATTTCTTGTGTCCACCAGGCCTCAATGGCTGATTTTTGGCGCGATCCTCAAATCAACGAGCCGCACGTTGCTCAGCCTTCCACACCGCCCGCGAAAGAGCCGGAGGGTGATCTGGTGCAGTTCGATACCTGAAAATTGTGTTCTGGGTTCCGAGTACCGGCTTCCACGAACCCTCACCTTTCAACCTTCTACTTTGCACTCCGGACAAGGCCTTCTCACCTAAAAACCCTCAGATAAACCGGTCAAGTCGCCTTTGGATGTGGCCCAGCACATCATCGAACATCTCCCTGGTCAACCGTCCCGTCTGAGTGTTCTGCTGACTAGGATGATAGGAACCCGTCAGGGTCGTCTCCGAATCCAGGTCACATGAGACACCATGGCCGAATCGAGGCAGCGGTCGGGGAACTGGCCACTTCAGCTCCCTGCGCGCAGATAAGGTACTCCGCCAGGCAATTGCACCCAGCGCGAGGATGACCCGTACGTCCTTCAGCAGTGTCAGTTCTCGACAAAGATAAGCCTGGCAGCTTCTCTTCTCCTCCGGGGTCGGCATATTCCGAGGCGGAACACAGCGTACGGGCGCAGTAATGTACGCTCCAACCAGGCGAAGATCGTCTTCGCGGTGGAGACTATCGGGGCGGTTGCAGAAGCCGGCACGGTAGAGCCCAGAATAGAGAAACTCACCGCTTCGGTCCCCCGTGAACATTCGGCCGGTGCGATTGGCGCCATGGGCTCCCGGGGCCAAACCCACGATCAACAGTCGCGCCTCAGGGTCACCAAACGACGGCACCGGTTTTCCCCAGTACGGGTCGTCCCGGTACGCCCGGCGTTTTTCCCTCGCCACTCTCTCCCGAAAGCCCACCAGCCGCGGACAGAGGCGGCACTGGATGATTTTTTGCTGTAGGAGCCTCAGTTCCGGGCTTTTGGATATACTCACTCCTCACATGAATATCACAGGAGGGCTCTGATCTTCTTTTGGTTCGGTACCGATTGACAGGCGACGGGTAGACATGAGACAGAAAAAGACCCATTTCGAAGTCCGTACTCGAGGACCTGGGTTGTATGAGTTGACGAGTGAGGTAGTGGGCTGGTGCTCGGCCTCGAAGATCAGGGAGGGACTGCTGACCGTTTACATCCGACACACCTCCGCCTCCCTTACTATCCAGGAAAATGCTGATCCTGACGTACTCCAAGACCTAGAGAGCTTCTTCGAACGCATCGTCTCCAGGAATCCGGTGCTCTACCGGCACCGCATGGAAGGACCGGACGACATGCCGGCTCATATTCGATCAGCCCTCACCCAGACAAGCCTCTCGATTCCTGTCGACCGTGGTCGGCCAGTCCTGGGCACCTGGCAGGGAATCTTCCTGTACGAACACCGTGACGCACCCCACACCCGCCACGTTGCGGCTCACCTGATCGGCAAGGCGTCCTGAGTCCTCAGGTGTCGCTACAACTCGCTGTCCGGCACCTGCTCTTCCCCCAGAACACGATCTGCCATCGCCAAAGCCTCCCAGGTAGCCGGGAATCCGGCGTAGGGCGCAATGTGGAGCAAGGTCTCCGTAATCTCCCGGCGGTTCGCTCCATTGCGCAGAGCAATCCGGATGTTCAATTCCAGTCCCAGGTTCCGACCCATTCCGGCCAGTGTGGCAATGGTGATCAGGCTTTTGGTCCGCAGGTCGAGCCCTTGCCGGCTCCAGATTTCTCCGGAAAGAAACTCAACTACGTAGCTCTCGAAGTCAGGCGAAATCCGGTACCCGAACCTGATTCTCCTCGCTCACATCTGCAATCATGGTATCGGCTCTGCGGCCCAGATCACGAATCCCGTCTGCGGTTTGCTCGAGTCCTGCCTCAGGAAGGCCTACCAGGCCAGACGGAGTGCAATGCACTTTCCGATGGCGCGTCCTCCTCCCGTAACCAGGGCAATCCGGTTTTTCAGGCTCATATCCTGTGCCTTCCCCTCGGTCGCTGGATACTACGGACAATTCATCTCAGGTCTCGGAGGCCCCACCAGCAAGCTTTTTCAGAATTTATATGCGGCCGGTGGGCCGAAGTAAAGGTTGCTGCTATTGAAATTGCAGGTCCTCCCTTGTAGTCTCGCAGGGCCGAAATGATGGATTTGGAACAAGCTCTCAGGGTCCTGTATCTGAAGCAGGGGGCCACTTTCAGGCAGGTCAGTGAAGCCCGCGACGACCTTCTGGATTTGTGGGATCCCGAACGCCTGTCTCACCATCCTCGATTGCGTACCAAGTCTCCCAGGAAACTTCTCGAAATTGATGCGGCTTACAAAGTCGTGATGGAGTCTCTGGATCAGGCAGGGGGACGACCGGGCAAGGCACAGGGGCCGGGACTGTCCGCCGATGCATCCGCCTCGAGCGGACCAGAGTCTTCTCCACGACGGGGGTTGCGCGCCTCCCTGTACGAGGAAGTGTTCTCCAGAAGAAAAAAGGAGAGGAACCGTCAGATTCCCGTCTGGACTATTGTGGGCGTCGTCCTTGCCATTGTAGTGGCCCTGGTTCTTTTTCAGTGGTCTAGATCAAACGGTGATCCTCCTGATTTCGGAATCGAAAACAGTGAAGCGGTGCCTGGTTCGATGCCATTCAAGGAGGGCCCAGAATTGTCATTAACGGCGACAGAATCAGCGGTGAACGAGGAGCGAACGGAGGAAGATTCCGAGACTGGAGCCAAGCCGGAGATACGCGCGGTCGCACTGCCCCCAAGTCCTTCAGCCAAGGCAGAAGCCAAACCTCTTCCTGCGCGACCGCAACCCGTCACGCGTCACGCCACTAAGAGTCCGACTCCGGTCCCGGCCGCCCCGCAGCGGAGAGTCAAGAAGCCCTGGCCGGGGGGGAGCCGCCGCCCCGCCCTGAGAAGAGAAGGCCCTTCTCCTGCCCAATCAGACCCGGTCGAGTTAGATCCTACGGAGGACAAAAAGAGGCGAGCCGAACAATACGAAAGAGTGTTTCGCGATCTACTCGCCAGCGCACCGGCTGCGAGAAAGTTGGTCGATGAGAAATTCGCCGAACTTCGATTCTCTAAATGGAACGTCGTTGATGAGACTGGCTCCGAAATCTGGATAGAACTGGTAGCCTTGCAGCCCGATGGGAGCTCAGTCCATTTCACCTGGGCTATCAATTCTGCAAACGGGACCACTCGTGCGCTTAGTGCAGCGGCTCGCAGGCTGGAGAGAACCGGAAGAGCTAACTAGGTGCCATTCCAGATCGTGAAGAGCAGAGTGTTGCAGTCTCCCTTCGTCGGTCTCCGTTTTTCCGCCTTGGGGGCGAGCCAACTGGGCCGAGGCTCCTCTAATAGGGGAAAAGTAGAGGATAATAGAGAAGAAAGTAGAGGAGTAGATACCCATGAGACATATTGTCTTGATCCTGGTCGCGTTTCTTTCCATCGCTCTTTTTGTGCAGAATCGGTCTGCAACTGGGTCACAGGCTCAACCTGAAGAAGGGTCTCCAGCCGGAAAAGCGGTGGCGACCTTCGCCGGCGGCTGCTTCTGGTGTGTAGAAGCGGACTTTGAAAAAGTCGAGGGAGTCAGCGAGGCGGTTTCTGGTTTTGCCGGAGGAAATGAGTCCAATCCGACATACAAACAGGTGGCCTCAGGAAAAACGAGCCATTTGGAGGCCGTCCAGGTGACCTTCGATCCATCTACGGTCACCTTTTCGGAACTACTGGAGGTGTTCTGGAAACATGTGGATCCGACCGATCCTGGGGGCCAATTCGTGGATCGGGGAGCTCATTACCGATCAGCCATTTTCTACCACGACGAGAAACAAAAACAGTTGGCACAGAAGTCACAGGAGTCCCTCGAGTCATCCGGCGTCTTCGAAAGAGCGATCGTCACCGAGATCAGACCTTTGGAGAAGTTTTACGAGGCGGAACACTATCACCAGGACTACTACAAGAATCATTCGATCCGTTATCACTACTACCGGTATAATTCGGGACGGGACCAGTTCCTGAAGAAGACCTGGAGAAACAACAAGTGGAAATTAGAGGTGATGGGAATGAGCTCGAGCACACTAACAGGAACGAGCTACGAAAAGCCCGAAGATGAAGTGTTGCGTTCCCGGCTCAACGAAATCCAGTACCGGGTAACCCAAGAGGACGGAACCGAACCCGCTTTTCGCAACCAGTACTGGGACAACAAAGAAGACGGGATTTATGTAGATGTGGTCAGCGGAGAACCTCTGTTTATTTCGACCGACAAGTTCGACTCGGGGACCGGCTGGCCTAGCTTCAGCCAAGCCCTGGAGCCCGCACACCTGGTCGAGAAAAAAGATCGGAGTTTTTTTGTGGTCAGGACCGAGATCAGGAGTAAACACGCGGACTCCCATCTAGGCCATGTTTTCCCGGACGGCCCGGAGCCGACCGGCCTCAGGTACTGCATCAACTCGGCGGCTCTTCGATTCATCCCTAAGAATCGTCTGCAAGAAGATGGTTACGAGGAGTACCTCGGTCACTTTCCCGAATGATACTTCCCTTCTCGCAGGGTGGCAGTGGTCCAATCAACTCACACCCGCACTCCGACCAGGGTCTTCTAGAAGCCCTTGGATCAGACCTGGTTCGTAAAAGAGGGTGTCACGGAAGGCAACGAGTGCGGAAGTAACGAGAAGTCTTGCACCTCAAGACGTGATAGAACTAACAGAACTTGGCAGATTTGAGTTTTCTATGCCCATCACTGCTGGAACACATAGTTTTGAGTGGATCGAAGACTGGGCCTGCATTCCGGACCTGGAAGGAGCAAGCACCGGATGGGCGCACCACGGCATAGCTGTTACGTCGAGAAACACCATTGTGGTTGGCCATCCAGCCCGAGCTGATTTGCTTGAGTTTGACGTCGACGGCAAGCTGCTCGGCCAGACTGCAACGGGTCTCACCGAGTGCCACGGAGTAACCTGCGTGACGGAAGGAGACACCGACTACTTCTGGGTGGTCGACATTGGCCGCAAATATCAACGCGATCCGGGCTTGCCACAAGTTGTGAAAATCGACCTAGACGGAAAAATTGAAGCTGCGCTGCAGCGTCCTCCGCACCCGGAGTATGTGGAAGGCAAATACGTACCCACCTGGGTTGCGGTCAATGAGGAACGCTTTGGTGGAAACGGCGACATATGGGTCGCCGATGGCTATGGATCCAATCTCGTTCACAGGTTCGACGGCTCGGCTAACTACGTGGCTACAATAGATGGCTGGGAAGGCGCCGGCCGTTTCCAACAGCCCCACACGGTCTTCCTGGATACTAGAAAGCCCGAAGCCGAGCTATACATCGCAGATCGTGCCAACCACCGTATCCAGGTCTATGATCTGGAAGGGACCTTCAAGCGATCCTTTGGTGAGGACTTCCTGGCCCTGCCGACAGGTTTCGGAATTTGCGGCGACGACCTGGCTGTCATAGAGCTGCAGGCTCGAATCACGCTGCTCGATGCCGAGGATGCCCTGATCGGGCGCATTGGTGCGAACCAGCCGGTATGTAACCACGAGGGGTGGCCCAATAGCCTGAACACGCAGAGTGAACCTTCCAGAAGCACTCGTCTAGAGCCTGGAAAATTCAACAGCCCCCACGGCGTAGCGGTTGACCGACATGGCAATATCTATGTTACGGAGTGGCTCATCGGCGGGCGTTACGTCAAGCTCGAGAAAGAAACCGCCTGAGTACCCACTGTGCGCTAATGGCAGCAACGTGGTGGGTACACACCGACACCATGGCTCTTCTCTATCTGTACCTGAGCGGTGAAGGGTTTCTTTGCCCCTGCTAGCAGGCCGTCCAGCCACCGTCAATCATCAGGTCAGAACCCGTCACAAAGGAGGATTCGTCGGATGCGAGATAAAGGACTCCGTAGGCCACATCTTCAGGTTGGGCAAATCTACCGAGTGGGATCCCGGAGAGCGACCTGCCGGCCAGCTCATGGTCGGAAAAACGCGCCTCCGTCATGGGAGTCAGGGTGGGACCAGGGCATACCGAGTTGACCCGGATTCCTTCTTCTGCGTACTGCATGGCAGCGCTTTTTGTCAGCAGACGTACCGCGCCTTTGGACGCCTGATAAGGGGTGCTGCCATCGGCAACTCCTACCAGACCCAGTTGCGAGGCGATGTTGACGATGGAGCCGCCCCCAGCCTTTCGCATCTCCGGAACGGCTGCCTTCATACCCAGAAAGACACCCTTGGCATTGACATCCATGACCCTTTGCCACTGCTCGACTGTGGTCGCCTCTACGGTGCCACCCCCGCTCGTGCCTGCATTGTTGACCAACACGTCCACTTTGCCGAACTGATTAACCGTACTGGAGATGGCCTGGCGCCAGCTGCTGCTGCTGGTCACATCCAGTCTCACGTACAGGCAAGATCCACCCTCCTTAATGATTTCAGACTCTACTTCTTGACCCTCGTCTTCTCGGGTATCCCCGATGGTAACCCCAGCTCCCTCCCGGGCGAAGAGCCTGGCAACCTCGGCACCAATACCGCGAGCTCCTCCACTGATGATGGTAACCTTACCGGCCAATCTCATGGCGCCTCCCGACTAATGGAATGCTACCAGCCCATGGTGAAACAGATGCTAACCTTATGTGAGAAACAATTCGCCTTGTTATGTCGAAAAGAGGCAAAAAAATGATGAAGGAACAGTTTAGATAGGGTCGAATTCCCTCGGCTTAACCCCTGAAAACACAATTGTTGTCAATAAGTTACAGGATAACTTGTTTTAGGGTCGTTTCCAGTAATCCTTGATTTGGGAACAATTCGGGAACATCCTACCGGCGCCTAGAAGTGGGGAAATTAGGCTTTCCCACCTAATTGGTCGGCTCTTTTCTTCGAAGGTAAGGCCGCCTTCTCAGCTTTTTCTGCGGGATCGCCGATGGCCCCGATTACCTTCTAATTTACGAATAGCCGATGGCTTCTTTTTTCTCCCCATTCTTCACGCTCCTCCTTAATCGTCCCGTGGCATGAAAGCGAAGCGTTTCTGGAGGATGAGCGGCGCCTGGATGAGCTGCTTGCTGTCTCCAAGAACCAGGTCGATAGGGTAGACAACGTTGTCTTCGACGCGGTGGAAGAATGCCTGGCCGGCACTGGCGAGGATGGCACCTGGATCGACGACTCGGGCATCCAGGCGCTTCACAAGGTCCGCGCCCAATCTGCTATGCTTCGCGTCCGATGCATGGCAGTTTCCGACACAGGGTAGCGAGTCTCTTTCTCGCCCCGCTACTCGTAACGTTTGGTGTGGTGCAGTCTGCCGAGGTCCTCCATCCGCTGGAGGAAGCCGGGCACGGTCCACATCACGAGCACCAGGAAGAGGTGTTCGACCCCCCCCACGTTCACGAGATTCACTGCTGTGCCCATATGCAGCAGCTGGACCAACCCGGCCAAAAGCTGAAGGCGACCGCTTTCGGCGAGATTTCCGAAGAATTCCCGCCGACGCTGCAAAGGGCCGAGGCCAGCCCGATCTTCTCCATCCGCGACCGCGGACCTCCGGTATTCAGCGGATCGTAATACTTCGATCTCGCAGGCGGAGCTCTATCCGAGCACCGCTGTTATTGAATACACGAGGAAAAGAAGATGTATCGATTCACTCTCGGAAGAGGGGTCCTTTGGCTGGGGCTGCTCTTTGTTGGAACCAACCTTTGTGCCCAGTCTGGTGGCACAGTGAAAGGAACAGTCAAGCTAGATCAAACCGGTAAAGCAGTTCATGGGGTTTCGATCCTTATTGTCCAATTGGGTCTCACAACCGAGACCGACGATTCAGGTCGATTTCGCTTCGAGAACGTTGGCCCAGGAACGTATGATCTCGTCGCTCATGCCGGGGCTATCAGCGCTCCCACCCAGCTTGTTCAGGTCACGACCGGTGAAACCGTCGAGGTGGAGCTCACCCTCAAGATCAGCCCCATTCGACAGGAAGTGACCATCACCGCCCGCGGAGTCGAGGAAACCGCCTTTCGTGCCGTTCAGTCGGTCACCTCAGTCGATTCCTACAGTCTGGCTGAGAACCTGGGGCCGTCTTTGGGAGAAGTCCTGGAGAATCAGTCTGGCGTATCGAAGCGGAGCTTTGGACCGGGGAGCTCTCGTCCCGTGATCCGCGGGTTCGATGGAGATCGTGTATTGGTCATGCAGGATGGCATCCGAGTCGGTTCACTGGCTTCCCAATCGGGAGACCACGGCGATCCCATCAATCCCGGAAGTCTGGAAAGAGTCGAGATCGTGCGGGGACCGTCAACGCTCCTTTATGGGAGTAATGCCATCGGTGGCGTCGTAAACGCCGTGACCGGACATCACGAAAGGCATCAGGACCCCCACCAGGGTCTGACGGGTCAGGTCACCACCGGGGCCGGTACTACGAACGAATTCGCGGCCGGAAACGCCAAGCTCGAATTCGGTCAGGGCAACTGGCTCTTCTGGGGTGGAGGCGGCGGCCAGCGCAGCGGAGACTACGATACGCCGATCGGAGAAGTAGAGAACTCCAAGCATCGAATCACCAACGCTTCTGCCGGCCTTGGATACTTCGGAAGCAAGGCTTATCTGAGTTTCGGCTATGGGATCGACGACGGGCGCTACGGAATCCCCGGAGCGGACGCCTTTCACGGTCATGAGGAAGAAGAGGGAGAGCATGAGGAAGAAGAGGAGGAACTGGAAGGGGTCGACATCTCCTTCGAAAGACACAACTATCGAGTGAGCACCGGGCTCCGGAACCTCAATCGGGGACTCCGGGGTTTCGATTTTTCCCTGACTTATACGGATTGGGAGCACTCCGAACTGGAGTTGCTAACCGGGGGTGAAGAAGAAATCGGGACCGTGTTTGATAACAAACAATGGGTCTATCGGGGTGTCCTTGAACAGGCACCAGCCGGATTACTGGCGGGACGTTTCGGTTTCTGGGGGCTCGTTCGCGACTACGACGTGGTTGGAGCAGAGGCACTTTCTCCTCCCGTGGATCAGAATTCTTTCGCTCTCTTTGCCTTGGAAGAGCTGCAATTCAAAAGAGCCAAGATTCAGTTTGGCGGCCGGGTCGAATTCACCGACTATCAGGTGCTCGGACTGCAGCTACGGGGGCACGGTCACGAAGAGCACGAAGAGGGGGGAGAGGAAGAAGAAGGTGAAGAAGAAGAGCCGGAGCTCGTGGCATTGCCGGATCGAGATTTCACCGCGTTTTCCGCGGGCATCGGCGCCCGCTTCGACGTGGGCCGAAAGGGCGCCTTCATCGCCAACTTCACTTCTTCGGCCCGGGCGCCGGCCCTCGAAGAGCTTTACAACTTCGGTCCTCATGTCGGGAACCTGGCTTTTGAGGTCGGTGATCCAACCCTGGAACAGGAGCGCAGTAATGGAGTCGACTTTTCCTACCGGCACCACGGGGAACGGGTCCATGCCAATGCCAGCTTCTTCTATTACGACATCAATGACTTCATCTTCCTTCAGCGCTCGGGGGAAGTTGTTGACGGCCTGCTGGAAGGTGACTACACACAGGGGGACAGCCGCTTCGTGGGAACTGAGTTTCGCTTCGACGCGGCTTTGCACGAAAAACTGTGGCTCAAACTGGGCCTGGATCTGGTCGATGCCGAGCTGACCGATCTGAATCAATCCCTACCGCGGATTCCACCGCTGAGAGGTCGCGTGGGACTTGACTTCCGGCATAGAGGTCTGAGCCTGAGACCGGAACTGGTCATGGCTGATCGTCAGGATGAGCTGGCGCTGGAGGAGACCCCCACGGCGGGCTACACGGTGTTGAACCTGAAGGCCTCGTACACCATACCGAGACAGCACTTCCTCCATCAGTTCTCGCTGGAATTCTTCAACGTCGGAGACCGTCTCTACCGAAATCACGTCTCCTTCATCAAGGATCTGGCTCCCGAGATGGGTCGAGGCGCCCGTTTTGTCTACACTATGAAGTTTTTCTAGCGTCGAGCTACGTTTCGGCCGCCCTTTCTGCTCCTGGAGCTGATATCACTTCGCGCCGGAAGGGTTCGTCCTCACCTGGCAGAACTGCCCATAGGAAGAAGGCCAGTTCGGGTTGGAGTTAGGGTGCCAACGTAGGTCTTGAAATACTGTCCTCGGCGCGCCAACTATGATTTTGTATGCAACAGTTTTATCCTTATTGTTGAATCCCCTATCCATGTGTTACCTCAAGTCCAATTAATAGGAGATATCTTATGGCTAAAGGTAAAACGATTATGGAAAAGAGAGCAGCAAAAAAAGAGAAGAAAGCGTCTTTAAGGGGAAAATCAGGCTGGTCCGTCTAAATTCATCGTCTCTTTTTTCTCGGGAAAGTCGCCTCGGCAGTATTT
This sequence comes from uncultured Acidobacteriota bacterium, assembly GCA_964565865.1. Classification (GTDB taxonomy): domain Bacteria; phylum Acidobacteriota; class UBA6911; order RPQK01; family CBDAPI01; genus CBDAPI01. The sequence goes on along the minus strand of CAZMGM010000035.1, from coordinate 78 downwards.
TTCCCATATCTTCCGACACTTCAGCTCCTCGTCCTCATAACTCGTCATTTAATTGCTCCGTCTTTTCGGGGTCAGGGG
>CAZMGM010000034.1:0-22991 GCA_964565865.1 uncultured Acidobacteriota bacterium | reverse complement strand
TGGCTTACTCCAGATAGATAAATTCGTTCAGGTTAAACAGAACCACGCCCAGGCGCGTGAACCCCTCGACCGGTGTGGTTCGGGCAACCAGCTCGAGCGCTTCTCGCTTTTCCTGCTCGGAAGGAGGACGACTCAAGGCAGACCAGAAAGCGCGTTCGACAGGATCCTCCTGATCTCTTTCGCCCTCTCTCAGAATGCGCTGGGCAAAGTGCCGGGCTTCGGTGTTCGTCAATTTTCCGTTCAACAGGGTGAGGGCCTGGGGGGCAACCGTCGTCACGCTTCGGCGGGCGCAGGAGACACCCATATTGGCGACATCAAAGGTTTCCATGAAAGCAGAGCCAACCGACCGCCTCTGGAAGGCGTAGACACTTCGCCGCCTCTGTTCTTGTTGTTCGGAAGCAAACCATTTGAACATCTCGTACCCTTCGGCGACATCCTTGGGAACGTCTAATAAGACGCTGGGCCCGCTCCGCGCTGGATTCAGCCGCCCACTGAGCGCCAGGATCGAGTCCCGTAGCACCTCTGAGTCCAGCCGAATCCAGTTCATCCTCCACAAATAACGGTTCTCGGGGTCTGTCTGGGAAAAGACCTGCCACTCTGGATGACCCGTGGACTGGCGGTAAGTTCGAGAGGTGAGCATCAATTTGTGCATCGCCTTGAAGCTCCACTCTTCCTCCACGAACCGAACGGCCAGCCAGTCGAGCAGTTCCGGATGGGTCGGGCGCTCCCCGTTGACTCCGAAATCGCTTGGAGTTCGAACCAGGCCCTGGCCGAAATGATACTGCCAGAGGCGGTTTACTATGACCCGTGCCGTCAGAGGATTTTCCGGGCGTGCAATCCACTCGGCTAGGGCCAGTCGGCGGCCCGAACTCCCGCGTTTGATTGCCGTAGTGGCGCGGTTGGGAATCTTCGCATCTTCCAGCTTCCCGGTGAGCCCCTCCGGAAAGCCCGGATTGACCTTCTCACCCTTGCTGTCCAGTTCACCTCCCGCCAACACGTGTGTGGCGGCGAGATCGGCCACTTCTGGAGGGACCATGTCCGATACGGCGCAAGCCAGGGGCTGATGCCGTTGCAACAGCTCGGTCAAACGGTTCTTTTCGTCCCTTGCATTCACATAAGCAGGCCACTCCTCGTGGCTGAAGATGGGGTCGTCCCGCTCCTGGAAAAAGGCATTCGGAACGTTCACCTCTTTCAAGAATGCTTTTACCGCCGGGTCGTCTTCTACTACAGGAAGATTCTTATGCTCCCGGAAGCGTGCGACCAGCTTCTCCTTCCGGCTGCGGAATTCCTCGATTGCCCGCTCCACTTCATCCTGGTAGAACCGGTAGAGTTCCCTCATCTTCCGCGGGTTCTCCGCCTTGATAAAGGGAGCTTTTCTCTCCTCAAAGCGGGTGGTGGCGAAGAAGGCCTGCATGCGGTAGAAATCCTTCTGGGAGATGGGGTCGTACTTATGGTCGTGGCACTGCGCGCAACCGACCGTCACTCCCAGAAAGACCGAACCAGTGGTCTTGGTGATCTCGTTCAAATAATCCTGCCGGAGTTTTCTTTTGGAGTTTGCATCAGCTTCCCAGGGCCCCATTCGCAGAAAGCCAAGAGCGACCGACCGTTCCACTTTCATCTCCGCTACCGCTTCCATGTCCTCGGCATCGGGAGGGGTCGGTAGTTCATCACCGGCCAGTTGCTCTTTTATGAAAAGGTCAAAGGGCTTGTCCCGGTTCAACGAGCGGATGACATAATCCCGGTATCGCCAGGCTGTAGGCCGTTCGATGTCGGTGGCAAAGCCGTTCGACTCCGCATAGCGCACCAGGTCCAGCCAGTGCCGCGCCCAGCGTTCGCCGTAGCCTGGATGGTCGAGGAGCCGGTCGAGCAGTTTCTCGTAAGCTTTTGGGTCGGAGTCATTCAGGAAGCTCCGGACCTCCTCGGGAGCGGGCGGAAGCCCGATCAAGTCGAAGTATACTCGCCGGATCAGCGCCCGTCGGTCGGCCTTAGGTGCCGGTCTGAGGCCCCTGGTTTCCAGTCTGGCGAGAATGAAAGCATCGATCGGATTTTCTACCCGGTCGTCGCTCTTCGCCGGGGGAATCGGCGGGGACTCCGGCTTGCGCAATAACCATGCCCAGTGTTTGTCAGGAACTCGGTCGTGCGCCGGTAGGGGAGCCATCGAATCAAGTGCTTCGGCCAACTGCCGGATAGCGGGTTCGGAAAGCGCCCCCCCCAAGGGCATCTGGGGCATCCGCTCGCCCCGGATGTACTGCATCAGCAGACTCTCACGGGCAGAACCCGGAACAATGGAGGATCCGTGTTTTCCGCCGCGAAGAAGATCTGCCAGGCTGGAGACGGAAAAGTTGTTTTGGGCCTTTAGACCATCATGGCAGGCTGCACAATGAACCTGGAGAATGGGCAAGAGTTGTTCGCGGAAGATGGCTCCGTTATCTACAGCCGCCAAGGTCCAGAAAAAAGATGGCAGGCAGAGCGCCACAAAGGGGAGCTTAAGTACATCCAGATTTCTTGTGTGTGGCAACAAGCAGGCCTCAAAACGATTTGAAAATTAATGGCGATAGTATACCATTGGAAAAATATGACGTGGGTGTGCTGACTAGGCGATGCAAAGTGCACCGGTAAGGCCAATAAGGTTGAAAGGTTAGGAGCGATTGAATGGGGCAACTCAAAAAATTACGAGCGACAACAATGTTTAGCGTAGTGGTGGTAATAGCACTGCTGTTCTTTTCCACGGGTACTGGCTTAAGTCAGGGTGGAGCAGGAAGCATCCGAGGTGTGGTGTCGGATGTGACGGGTGCGATTGTTCCAGGTGTCGATATTCAAGCTACTAACCTGGGTACCAACCAACAGGTCACAACGGTATCGAACGAAACGGGAACCTACGTTTTGGAATTTATGCCCGTTGGGAGCTATCAGGTTGAGGCCGAGCTTCCTGGTTTCAAACGGTATTCTTATTCCCCTGTGACCGTCTCGGTGACAGCTACGACGACATTGAATTTTACTCTCGAGATTGGCGAGGTAGCCGAGTTGGTGACGGTGGAGGGGAGTGTAGCGGCACTGCTACAGACCAGCAATGCCGAGGTGAGTACGAATATGGAGAGAAGGCTCGTCATCGACCTTCCACTCGAATTGGGTGCTGCTACACAAGTAGCCGGCTCGGGCCGTCGTCAGGTTGAATCTTTTATTTTCCTGACGCCGGGCATCACTGGTACTGGCTGGAGCAAACACGTTCTGGGTTCTCCTCAGCACTCGACTCAGACAATCATCGACGGGATACCCTTTGCGCTGCAGGAATCACCTGGTCTGAGTGAACGGACCCCCCCCCCTTATGAAGCGGTGGAAGAGTTCACGGTAACCACCACCATGTACCCGGCTAACGTGGGGCGTGGATTTGGAATCGCAAACTATTCGCTCAGATCGGGGACAAACGATTTCCACGGTAACGTTTTTTGGATCGTACGAAATGATGCAACGGATGCGAGAGGATTCTTCGCTACTAGCAAAGCCCTCATTCGCCAGAACGAATTCGGTTTCACCTTTTCCGGCCCGATTGTCAAAGACAAGACCTTTTTCTTTGCCGCCTATGACGGTTTCCGCCGCCGTGGCGGTGCTCCCACTCGAGGCCTGGTGACCATCCCCTCAATGGGTTTTCGCCAGGGAGATTTTTCCGAGTTGAAAGACGCTTCCACAGGGGAGCTCATCCCGATTTTTGACCCCTTGACCACCCAAGACGATGGGGCGGGCGGATTTGTAAGGACCGCCTTCCCTGGTAACATCATCCCGAGCTCCCGGATCAGCCCGTACGCCAAGTTCTACATGGACAGGCTGCCGGTACCGGAGTATCCAGGGGTCAGAGACAACTTCGTCAATGCGGGCTCGAGGCCGGTAGATGATGATTCATACTCCATAAAACTGACCCATACCTTCAACGACGATCACCGTTTCACCTTTACTCACTGGTATGCGTTGCTCCCCGAAGTTCGTAACGGTGACCTGGGCGGTATCCCAATAGATCGCGCCTATGCTACGGATTTTGAAGCCAGGTTTTTTCGGGCCAACTGGAACTGGGTGGCCAGTCCCACTCTGGTGAACCATTTCGGCTGGGGACATCAATGGTATGACAAAAGAAACATCGGGTTGCCAGGGGGGTTAACGAACAAAGACGTGAAGATCCCGGGAATTCCTACTGATGGCTATGGCCTTCCAAGTATGCAACCTGCCGGATATTCACGAATGGGGAACTCAGACCTTTCTCCCGAGGGTACGACGGACATTACTCATGTCTTCACTGACACGTTGAGCTGGACGAAAGGGCGGCATCAAATCAGGTTCGGAGGAGAGGTGTGGACTTCGAATTTCAGTCGCAGAGACCGGAGGGGCGAAGGCGGCAAAATGGTCTTCAATCAACTTTCAACCAGCCAGCCCAATTCTCCCAATTTCGGCAGTTGGGGTGATAGCCTGGCAAGCATGCTTCTGGGTGAAGTCTGGTCGGGCCAGCTCCTGAAGAGCGGCATTGCAAAACATACGTGGGACACCCGTTACGCTGCATTGTACCTCGAGGACAAGATTCAGCTGACTCCGAAATTGACCGCAACTCTGGGACTTCGCTACGACTACCCAACCCCCATCGCAATAAGACAGAGCAGCTTTTCAGCTATCGATCTGCTGCTGGCAAATCCTAGCGCAGGAGGAATTCCGGGAGCCTATCGTTTTGGCCAGGATGCGGACGGACTCCTGCAAAGTTACAATGAATGGGGCCCTCGCCTGGCGTTGGCATATGCCGTAAATGACAAAACGGTGCTGCGTGCCGGCTACGGTGTTATTTACGCCCAGTCCAATGCTCAGACCAACGCGCCTGAGATTTTTGGTAACCGGTTCCAAACGGGGTTTTCTGCTCTCTCTACGCCTGTGACCACCGACCAGGGGATCACGCCTGCTTTTAGACTTGCCACAGGCTGGCCGGCTTTTACGGGAACGGTTCCTGACACCGATCCGGGAATTCAGGTGGGTGGAGTTGGAGACTGGATAAGCCCCCAGTCAGGGCATTCAGCCTATACCACAAACTGGAACTTCAGTCTCCAGCGAGAACTTCCGTGGAGTATCGTTGTGGATCTCACCTACGTCGGGGTCAAAGGGTCGCGTCTGCCTGCCAATACCGAAAGCGTCAGTCAAGTCCCTGCCAGCTACCTGAGCCTGGGCTCAACGCTTCTGGCGGCCCACGACTCCCAGGCGGCCATAGACGCAGGTATTCAGGCGCCCTACGCGGGTTTTACGGGATCCGTGGGGCAAGCGCTCAGACCCTATCCCCAATATACCTCGTTTGTCACTCATTGGAATGCGAACGGAAATCACACCTACAACGCACTCCTCATGAAAGTGCAAAAGCGTTTCGCGAGAGGTCTGGGTTTTCTGGCCAGCTACACACTGTCCAAGAACATCAGCGATACGAACGGAAACGCCTGGTCAGGCATCAACCCTGCGGCTCTTGATACAGCGCGCCGATATCTGGAGAAATCGATTTCGCCCTTCGACCAGACGCACGGTCTCATAACCAACTGGATCTATGAGTTCAATTCTGGTGGTGCGTCTAGGAATGTGATGACGAAAGGCTGGCAAATCGGGGTGACGACCGTTTACGCTTCTGGCCCGGCAATTGCAGTTGGAGGCGGTCCGCCCTTGGGTCTATTCGGAGGCGCAAACCGACCGAACCGTGCATCAGGAGAAAAACGCACTGATGTCAGCGCAAGCAACTTCGACCCGGGTAAGGATCTGTACCTGAACATCGGTGCCTTTTCCCAACCAGCTGCGTATACCTTTGGCGACGTGGGGCGTGTAGAAGGGGACCTCCGTGGATTCGGCATGTTCAATGAAAACGTTTCGCTGTTAAAACGGACTTACATACCTGGACTCGGTGAAGAGGGCAATGTTGAATTCCGTTTCGAGTTTTTCAACCTCTTCAATCACACCGCGTTTGGTAGCCCGTCCTCGAATATTAATAACGCAGCGGGCTACGGCAAGGTTGGCAGCCAAAGGAACCAGCCACGACACATCCAATTCCAATTGAAAGTTAACTTTTAGTTTTCGATCCAGGAAACGGTGTTTCACGGGGCGTGTCGCCGAGGACACGCCCCTTTTCTTTTCAGAGGACCACGCGCTACTATGGCCGGTCCTGAATAAATGCGTCTGGAGGGAAGAAACATGGCCAGGCGATTTGTCAAGATTCTGACTTTCGGGCTGTTCTCCGGGGCCATGCTGTACGGAGAAAAGCTGCCTGTTGTAGAGGGAGTCGAAGTGCAGCCGCTGGTTGCACATGTGATGCGTCTGGGGGACGCACTCTCGTTTGCGGGGAACATATTGGCTGTGGAGGATGTCAAACAACTCCAGGCCCTGAAAGATGCACCCCCATCTGCTGATACCGGGCTCGAGATCCAGAGACTCTTGGACCCGTATTGCCTGGCACTGGTAGAGATTAATCCGGAAACGCGTGTCAAGGTACTGCGTGGTCCGGCCGGCGCAAAGTTGGTCCAGGGTGGATGGAAGAGTTTCCTGGTGAAGGTCAATAATCAAGCCGCAATTACATCTCGCCTTGAAGTGGAAAGCCGTAATGCTGCGGCCCTCTTTCAGGTCTCTACGGGGGCCTCACGAGTCCAGACTCAAGACTTTATCTCTGACGGGGAACTTACGCATCGTTTTCTAGACCTTAGTTTGTATCGACGCCGCCCGCTTTTGGATCATCTCTCCGGTCTGCGACTCGAATACGCGATCCTGCAGATTTACACGCGAGCAGTCGGGAAGCGAGAGGCGCGAATTGAATTCCACGTGGGTGAGGGTACCCAAGATCTGGGTTTTCGTAACGGTCTCGACATCCTGTTTCGGTGTGAACCCTCGGTCAAAGTGGTCTTCAGAGTTCGGGATCACGACGGATTGCCGACGATGGCTTCTTTTGTCATCCGGGACAGGATGGATAGGTTCTGGAAAGGTTCAGACGAGGAGGCACCACCCGAGGGTGTGTTGCCCTTGCTTAGTCGAAGCCTGGGTGGAATCTACCCCCTGCCGTCTCGTCGACTGGCGCGAGATGACGAGTTCCCTGACTTTTTCTTCCAGCCTCAGATATATCGACAAGATGGAGAGCATGTCTACATTCCGCCGGGAGACTACGAAGTAGACTTCACGCGAGGCCCCGAATATCTTGAACAGACCCGTTCCATTACGGTTCCCCGAAATGTGAAATTCCACGAAGTGAGTTTCCAGCTCAGGCGCTGGACCCACCTAGCTGAACTTGGATGGTACAGTGCCGATCATCATGTTCACGCTGCTGGCTGTAGTCACTATGAAAATCCTGAGCAGGGAGTCAATCCGGCGCATATCTGGCGGCAAATCCTGGGAGAGGACCTAAACATCGCTTGTGTACTTACCTGGGGGCCCTGCTGGTATCATCAAAAACAGTTCTTTGAAGGGAAATCCCACTCTCTTTCCACTGCCAGGAACCTGATTCGATATGACGTGGAAATTTCAGGGTTCCCCTCTTCCCACGCGGGCCACCTCTGCCTCCTGGGATTGAAAGAAGATGACTATCCAGAAACGAGTAGCATTGAGGAGTGGCCCAGCTGGACCTTGCCCATTTTGCGTTGGGCCAGGTCACAGGGAGGTGTGGTGGGATACGCCCACTCCGGCTGGGGACTCGAACCGCTACAACCAACCCGTGAACTGCCAAACTACGAAAAAGCAAAGTTCGACAGTGTTGGAGCGAACGAGTACATCGTCACCGTCGCACATGATGCGGTCGATTTTCTTTCTATTGGGGATACCCCGCCGCTATGGGAACTGAATATCTGGTACCACACGCTGAACTGTGGTTTTCGCACTCGCATTATCGGAGAGAGCGATTTCCCGTGTATTTACGATGAACGAGTGGGCGTGGGCCGCAGCTATACCAAGCTTGACGAAGGATTAAACTACGATCAATACCTGGAGCAGATCCGGAAGGGACGCAGTTATGTCTCTGACGGAAGATCACACATCATCGATTTTTCTGTAAACGGGCAAGAACTGGGTACCGAAAACAGCGAAGTACTGCTGGATCGTCCTGAGAAGATAAGCGTGACGGCCAGGGTGTGCGCTTACTTGCCACAAGATGTTGAGAATTTCACTCTGAAACGTTTTCCGGTCTGGCTTGCTCTTGGTCTGCAGAGGAAGGATTTAAGACCTGGCTGGGAGAATCTCAGGAACTGGTTTTCCGGCAACCGACTTCCCTACTGGCACATCGAGCGTGCCCGAATCGGCGAAAGTAGGATGGTTCCCGTGGAACTGCTTGTCAATGGGGAAGCAGTTGCGCGCAGCGAAATTAGGGCGGACGGGAACTGGAACGATCTAGCGTTCGACTGGCCTGTTATCCGCTCCAGTTGGCTGGCACTGAGGATACTACCTAGTTCCCATAGCAATCCCATTTTTGTATTGTTGGGGAACCAGCCCGTACGTTCTTCGGTGAAGAGCGCCAAGTGGTGTCGTGCCGCTGTCGACCAGTGCTGGGAAATGAAGCGAGGAAAGATCAGAGAAAGCGATTTCGATGCAGCGGCAGCCGCTTACGATGAGGCACGAGGAACTTACGATCGGATCCTTTCTGAAGCGACAAAAATATCCCTTGGATCCGCCGATCCGAAGGGGCTAAGGTCGCGGTTGTTCGAGGACTCGAAAAGTACAGTCCAGTGACGAAAGGACGGCCACTGTGGACGTGAGTGAGATGGAGAGGTCATGTTGACCCATGTGCGAGTGGTGTCTTCGAAAATCGTAGTTCTTGCCATAGTTGTGGCAGCAGGCAGCTCAAGCAGATGCAAACAAGCAGGCCCCCCATACGGTGCCATGGAATCCCTCGAGGCATTCCAGTTGGAGCCCGGGTTTCGAATCGAGTTATTCGCAGCAGAGCCCGACATCGTTGATCCCGTGGATATGGAGATCGACGAATTCGGCCGTATCTATGTTGTCGAAAACCCCGCCTATCCGCTTGATGTCGAAGGCAGACTGGGTCGTGTAAAACTACTTCTGGACACCGATGACGATGGGCGTCCGGATTACTCGACGGTATTCGCGGATGGCCTCACCATGCCCACCGGGGTGATGCGGTGGAAAAAAGGGATATTGGTCACCGACGCCCCAAACGTGTGGTATTTCGAAGATTCGGACGGGGATGGCAGGGCGGATGTGCGGCGGGTAGTCCTAACCGGTTTTGCCTTCTCCAACCCACAACATACGGTCAGTAACCCCATTCTCGGGCCCGACAACTGGGTATATCTGGCCAGCGAAAGGCCGGTTGAGACGCACATCTTCCCCGAAGAATTCGGAGACAAGGGGAGCGATATCCGCTTTCCCCACCGCACTGACATTTCTGCTGTGGCGCCCCGCGGGCGCAGCATCCGTTTTCGCCCCGATACGTACCAGTTGGAAACTCTGTCTAGCACTTCACAGTTTGGCCACACCTTTGACGACTGGGGAAATTACTTCACCATTGGCAGTGGCGGTAACGGCTACCATGAGGTTATAGCGGCCCGTTATCTAGAGCGCAATCCAGACCTTTACCTGTCCTCAACAAGGCAGTTACTGAGTCTGTACACAGAAGTATTCCCGATCACCGAACGCCCGGAGCACCTGATGCTCACCTATCCCGGTCGCATCACCTCGGCCTGCGGCATCACACTTTACCGTGGTGGGGCCTTCCCTGCTCCTTATGGCAATGTGACCTTTATCGCAGAGCCCCAACACAATCTCATTTTGACGAATGTGTTGACACCTTCCGGAGCCACCTTCGAAGCGGAACGTCTTCGAAAGGGAAAGGAATTCCTGGTCTCTAAGGACGCCTGGTTTCGGCCGGTCAACTTCTATGTTGGCCCAGACGGTGCGCTGTACGTGATCGACTACTATCGGCGAGTGTTGGAGCACGCGGAGTGGACCCCACGAGAGGTGTACGAGTCAGCAGCCGCCTACCAGGGAAACGAGCAAGGCCGAATTTACCGCATCGTGCCGGATTCTAATCCGCCCGCTCTAGTACCAGATCTAGGATTGGGTCAAGCGTCGGATGAGGAAATGGTCAAGCACCTGGAAAACCCTAATATCTGGTGGCGCATGACGGCCCAGCGACTCCTCATCGACCGACCCAGCTCGGACACTGGACAGCTGCTGACTCAGCTTTTTCAAGACACCGCATCCAGTGCGGCTCGTGTTCACGCACTCTGGACGCTAGAGGCTCTGGGAAAGCTCGAGGTGGGTGTGATTGAGAAGGCGCTTGACGATCCCGTAGCAGGAGTCAGAGAGAATGGTCTGCGCCTCGCTGAGCCAAGGCTCTCTAGCTTTCCTGAGCTGGTAGAAAAACTTCTCGAGATGTCCGATGACCTCGATCCCCGGGTACGGTTTCAACTCGTGTGCACACTGGGAGGTCTGGGATCCTCCTCGGCTCGGGCGGCAAGAGAAAAACTATTAGCTCATGATCTCGAAGATCAATGGTTTCAAATCGCCGCTCTCAGTGCGTCTTCCGACGAAAGTCCCAGCATGTTCCGAATGGCGGTGTCGCGCCTGGCAGACAAGTTCACGGAGGGCCGACTCTACTTCTTCCGGCAGGTCACATCGGTCATTGCAGCGCGTCAGAGGAGAGAGGAAATCCAGCAGGTTATCCAAACAGTCGCAAAAAAATCAGGAGCGGATTCGAGCTGGTGGCGGGCCGCAAGCCTGGAAGGTCTGGCCGAAGGAATCCAGGGGAAAGGCATGGAATCGATCGAGCTGGAGAACGGACAGGAGCTCCTGCTGAGGCTGGTGGAAACGACCGAGACACCTGTCCGTCGTGCCTCCTTGGCGTTGCTCAAGGTCTTGGGACTGCCCTCTGGGCTGTCGGTCACTACGACACTAGAGAGGGCTGAAGCGACTGCACAGAATCGGGAAGCCGACCCACAGCGGAGGGCGGATGCCATCGGCCTGTTGGCGCTGGCCGATCTTGCCACTCACGAATCTATGCTGAAAAACCTCGTGGATACCCGGGAACCCGAGCCCGTTCAATCGGCGGCAGTCCGCGCGCTGGGGAAGATCAAACGGGACGAGATCGGGGCTTATCTGCTTGAGCAATGGCGGGCGATGATGCCCACGGTACGCAATGAAGCCAGGGACGTCCTGCTGCAGGAGACCAATTGGACGCGAATGTTGGTCAGGGCGATCGAAAACGACCAGGTGCAGCCGTGGACGCTGCACTTTCGCCAGCGGCTCCGATTGTTCACACACGCAGACGAGGAGGTTCGCGAAAAATCCCGCCAACTTCTTCAGCAACCCGAAGAGCGCGAAAAGGTGCTTGCAGAATACGAACAGGCCCTGGCAATGACAGGGGATGTTGCGCGTGGTCAAGAGGTGTTCGAGGAGGTCTGCGCAAAATGCCACAAGTTGAATGGTGTCGGCAAAGAAGTCGGACCGGACCTGGGAGAAGTCCGTAACCGTCCCCGTGACGTGCTTCTGGCGGACATTTTGATGCCCAACCAGACGATCTCTCAGGGTTACGAGGCTTACGTCGTGCAGACTGCGTCCAATGGAATCATCGAGGGAGTCATAGGCCCCCAGACCTCAACAACCATCACCCTCCGACAAGAAGAGGGAAAAGAGCGCGTGGTTCGACGCAGCGACATTAAACGAATCTATGCTGCCAACTTATCGGCGATGCCGGAAGACCTTGAAAACCTGGTTGATGTCCAGCAAATGAGCGACTTGTTGGAATATCTGAAAACCGCGCCGTAAAGAAGGAGGTGTCCGATGCGAAATCTTTTAGCTCTGGTTGTGTCCGGGTGGTTGGCCGCGGGATCAGCAGCAAGCTCAGAATCTCTCACGGTATCGAAAGTTGATCTGCCCGTTGATCCCGCGGACAGGCCCTACTGCGTCAGCCTTCCCGAGGACGGCAGATTGATCGCATTTCAGTCAGCCAGAGCGGGAGGATATGGCCAGCTGGACATCTGGCTGGCGCGCTTTGAAAATGGGCGCTGGTCGGAGCCCTACAATGCTGGTTCGGGCATTAATACAGACATGCATGAAGCGGACGCCAAGTTCACCCCCGACGGGACCACCATGGTTATCCTTCGAAGCGCTGATCTTAGAAAGGCAACCCAGATATACATCTCGCGTCTGCGCGATGGCAAGTGGACGAAAGCCGAACCGATCGGTCCACCCATAAGCACACCGGACACCATCGAGTACGGTGCCCTTCTCTCCCGGGATGGGAAACGCATGTACTTTGCCAGTAACCGCAAAGGTGGCCACGGGGGTATGGACCTGTACTTCAGTGACCGGACGGGTGATCAGTGGTCGCAGCCCGTGAATCTGGGGCCGGTGATCAACACCAGGGAGAATGAAGCGGACCTGGCTCTGAGCCGAGACGGCCAGACGATCATTTTTCCCTCCAAACGCGAGGGTTCCATTGCCGGCAGCACTGATCTGTACGTGAGCCGAAGTGAAAATGGCGTCTGGTCGCCCGTTGAAAACCTGGGGCCCCGTGTCAACACGCCAGGTACCGACACTTGTCCCTGGCTTGGCCACGATGGTCATACGCTCTACCTCAACACGGATTGGGATGGGCTGGTTCAAGGGGAGAAGGGTTCCATGCTAGTTTGGAAGATTTACTACTCGAAAGGGTTCTAGTGTTCTGTCCGGGAAGTCCGCGTTGTTAATTCGGGATGGATTTTCGTCGCTAGTAAGTGGCACGATGCAGAAATACCGGGAGTCTTTCGAGGGAGCACAATAAAGCTATCGGCGAAAAGTACGTCCGAAGTAGCGGCGTGAACTTTTTGGACAGTGCACTAATTGTGTAGCTAGCTCATCGTGGTAGGATCCTCTTATTCTCCTGTGATCGATTTCTAGTTAGGACATCATAGTCGCACATGAAGCGGATCGGAGGATCATGAAATCCCACCATCGGCTATCAAGCCTCTTGTTGGTAGTCTTGTCCATTTCGAGTTCCACGGTTGTCTGGGGACAGTTTCATCCCGCTGTACCCATTCCTTTTGTCAAGCACCAACTGGACCGAGGCGCTTACGAGACGGCCGCCGTGGCAGATGTGAACCAGGACGGCATTCTGGATATTATCTCGGGAGCTAGATGGTACCAAGGGCCAGCATGGGAACCTCGTTTCATTCGCAATATAACGAAGTGGGACATCCACTTTGACAGTCTGAGTGAGATCGCCTTCGATGTGAACCAGGATGGATACCCGGACATACTCACGTGCTACTTCGTGGAAAAGTACGTTGCCTGGTTCGAGAATCCGAAGGGCAACTGGGGCAAGCAAGCCTGGCAGGAACACCGGATCGGGTCGACGGGCAGGCACATTGAGTTTCTTTTTTTTGTCGACCTCGAGCAGCGGGGAAAACCTCATGCTCTTTTTCCAAACATGATTCCGATTCAACAGCTGGACATGCCGGATGCCCCGATTGTCTGGTTCGACTATAAGTACGAAAATGGAGCCGCGAAGTGGAGGAGATATGAAATCTCACTTACCGGGAACGGCCATGGCATGGGGTTTGGAGACATCAATGGCGATGGCCGTATAGATGTGGTCGTGCCCACGGGTTGGTATGAAGCCCCAGAGGATATCCGCAAGGCAGCGTGGAAGGCTCATCTGGATTTCCGTATCATTCCCGAGCCCAGGAAGAATGCCCCTGGAAACATTTATGTTTACGACGTGGACGATGACGGCGATGCAGACATTCTGACTGGAGCGGGTCACGATTACGGCGTCTATTGGTGGGAGCAGACCCCGGGGACAACCGGCACGAGCAATTGGGAAGTCCACGTCGTCGACGAGACCTGGTCCCAGTCGCACTCAGCAGCCCTGGCGGATATGGATGGAGATGGCGATCCCGATTTTGTAACAGGCAAACGATTTTGGGGGCATGGGGGAGCCGATCCAGGTGCACTGGAACCCGGCATCATCGTCTGGTATGAATTGCAACGGGGCTCGTCCGTCGCCTGGATCAAAAGGGTCATCGATTACCACGACGATATGGGCGTGGGAATGCAGTTCCCTGTGGTTGATGTGGATCAGGATGGCGACCTGGATCTAGTCGCGGCAGGGAAAAAGGGACTTTTTTTGTATGAAAATCGCACTCGGCACTCTGGGCGGTAACCATTCGAAGTGAGGTGGAACAAAATGAAGCGTAGAAATTTTATCAGGGGAGCAGGCGTCAGTCTGATTGGAGGGGCGGCTGCGACGAGAGTCTCGGGTAACCGGGTTTTGGGAGCTAACGATCGAGTCGTTTGTGGGTTCATTGGAATCGGCGGCATGGGAAGGGCCAACCTCAGAGACTTCCTGAAGAGTGAAGATGTGGAGGTGGCGGCAGTTTGTGATGTCTGGCAACCCAATCTGGAGCGCGCGATCGAAATGACTGACGGGAAAGCTACCGGCTACACCGACTTTCGAAAAGTGATCGATCTACAAGATCTCGACGTCGTGGTTATCTCTACGCCCGATCACTGGCATGCGTACATGGCGATTCTGGCCTGTCAGGCCGGAAAGGACGTTTATGTAGAGAAGCCTCTTGCCCACAACGTGCAGGAGGGTAGAAGCATCGTATCGGCGGCTCGAGAATACGACCGTATAGTCCAGGTAGGAACTCAACAGCGTTCAGGAAGACACTACAGGGAAGTCGTAGACTTCGTCCAGTCTGGAAAACTTGGAAAAATCAGCCGGGTGGCCACCTGGAACTTTCAGAACGAGTCACCTCATGGCATGGGAAATCTTCCGGACAGCGAACCGCCACCGGGTCTGGATTACGACATGTGGCTGGGACCGGCCCCGAAACGGCCCTTCAACCCCAATCGCTTTATTTTTAATTTCCGCTACTTTTGGGATTATGCGGGGGGATATGCGACAGACTGGGGTGTACACCACATTGACGCGGTTCAGTGGGCCATGAACGAACGTGCTCCCAGGAAAGTGTCGGCATTCGGGAGCAAGTATTACATTCAAGACAACCGGGAAACCCCGGACACTTTGGAGGTGATCTACGAATACTCCAATTTCATGCTGACTTACTCGAACCGAATTCTAAACGCGGATCCCCTCAACGGACGTTCCTTCGGGATCGCGTTTTATGGAACGGACGCGACCCTGGTTGTGGATCGGGGGGGGTACGAGATTCTGCCGGAAACACACGGGACGTTCGAACTTCTCGATCCACTTTACGAACGTCAGCACGAGGCCGCCAAACAAGGCAGGTCGCTCTTCCCGTGGGGCAGTCAGCGAGATGTCTGGGTCGGCAGGGCGGAGAGGGTCGAGGGGCAGCGCTCCGAACAGCATCTGGCTCATGTACAGAATTTCCTCAAGTGCGTCAAGAGCCGCAAAAGGCCTGCCTCGTCTGTTGAGATCGCACATGATTCCACGACCACAACCCATCTGGCCAACATTGCTTTCTGGACAGGTCGCACGATCCATTGGGATTCCGACAAGGAGCAGATTAAGAATGACCCCGAGGCCGCCGAATACCTGGGTAGAAGGCACCGGAACCCCTGGGTGGTCGCCTAGCTTCTGGACAAGAAGTACCCGCTGATTTTCAGGCCAGGATCCTGCGCACGACATCGCCGTGGACGTCAGTGAGCCGGAAATTGCGGCCCTGGAAGCGATAGGTCAACTGCTTGTGATGAATACCCAGAAGGTGCAGGACCGTGGCGTGTAAGTCATGCACGTGTACCGGGTCCTCGACGGAATGGTAACCCAGTTCGTCGGTACTGCCATGGGTTACACCACCCTGGATCCCGCCACCGGCAGCCCAGATGGAAAAGCCACGGATGTGGTGATCGCGGCCGGCTTGAGAAGGATGCCTCTCGTTCCACTGAGCCATGGGAGTGCGGCCGAACTCTCCCATCCAGATGACCAGCGTATCTTCGAGCATCCCGCGTTGTTTCAGGTCCATGACCAGGGCGGCTGAGGCCCGATCCACCAGCTCGGAGGTCGCTTTCATGCCTTCTCTGATGCGGGTGTGATGGTCCCATCCGCGGTGGTAAAGTTGGATAAAACGAACGCCCCGCTCAGCCATCCGTCGAGCCAACAGGCAATTGGCCGCGAATGAGCCATCAGCACCTTCCGTTCCGTACATGTCCAGGATATGGCGGGGCTCGTCAGAAAGATCCAGCAACTCCGGCACGCTGGTCTGCATGCGAAATGCCATTTCGTACTGGCTGATCCGTGTCGCAATCTCCGGATCATCCACAGAATCCTTGAGCACAGTGTTCAATGACTGCACGGCCTCTACGACGTCATGCTGGGAGCGCATACTGACGCCGTCTGGCTGGCTGATGTACAGTACCGGATCGCCCTTTGAATGGAACTGGACCCCTTGAAAACGGCTGGGCAGGAACCCACTGTGCCATTGGCGTGCAGAGATTGGCTGCCCTGGGCCTCCCCCTTCCGATGCCAGCACGACGAAGCCCGGCAGGTTTTCGGTTTCACTGCCGAGCCCATACCAAATCCAGGAGCCCATGCTGGGCCGGCCTGAGATGGATGTTCCCGTATTCATGAAAGTATGAGCCGGGTCGTGGTTAATCTGTTCCGTCTGCATCGACCGGATAATACAAATGTCGTCGGCGATCCGAGCGGTGTGGGGGAAAAGAGTGCAAATCTCCTGTCCTGACACACCATACTTCTCAAAGGGATACATCGGTCTCATGCATCTCAATTCCTGACCCTGAAGCTGTGCGATGGGTTGGCCCTGGGTGAAGGACTCGGGCATGGGCTTGCCATCCATCCGGGCCAGTTCCGGTTTGTAGTCGAAGGATTCTAGGTGTGAGGGTCCACCGGCCATGTACAGGTAAATGATGCGTTTGGCGCGTGGAATGATGTGGGGTGGGTTGGCCACGCCGCTCCACTTCCCATCGCCGGTCAGGCTTGTGGGCTTGTCGGCCGCTCTGTCCTCACTGGAGCAAGCACCGGTTAGCAGTGAGGCTAGAGCAGTTGATCCAATGCCCGTGGATGCCCGGCCCAGAAACCATCGCCGAGTCTGCCGCAGTCGTAACTTCTCTAAACGATTGAACAGATGATTCATGGTTGGCATCCTTCCACCTTAGTACTCCCTTCCACAAATATAATGACATTTGCGGATGGGTCTTGCGAGGTGAGGTCGTAAAGAGAGGAGGAGGCGATGGTACTTAGAATCTCGTAATTGTCTCATGTAGATTCAAAATGACGCGAGCTACGGAGGTCCATGCTGCTAGTTCCGGTGCCGCTAGATCATCGGGAATCGGCCATTGCCCGGTGCTGATCAGCTGCTGTCCGGCCTCTTTGTTTTCTGTGAACTCCTCTAAGTGTTTTTTGTAGAGGCCCATCAATATGGGGAGCTCGTCTGCGGTTGGCTTGCGAGAGAGCGCTCTTCTGTAAGCCCAGCCCAGTCGGTCACTGGTACTTGCGCCACCCTCCTTCATAATGCGTTCTCCGAAAACCCGAGCTCCTTCTATGTAGGTTGGATCGTTCAAGAGTACGAGTGCCTGCAGGGGGGTATTGGAGACGGTCCGTTTCACCGTGCACTCCTCCCGGGTCGGTGCATCAAAGGCCAGGAGACTCGGGTGGAGGCTGGAGCGTCTCCAGAGTGTATAAAGACCCCGGCGGTACTGGTTTTCTCCTTTGTCCGCCGTATAGAACAACGAGCGAGGATCAAGTTGCAGCATCTTTAGGAGGTCCGGGTTCAGCAGGGTGTTGTCCCAGTAGCCTTCGGGCTGATACGGTCGCACGCTCGGCCCACCAATTTTGAGGGACAGCAGGCCGCTGATCGCCAGGACATTGTCGCGCACCGTCTCAGCAGGAAGACGAAAGCGCGACTGGCGGGCAAGCAGGCGGTTGTCGGGATCCATTTCTCGCATCTCATCGCTGGCAACCGAAGACTGACGGTAGGTAGCCGACATAACCAGTAGTTTGACCATGTGCTTGACATCCCAACCACTTTCCATGAACTCTACGGCCAGCCAATCCAACAACTCGGGATGACTGGGCGCTTCGCCCTGCGAGCCAAAGTCATCCAGCGGTTCAGAAATGCCGCTGCCGAAAAACAGGGCCCAAAGGCGGTTCACAAAGAGGCGGGCGGTCAGCGGGTTTTCGCGCGACACCATCCACCTAGCCAGATCCAGGCGGTTGGGCACCCGCTTCGCGACATCCAACTCTCCCAGGAATTGGGGCACGGCCGGTAAAACAGTCGCGCCCGACTCATCCATCCAGTTTCCTCGCGGCAGAATGCGGATCACACGCGGTTTGACCGATACCGAGACTAGTGTCCTGGGCATATTCCGCTGGAGTGCTTCTTTCCTTGCGCTAAGTGCGGTTATTTGCCCGCGAAGACTCCCCGGCTTCCGTCTGTCGGTACGCATCTCGAGTGCTTTCCGAAGTCGGGTGAGAGAGTTTTCGATCCGCTTCATTTTCCCCGCCTGTTCCTCGTCTGGTAACAACAGGGTTGGTTCCCAGGTACCTCCGTGTTCGTACCTGCCTTTCTCGTCCAGGTCGGCCTGGAAGGCACCGAAGCTGTAGAAATCCTTCTGAGTAATCGGATCAAACTTGTGGTCGTGGCATTCTGCACACCCCATCGTCATTCCCAGCCAGACCGATGATGTGGTACGCACCCGGTCAGCGAAGTACTTCGCTAGGTATTCCTTGTCCTGTGCTCCTCCCTCGCAGGTGATCTGATTCAGCCGGTTGTATCCGGAAGCAATATTTTGATCGACCGTGGAATTCGCGATTAGATCGCCGGCCAGCTGCTCGATCGTGAACTGATCGAAACTCTTGTTGTTGTTGAAGGCCCTGATCACATAGTCACGGTAGGGGTAGATACTGCGGTATTCGTCGGTATGATAGCCGTTGGTATCGGCGTAACGCACCAGATCCAGCCAATGCATCGCCATTCGCTCGCCGTAATGAGGAGAGGCCAGTAGTCGATCAACCCGGTCTTCGTAAGCTTGGCGATCGCGGTCGACAATGAAGGCGTCCACCGGTTCGGGTTCTGGCGGCAAGCCAGTCAAGTCAAAGCTAAGCCGGCGCATCAATGTCACGCTGTCCGCCGGTAGAGACGGACTCAAGCCTAGATCCTCGAGACTAGAAAGGATAAAGTGATCGATGGGATTCTTGATCCAGCCCTCATCGTTCGTGCCGGGGAGCGTCGGCCGGGTGGGCTGGATTTGAGACCAGTGGGGTTGGTATTCGGCTCCCTGCTCGATCCAGCGCTCGAGTATGTCAATCTGGCGTCTGGAGAGGCGAAGTCCCGACTCGCGGGGTGGCATGCGTTTTTCCGACTCATGGTGCGTGATGCGGCGAACAATCTCGCTTCTCGTGATGTCTCCCGGAACAATCGCCGGTTGGCCACTTTCGCCTCCGGTCAGGGCCGACTCTCGAACATCTAGCCGCAGACTAGCCTCACGCTTGTTTGCATCCGGGCCGTGGCAGGTAAAGCAGGTGCTGGATAAAATCGGTCGGACATCGTGGTTAAACGTAATTTTCTCGGGCACATCATCCATCCAGCCGACAACAGCGCAACTCACCATCAAGACCAGGCTCAGAAGGAACAGAGGCGTAGTCGCAAGGGTGAGCCATCTATGGGGGCCTCGAAACAAGCCTCTGGATTTCGACGCTCTAGTCATTTTCCTGTCGCTCTAGTTCTCTCGCCCTGATTTGATCAGGACCGGTCGCACCTGTAATGTTATCTTTTTTTGTTTCTCTTCTGGAAGTTTCGGGGTTTATTTCGCCCAGGTTGACCACCACGCCCGGCAGGGAATCTTTCAGTCGCTCAGCACCTGCCCGGCTGACCTGTGTCTCCCAGACGTAGAGTTGCTTCAGTCGCTTGAGCCGTTCCAGATGTACCAGGCCCCCATCATTTACCCGGGTGTCATAAAGGTTTAGATATTCAAGGTGATCCAGGGTTTTGAGGTGCGCGAGACCAGCATCGCCCACCCGGGTCTTTTCCAGGTGGAGGCTGGTCAGATTTTGTAGTTGCGAGAGGTGCTTTAAGCCGTCATCGTCTACGCCAGTGCCGGCCAGGTTCAGCCAGGTAACCTGATCCGCTAGAGGAGCCAGTTGCAACAGTTGATCATTCCCTGCGTCCTCACCCATGGGGCGGAAGTCCACCCGCACCAGCGAATTATGTCTGGCCAGAGGCATGACCAAAGCACCCAGACTTCGCAAGGTCTTGAGCGATTCGGGAGGAGCAGGTGGTACACCTCTTGCAATTTCTTCGAGGACGCTGCCCCAGTTGGCCCCCTGGTTAATCCAGTGGATAATAGCCAGGGTCTCCTCCGGAGTAAGCATCACCTTGCCTGCGGGCGGCATCACTTCACCATGTTCCCTGGGCAGGGTCACACGCCTGACGAGTTCGGTGGCCAGGGCGTCATTGGGAACGATGGCCGGTCGGCCACTTTTGCCTCCCGCCAGGGCCGCTTCGCGACTATCCAGGCGGAGCCCGCTCTCCTGTTTTCTGGGGCCATGACACTGAAAGCAGCGCGACTCGAGGATGGACAGGATCTCAGCATCGAAGGGGCCTTTGCCTGGTGTGGTACCGAACTGGTGATCATCCTGCCCCATTATCGAGACAAGCCAGGGTGGCATGTAGCGGGTCAGGTAATCTGCCCCATGGGTGAGAGACGCCCCTTTGTGACTGGCTGCCGTCAGAAACAAAATGCAGACGACGAGAGCCGTACGGTATCCTGCCAGGAGCGCCCTTCCTCCGCTCCGCCGATACCAGACCCTCAGTCCGACCGCTGCCACGGAGAGGACTGCAACTACCACGCCAAACCGTTTGTGCCAGTAGATAATGTCCTCGTCATAGCCTCCGCTCCAGGATAGAAGAATACCCAAAGCAGTGGCCACTGCAGCGCTGGTACTACCCAGCGTCAAAAGAATCCAGATGGCAAGTTCCACTTCTCGCGAAGACTTCAGAAGGGCGTAGAGTTCGAACAGAAAAACGCCGACCAGAAAGCCGATCGGGAAATGCAAAATGACAGGGTGAAGATGCCCCAGAAAGAGAAGGAAGTCAGGCAGAGATTCACTGGTGGCCATGACCGGCCCTTTCATTCTGCAGGTTCAGCCCTGTCAGTCTGTTGATTGTTTTCGAGCTCCTCGAGGAAACTCAGTTGATGGACGATCTGCGTGTCACGCTTGTGAATGACTTCCTTGGCGTCTCGGGACCGCCAGTCGTAGAATCCTTTTCCGCTCTTAACGCCCAGGCGACCCTCCCTCGTGTTTTCCGCAAGGTACTCAGACGGGCCATGGTTGTCCGCGAGGTCGGCAAGTAGGTATTGATGGATCCTTTCAATAAGATCCAGCCCTACCAAGTCCATATTTTCGAGGGGACCGATGACGGGCATTCTGAGCCCGAAAGTGTACCGAGCCACCAGGTCTACATCCTCGGGTGTGGCGATGCCTTTCTCCACCAGGTAGATGGCCTCGCGCCACAGGGAGTGGAGCAGACGGTTCCCAATGAAGCCCGGTACATCGCGCTGAACTCTTACCGGGATCTTGCCCAGGGACCTGACGACCTGACAGACTTGCTCGATGACTCCATCTGGAGTGTCTTCACCACGGACGACCTCCACCAGAGGCATCAGGTGCGGGGGGTTCCAGAAGTGGGTACCGGCCAACTGCCGACTGCACCCGCTCAGTCGGCCCATCTCGGTAATGCTGAGCCCGCTGGTGGTGGTTAT
Organism: uncultured Acidobacteriota bacterium; assembly: GCA_964565865.1. GTDB lineage: Bacteria > Acidobacteriota > UBA6911 > RPQK01 > CBDAPI01 > CBDAPI01. The sequence goes on along the minus strand of CAZMGM010000034.1, from coordinate 1,313 downwards.
GAAAATAGCCCCTCGATCCCTGGACCGGGGTAGCTGCTGAAACAGTCGGGTCTTCTGCCCCATATCCTCGGCAATGCAGTCCATGACCAGGTCCGCTTTTTGGTCCAGGGGTTGCAGGCTCTCCAGCCGTCGTATGGTTCCCCCTGGATAGGCAGCTGGACCCACGTTCAGGTCCATCCAGGTTTCGAGCCTCCGAAGGGTCTGTCCTACAGAGTCCAATTTTTTCGGGTTTCTGGCCCATAGGGAAACCCGGTATCCTGCCCTCTTGAAGCTGACGGCGGCGGCGGCCCCCATCTGGCCAATGCCGCAGATTCCTACCTGATGAATAGTTTGCAACAGTGTTACCTGAGAGTGAGAAGGCCCATTCTCATTTCCCAGAGCGTTTTGGTGGGACAGCGGACACGCCTTCCAAACCCCCGCTGACTTTCAGTACCGTACCGGTGATCCAGGAAGCTGCCGGGCTACAGAGAAAAGCAACGGCCTGCGCGATGTCGATTGGTTCCCCCCATCGTCCCAGTGGGATGGCACTGCGGATGCGTTCAAGCATCTGGTCCTCGGTGATGTTCAAGCTTTGGCAGCGTTGGGCCATGAGGGCTTGGTTGAAGTCGGTATAGACAGGACCCGGGCTCACTGCGTTAACCCTGACCCCGTAAGCCGCCAGTTCCTGCGCCAGCGTCCGGGTCAGACTGATCACGCCTGCCTTGGACACGTTATAGGCCGCAACCAGTGCCGCTGGACTGTGGCCATTAACCGAGGCGACATTGACGATGCAGCCCGACTCCTGACGCTCCATGAACGTTCCGGCCGCGCGGCAGCAGTAAAAGGTCCCGTGCAAAGTGACACTCAAGACACGCTCCCATTCGTCGTCGCTCAACTCGACGACAGGGGCTACATTCGGACCCAGACCAGCGTTGTTGACCAGAATGTCCAACCGTCCATGTTCGTTGACCACTTCGTCAAAAAACGCAGTCACGCTTGCGCTGTCGGCAACGTTACAAAGGGCCGCTTGAACTTTCAGGCCCTGGTTCTGAAATTGCTCGGCCGCCGTCTGGGCCTTTTCAAGTTGCACGTCGGCAATTGTTACAGCAGCACCGTCGCGGGCGAGCTGTTCGGCAATCGCAAGGCCCAGCCCCTGGGCTGCTCCGGTCACCACTGTAACCAGGTCATCAAGTCTGTGTGCGGAAGGTGCTTTGGTGTTCATAGTGTTCACATGCTTACCCAGGTCGAACCACTGTTGCAGGACTGAACTGTCTGATACATGAATTGCATGCCTCGCAGCCCGTCATAAACAGTGGGAAAGTCATAGTCCTCGG
>CAZMGM010000033.1:0-23892 GCA_964565865.1 uncultured Acidobacteriota bacterium | reverse complement strand
GGGTCGAAGAGGCCGTGCAACCAGTCGACTCTGAGGACTCGGTTCTGCTGCTCGTATGCGCCGAAGGAAATCGCCACCGGAGAGATCTGATCCGGGAGCTGCGGGCCGGCCTGAAGAGTCGAACCCAGAAGCAGCGTGAAGCCCCTTGGCTCATGTTCGAGCCTCTCGGAGGGTTTTGTTAGCCGGGACTGTTCACAGGGGCTTGTTTGTCGAAGGGAGTGCCAATCAGCGCCGGTAATGCTCGTGCTCCAGAATAAGAATGTGACTGTTACCCGCTGGGATGCGCCGCCTGACCTGGTAGTGCGTGCCTGCTACATCGTTTCCAACCTCCTTGTGGACCTCGAGCAGGACTAGATGTTGGGGAGACGGCTGTGCCAGAGCAGCGGCCACCGCCTTCAGCAGCTTCTCATGGAGCGTAAAGCGGTAGGGCGGGTCCAGAAAGACGAAGTCGATTCGGCGTCCGGACAGCTTCCGGAAGAAAAGAAATACGTCGGCTTGGTGGATTGCAAAGCCGCTATCAATCCGGCATTTCCCAAGGTTGGCCTCCACCGTTCCCAACGCCTTACGGCTACGGTCGTTGAACACCACAAATTCCGCTCCCCGGCTGAGGGCCTCCATTCCGATCGCCCCAGAGCCGGCAAAGGCATCCACCCAGGACGATCCCTCCACCTGTGCGCCCAGAATGTTGAAAAGAGATTCCCGGAGCCGATCGGTGGTGGGGCGCACTCCCCGGGCGACCCGGGCCAGCCTCCGTCCCCTGAATGCACCTCCAATGATTCTCAAGGATTTTCGTCCTCAAGCACTATGGTGACGTAAAACTTGAAATGAATCCTCTAGCCCCTGTCGGTAGCGGTCGAAATCAACCGACATGAAAAAGTCCAAAGCGCCGTTCCCATTCATTTGAAAACTCGTCAAGGCTCTCTCCTGGAGCCTTCGAAAGCCCACGGCTCAGCCATTCATGAGCGTCACATTGCGCGCGTTCCAGCCAAACCCGATCCCGAACCAGATTGGCAAAGTGGAACTGCGGAAGTCCCGACTGCTTCGTCCCTACGAAGTCCCCCGGTCCCCGCAGCTCCAGGTCTTTTTCAGCGATCCGAAAACCGTCATTGGTATCCTGCATGATTTGAAGTCTCTGGTGTGCTTCGGAAGAGACTCCGCGTTCGGTGAGAAGTACACAGTGACTCTGTTTTCGGCCCCGCCCGATTCGGCCCCGCAACTGGTGAAGCTGGGCAAGGCCAAATCGATTGGCATGTTCAATCACCATGAGGCTGGCATTGGGCACATCGATTCCGACCTCGATCACGGTCGTGGAGACGAGCACATCCACTTGACCCTTCTTGAAACGAGCCATGATCTTGTCCTTTTCTTCTCCGGGAAGCCGGCCGTGTATCAGTGCAACTTCAAGGTCCTGGAATACAGTGCTCCGCAGCTCCTTTGCCATTTCCGTCGCAGCCCGAAGTTCCAGCTTCTCGGACTCTTCTACCAGGGGGAAAACGACGTAGCACTGCTGGCCGCTGGCGATTGCTCGTCGCACTCCTTCGTATACGCGATGACGCTGGGCTCCGGTCCTGAGGACCGTTCGGACGGGCTGACGCCCGGGAGGGAGTTCGTCGATGACGGATAAGTCGAGATCTCCGTAGAGCGTAAGGGCCAGGCTCCTGGGGATTGGCGTTGCCGTCATGACCAGAGTGTCCGGATTCTGGCCCTTTTTCTGCAGCTGTGAGCGCTGCCGGACGCCGAATCGATGCTGTTCGTCGATGACCGCCAGACCGAGGCGTTGAAAGGCAACGCCCTTCTGGAATACTGCGTGAGTTCCGATCACAATTTGGATCTCCCCCTTGGCGATCTCCTTCAGTACGCGTTCTTTATCTGTTCCCTTGACCCTGCCGGTCAGGAGAGCGATCGAATAACCCGGGGCGGAAAGGTATCGGGTCAACGTTTCGTAGTGCTGTTCGGCGAGAAGCTCCGTCGGTGCCATGAGCACTGTCTGAAGACCATTCTCAACTACAATAATAATGGCCTGAATGGCGACAATGGTTTTCCCCGAGCCGACATCGCCCTGCAAGAGTCGGGACATAACCTGAGGGCTGTGTAAATCCTTCGCGATCTCCTTCAAGACACGCTTTTGAGCCGCTGTTGGATGAAAGGGAAGCATGGATTTGATGACGTTACGAATATGCGGAGTCATCTTAAGCTTGCTCACTTTTTTCAGGTGACTGCGGTTTTTTCGGAGTAGCTGAAGGCCTCTTTGAAAGTCGAAGAACTCTTCATAGGCAAGCCGCTGCTGTGCGGGGGTCCGGCTCGCTTCGAGTTGCTTCAGAAACTGGGACTTGTCTAGGGCATCCGGAAACACCGGGAAGTGCAGCTGGTGGAGAGATTCCTCGAAGGGTGGGAAAGAGTGCCTGGCCCGGAGCCAGGGCGGCAGGCGGTCCGACAGAGTGCCTGCCAGTCCCTCCAGGACGACAAAGACTATGGTTCTCAGCTGACGGGCCGTGATGTTCCCGGTTCGCCGGTAGATTGGGACGATCCTCCCACTGTGGATGGAGTCCTGCTGTCCCGGCGTCATGATCTCAAACTCGGGACCAATGAACGAGACTCCGAGGCTGTAGCCATCCAGGCGTGGCACCCCAAAAAGTACCAATTCCTGACCTTTTTTAAATACCTGTAAAAGGTATGGCTGGTTGAAAAACTTGACCGGCATGGTCCCCGTGTCGTCAGAAACGAGGAGTTCCAAAATCTTCATCTGCCTGCGTCGGGTAGTTCGGCTGCCGAGTGTACGGATTTTGCCTCGGATGAGAATCGGAGAACCGGGACGGACCTCGGAGATCGGGCAAAAGCTCGTGCGATCCTCGTAGCGGAAGGGCTTGTAGCGAAGCAGATCCGACGTGGTCTGAATTCCGGCCTTGCCCAGCATCAGGGCGCGCCGCTCACCCACACCCTTAACGAAACGAATGGGAGTCGTCAGATCCATTGAGCTAAAGGATTCCATGTTATTTACTTTTGGTATTGCGCTTCCTTGACGAGGTAAGCCACTGCCTTCAATACTACCCGGCACCAAAAAGCATCGACGTTTTCCAGATTCAATATCCCAGATTACGTCCAGACTGCCACCCTGGCCCTGGAACCATCTTCCTGATTCAGCCTTGGATATTCACCTTTGTTTCACCTTGATTATAACGATGCGAGTTCCTCAGGGCCAGTTCGCATAGGCCCTTTAGGTTCAAGCCTGGAAATGTGTGCTCTTGCCCTGGGCGCCAGGAGGCCAGAACCCGGAACCTGGAACGATGTTATATTGACCCCATGAATCACCGGCGTTTCTGGTTGTGTTTCGCATCCCTTGTCCTGAGGTGGTTGGATTGCGGGAAACAAGCTGGAGGCACAGGTGGTTCAAGCCATTCCGACTTTTGACGGGATTTGCCTGGAGGAGAAGCGGGTCGAGGTTCTAGGGGCCCAGGAATCGGGCGATAATGTTGTGGCTGAGATAAGAGTGACCACTGCAGTCCGCCTGGTGAGGGAAGGGGGCAAGTGGAGTATGACTGAGATCCGGCTCGGGGATCGACGCTGGGAGAAAGCCAATCAGATCCTGATACTTCTCGATGATCAACGGGTAGAAGCGACCCACACTCAGCTCCAGCAGGTCAATCGGGTAGTCCATCAGCCCCTGGCGTCGGAGGGGGCGGTTCCTCAGGTCGTGACGTTGACAACTCTGGTAAATGCTCTTTATCCAACGTTTCTAGAGACGGTGGTTCGGTTGGATCCCTGGTCGAATTCCTTCATATACGAGCCTCTCTCCCTTCGCGAATACCGGTTGACGTCTTCTGGAGCGGAGGGTGTAGCTGGGACGACTGACGACCTGTCGGTGGAGGCAAGACCGTGAATCGACAATTCCCAGGGTTGCTGACCTGCGTGATTCTCCTCGCTGCAGTGGCGGTCAGCAGTCTTTCCCCCGGCTGCACAACAAGTGCGCACTCCGTGCCGTGGCGACCCGACTTCGAGCAGGCTCTACTCGATAGCCGGGAGTGGAAAAAGCCGGTCTTGACCTACCTCTATACGGACAGCTGCACCTATTGCAAAGAGATGGAAGCCACCACCTTCCAGGACCCGCTTATCGTTGAAGAGATGGGAGATCATTATTTGTGGGTGAAGCTGAACGCCGAAACAGATCCGGTGGGCTCTCGGCTGCGTGACCAGTTTTCGGTTTCGACTTACCCTGCCATTGTGCTCACCGACTACGACGGCTCCGAGATCGACCGACTCAGCGGCTATGTTGAAGCGTCGGACTTCAAGCAGAGGATTGAGGCCTTCGTAAAGGGTCCAGACACGTTCAAGGGCCTCCAACAACGGCTGCAGGAGGATCCTGAATCTCTGCCGACGCACTTCTCGCTGGCCAAGAAGTACCTAGAAAGAGGTCAACTCTTCGTAGGGGCAAAGCACTTTGTTCGTGTCATCGTAGCCGACCCAGGGAACCTGGAGGGCCTGACAGATCCGAGTTACTACTGGTTGGCGAGGACCCTGGTTGCCGGGGGGCACCCTGATGAGGCTCTGAGTCAGTTGAATTCGCTGTACACTAAGTTTCCAAACAGCGTGGTTCTGGCTGACGCCCTTCTCCTGGAGAGTCAGATACATACCTTCGGTAGCCGACCCAGGCAGGCGCAGCGAGTCTTGGAGAGTTTTGTAGAAATGTTTCCGGCACACGAGCAGCGAGCCTGGGCCGAACAGCTGCTCGAGGAACTATATCCTTCTCCCATGCCAATGGCCCGCAGCCACTAGCAGTCCGTGGTAAAAATTGCCTGCATGGACGCTTCTTCTGGCCTTGATTTGGTCGCGGTCGCACTCCCGAAGATCATCATCGTATGGATGCAGGTAAACAACTGTGCGGGTTAGGTTATTCCCGGAGGGCCCCGTTTCCATAGACGACAAATTTCTTTGTGGTGAGTTCTTTGACGCTCATGGGGCCGAAGGCGTGCAGCTTGTCTGTGCTGATGCCGATTTCCGCTCCCAGTCCAAACACTCCTCCGTCGGCCAGACGCGAACTGGCGTTCACCATCACGGATGAGGAATCGACCTGTCGGACAAAATCGCGTGCTGCTTTGTATGATTCCGTGACGATCACGTCCGTGTGTTTGGATCCGTAGTCGGCAATGTGACGGGTAGCAGATTCGAGGTCATCGACCACCCGGATGTTACATTCCAGGCTGAGGTACTCTCTCCGATAGTCTGCTTTGGCCACCGCCTGATCGACTTGGGCGAGGGAGGCCGTGCGGGGACATCCCCGAATCCGAACTCCCTGGCTCTGTAGATGGGACACGACCCGTGGAACGAAGTTCTCCGCGATCCCGGCATCAACCAGAAGCGTCTCCAGGGCATTGCAGGTTCCGGGTCGCTGCACCTTGCCATTGAGAACGATCTTCAGAGCCATTTCCGGATCCGCATCCCGATGAACGAAGGTGTGGCAAATCCCCTCGAAATGCTTGATCACTGGAATCCTTGATTCTTCGACAACCCGCTGAATAAGCCCCTTGCCCCCCCTAGGAATGATGACGTCTACAAAGTCGCTCATCTTCAGCAGCTCCCCCACTGCCTGACGATCCGTAGTTTCGATCACCTGCACGGCGTCGGGTGGAACATCGGCCTGGACGAAAGCTTCACGGATGCAGTCTCCGATCGCGAGATTGGAGTGGAGTGCTTCCGAGCCTCCTCGCAATATTACTGCGTTGCCAGCCTTGAAGCACAGGGCAGAAGCATCCGCAGTGACGTTGGGCCTCGCTTCGTAGATGACCCCGATTACGCCCAGCGGGATTCGCACCTGTCCAACCTCAAATCCGCCCGGACGGGTCCACTGCGAGACCACCTCTCCCACGGGGTCGGTCGCACCTGCAATCTCTTCCACTGCGAGCGCCATTGACTCGAGTCGATCTTCAGTCAGATTGAGCCGATCCAGCATGGCCTCGCTCAAGCCGTTGCGCTCGCCTGCCCTCAGGTCCTTCCCGTTTGCGCTTCTGACGAAACCGGCTCTGTCGCGCAGAAGTGCAGCCAGCTGAAGCAGCGCTGTCGTTTTGGTTTCGGGGCTGAGGCGACTTACCTGGCGGGCTGCCGCCCGGGCCCGGGCGGAAATGTCTAGAACATGAGCTCGCGCATCCACGTTGTCGACTTTCATGTTTTTCTCTTTCCGTTGAAGACTACCATGTCGTCACGGTGAATGACTTCGTGGGCCTGCCGGTGACCCAGGATCTCCGAGATTTCCGAGCTCTTTTTACCCTGCACCGACCGCAGTTCTTCCGCCGAGAAGCGAACCAATCCCTTCGCGATCGGTTGTGACTCCGTCCCTACGACATGAATCACATCTCCCTTTTCGAATGCTCCCCGCACCCCGACTACACCGGACGGGAGAAGACTTTTCCCTCCCGTTCGAAGAGCCCTTCCTGCTCCCGGATCGATGACGATCGCCCCGTCAGCCGGCTTTTTCCCGGCAGCGATCCAGCGCTTTCTTGCAGAGATTCTCTTCTCGCGCGGTTCGAACCAGGTTCCCACGGCTTCACCGGCGAGTACTCGCAGAAGTATGTTCTTATCGAGACCACTGCAAATATTGGTCAGAATGCCGGTTTCGGAGGCTAAAGATACGGCGCGCAGCTTACTGGGCATTCCACCCAGTCCGAATCGACTCCCTGTGTCCGCTCCCACTTTCAGATCCGGAGTTCTGTCCTGATAGACTACGGGGATTCGCCGGGCTCCGGGCTGATCAGGCGGACGGTCGTAGAGGCCGTCAACGTCGGTCATGAGGATCAGCAGGTCGGCGCCAATTTTCCCTGCGACTAGAGCCGATAGCTCATCGTTGTCACCGAATTTCAACTCATCGACCGACACCGTATCGTTTTCATTGACAATGGGAACGACCCCCCAGCGCATGAGGGTTTCGAGCGTGTTGCGTGTATTCAAGTATAGATCGCGGCTGTCAAAAGTGGTTCGGGTCAGCAGCACCTGTGCTACAGTCAGACCGTGGCCTCCGAACGCCTGTTCGTAGTGCTGCATCAGGCGTGACTGGCCCACCGCAGCCAGGGCCTGCCTCTGGCTCAGTTCCTCGGGGGGTTCTTTTAGCCCCAGCGCGAAAGCCCCTGCTCCCACTGCTCCCGACGAAACGAGAATCAACTCTTTATGCTGTTCCCTTGCTTGGGCAAACTGGAAAGTAAGATGGTCGATCAGCGGGAGGTTGAGACCCTGGTCCCTGCCCCCCAGCAGATGGGTTCCAACCTTCACGACAATTCGACGTATCTGGGGCAGACGTTGCTCGACGAAATCCATGGGTTTTGTCTCGAGTGTTCCTTATTTTGCCATTTTTCAAGTAGCCCGTGGGATTTTCACGACGGGCTGCTAACAATCTTGTGACCTTTATTACTTGGCACCGCTCGGGATTCCGAGTTCTGGAAACCTTTGGTGGTTGATGGTTCCATCGCTACGTTTGATGTTTGAGGCGGAGTTCAGACAAACTACAGGAGCTCAGTGAGAGCAGTGAAAAGTCTAAAATCAGTTATTGAGGTAATTCGCTTCGTATGGCTTTCGTTCAGAGGACACCCAAGAAATACGATGTTGTTGTGATTGGCTCCGGTGCCGGGGGTGGAACAGCCGTCAGGGTGCTTACCGGGAAAGGAATTGAGGTCGCGCTTCTCGAGGCGGGCCCCATGCTGAATCCACGCCGAGACTTCAAAGAACATGCCTGGCCCTACCAGGTTCCTCACCGGGGAGCGGGTGAGCGAGGCGAAGCATACTTTGGCAAAGGAAAACCATTCAACCGGTACTTCGCGGCTACGTTTGGAGACTGGGAACTGGAGGGCGAGCCTTACACTGTGGCTGAGGGTAGCCAGTTCAGGTGGTTTCGTTCCAGAGTCCTGGGGGGTCGAACTAATCACTACGGCCGCATGTCGTTCCGATTCAGTGATTACGATTTCAACCCTTACGACCAGGACGGCTTGGGGACCAACTGGCCCATTAGCTACGAAGATGTCCGTCCTTACTACGACAAAACCGAAGCCTTCATCGGTGTCACTGGAACGGTCGAAGGCATCCGCAGCGCTCCGGATGGAATCTTTCAGCCGGCGCCGCCACCCAAGGTTCATGAGATCCTGATCAAGAAGGCCAGTGAGCAGCTCGGGATCCCCTGTATCGCCAACCGGAGGGCCGTCATCACCACTCCCTTGAACGGACGCCAACCGTGCCACTACTGTGGGATGTGCCACCGGGGATGCCTGACGGCCTCAAATTACTCGTCGAGCACGGTTGAGATCCTCCCGGCACTGCAGTCTGGCAAACTGACAATATTCGACAACGCGATGGTGCGGGAAATCCTTACCGACGAGGAAGGGCGAGTCACGGGGGTTTCCTACATAGACAAGACCAGCCGTGAGGAAAGGGAGATCCACTGCAGGGTCCTGGTTTTGGCCGCCAGCGCCTGTGAATCGGCGCGGCTGTTGTTGAATTCTAAATCTAGTCAGTTTCCCAGGGGGCTGGCCAACGATTCCGGTGTAGTCGGCCGGTTTCTGATGGATACAGTCGGTCTGGGCATGTCCGGGTACATTCCCGCACTAGAAGGCCTTCCTGGCTATGACACAGACGGAGCAGGAGGAGCCCACCTGTACATGCCATGGTGGCTTTTCGACAAACAGAACAAAGACTTTCCGCGCGGCTACCACATCGAGATCGGGGGAGGCTATCGTATGCCAGCGATCGGATTTGGGGGAAACACAATCCAGCGTCACGGTGGCTACGGTCAGAATCTAAAGAGTGCCATTCGTCGAGAGTATGGTTGCTTCGTGGGTTTGTCCGGTCGGGGAGAGATGATCCCCAACAACCTGAGCTACTGCGAAATCGATCCCAACGTAATCGACCAGTTTGGTATCCCGGTGCTTCGTTTTCATTTTCGCTGGAGCGATCACGAATGGAAGCAGGCCAGGCACATGGAGAAGACCTTCCAGGCGATCATCGAGACGATGGGAGGAGCCGTGCATGACAGCAATGGGCCGGGCTTTGAAGGGAACGGTATCTCAGTTCCTGGGACCATCATTCATGAAGTGGGCACCGTGCGCATGGGCGATCATGCGCGCAGTTCGGCGCTCAACCGTTTCAATCAGGGTCACGAGACGCCCAACCTGTTTGTCGTGGACGGGGGCTGTTTTGTCGGTAATCCCGACAAGAATCCCACGCTGACGATTAATGCACTGTCGTGGCGTGCATCCGATTACCTGGCCGAGGAGATGAGGAGAGGGAATGTCTGAGGCGGAGACGGAGAGGCCTTATTCTGGGAACGTTACCCGCCGCCAGATACTGCGTTCGATTGCGCTGGCTCTTACTGGAGTCGGGTCCGGAGGCATAACCCTCGAAGCAGGACGTTTCATACATTCTCTTGCACAGGAAGAAGGCGGACAGAATGGATCCTACCAGCCAAAGTTCTTCAGCGATCATGAATTTCAAACGGTAAGCCGACTGGCCGAGTTGATTATCCCGGCCGACGGGACCTCGGGCAGTGCTGTGGAGGCCGGTGCACCCGAGTTCTTTGACCTGCTTTGTAGCCAGAATCACGAGCTAGCTAGCATATACACGGGTGGGATTCTGTGGCTCGATCGAACCATGAAAAAAAACCCAGGGGACTCTTTTGTCGCCTCTCCCTTGGCAGCACAGCACCGGGTGTTGTTGGCGCTGGCCGAGGAGACACGAGAACAAGAAAGAAAAGAACGAGAGGCCCGAAACGCAAATGTTCATGTGGCACCGCGCAACCAGGGTTGCCTTAGTTACACGGGGGGGCCGCCGTCGAGTCTGGGTCCGGGCGGCCGGTTCTTTGTCTGGGTCCGCCGCCTGACAATTGATGCTTTCTACACGAGTCCTATAGGAATTAAGGATATCGACTACCAGGGCAACGCCTACTGGGAACGCTACCGGGTGCCTCAAGAAGCCATCGACTATGCTCTTGAGCGAAGCCCCTTCAAGATCTAGCCGCCTGGCCTAAGGCACGACTGTGGGATTGTTGCGACGGGCTACCGGATCGCCAGTGCCACTCAATGGGATGCCGGCAAGGTAAGCCAACAGGGAAAGGAAAGCTTGATTCATGAGTCCCGAGTTCGATGCTTTGTTCCATGAGGACTTCGAGTTCTACAAAGGAATCGGTTTTCTCATATCTGCAGTGCTCGTAGTTTCCCTGCAGATCCTCCTACCCAATCGGCTGGCGATTCGGGATTTACTGAGCAACTGGAAGGTAAACGTCCCACTGGCACTCATCAATCTGGTGCTGCTGTCTATCCTTTGTGGGGCATGTGTTTCAGCCGTAGCTATTTCCGTCCGGGAGGCGAGACAAGGCGCTTTTGACCTTCTGGGATTGTCCTACTACATCCAAGTTCTATTCACCGTATTCGTCCTCGATCTGGTCGCCTATGTCTGGCACCGTGTCAACCATGTCTGGCCTCTACTGTGGAGATTTCACGCTGTTCATCACTCAGACCATCATTTCGACGCATCGACCGCGGTTCGTTTCCATCTAGTAGAACTTCTGATTTCCCTGGGGATCAGGCTAGTGGTGGTATTTACCCTTGGACTTCCAGTCCTGGGACTGATCCTCTTTGAAGTGATTTTTGGTTTTTTCAACCTGCTGGTCCACAGTGATCTTCGCCTGCCTGGTGTAGTGAGTCATGTCCTGTCGCTTGTTCTTGTCACTCCGGCGCTTCATCTGATTCACCATTCGGTCAACAAGGAGGAGCAGAATCGAAACTTTGGGACTATTTTTTCCTTCTGGGATCGGTTGCTCTTGAGCTTTCTCGCCCCGACGTCGGGCTCGACGGTCCGGGTGGGGTTGCTGGAAACAGGAGGGGACCTCTCTCTGAATGGCCTGCTGCTTCTCCCATTTTCTAGCAAAGGCAAAAGGCTCCAAAAACAATAGCCCAGGCGACCAATAGCCCAACAGGTTACCGGGTGCACACGAAATCGCTCTGATAGCCTCCACGAAAGCAACAAGGTAGAACAAGCCAAGGCATAGAGCATGGAACCTGGAATATGGACCCGCTAGACCACGATGATAGGTTCGGCTTCGAAACTTGCCGTAGCACCAAACACAAAACCCTCTGGGGTCTTCCTTTCGATCGCGCAGGTTCTGATCTCGTCATTATTCCTGTTCCCTGGGAGGTGACGGTCACCTTCCGGACCGGAACCGCCGAGGCCCCAGAAGCGGTGCTGGCGGCATCCTTGCACGTCGATCTCTATGACGATCTTTATTCAGGCATCTGGGAAAAGGGGATCGCCATGCTCCCGCTTCCCGAAGACCTCAAGAAAGAAGGCGGCCGCCTTCGCAGCCTAGCCGAAAATGTGATTGGGGAAAGTGCTGGAGTAAATCTGGCTAGGGAAGTGGAGCAGGCCAGGAAGGAAATCAATCGAGGGTGCGCTGAAATGGTGGGCTGGGTCAAGGACAGCTCGGAGGGACTTCTTCAACAGGGAAAGCTGCCAGCCGTTCTGGGAGGCGATCACAGCTGTGCCCTGGGATTAATTCAGGCGCTTTCTGATCAGAGTTGCGAGTTTGGAATTCTCCAGATCGATGCGCACTCAGATTTGAGAGAAAGCTACCAGGAATTCCCCTTTTCCCATGCCTCGATCATGTTCAATGCTTTGCAGTGTCGGGGGGTGCGAAAGCTCGTCCAGGTCGGCATCCGTGACTACAGTAGTGAGGAAGTGGAAACAGCCTCGAAAAACGGGGAACGCATTCACCTGGTGGCGGGCCGGCGCTTGTGGCGTCGCCGTTTTCGGGGCGCATCTTGGGGTAATCTCTGCCGGGAAATTGTCGCGCACCTGCCTGAGCATGTTTACGTTAGTTTCGACATGGATGGTCTGGATGTGTCTCTGTGCCCAAGCAGCGGGACGCCGGCCCCCGGTGGGTTGATGTTCGAGGAAGCCCTTTTTCTGATTGATGAGGTTGTCGCCAGCGGACGGAGAATTGTAGCGTTCGATCTCAGCGAAGTCACTCCGGGTGTGGATTTGTCGGACGCCTACATCGGGGCCCGGCTGCTCTACAGACTCTCCTGCTCGGCCCTGGCTTCGCAGTAGCGTGGGTTCTAGCAGTCCATGGTGAAAGTCCCGCGTCAGGGAACTACATTTCTTGCCAAGGCACAAGGAGTAAACTGATCCGGGGTTCATCGGAGACGACAAGCAACAAAGCTAGAGGGCGCAAACCTTATCATGATGAGATGGACTGTCCCCGCAGGCTTAGACGGCAGCTAAAGTACCAGATGAAAAATGTTTAACTGTATCAACCGGAGTCTGAGATACGGGCTACTAGACTTCTGGGCTTGCTATGCCGGTGTCTTCAACAGTTTGACCCTGAAAAACAGCAATTCCGATGGAAGCCGAGGAATAGGACCGCAACGGTTGCCAGTTGTTCTCCAGCACTGATATTGAGCGACCCCTGACGTCGCCCTGGGAACCTCCTACATATTAGACATTCGACATTCCACGAGCTTTTGACCTTTAGTTTTCACCCTCAGCCGGTAACCAGGAACGGGACCCACGCCAGCATGCATTGACTTTTCCTTCTCGAAACGCAAGATTAGCTTGCTGTGAACCCCGTCTGGATTTTGCTGACAGGAATGCTGGTGGTTGTCGGCGGAGTGCTGCTCTTTCGGCTGCACGCCTTTCTGGCCTTGCTACTGGGCGCTCTGGCGGTGAGTGCTTTGACCTCCTCAGCCGTTCTCGAACAGGTGGCCCTGGAGAGGGGCATGGATGCAACCGCTGCGGGGCAATGGTCTGCACGCACAGTCGGAGAGAGGGTAGCGACGGGTTTTGGCAGAACCTGTGGGCAGATCGGAATCATTATCGCGATGGCCTCCATTATCGGGAGCTGTCTGCTCAAGAGCGGAGCAGCGGATCGCATTGTTCGGTCCGTTCTAAGACTTTTCGGAGAAAAGCGGGCACCCCTGGGTTTCCTGGGAAGCGGTTTTCTGCTTGGAATACCCGTGTTTTTCGACACAGTCTTTTACCTGATGATACCGCTGGGCAAGGCCATGAGGATGCGGACCGGGAGGAACTATCTCTTCTACGTCCTCGCCATCGTGGCCGGTGCCACGATGGCGCATTCTCTGGTGCCCCCCACCCCCGGTCCACTTTTCGTGGCAAACGCATTGGGTCTGGACATTGGCCTCATGATCCTGGGCGGGTGCACGGTCGGCCTGGTGACCTCCACATTCGGCTTCGTGTATGCCTGGTGGGCGAACCGGCGCTGGAGGTTGCCTCTGCGAGAATCGAAGAAGTCCCTTTGTCAGCTGAAAGACCTTTCCCAACGAGAGAATAGAGAGCTGCCTCCCGTGTGGCTATCCCTCTGTCCCATTCTCCTGCCCGTCCTTCTGATCACGATCGGTACGGCCCTCGACGCCCTACCAGTGGCTGCTGCGGAGGGCGGTTTCTCATTCCAGAGCCTGACTTTGGGGTTCATCCAGGCGCTGGGCGACAAGAACATAGCGTTGATCCTGGGTGCCGCGGTTGGCTTGGCCATGCTCTTGAGCTCCAGGTCGAGTGAGAAGACGATGAAGGCGGTTGGCAGCGCTCTGAGTAGCGCCGGGGTGATCATCCTGATCACTTCCGCAGGGGGGGCTTTCGGCAATGCCCTCCAGGAGACTGGAATCGGCACTTCGATTCAGCGGCTTTCGACGGTTTACCAGGTATCTGTACTGCCGCTGGCTTTCGTCCTCACGAGCCTAATCAGAACAGCGCAGGGTTCCTCCACCGTCGCTATGATTACGGCCGCTGGCATTTTTGGAGGCATAGCGGAATCGACCCAGATGGGGTTTCACACCCTCTACCTGGCGTTGGCCATCGGGTGCGGGTCGAAGGCCATCTGGTGGATGAATGACAGTGGTTTTTGGGTTGTGTCTCAGATGAGCGGTATGACCGAGCGCGAGGGTCTCAGGATGCTGACGCCCATGAGCCTGTTGATGGGCGTGGTCGGACTCTCCGTAACAGCTGCCGGAGCCTGGTTGTTTCCTCTGGTGTGAAAAGTGGTGAAAAATGTTCCTATTTGATGTGGCGGAGAGGGAGGGATTCGAACCCTTGATACTACTAGGCCATATAGCAATTTCCACTCTCATCTGCGCGAGCTGCATGGGCGCAGAAGAACAGACGCAGAACAGTGCAAAACAAGTAGACGAACAAGTGGCAAAGATCAGCTTCTGGTCCCCATCGCGACCCAGTGCCGATGTCATCGTCACTTTGCCAAATCAGCACGCTCCCTCTTTCAGAGCCCTGCTCCCGGAATTCGTAACAGATCTTCCTCACAGTCGCTACTTCCATACCAACCCTGTCGACTGGAAGGAGCAAGCAGAAGGTTCATGGTTGGGAAGGATAGAATTTAAGAATTTCGGGCGAATCGTGATTTCTCTACTGCCACGCGAATATTATGTCGAGATCACCTGGACCCTGGAAAATCTTTCCACCAAGCCATTGAAAAAAACTGTATTGGACTTCTGCTTCAACGCGAACAACGGAGGAGGTAGTTGGGTCAATCAGGAGTTTCTTCCGAGTAGCAGGATGAATCGCAAAGAAGACGGAGAATACTGGCATGACCGGGTCGCCCGAAAGGGAACCTATGTCCATGGTGCGGGTGGCTGGATTCAAGACCCCAACGCGAAACTCGACGCCTCGGTCCTGGTGATTGCCAACGAAGTCAAGGACAGATACGCATTTCAGATGTGGAACAAACCGGTCATCGGCACCTGGATTAATCGAGCCAATGCCTGCATGCACCTCAAACCAGTTCTCTGCGAGTCACTCGGCGTTGGAGAAAAAGCAGAGATCCGTGGCCGAATGGGCATCAGCCGCGAGGGACTCGAACAAGTCTGGAACCTATCCCAAGGTTTGAAATGAGTTCCAAAAGTCCCAATATCAGAATTGGCGTGTTCTTGATGTCCATTGCTGTCGTTTGCTTTGCGAGTTCGGGATTATGCCGGGCTGAGGCCGACGACCGCTACCTGAATGCGGTACGGGAATTCGCGGATAAAGTTCTTGAGTGTGGCCGGGATGTATATGGCCCCAAACACACGCCCCTGTTTGTCGATGGCGTTAATGCTGACACTCTCGAGCCGGTGAAGTGGAAGTATCAAGGCCAGGAGTGGATAATGTCCAACCTGGCCACTCAGCAGAACCTTTTCCGCGTTTTTGACGGTCTGACCCGACTGACCGGTGACCCGAAGTATCATGATGCTGCTGTTGCCGCAATCCGCTATGCCTTCGCCAACCTTGTCGATGACAATGGTCTACTGTGTTGGGGCGGCCATGCGATGTACGACGCCGGTGGGGACAGACTGGTCGGAGAAGGCCCCAAGCACGAGCTCAAGAACCACTATCCGTACTATGAATTGATGTGGGAGGTCGACCCGGCAGCCACGAAGAGATTCATTGAGGCATTCTGGAACGCCCATATCCTGAACTGGTCCAACCTTGATATGGATCGTCATGGCAAATATCACTCTACGGAGGGCAAGTTCAAGTTCTGGAACAGTGGATACAAAGGCGGTGAACTGGGCAAGCTGTGGGGCAACGAATACGAAGGCGGTCCAATCTTCTTCGTCGGCAAGGGCCTGACCTTTGACGCCACCGGCACTGATCTTATGTATGCAGCGGCGCTGCTTCACAAGTTCAGCGGGGAAAAGGAGCCCCTGATTTGGGCCAAGCGTCTGGCGTATCGGTACGTAGAAGCCCGCGATCCGAAGACCGGTCTAGGTGGCATTCAATACAGTCAAATAAAGAAGGACCGCGCCCAGGCGCAGTTAGGACCGGAGCTGGGAGAAGGTGTCCTGGAAGGCCAAGTTCTGCATCCTGAAAATGCCTTCTTACGAGCATTTCTTTCGGCAGCAGCGCGGCTGAAGATATCTGAGATGCTGGGCGAGGAAGGAAAGGAGTTTCGGCATTGGGCTGTGGACGATCTGGTCGCATACTCCAAATACGCTTATCGGCCGGAAGACAATACATTTGCCCCCATACTGGCCGACGGAAGAGATTTGACCGGATTTGAGCTACAGCGAGATGGCTATTTTGGCAAGAAAGGAACCATTCTGGAGCGCAAACCGGCAAATAAGAGGTATCTGTGGACTTACGCTTTGGCTTACAGACTCAGCGGTGACGAGTTTATCTGGCATATGCTTCGGACCATCTTTCGAGCCAACGACCTGGGTGAAATCGGTCCCTCGACTGCCGGACCGCACAAGGTCAACCTGGAAGGAATGCGCCAGCAAGCCGAGATCGAGATCGAATATAGCCACATGGATTGGGGCTCTACCAACGCCAGTAGCATTTACTTTGCCCTAGAAATGTATCGAATAACTAACGACAGTCAGTTCCTGGCCTTGGCCCGAAAGGTTGGTGACAATATCCTCGAGAGAAAGTTTCGAGATGGGTTTTTCTTTCCTTACGGCAAGAATTACCAGTTCGCCAAGTTTGACACTCGCGCAGTACCTGCTCTTTTACATCTTTATGCCACGGGACGGGGCAACGCAACTATCATACCCGAGGCATGGCCTTCCAGAAGAGGCGCTTTCTTCCAATGCCCATACGCAGATAAAGGCCGACAGGTTAGTCGTATGATCTATCGGGCCAAGCGTAAGGGGGGATTGATTGTTGAATAATCGAGAAAAGTCTTTTCTGTAGCGCCCAATCACAGTATTAGGCCGGAGATCCTCCTGTCCCCCCAAATTGGTAAACAGCCTCGAGCAGTTAAACTACATAACTAATGGTGACAGGAAGGCGCCGAATGTTGAGAACGTGGCTTCTTTGTTCCACTCTTCCGGCCACGGCATTATGCAGTGCCACGGTTCTGTCTGGAGCTGGCGGGCTAGACCAACCCCACTTTCAGTCCGACATCCTGCCCATACTCAAGCGTAATTGCCAGTCCTGCCATGGGGAATTCCAGCGACGGGCGGAATTGGACCTGAGGACGCTTGACACTCTCCTTAAAGGAGGGAATTCCGGGGCCGCTCTGGTTCCAGGCTCGACGGGTAAGAGTCTGCTCCTGGCCAGGATCGAGGCAGGCGAAATGCCCCCGGACGGAAGCCGCCTCCCGGATCAGGAAATCGAGCTGATCCGCCTCTGGATCGAAAGCGGTGCCCGGTCCGAGGGGGGGGTGGCCGAAGCAGACTGGCCGGCAGAGGAAGAGAATCCCGACGGGCCGGATGTGATGGTGAACATTCTCGGGGTCAAGTGCCTGGTCTGCCACGGCCGGCGGATACAGCAGGGCGGGCTCGATCTGCGCAAGCGAGCCGATTTACTCAGAGGCGGCGTCTCCGGACCCGCTATCGTTCTCGACCACCCCGAGCAAAGCCTTCTGATACGGCGCATCGAAGCCGGGGAAATGCCCCCGCCGGAGTCGCAGCAAAGTTACTCGGTGCGACCGCTGACATCGAAGGAATTGGACAAACTCAAAGGGTGGATTTCCGCCGGAGCTCCCTCGGAGGAAGATGAGGTTCTTGAGCCGGGCCCCGGTCCGGACCCTCGGGTGAGCGAACAAAACCACAGATTCTGGGCTTTCCAGGCGCCTCAGCGTCCACAGGTTCCCAGGGTTCTCCAGCAGCAGTTGGTTCGGACCCCGATCGACGCCTTTCTGTTGGCAAAGCTGGAGTCGGAAGGCCTCGGCTTCTCTCCTCCAGCTGCGCGACTCACGCTGCTGCGCCGAGCCTACTTTGCTCTGACCGGCCTGCCTCCCACCCCCGAGGAAGTGGAAGCCTATCTTGGAGACGAAAGTCCTTCTGCCTACGAGCGGCTGATCGATCGCCTCCTGGCGTCACCCCGTTATGGAGAACGCTGGGGGCGTTACTGGCTGGACGCAGCTGGATACGCTGATTCGGAAGGACAGGTGAGTAGCGATCTTCTTCGGCCCCACGCCTACCGCTACCGCGACTATGTCATCCGCTCGCTCAACGCCGACAAGCCCTACGACCGTTTCCTGCTGGAACAGATTGCAGGCGATGAATTGTTTGACTACCAGGTGCCTGAGCTTTCGGCAGAACAGATCGACGCCCTGGTGGCTACCGGATTTCTGCGCACGGCTCCAGACGGAACCTACAGCGTCGCGCAGAACTACCTGCCACTGCGTCTAAACGTAGTTGCTTCCCAGGTTGAGATTCTGAGTTCCGTGGTTCTGGGGTTGACCGTAGGATGCGCCCGCTGTCACGATCACAAATACGATCCGATTCCCCAGCGCGACTACTATCGATTCAGTGCCATCCTGCGCACGGCCCTGGATCCTTTTGACTGGCTTTCTCCAAATATGGAGGGACCCAGCTCCAACTGGAATGATTCCAATACCCGTTTTCTGGACAAGGTGAGTGCATCGGAGCGAGAGGAGGCCAGAGCCCACAACGCGCCCATTGAAGAAGCGATCCTGCGCCTCGAGACGCTACTGGAAGAAAAGGCAGGACCCTTGCGTGAAGAGCTGCTGGCCGAAAAGTTAGCGGAACTTCCCGAAGTCCTGCGCGAGGACGTGCACAAAGCGGTTAACACTTCCCCTCGGGAGCGTACGCCGGCCCAGCTCTATCTGGCTGACAAATTCGGAGCCGGCCTCACGATCGGGTCGGAAGACCTGGCGAAGCGATTCGACCATTACCGGGACGAGGCTTCGAAAATTGACAAGGAGATTGAGACGGCCCAATCGAAACTGCAACCAAAGCCGCGCATTCGAGCCCTTTTCGACATGGGAGGCGAACCAACACCGACCGCCATACTGCTGCGTGGAGAGCCCCAGAACCTCGGACCGGTAGTGACGCCTGGTGTGCCTTCTGCCCTGAGGGACGGGATCGAACCCTATCGGGTGGTAAAACCACCGTGGAAAACCGATACGAGCGGCCGCCGTCTGGCGCTGGCCCACTGGTTGATCCAACCCCGCCACTCCCTGACTTCCCGGGTCATGGTCAACCGGATCTGGCAGCACCACTTCGGCCATGGACTTGTAGCAACTCCGGGTAACTTCGGAGCCCAGGGCTCGGGACCCTCCCACCCTGCGTTACTCGATTGGATGGCGACGGAATTCGTGCGCAAGGGCTGGAGCATCAAGGCCTTGCAGCGGCTGATCATGACGTCGTCGGCCTATCGGCAAAGCTCGCGTCTGGATCCCGAGGGTCCCGCCTCCGCTAAGAAGCATGTTTGGCTGTCTGGCTTCCCCTTGCGCCGTCTGGACGCCGACGAAGTGCGAGATACGATTCTCAAGGTGTCCGGAAGGCTGGACATGACCCCCTTCGGGCCGCCCGATCCGGTGGAAGTCCGACCCGACGGAGAAGTCGTGGGGGAGGCGTCTGAAAAGGGCTTTCGGCGCAGCATTTATTTGACCCAGCGCCGTTCGAGTCCTGTGAGTTTGCTGGAAGCCTTTGATGCGCCTCAATTGACCCCCAACTGTCTGAAGCGTCGCAACTCCACGGTTTCCTCTCAGGCTTTACAACTGATGAACAACGACCTGGTCCGGGAAAGCTCCCGTTACCTGGCAGGGCGGGTGATCGACGCGGCCGACGACGACGCGAGGCAGCAGGTTGAGCGAGTGTTTATGGCCACCTTGAGTCGCCCACCGTTGGCCAAAGAACGCGAAATGGCTATGGCGACGTTGGCCCAGCTCACATCTCATTGGTTGCAGCATTTAGAAAAAGAAGTTTCGGCCGAACCCAGAAGATCACGTGCCCGGTGGCTGGCGCTCTCCAATGTTTGCCACACTCTATTGAATTCGGCCGAGTTCCTATATGTTGATTAAGGTACCGTGATCCAGGCGGACCCCTAAGGAAATTGAGATGTCTTCCCGTTGCACAAACCGTCATTCTCCTGCTGCTTCGTCCAGGTTGCCGCGGCGTAGTTTCTTTTCTAGAATAACCGATGGATTTTGCGGCACAGCTGTGGCCTCGTTGCTGGCCGCCGATCTGTTTTCCTCCAACACCGGCCGTCCGGCAGATCACAGGGCGTACGACCTGAAGCCGCGGGTTCCCCACCACCAGCCCAGGGCTCAATCCGTGATTCACCTCTTCATGAATGGTGGCCCCAGCCAGGTGGATCTTTTCGACCCGAAACCAGCACTGGATAAATACAGCGGACAGCCGCCGGGCCGCGACCTGGCCAATGACATTGAATTCATCGATGAAGCCGGCGGGTTCATGCCATCCCCATACCGTTTCACCAAACACGGTCAATCGGGTATGGAAGTTTCTGACCTCTTGCCCCACCTCTCCCAACACGTCGACGACATCGCTCTGATCCGGTCCATGTACACCACGAACTTCAACCATGAGCCGGCCCTTTTCATCATGCAGTCGGGGAGCCTATTATCCAGCAGGCCCTCGCTGGGGTCCTGGGTTGTCTACGGCCTGGGAAGCGAAAACCAGAATCTTCCGGCCTACGTAGTGCTCGACGACCCGAAGGGCTTGCCCGTCAACCACATTCAAAACTGGCAGGCTGGCTGGCTGCCGCCCCTGTACCAGGGGACGCGCATCCGTTCCTTGGGATCTCCCCTCCTGAATCTGGAGCCCCGGGAGGAATGGCCCCGTCCGATCGTGGAGCTGTCGCGGTCTCTGCTGAAACGTCTGGACGCAGCTCATCGTGACCAGAGGCCCGGACACCCGGACCTGGACGCCCGCATTTCCAGCTACGAACTGGCAGCTCGAATGCAGATGTCAGCCACCGACGCCCTGGATCTTTCCCAGGAAAGCCAATCGACGCATGAAATGTACGGGCTCAACGATGCTTTGACAGCTTCCTATGGCCGCCGTTGCCTGATGGCCCGGCGGCTGGTGGAGCGCGGTGTTCGGATCGTCCAGATCTACATTGAACAACAGATCTGGGACACTCATTCAGACCTGGATAAAGGTCTCCGCTATTGCTGCGGCAAGACGGACAAACCAGTTACCGCCCTGCTGGCGGATCTCAAGCAGCGTGGCTTGCTGGACACGACCCTGGTTATCTGGGGAGGGGAGTTCGGCAGACTCCCGCTTTCCCAGTCCAGAGCGGGGATGGCCGACGGCCGCGACCATGGACCAGGCGGTTTCAGTGTCTGGATGGCGGGTGGCGGTGTCCGGGGCGGCACGATCTACGGAGCCACTGACGAGATCGGCTACAAGGCAGTGAAAAATCCCGTGAGCGTGCACGATCTTCATGCCACGATTCTTCACTTGTTGGGGATGAATCACCGCCAGCTGGTCTATGAACAAGAGGGCAGAAGCGAACGACTTACCGACGAATTCTCGGCCCGCGTGGTCAAGGAGATTTTGACGTAGCCGTTGGATTCTTACTACGGTCTGCCCTTCCAGTGCAGGTCGGGGGATCTTGAACGCGGCCCTCACATTAAACAATTAGGGCTTCTTGTTGCCGGAGAGATGTGGCCAAATTGTTCCCAAATCACGGATAACTGAAAAATATCCCCAAGACTCGTAACTCTGTAAACTATTGATAAGATGAAAGTTGTAATGGTGGAGACGAAGAGCTTCAAACCCTAGCCAAGCTGGACTGGAGAAAAAGAGGCTCTCCTTCCGGGACGTATTCACCAGCCTGGAGGCGTTCCTATTATTTTTCTTGATGATGATTGTCGCACAGTACGCTAGATTGGATCTCAGGTCTGTCCAGTTTGGGTACTGGAGAGGGAATGGCTTAACAAGGCTTGCCTGAGGAAGCACCGGAAACCTTGATACAGACCGCCCAAACAAACTGTATCGCTGCCTCAACACTCACGGCACTGCTACTTGCAGTCGCCGTGGACGGCTTGGCTGGGGCGACCGACACGGTGGCGGACCGGTCGGGGCTGAAATGGATGGAGCTGCCGGACGCGCAAGGGTTTGGCGGAATGTTCTTGGGCAGCGTCCCCCACTCGCCCACAATGTAGATATGTCCCTCACCGCCTGAGCCCCAAACGCCATAAAGTTGGTCGCTTCGCAGCTTATTGACCCAACTGATCAAGATCGGAGCGAGGGTGGTTCACCATAGTCAGATCGTGATGTTTCAGATGGCGGAAGTCGCGGTAAGCGAGGAGGGGTGGGCCGAGATACTGTCTCGGATTGACCGCTTGAGATGGAGTACGAGTTAGGACCCGGTGTTTTTGATCGAGCAACTGGAGAGGTGTCTCCGATTATCAGATTTTGACGAAAGTACCTGGATAACCCAGGAATCAGAGTCTGTTTTCGGGTCGAAAGATGACTAAACAGGATTGGATTCAAGGTTCGAGAGCTGATAGGTTTTGATCATTCATCATGAAGAAGCCAGGCGAACTCGGATCTGTGGTTAATATGAGGAATGTCGGCCTGAAAAGGCCTAAACCCGCAATGGAGTAGACGATGCAAATAGCGATCATGGGTGCCGGGGGACTCGGAGGATATTATGGAGGCATGCTGGCCCGGGCCGAGGAAGATGTCACCCTGATCGCCCGAGGTCCACACCTGGAAGCGATACGGTCCAAGGGGCTGACGGTGAAACTACCCACCGCCGAGGAATTCAACGTAAAGGTCAAGGCTACTAACGATCCTGGCGCAATCGGGACGGTAGACCTGATCCTGTTCTCGGTGAAGACCTACGACACCGACGCGGCAGCGGAACTGATCCGTCCCATGGTCGACCCTCACACCGTCGTAAGCTCCGTTCAAAATGGGGTGGACAATGGGGACAGGATCGAACGGGCTGTGGGGCCCGGGCATTTCGTTCCTGGGGCAACCTATATCAACGCACTGGTGGAGCAGCCGGGGGAAATTCTTTTAAGAGCGAATAATATGACCTCTTTCGGGGAAACGGATGGCAGCGTTACTCCCCGGGTTCAGCAAATAGTCACGGTCTTCCAGAATGCTGGCATCGATGTGGCGCTGCGCAAGGATATGCGGAGCTTCTTGTGGGAGAAGTTTGTGGCAATTTGTTGTCTTGGCGGCGCCGAGATGCTTGCCCGGCAGCCCCTGGGACCGGTGCTGGCTACGCCGGAGTGCCGGGCACTGCTGGAGGGCCTGCTACAGGAAGTGATCCATGTGGCTCACGCCACGGGGGTGTCCCTTTCCCCCGAGCTGCCAGATCAACTGATGGACTTGATTAGCAACCGGTTGCCGCCCACCCACCGTACGTCGACCTTCACTGACCTAATTGACGGCAAGCACATGGAACTTGAGGCCCTCAACGGCACCGTGGTCCGCCTGGGCCGGGAACACGGCGTAGACACGCCTCTGAATTTCGCGGTTTACGCCGCGTTGAAGCCCTACGTTGATGGTCCGCCCGCATCGCACTGAGAACTGCAAGCTAGGAATTAGGCGGGGGGTGATAACCAAGATTATGGGGTACAGGTGGGCCGATCGGCAGATCACAGCCGTGCATGATCGCTGGGAGAAGCTGGCAGAGATGCGCGAGGCGGGAGTATTCCTCGCGCTTCCGACAACCATCTGAAAGCTAGTTCTGACGGGGGTTCTCCACCCTCTCGGATGAAAAAGGGGGTATAGGGGGGTATGCACCTTGAGCAACAAGCAGCTCTGCGCGGAACCAGGGTGCCCGAACAGCGTTATCTATGGTGGCGGGACCTCCTATTGCAGTCAGCATCGATTGTATTGGTCATTTACAGAACGGGGTGTCCCGAAGAAACGGAGAAGGGGAGTCCCCCCTCACCTGCTCGTTGTCATAGAGCGAAGACGTCAAAAGAAGCCAAATATAAGCGACTTAGGGGGTAGGGGCGAAAATCTCTACCGTCGTGCGTAGACCAAAGAGGGGAGAGGCCTGACTCGTGTAATAAATCGCGTTTGAAAATGTTGAGGGGTCAAAAAGATGCCTAATAGACGCAAACCGTCGGCTATTCGTGTTCTCGAAGGTAATCGGAGTCATCGTCCAATTCCAGAAGAGGTGAAAGTTGAGGGTGGGGGTAAACCCGCCACCCTTTCACCCAATTTCAGCGGCGCTGGC
>CAZMGM010000032.1:16591-24711 GCA_964565865.1 uncultured Acidobacteriota bacterium | reverse complement strand
GAATTCTGGTAGAAGATGGTGGAACTGGAACACAAAGCCAATCTCCTCGTTGCGGTACCGCGCCAGGTCCTGCAGTCCCATCCCGGCCAGGTCCTGCTCTTGGAAGCATATGCGACCCGAGTTGGGCTGATCCATGCCTCCGATCAGGTGAAGAAGGGTGGTCTTGCCGCAGCCACTGGCCCCTGTGACGGCAACCTTTTCTCCTACCTCCACAGTCAGATCAAGTCCGTCGAGTATGGTGAGGGCGGAAGACCCCGAGAGATAGCGCTTGACCAGTTTCTCGACCTGCATGAGCCCCCTGCTCTTACTCCCGGTACTAGTCATAGCGCAGACCCTCCACGGGTTTGAGCCTGGAGGCGGAGCGGGCCGGAAAGATGGTGGCCAGAGAGCTGATCACCACAGCCATGACCGATACGATCGTTACGTCACTCCAGCGCAATTCAAAAGGCACGGAAGAGATGGAATAAACGGTCTTGTCCAGGGCGATTACCTGGTAGGTTTCAAGGTACCACACCAGACAGCTGCCCAGGGCTGAACCGATCAGGGTCCCGACCGTTCCGATCATCACGCCCTGGAACATGAAAATGCGAAGGATGGTGGAAGGGAGCCCTCCCATGGCAGCAATCACAGCGATGTCGTTCGTCTTTTCCATCACCATCATGGTCAGAGTGATGATGATGTTTAGAGAGGCCACCAACACGATGAGCCCAATAGCAATGAACAGAGCCAGTTTTTCGAGCTTCAAGGCCGAGAACAGAGGCCGGTTCAGCTCCATCCAGGTGCGTGTTGAAAAAGGGGGCCCGGCCAGGGAACGCAGCTGCAGCGAGATTGCATCGGCCTCATAGATGTCCCGTAGTCGGAACTCCAGAGCAGAAACTTTCCCTGCGGACAGGCCTTCGAAGAGCTGAGCTTGGCGCAGAGAGATCAGGGCCCAGTTGGCGTCGAACTCCCAGAGGCCCGATTTGAAGATCGCAGCTACCCTGAACCGCTTGTGCCGTATCGATCTGCCGATCCCGAAGGGAGCCAGCTCGCCCTTCAGGCCCAGAGCTCGGACCTGATCGCCCACCAGCAGCCCCAGGGCCCGGGCCAGATCTTCTCCCACGATCATTTCGGGAACAGGAGTCTTCTGTCCGAATGAGGCAGCATCCCCTTCCACAATCTGATCCAGAAGTCCTCCCATGAATTGAGGACGGTTCGGATCAATTCCCCGAATGTAGATCCCTTGGGAACGGCCCAGATCACTTTGCAAAAGCGCCTGGCTGTAAATGGTCGGAGCTACCGCCAGGACACCGTCAACGCGCCCCAGCCGATCAGCTAGTAATTCGTAATCGGCAATGGCGCGGTTCTGGATCTGGAGCAAGGTGACGTGCGTGGTGGCGGAGAGGATCCGTTCCTGGAATTCCCTTTGGAAGCCGCTGTTGAGCGCCAGGGCAACGATCAGAGCCATCACACCGGCAGCAACTCCCGCGATCGAAATCAGCGAGACAATCGAGACCACCACCTGCTTGCGGCGGGCCAACAGGTAGCGCACTGCGACAAAGAGCTCAAAAGGCATGGCAAACGGACAGAGTCCAGTGGAAGGAGATCAATTCTGTTCGCCTTCTGGAAGGCGTCCAGCCTCCGGCCTCAGTTGGGGAAAGAGGATCACCTCGCGAATCGACCTGCGATTGGTCAAGATCATCGTTAGACGGTCAATTCCCAATCCGAACCCACCTGTCGGGGGAAGGCCGTAGGACAGGGCACGAACGTAATCCTCGTCCATAGAGTGCGCTTCCTGATCTCCCTTTTCCTTTTGCCGGAGCTGTTCTTCGAAGCGCCTTTCCTGCTCGAGCGGATCATTAAGCTCACTGTATGCATTGGCCAGTTCGAACCCTCCGGCGTAAAGCTCGAACCGTTCCACGAAGCGCAGATCCGAATCTTTCGTCTTAGCGAGAGGGGAAGTATCGACAGGATAATCGTAAATAAAAGTCGGTTGCACGAGCCGCGGTTCGACCACCGCTTCGAAAAGCTGGGTCAGCAGGATTCCCCAGGATGCCGTTTCGTCAACCTCTGCATCCAGGTCTTGGAGCAGTTCCAGGAGACGCCTCGGGTTATCGAGATCTCTTTCCTCCGGTCTCGTGATGGAGACGGGCCAATACTCCAGAATCGCCTCCACCATGCTCAAGCGCCGGTAGCGGCCAAAATCCAGAACCTCATCTCCGAAGGGCACATCAGTGGAACCCGTCACGCGTTCCACAACCCGGGTCAGCATCTCCTCCGTAAGATCCATCAGATCATTGTAGTCTGCATAGGCCATATAGAATTCCAGCATGGTGAACTCAGGATTATGCTGGATCGAAATGCCCTCGTTTCGGAAGTTCCTGTTGATTTCGTAGACGCGGTCCATACCGCCCACGGTCAGCCTCTTCAAGTACAGCTCAGGCGCGATCCTCAGGTAAAGAGAAACGCCGAGCGCTTCGTGGAAGGTTTTGAAAGGTCGAGCCGTTGCTCCCCCGGCCAGGGGCTGCATCATGGGTGTTTCTACCTCCAAAAACCCCTGATCATCGAAGAAACTACGGATTTCGCGGATGATGTGGCCGCGTCGGACAAAGATCTGGCGGACCTCAGGGTTGGCGATCAGATCCAGGTAGCGCTGTCTGAAGCGCAGCTCGACATCCGTGAGACCGTGCCATTTATCGGGCAGCGGAAGCAGCGACTTGGCCAGCAGGTCAATTTGTTCGACGGCCAGGCTGAGCTCTCCCATTCTGGTCCTGAAAACCGTACCTGCAACTCCGATGATGTCGCCGATGTCGAGCAGCTTGTAGAGACGATAGTTCTTAGTGCCCACTCTGTCCCTGCGGACGTAGAGCTGAAGCCTGGCTCCCTGCCCGGCCAGATCAACGAAACCCACTTTGCCATGCCCACGCATAGAGACGATTCTCCCTGCTGTCTGCACCTGGAGGCTCTTCTTCTCTAGTTCCTCTGTACTGCTGGATGAAAACCGGCGGACCAGATCCGAGACTTCGTGGCTGAGTTCGTAGCGATGCGGGTAGGGGTCGCAGCCTAGCTCCTTGATTTCGGCAAGCTTGCGGCGTCTCTGTTCGACGGGGTCGGTTCCGTTCTTATCCATCCTTTTGATTCCTGGCATTCTCGGCCATCTCTTCCAGATCCAGGTGGATTGCATCCAGAATACCGTTGACAAATTCGGTTGACTCCTCGCCACTGTACTTCCGGGCCACTTCGATGGCTTCGTCGATGACGACTACACGAGGTGTTTCGGCGTACAGGAATTCCGTGATTGCCATTCTCAGGATGTTGCGATCCACGGTTGCCATCCGCTCCAACTTCCAGTGCCGGGCGTGTTTTCGAATCAGACGATCAATGAACGACCGATTCTCCAGAAAGTGGTCTTGCAGAAACTCGGCGAAATCCCGGGTCTGGGAATCGACCTTCTTCGATTCCCAGAAAAGGTCCTCACCGCTGGGCTGCTCCAGGAACTCATGCTGGAAGAGAAGCTGAAGAGCATACTCCCTGCTTTTTCGTCGACTTCCCATAGCGGCTCAGGATCCCTCGTCTTTTTCGGACTCCAGTTTCCGTAGTTCCTGGATCATCTGGACAGCCGCTCGCGCGGCTTCGCCCCCCTTGTTTCCAGAGCTTCCGCCGGCTCGATCCAGAGCCTGCTCCAGGCTGCTCGTAGTGAGCACGCCGAAGGCAATCGGTACGTGGGACTCGAGCCCGACCTGTCCTATCCCCTGGCTCACTGCGGCAGCAAGATAGTGGTAGTGGTCCGTTTCTCCTTGAATCAGCGCCCCCAGGCAAACCACGGCGTCGGGTTGGCAAGTGAGCGTCAAAACCCGCGCCGCCAGAGGAATTTCAAAGCTGCCTGGAACCCGAACGACTGAAATGTTCCCCTCTAGAACTCCCAGCCGGTTTAACTCTTCTCGGGCCCCTTCCAGAAGTTTCCCCGTGACATCCGAATTGAAAAGTGAGACCACGATGCCGATTTTCAGGCTCGAAGGGTCGAGATTGAAAACGGCAACCCGTGTATCCTCCTGGCGTTGAACCACTTGTGTCCCTTAATTCTGTCCCATCCCGCACACGGCCCCAATCTTGTCATGGACTACTAGCCGCCTAACCAGAAAAATCGGCCAGATGGCTTGCCCGATACAGATAGTGTAAACCGGATATCAGAGTCAACGCGAGCGCCCCGAGAAAGATGGGTTCCAGGGGGATCAGCTTTGTAACTCCGGCATTGGCGACCAGAACCAGAAAGACGCTAAAGATCTGAAACAGGGTCGCCGACTTGCCCCAGAACGACGGCGGGAACATATGTAGGCCACGCAGCCAGTAGACCGCAGCGGCACCCAGCACCAGAAGTAGGTCCCGGCCGATGACGGTCACGGTCAGCCAGATGGGGATCCGGTAGGAATCGGACACGCCTGGCCAGCAGAGCACCAGCAGAGCACTAATGAGCAGAAACTTGTCTGCCAGTGGATCCAGCGCTATTCCCAGCTTGCTCTGCTGTCTCCACTTTCTGGCGATCCATCCGTCAAGCAGGTCGCTCAAACCGGCGGCAACGAATAGCAGCAGGGCTGCCTTCCAGGCCCCGCTCAGAATCAGGAGCACCAGCACTGGAACCGAAAGGATGCGCAGTACCGTCAGGCTGTTGGCGAAGGTCATAGAGTTCCGGAAGCCGGGCAGTACGGAACTCTCCCGCGCCGCCCCATGTTCACGCAGCGGAAATTTTGGCAGCCCCCCCCGTTCGAGTCAAGATCGTCCGAAGTGTGACAAACGTCGCAAGCACTGATGAAGAAGCCGAATCTATAATCGATTGCGTGAGATCTTCTGGTTAGAAAGGAGGAATGCCGGATCTTCCATGTTCAAATCTGCCACCCACGGGGCCGGTGTGCCCCGCCTACCCTAATCTCTCAGCCCCCTTCCTTAACCCCGGCAGTTTTTTCGATTTCTGCAACCTGAGACGCCGTTACGGCAACATAAAATGGGGAGAGATTGCGACTTCTCGATGCTGGTAGCCTGCAGTACGGTCGTCTTGACATTGAAGGCTCTCATTCTAAAAGGACAAATCCAGCCTTAAATAAGCCATTTCGGATCCTGAATGACCCCGAGAGAGGCTCCGCTCGGGCCTCCGGCAGGGTTACAAGTGGCAGCCGGCCCTGGGGAGTCACCTCAAATCCTGGTAAGATCTGCAGCGGCACGACGGGGACGTGAGAGGCGGCATTCACAAACCGAACCCGCTGCGTCAGCCTTGCAGACTGGAGAGGAATGATGACCATCTATCCACACGCTGCCCGAACCAGTGGGACTTGCTCCCAGCTTCTAATCGGATCGGCCCTGCTCTTGACCGTTTCTTGCCGATCCTCCCCGGACCTGCCCGATCCGACCGAGTTTGTCAGGCTTGCAGAGGAAGGCCTCGATGAGCTTGTAGACAAGTCGTCTAGAGCTAACTGGGTACAGGCCAACTTCGTTACGCAGGATACCGAACGGCTGGCCGCCGACGCTTTGAGCAATCTCCTGGCCTGGACGGGAAAAGTCGGTCGCGAGGCTGCCCTCTACAAAGGAAGTAACCTGACCCCGGACGTGGCTCGGAAGCTCCACCTACTTAAGATTGCACTGCCTCTGGCCGCACCGGAAGATGCAGAGAAACGCGAGGAACTGGCGTCCATCGCCACCGAAATGGAGTCTATTTACGCGACCGGGAGATATTGTCCGGAAGGTCGCGACTGCCTGACTCTGGGCCAGTTAAGCAGAACTCTGGCAAAAAGCCGCGATCCAGAAGATCAGCTCGAGGCCTGGCGGGGGTGGCGAACAATTTCGCCTCCCATCAAAGACAAATATCGGCGCTTCGTGCAACTGGCGAATGAAGGTGCCAGAGAGCTGGGATTCACTGACCTGGGAGCACTCTGGCGCTCCGGTTACGACATGCCCGAGCAGGAATTCCCTGCCGAAATGGATCGATTGTGGAACCAGGTGCGTCCCCTCTACGAGTCTCTTCACTGTTACGTGCGGGCAGAGTTGGCGCAGCACTACGGAGAGGAACTAGTGCCCTTGGACCAGCCCATCCCAGCGCACCTGACCGGGAACATGTGGAGCCAGCTGTGGGGGAATATTTATGACCTGGTCCGGCCAGAGGGAGCCGACGATAGTCTTGATCTAACCTCGATTCTCCGAGAAAAAGGCTTGGACGAGATCGGAATGGTCCGCTACGGCGAGCGCTTCTTCACTTCACTCGGATTCGATGCCCTTCCCGAGACCTTCTGGGAGAGATCGCTCTTCACCAAACCGGCCGACCGCGAAGTACTGTGCCACGCCAGCGCCTGGAACATTGACGGTGAAGAAGACATTCGAATCAAGATGTGCATTGAGATCACAGGCGAAGATTTTTCCACGATTCACCATGAGCTGGGACACAATATCTACCAGAGGGCCTATAACCAGCAACCCTTCTTGTATCAGGAAGGTGCCCACGACGGGTTTCACGAGGGAATTGGAGACACGATTGCCTTGTCCATAACACCCGAATATCTCCGCGAAGTGGGTCTGATCGATCGGGTACCAGAGCATCGCAGCGACATCAGGATGCTCCTCAGAATGGCTCTGGACAAAGTTGCTTTCCTCCCCTTCGGACTGATGCTTGACCGGTGGCGCTGGGGCGTCTTTTCCGGTGAGATTCCACCCGATCGTTACAACGAATCCTGGTGGAAACTGATTGGGGAGTACCAGGGAATCCGCCCGCCGATCTCCCGTACAGAGGAGGATTTCGATCCAGGAGCCAAGTATCACATTCCCGCCAACACACCGTATTCCCGGTACTTTCTAGCGCACATTCTGCAGTTCCAGTTTCACCGGGCCCTTTGCAGCGTGGCTGGATGGGAAGGCCCCCTCCACGGTTGTTCCATCTACCAGAACGAAGAGGCCGGCACCAGACTCGGGGCAATGCTGGCCCTCGGTGCCAGCCAACCCTGGCCCGACGCACTCCAGTTGATCACAGGACAGCGGGAAATGGACGCCTCGGCGATTCTCGACTATTTCGCACCTCTACATGCGTGGCTGCTCGTGCAGAACCAGGGTCGGACCTGCGGCTGGTAGCTTGTCACGTCACTCTGGATCCATTACCATTCCGGCGATGTTCGGACGTGCCCATTCCTTGCTCCTGCTACTGGTCTCGGGGTGGCTGGTCCTAATCGCTACCCCAACGTTTCTTGTCGAGCAGCACCCCCTTCCAGCTGGGTCGATTTACCTTTTTTTTTCTAATATCTGCCACCAGCTCCCAGAACGTAGTTTTCAGGTGGCTGGAACGCAGCTGGCTGTCTGCCATCGGTGCATCGGTATTTATCTGGGATTCTGGCTGGGAGTTTTGTGCTGGCCTTGGCTCAGGCATCTGGGCCGGCTGCTGCTCCGGAAGCCACGTCTGATCCTGCTACCGTTGGCGCTTATGATCATCAATGCACTGACCTTCAGCACACCCCTCGAGCGAGTGGTAACCGGACTGCTGGCGGGGTTTCCAGCCGCGCTCTTTGTGTGGATCGCATTTGATCAGCTGGTTGGACCCGCGGCCCCTGCTGAGAGTCCCGAAGGTCGGGTTGCAGCCCCGCCGTGGGTCCAGATGCAAGGCGAACCGACGCAGATCCCTGGCACACGACCGCACGAGACTCTCACCAGGGACTACTAGAAAAATCCCATGTCTCCAGTTAAGCCAAGCAAATCTGTTCCCATTCTGGCCGGAGGTCTCTTTCTAGGCGTGCTGTCCGCAATTCGCCCCATCAGCTTCCTCAATTGTGCCTGTTGCATTCTGGTCATAGGCGGCGGCCTGCTGGCCTCGTATCTTTACATGAAAGATTACCCCCCGGACCAGCCACGAGTCACGTACGGCGATGGAGCGCTTCTAGGCCTCCTCGCAGGCCTCTTCGGGGCCGTGGTCGATACGGTGGTCTCGATTCCTATCCAGCTTATGTGGGGAGGATTCGGGAGCCACGAGGCCCTGGAGAGGCTGGGCGACACACCGGACGTTCCACCCCAACTCGTCAATTTTCTGGAAACTATGATGGGGGGGGGGGTTACCACAATCGGGATCTTCTTTTCGCTAGTGTTCGGAGGTATTATCTTCTCCATTTTTGCCGTGG
>CAZMGM010000032.1:0-16581 GCA_964565865.1 uncultured Acidobacteriota bacterium | reverse complement strand
CCGTGGTTGGAGCAGTTCTGGGGGTGGCGATTTTCGGTCCCAAAGGCGATGAAGATCCGGATCATAACGCAAGAGACCGGGTTTGAACTGATCCGGGACGACCAGGTCTTCCGCACCGCCATGGATCGCTTGGCTCCCCCTGCCTGGTGATATCCTCTCTTTTGGAAGGACTTGCCTGACTCGTGTGGGTGAAGTCTGGCAGTCAATGTCCAAGCTGACTATGCGTCAAGAGGATCGAATCGCGCGGGACTACTTCGGACCCGAGGGAGCCGGCGAATGCGCTCTTTGCCCTTACTGCGGGGGAAATCTGGAGATCGCCCCCAGTACGGTGGCCGGATTCGGCCTGCAGCTTCGGATCGAATGCTCGGGTTGCAGAAGTGTCTCCACTTGGATCCAGCCTCAGCCGGTCCGTGAGTGGAAAACGATTCACTTGCAGTACTTTGCAGAGCGATATCTGACAGAAGAGATGATTCGATGCCCCTATGACGACTGCTACGTAACCTGGGCCGAGTTCAATGATTCCGTGGTGCAGTTCAACTGTCCATACTGTAACCGCCGGGGCCGCATTTTTGTAGAAAAAGGGGACAGTCTGCTCCGATAGGGACGGACATCTACCTTGTAGCCATGGTGTGACAGGAAGGTAGAAAGCGTCTTTAGTCCGCCTCGTGACTCTCCTGTCGGCTCTCGAAGTACTCGGGCACCGGCCAAGAAGAAAAAGCCTTACTCCGAAAGTCTGTCTTGAACAGAGTGTAGGGCCCCAGAAAATTGGCGATCCAGTTCCCGTCGCTCCGGAAGTACAGCTAGATCGGTGTAATGACATCCCGCAAAATTCCGTTGTGGGAAAGCTAGGAAAGGAGTCTCACAAGCTTCAGAGCGAACCGTCTTCGGTCGCGATTCCTGACCAGGGAAGGGACAAGGACCGAGTCCGCGCCACCGGTTGCTCGTTAACGGCAGGCGTAAACCGAGACCTCAGGCCCGATTCCAGGGGTTGCAGAATCTAGTAGTATTCGAAACCCGACACCTTCTCCGCTTTGCCAGTTTAACTCGTGGTCAGTAGCTAGCTGCTAGGACAAGGGCTAATGGGACTCCAGGTCAGTGAGCGGAGACCCGGGCCAAGTTTTCTGGCAGCCCCACGCCTATGTCACAATGGGATAGAAACTACAAACACAGACGCTCAGGACGCCGAGAAAATCCCCCATTACGAGGTTTTGAAGGTCTGGAAATCATACACAAGAGTCAAGAATCCCAGTGCAGCTTGTACGGCTCTTCCTCAGAATTGTTAAGATTCTGTAACGGTAACCATGCCCTGGCCTTCTGCCGGTAAAATCGAGGCCTGGGACAAGAACAGAAATCTGTGGAAGCATGGGATGCCTGGATCGTTAATAGCGAAAGGACACGGACAGGGTATGGCGAAAGAGACGATACGAAACACTTACTCGAAGGCAGCGGCGCAAAAAGACGCCTCGCTGTGCTGCGCCGTTAACTATGAAGATTTCTTCAACGAGGAAGAGCTGGCCCATCTTCCCCGGGAGGTACTCGAGCGAAACTACGGGTGTGGAATTCCCGGTGAACTGCGTACTCTCGAAGAAGGATTGACCGTCCTGGATCTGGGACCCGGACTAGGTCGGGACTGCTTCATAGCCTCCAGCAAGGTAGGACCCAGCGGCTGTGTGTATGGTCTGGACATGAACAGAGCAATGCTACAGCGGGCCCGTGCGTTTCAAGGCCAGGTGGCCGGGCAGCTTGGATACGACAACATCCGGTTCCTGGAGGGTCAGTTTGACGAAAAGATCCCAATTCCTGCCGAAACCGTGGACGTCGTGTTTTCCAACTGTGTCAACAACCTGGCGGTGGACAAGAGGAGAGCCTATCGTGAGATGTACCGGGTGCTGAAGCCTGGAAGAAAGCTCTCCTTCTCGGACGTGGTATCGTACGCCCCGATTCCTCAGCTACTGCGTAAGAACGAACAGGCCTGGGCCGACTGTGTAGCGGGAGTCCTGTGCTTCAAGGAACTCCAGCAGCATCTTACAGTCACCGGGTTCCATGGAACGCAACTGGTGACCGACTATCTGTGGATGCAGGGTTCAGAAATCATTGAGCGTTACTTTGACCAGCACCAGCTTTCTGCTCTTCAAAAGCGGTCCCTGCAGCAGGTGCGGCTTTACTCCGTCATGGTGGAAGCCTTCAAACCGCTTGTCGACCCGGCCGGAGAGTGCTACTTCATCGGCCAGCACGCCATGTTTCAGGGACCCGGGTGCGCCTTCCATTTGGACGATGACCCGGACCACGTGTTTCCGGTGGGAGAGATGAAAGAGGTGTGTGAGAAGACAGCGACTATTCTAAAATCCGAGCCCTTTGCCAGCCATTTCACCGTGTTCGAGCCCGCCGGCAATGTGGAACCTCGTCCGTGTGTGCCCGGCCAATGTTGCTAGCAGCCCGTGGTGAAAGGGCCTCGGGCCGGGGTGGAGACCGCTGCTGCGGGTCGCCACCCGGTGTAGGACGACCCTTCATGGTCTGATCGAAAGGATCGCTTGCCAAAGCGGGAGAAGACCCGTTCTGGCAAGACTTGCGAGGAAGGCCCTTCGCACAGGCGGCGTACTTGTTAGTACGTCGAGGACGGGCGAGTGATGGTAACGCATTCAGGACGGTAAATTGTCCCGCTTTCTAGGGGCTCAGACCGTTGCGG
Source organism: uncultured Acidobacteriota bacterium (assembly GCA_964565865.1). Taxonomy (GTDB): domain Bacteria; phylum Acidobacteriota; class UBA6911; order RPQK01; family CBDAPI01; genus CBDAPI01. The sequence continues at coordinate 13,895 of CAZMGM010000032.1, read as the reverse complement.
TAGTAGGTAGGAACCTCCAGCTCCCTTTCCTGATCGGTCGTTCCGTCAGCTAGCTCGATGTGTCGGATGTGCGGCTGGGTCAAACCCACCTGGGAGGAGTGGACGGCAGGGTCGGTAACCATGTCTTTGTCACTGCCCTCTTTCTCCCGTTTCTCGAATCCAAGATGCGTGAACCCGGTCGCGATCACCGTGATCTTGATCTCCTGCTCAACCGCCTCGTCAAAGACCGACCCGAAAATGATGTTGGCGTCTGGATGAGCGGCTTCCTGAATAATGCGGCTGGCCTCGCTAACCTCATGAAGGGTGATGGCCCGACTTCCGGTGACGTTAATTAGCACTCCCTGAGCGCCCTGGATCGTAGTGTCTTCCAAAAGCGGGCTGGATATGGCGTTCTGGGCAGCCTGCACGGCACGGTTTTCGCCGGAACCGATTCCCGTACCCATGAGCGCCATCCCCATGTTCGTCATAATGGTTCTCACATCCGCGAAGTCCAGGTTGATAACTCCTGGAACCGTGATTAGGTCGCTGATTCCCTGGACCGCCTGGCGCAGGATGTCGTCTGCAAACTTGAAGGCATCGCTCAGTGAAGTACCCTCTGGAACTGTTTGCAAGAGGCGTTCGTTTGGAATGGTAATCACGGTGTCTGAACTGTCCTTCAATTCCTCCAGAGCCCTCTCGGCCTGAAGCCGTCGTTTCTTACCTTCAAAATCGAATGGTCGGGTAACCACGGCGACGGTCAGGGCACCGAGTTCAGTAGCCAGACTGGCGGCGATGGGGGCTCCTCCGCCTCCAGTTCCTCCGCCCAGACCGGCGGTCACAAAGACCATGTCTGAGCCTTCCAGGAGCTGGATGATCTTCTCGGTGTCTTCCAGCGCAGCTTGTCGACCGATCTCGGGATCGGCTCCTGCGCCCAGACCTTTGGTTAGTTTGTTCCCTAGCTGGACCTTAAGCGGCGCGTGGCAAAGGCGCAGGGCCTGCATGTCCGTGTTAGCGGCAATGAATTCAACCCCTTCGATGCCAGCCTCAATCATTCGATTCACCGCGTTGCATCCACCGCCCCCGACCCCGATGACTTTAATGCGCGCTCCATTGAGAGGGCCTTCGTCGAAGGCCAGCTTGATCGTCTTTTCATCGAACTGCAATCGGCTCACAGAGTGTCTCCTCGAGAGATTTCCTCTCTACTTCATTGTGTCTGGAATCCCGCTACGTTCTCACGAGATCTTCTCCAACAACCAACTCCTCACTCGATCTGTTCTGGCCTTCGATCGTCCTAAGACCCGCTTCTTATAAGGCGACGGGATCCCGCCGCCCCTAAGCTCATGTGCGTAGCGCAAAAGACCCAGGGCCGTACAGAACGAGGGGTGGTAGATTTCGTGATGGTGCCTTACCAGGTTTACCGGATAGCCAATTCGCACGGGCATTCTCAGAATCTTTTCGGCTCGGTCTCTCAGGCCGTCCAACATGGCTCCTCCCCCGGTCAGCACCACTCCGGTCGCGAGTTCATTGTTCATCCCAACTGACTGTGTGATCTGGGCCACACGATTCAAGAGCTCGTCGCAGCGAGCTTGAATGATGCGGCAAATGAACTGTCTGGGCAGAGTTTTTTCGCGGCCCGAACCTACTTCGTTGATTTCCACAACTTCTTCTACCGGGACACTTTCCGGAAAGACGCTGCCGATCGTCTTCTTCAACTGTTCAGCCTCCTTGATCGGGGCTTTGGTACCAATGGCAATATCTTTAGTGATGAGATTCCCACCGAGAGGAACGACTTCAGAGTGCCAGATAGCACCCTGACTGTAGACGGCAACATCCGTTGTGCCGCCGCCGATATCGACGAGAAAGGTCCCTAGCTCTTTTTCGTCGTCAGTCATGATCGACTCGGCCGATGCCAGCGCCTGCATGACCACTCCGTCCACCACCACATCTGCCTTGTTAACCGCATTAACGATGTTCTGCACGACGGCTGAAGCCGTCATGACGAGATGCAGTCTGACGCTGAGCTCATGACCGTACATCCCGACGGGATCGTCGATTCCGTCCTGTTCGTCGACCTTGAACTTCTGGGTCAGGACGTGAATGATCTCGTAGCCATCGGGAATCTCCACATCTCGCGCCTCACCTACGGCTCGCTCGACGTCCTCCTGGGTTATCTCGTCGTTGCGGCCGCGCACCTCCGTTTGCCCAGAACAGTTAATCCCCCGCAGGTATGCACTCCCCAGGCTCACATGCGCCGACTCGACTATAGTCTTCGATCGTTCCTCGGCCAGCTCTAGCGCAGCTCGAATGCTGTCGATAGTTTCCGTGAGGTTGACAACAACTCCCTTCCGAATTCCGATGGAAGGAACACTGCTGGATCCCAGCACCTGCGGCTGAGACCCTTCCACGGCGGCAACCACCGAAGAGATCTTGGTGGTGCCGACATCGATTCCAGCAATGAGCCGTGATTTCCTTCCCATAACCCTTGGCTCTCTCAGTCCGAATCCACCATGTCCACAGAAGACTGCCGCTGTCCTCGCGGTGTGTGGATAATGATTCGATTAGCGAAAGTTACATCGATCCAGTCGATCTGTCCATGCAGGTTCTTCACCTCCTGGACAAGATCTAAGCGGGACACAAAGGTCTCATATCGCTGCAGGTAATCTTGTGCGCCCAGGAGTACAGGGATCAGTTCTCCCTCCGGAATTACCTTGATCTGGCTGACCTCGCTGAGATCTACCTCGGAAATCGTTCTGCTGTACTCTTGCCCTCCCCCATCCAGCTCACTGAGAATCTGAAAATAGACCTTCATTCGGTGAGAGTTCCAGTCCCGCGCACCTTCCACCTCATGACTGATCATCCCCTTCACGATCGGCCTGTCCAGAAACTGAAAACCAGGACCGAATGGGGCCAGAGCGATTCCTTCCCGATCCACTACCTGGAGCTCTCCGTCTATGGCCGCCACCGCCTCAGGAAGCCGCTCCTGAACATAAATCTCAATCTGGTCCGGCAGTCTTCTTCGCACCACAGAGGATTTGATCCAGCTTTCAGATTCAAGCAGTGCTCGCACTTGAAACAGGTTGACGGTTAAGACGTTCTCGGAAATCGCATCACGCACGAGCTGCTCGAGGTGGCTACCGTCTGCCCGATGCAGGCCCTGAAAGGTGATCCGATCCAGAGAAAAGACCCGGGCAGAAGCGGTCAGGTTATTAAGGGCCAGGATGGCATAAGAGAGGCCGGAGGCCACAACGGAAACCAGAACTACAGCCGCACCGAATCGAGCCACTCTTTTCAGGTTCTCCCGAGTCCGGTTCCTGGTGGTCCGCTTAGTCAAGGAACTCCTCTCCCACTTTCCAGACATCTCCTGCTCCCATTGTCACAACCAGATCACCCGGGCGAGCTTCCTGTCGGATGCGCTTGACCATGGTCATATGATCCTCCACGAAAGTGACCGGCATGCCAGCCCCCATCTTGCGAATCAGTGTTTCCGAATCGGCTCCGGGGATAGGGTCCTCGCCGGCCGCATATACAGGCAGCACGAAGAGCCTGTCGGCAGCCTCAAAACAGTCCCCCATTTGTTCCATCAAGTACATCGTGCGGGTGTAACGATGGGGCTGAAAAACCACGATCGTGCGTCTCCCGATTGACCGCAGGCACTCCAGTGTGGCTCTAATCTCCGTCGGGTGGTGACCATAGTCGTCAATCACCGCCACTCCATCGCGTTCTCCCTTGAACTGCTGTCGACGTTCGGCCCCCTGAAAACTAGCCAGAGCCCCGGCCACGTCCTCAAAGGAGACTCCTAGCCACAGGCCCATAGCAATTACGGCCAGGGCGTTCTGGACGTTGTGACGACCTGGAACATGAAGCTCAGCCCGGCCCAGCTTCCGCTCTCCCTGGTAACAGGTAAACACGGTACCGAAAGCCCTGGTTTTCAAGCATTTCGCCGACACATCGGCACCTGCACTAAGGCCGTAAGTTAACACTCGACGGTGAACTTTTTCGGTCAGCTCACGCAGCTCTGGATCATCGAAACACAGAATGACCAGACCGTAAAACGGGACCGAATTCATAAACTCCAGAAAGGCCACCTTCAGATCCTCCAGATCTCGGTAAATGTCCATGTGATCGGCGTCGATATTCGTCACGACCTTGAACACTGCAGGTACGTTCAAAAAGCTCCGATCGCTCTCATCGGCTTCACAGACAGCGTAGGGCCCGGTGCCGAGAAGCGCATTGCTTCCCAGATTAGAGATTTGCGCACCGACAATGACGGTGGGATCCAGACCGATTTCGCTGAACAGGGTCGCCATCATGGCTGACGTGGTCGTCTTTCCGTGAGTCCCGGAGACCGCGATTCCGATTCGATAGCGTAGGAGTTCAGCCAGCATTTCCGAGCGGTGAAGAATCTGCAGGCCCTTTCGGCGGGCTGCCTCCAGTTCCGCATTGTGGGTTGGAATCGCACTGGAGGTGACTACGAATCGAGCTTCTCCGAGATTCTCCTCACGATGTCCTATTTCGACTCTGACGCCCAGGTCACGGAGGCCCCCGAGCACCGGGCTCTCCTCAAGATCGGAACCCGAGACGTTGACGCCGCTTTGAGCCAGAATGCGGGCCAGGCCGCTCATTCCGATTCCGCCGACCCCGACAAAGTGCACGGGCTCGATAGAACGGCCCCCGAAAAAGCCCAGGCCGCTCATCTTGAAAGCTCCTCAATCAGCTCGGTAATCCGGGCAGAACTGTCAGGGTTAGCCAAACTTCTGGCGGCCTCGGCCATTCTCGAGAGCATCTCTCGATTCTCCCAAAGTCGGGCTAGAAGGCGGCCCAACGCCGGCCCGTCCACATCTGCTTGTTCCCTGAGTATCGCCGCGCCCCTTTGCTCCAGTAATCTGGCATTTTTACGCTGATGATCATCTGCTGCTCCCGGTAGGGGGATCAGAACTGAGGGCCGGCCGGCAGCAGTCAGCTCTGCCACCGTGGAAGCGCCCGCCCTAGAGATGACCAGGTCGGCTCCGGCCAGTTCGGCAGGCATGTTCTCCAGATATTCGAGAACTCGAGCTTCAATGCCCGCTGCCCGATAGCTCTTTAGGACCCACTCGATATCATCCTCTCCGGTCTGATGTGTGATTTGAAGACCTCTTGGCAAATGGGCCAGGGCCTCACAGAGGAGGCGGTTGATAGGACGGCTTCCGCGGCTGCCCCCAAAGATGAGTACCCGGAGGGCTCGGTTGCTCAGCGCCCAGGAATGAACTTCATGAAACTCTCGCCGCACCGGTACGCCGGTGACTACCGCCCTTGAGCCAAAGACCCGCTTGGTTTCCGCAAACGCTACGGCCGACTTTTCCACAAAGCGGGCCAACATTCGGTTGGTTAGACCTGGGTAGGCGTTGGGCTCGACTAAAAGGGCCGGGCACCGCTTTGCGCGGGCGGCGACGACTACCGGACCGGACGAGTGTCCTCCCAGTCCCACCACCACCGAGGGTCGAAACTCCTGGACAATTCCCAAGGAGTCGATGAAACTGCCGGGAAGTTGCAGCATGGTCTTTACGGTCCGCAAGCCACTCACCCGATTCAATCCCCCGACACGAATAGTTCGCAGGGGAAACCCCAGCGGCGGTAGAATTCGAGTCTCGAGACCCTGATCGGTACCCACGAACAAACAGCGGCAACCACGCCTCCGCCCCTCCAGTTCCTGCCGGATTGCAACGGCCATGTACACGTGGCCACCCGTCCCTCCACCCGCAAAGAGAACACGTGGCCCGCCTTCCTGTTCCGATCTCAGATTCATGATCTCTTCGCATACCAGGCAGTATCGGTCGAACTCCGAGGGTGAGCCGAGATATTGAGTAGGATTCCGACAGACAACAGAGTTACGAACAGGGATGAGCCTCCGGCTGAAATGAAGGGCAGTGGAATGCCCTTGGTGGGGAGGAGCCCCATGGCAACGCTGATGTTGAGCAGTGCCTGGATCATGATCATGAGAACAATCCCCAGCCCTGCGAGCGTTCCGAACGCTGTGTCCGATCGCAGTGAGACTCTTACTCCCCTCCAGAAAAACACCAGGAACAAAGCCACCAGAAGAGTGGCTCCAACCAGGCCGAGCTCCTCACTTATGATCGAGAAAATGAAATCGTTGTGTGCCTCCGGAAGAAATGCTAGCTTCTGCTTGCTCTGAGCGAGGCCCTGTCCACCCGGGCCACCCGACCCGATCGCGATCAAGCTCTGTCGAATCTGGTAACCGGCGCCGAGCGGATCCTCTTCCGGATTCAGGAAAGCCAGAATCCGATGCCTTCGGTAGGGTACCCGGTAGACCAGAAAGAAGAAGCCGGGAACAGCGGCCAGCAGAGCAGCTCCAAAATAACGCAGGCGAAGGCCGGCTAGGAATAGCAGAACGCCTGCAATGAATGCTATACAAGCAGCCGTCCCGAAATCCGGTTGAACCAGCACCAGCACCAGAATTGAACCCAGTATCGAGAGATAAGTAAATACTTCTCTTCTACCTGCTTTTCCCTCCCTGCAACAGACAAAAAAGGAGGCAGTTAGAAAGATGGACACCAGCTTTGAGAGTTCCGAAGGCTGGGCCCCGAAGGGTCCAACCACAAGCCAGCGGTTGGCGTTGTTGATAGGGGGAGAAGCCAGTGCTCCCAGAAGCAGAAGATAGTTCAGGCCTACCAGTAGAAGCAGGATCGGTTTAGCGCCAAAGTAACGGTAGTCCACGCGCATGACTACCAGCATGACCGCAAGTCCGCAGAACATAAAAATGGACTGACGGACAAACATCCGGGAGCTTCCGGTACCCACGGCGGAAGCGCTGAAGACCATCACTAGGCCAAAACCGAGAAGAGCGAAAACCAGCAGCAGCAGCGTCTTATCTGGCGGGATGCGATTCCTCATGGGCTATAGCCGATCCTGATCATGAACGATGCGGGCGACAATTTCCTTGAACACCTGACCCCGATGTTCGTAGTTGCGAAACATGTCAAAGCTGGCGCAGCCGGGAGCCAGCAAGACCGTGTCTCCAGGGCGGGCGCAGCGACTTGCCTGCACAACGGCCTCCTCCAGATCCTCCTCCTTCGAGACCCAGGTAGAGTGACCCAGGGACCTCTCGATCTTTGCGGCCGCTTCCCCGATCAGAATGAGACGGCAGACCCGGCGTTTCACGAGATGCTGCAACCGTACGAAGTCCCCTCCTTTGTCCAGTCCGCCCATGATGAGTACGATGGGGCCGGAAAAGGATTCCAGTGCTCTCCTGGCCGACTCCACGTTGGTGGCCTTTGAATCATTGTAGTAAGCGACTCCGTCGACGCGCGCCACCCGCTCCAGGCGGTGTTCGACTCCCTTGAAGTCTCGCACCGCCCGGCTCAAGGCGTCCCTTGGAATCCCCGAGACATAGGCTGCCGCTGCCGCTGCTAGAACATTCTCGAGATTGTGCCGCCCCCTGATCACGATCTCGGAAACTGCCAGCAGTGCCTCCTGGCGCCCTTCCAGCTTTGCGAGGATTTGACCATCCTCGACACAGACCCCCCTTTTCAGAGGGTGGCGGCTGAAGGGGCAAACGCGCGCCTTGGTTTCAGACATCATGGCGGAGGTCACTTCATCATCCGCATTCAGGATCGCCCAGTCAGCGCCCCGCTGCATGAGAAGAATTTTCCGCTTGGCTGCTATGTAAGATGCAAGACTTTCATGGCGGTCCAGATGATCTGGAGAAATGTTGAGCACTAGAGCAATGTCGGCCTTGAATTGCTGGGTCATCTCCAGTTGGAAGGAAGAAAGTTCGACTACCAGAGTCGTCCCGGCAGCCGGACGGCCGAGTGCGATCTCGGAAAGGGGCGTTCCAATGTTCCCTCCTACCGCGACTGCAGTACCCGCACTTTCGAAAATCTTCCCGATCAGGGTTGTGGTCGTGGTCTTTCCATTGGATCCCGTAACTCCGATCACTGGGACATCCAAAAAATGGAACCCAAGCTCTAGTTCTGGAAGTACGGAAATTCCCTCAGAACGGGCCTTTTGCAGCGGCCTGATGTCCTTGGGAACGCCTGGACTCAGGACGATCAGATCCGTGTTCAGGAAATCTGCCACTCGATGTTCTCCCAGGGTCGTGTCCACCTTCCCCTGCAACCGTGAGAGCTGCTCCTGGAGCTGGTCCGCGGGCTTCAGGTCCGTGACCCGAACCTGGGCTCCCCGCGAGAGGAGAAGATTGGCGGCGGCCACCCCGCTGCGGGCCAGGCCTGCTACCAGAACCCTCTTATGGCGTAGCTGGAGCACGGCTCTATCTCAATTTGAGCGTCGTCAGACTAAACAGAGCAAACACCAGGCCCACTATCCAGAAACGCACCACCACCTGGCTCTCGGTCCAGCCCTTGAGCTCGAAATGATGGTGGATGGGAGCCATCAAGAACGGTCTCTTGCCCAGCATCTTGAAGGCACCGACCTGCACCATCACTGAAAAGATCTCCAAAACGAAGATGCCTCCTATCGAAAACAGCAGCAGCTCCTGCTTGATCAGCACGGCCACCGTTCCGATCGCTCCACCCAGGGACACTGAGCCAACATCCCCCATAAACAAATCTGCGGGATGCGTGTTGTGCCACAGAAAACCCAGCGTGGCACCCACCATGGAGCCACAAAAAACCGTCAATTCGCTTGCATAGGTATTCTTGATCAGGTCCAAATAGGTCGCTAACTCCGCGTGCCCCGTGACATAGGTGAGAACCGTGAGTGCCGATGCCGCAATGATTACCAGTCCGGTTGCCAGCCCGTCCAAGCCGTCGGTCAGGTTAACCGCGTTACTGCTGCCCACCACAACCAGGATCGTGAAAATGATTAACGGGAGAAAGGTTGAAACCCCGATAATGACCAGATCGAGCTCGGGCGTAAACTGCTTGAAAAAGGGAACGCTGAGACGGATGCTGTAAAGCTGCCTGGAATGCAGCAAGACCAGGGTGAGGGCAATTCCGAAGGCCACCAACAACTGCAGGAACAGCTTGTGGTGGGCCCGCAGGCCCAGGCTTTGTCGCCTCGAGACCTTTAGGAAATCGTCCAGGAATCCGATCGCTCCGTGAACCAGCAGAGAGATCAGGGCGATCCACACGTAAAGATTCGTCAAGTCAGCCCACAGCAGAGTTGGGAGGACGATGCTGATGATGATCAGTAACCCTCCCATAGTGGGGGTTCCAGCTTTTGCCTGGTGACTGGACGGACCCTCCCCGCGAATGAACTGCCCAATTTGAAAATCTCTTAACTTCCGGATGACCCAGGGACCCAGAAGAAGACTGATGAGCAGGGCCGTAAGAGACGCATAGGCCGTGCGAAAGGTGATGTACCGGACAACATTCAGAGGCGATAGATAGTCGTGAAAGGAATAAAGAAGATAGTAGATCAAGGAGATGCCTCGCCCACTTCAAAACCCGCCTCGAGCTGCCGGATCATACGATCCAGACCGATTCCGCGAGATGCCTTTACGAGCAGCAAATCACCGCTGCGTAGTAATCCAAGCACTAGCTCGGCCGCCTGTGAACTGTCTGCTGCATGAACCAGCCGATGGGCGGGAACCCCGGCCTCACGTGCCCCTCTCCTCGTCTCCCGGGTTAGATCGCCCACGGTAATCACAATGTCGAGACCCAGACCAGCCAGGCGCCGTCCCACCTCACGATGGTACGTTTTCGCCTGACTTCCGAGCTCCAGCATATCGCCAAGGACTGCCAGCTTACGGCCGCTCCAGAGCCAGCGCGAAAAATCTTCCAGAACCGAGTTCAGAGCTTCAGGGTTCGAGTTGTAGGATTCGTCAACCAGAGTGAACTCGATTCCTGTGCCGGGGCTTAGTAAATTGATCCGTCCTCTCTGGGAAACGGGTGACAGTCGGCGGATGCCGTTCTGGATCGCCTCGTCCGTCAGGCCCAGAGCCACAGCAATGGCTATAGCCGCCGCCAGGTTGCACAAATAGTGTCTCCCGGAGAATGGGAGACGAGCCGAATACCGGCCTGTGGGCGTTCGAATCGTAACCTCCATCCGGTGGAGATCGGCTGCGTGCTCACCGGTCACACTTACCTGGCAGCGGTCGGAGGCCCCGAAGGACATTGTGCTCCCCGTGAAGTTCCCGGCAATCGCACAGAGTCGCCGATCTTCGGCGTTAAAGAGCAGTCTTCCTCGCTCTCTCAAGCCCTCCAGGATTTCCGCTTTTGCTTCGGCGATCTGGTCAATCGAATCGAAGAACTCGAGATGTACAGGTGCCACGTTGGTGATGACAGCGATGTCCGGCCGGCAGATCAACGAGAGAGCCCGAATTTCCCCCGGATGATTCATTGCTAGCTCGACAACTGCAATCTCATCACGCTCCTCTACCCCCAGGAGGCTCAGCGGTACGCCAAAATTGTTGTTCAGGTTGCCAGGTGATTCGCGCACCCGGTAGTGCTGCCTCAACAACGTTGACACGAAGCTTCGAGTGGTCGTCTTTCCCATACTGCCGGTCACAGCGACAACGATTCCCGACCACTTTTCCCGAACCAGAGAACTGAGAATCTGCAGCGCTCGAGTCGTATTTTCGACTCTTAGGAAAACGCAATCAGCAGCTGTGGCTCCCACAGAAAGGGATCTGGAGTGAACCACTACGCGAGCCCCCTTTTCAATGGCTTCTTCTATGAAGTCATGCCCGTCGAAGCGTGCACCGGAAACAGCTACGAAACAGTCTCCCGGAGAGATCGTTCGGCTGTCGATCGAAACCGGAGGCAATGGTTCTGAGTTGGAGACGACTCGGTGCCCGGCAAGGGTGGTCTTCAGGACATCAGCCGCCTCAGCGAGAGAGACTACGATCATAGATTTCTGCGGCCACGCGGGCGTCGTCGAATTCGATTCTCCGGCCATTGATTTCCTGGTATGTTTCGTGTCCCTTGCCGGTAATGAGGACAACATCCCCGGGACCTGCCAGGTGGAAGGCGCGCCGGATCGCTTCTCGGCGATCCGTGATTGACTCGAAGGGACTATGGGGGTCTATACCCAGTTCAATCTGGCGAATGATCTCCCGGGGTGATTCGGATCGGGGGTTGTCCGAAGTAAGTACGACGATGTCGGCCAGCTCGGATGCGATCCGTCCCATCTGAGGGCGCTTGGTTCGGTCGCGGTCCCCTCCGCAGCCGAAAACTGAAATCACCCGTCCCCGGCCTCGGTCTCGGGCCAGTTTGAGCACGCTGGCGAGCGCATTCGGCGTGTGAGCGTAGTCCACAAACACGGTGAAAGGGGCATCGAGTGAGACTCTCTCGCAACGGCCCCGGACTTGTTCGAGTGCGGCGATACCGGCCGAGATGTGGTGGTCGGGGAATCCCATGTTTGAACAGGCGGCTACGGCTGCCATCAGGTTGTAGATGTTATGAGTACCTGCTAGAGAGCTCGAGATTCTGACTCTCCTACCCTCCACACTGAGCAACAGTTCTGTTCCCTCCAAACCAGTTTCCATGCTCAGGGGATACACATCGTATCGGTCCGACATTCCGAATGTCACGGCGCGAACGGAACCATCCAGGGGACAGGAGGCGACATTGGCATCGTCTCCATTCAGGATGGCTACTCGGAGAGCGGGATTGTAGGAGAGATCGAAGAGTTGACATTTAGAGGCCAGATAGCGCTCAAAGGTTTCATGGAAATCGAGATGGTCTTGGGTCAGGTTGGTAAATACTCCCACCTCAAACCTGCATCCGTATACCCTGTCCAAGGCCAGGGCGTGTGAGGAAACTTCAATCACCCCCGACTCACACTGCTGTTCGATCGCACAGGAAAGAAGCTTCTGGATCTCGGTCGCCTCGGGCGTCGTTCGAATCGACTCCACGACCTTCTCCCCCACAATGGTCTCGACGGTACCCATCAGAATAGCGGGCCCGGCCGTGTCCAGGATCGAATGAATGAGGCTGGCAGTGGTGGTTTTTCCGTTGGTGCCGGTCACGGCGACCAGCTGCAGCTGCTCGGAGGGATGTCCGAAGTAACGGCTGGCCATTTCCGCCATGTATCGGCGAATGTTCTCTACCTGCAGCCAGGTACGTGGGAAGTCCGCCGGAGCCGGGCACTCGGAAACGATCGCTGCAGCACCGTTGAAAAGAGCCTGGGGAATAAAGTGATGGCCGTCCAGATCATGTCCTTCGATCGCAAAGAAGATCGAATTGGCGCCGATCTTTCGGGAATCGTATTCCAGCGAAGAGATTTCAGTCTTCAAATACCCCTCCACCCCGATTTGAAATGACCTGGGGGGAAACGCCGCGATAAGGTCTTCGAGCCGCAAGTTCTATGCCTCCCTCTTCCGAGAGTACCACCTCACACACGGTTCCTGGGACAACCAGGGTACCGGGGGGCGGTCTCTGGCCCACCACTCTGCCCCTTCCCGTATAGCTTAGAGACAGCCCGAGGCGAGCACTGGAAATCGCCACCTCTCGCAAACTCAATCCATTGAAATCGGGTAAGTTGACCCCCTTGGTCAACAAGGTGACGACATTCCCTTCCGCCAAGCCGTCCGGGCTGCTTCCGACCAGGGCAGCCACGGTGTTTCTGAGACCCTCCATGGAAAGGTCCTGCTTTTCTAAGACTCCCGAAGCCTCCTTCGGTTCCGCTCGCTTTTCCTGGGAGGTCATCCACAAGGATGAAACCTCGTCCCGTGGAACTCCCAGTTTGATGAGTCCGCGCTCCATGATTTCCTTGAATACCGGAGCTGCCACCAGGCTGCCGCGGTACTCCCCGACCGGCTCGTTAATAACCACGATCGCGGCCAGAGCGGGATCCTCAAGAGGTCCGAACCCGAGAAATGAAGAGATGTACTTGCTTTTTGAGTACCCCTTGCCAACGAACTTCTGGGCTGTTCCTGTCTTTCCTCCGGCTGAAAACCCGGACAGTCGGGCGAGTTTCCCGGTTCCCTGCTCGATGGTATGTTTCATGGCCCCCCGCAAGAGCCGGGCCGTTTCGGCTTTGATCACGCGGTGACGGACTGCCTGCGGGGCAGCAACCAGTTGTCCGGCCGGGCTCACGATTCGGCTCACCACGTATGGTTCCACCAGATAGCCCCCGTTTGCGATCACAGAAACGGCACGCACCATTTGCAGCGCTGTTACGCTCAACTCCTGCCCAATCGCCAGAGCCCCGATTGAGAGCCTTGACCACTCTGGAGGTGTGCGCAGCCGCCCCTTTACCTCAAAGGGAAGATCGATACCTGTCGGCTCACCGAATCCAAAGCGTTTGATGTATTCGTAGAACTTCTGATTGCCCAGACGCAGTGCAAGCTTGATTGTCCCCACGTTGCTGGACTTTGCGAGAATCTCGTCGACTCTCAGCTCACTGTAGCTTCTGCTGGCCTCGCGATAGACTTTCCCGGCCAGACGCAAGGTACCTACCCGGCAATCAATAGTTTCATCTATTGTGGTCATTCCCTGGTCGAGAACGGCTGCGAGCGTCACCACCTTAAACGTGGAGCCCGGTTCGTAAGAATCCTGGATGGCGCGATTTCTCTGGTTTCTGGTCTGATCGGTATTGTAGAGGTTAGGATTAAAGGGAGGGTAGGAGGCCATGGCCAGAATCTCGCCGTTTTGCGGATTCATGACAATGGCACTTCCATTGATCGCCCGGGTAGACTCGACGGTCTTTTGGAGTGCCTGCTCGGCTGCGAACTGAATGGTGCTGTCGAGAGTCAGGATCACGGAATCTCCAGCCGTCGCTCGAGAGCCTTTCTGACTGCTGAAACTGCGGCGTTTGGCATCCATCGTGAGTTCGACCTGACCCGAAGCCCCTTTCAGGTTCTGGTTGTAGGCCAGCTCCAAACCGCTCCAGGCCTGTCCGTCCACTCCCACGAACCCCAGTACGTGGCCGGCTAGCCCGTTGCCCGGGCAGAATCGCTTCGAATCCCGCTCCCGACAAAGGCCTTGAATCTCCACGCGGTCGATCGCTTCGCTAAC
>CAZMGM010000031.1:2011-25326 GCA_964565865.1 uncultured Acidobacteriota bacterium | reverse complement strand
ACGCGAGACACCTCGGGCAGCTCTTGGAGCAGAGTCTTAGCAGGATGAGGGGCACCGTGCTTGGGGTACCTGGTTCCCGGTCACACCTGCTTGAAGTTATAGATTGAAGGTAATCAGAGCCCCCGATGGAGCCGGGGTATGGGATATGAGCTGAACTGCAACCGTTCGTTCCGGGCGCTTCCGCACCCGGCTCTGCTCATCTCACGAAACCCGGAACCGGACCTATTCCGACAGCCCTTGGACGCTAACCCACCGCCAGTGCCACTCCAGCAGCTAGAGCTGCAGCCGCCGGCAGCGTCACGACCCAGGCCAAGATGATGCGCGTAATCATCCTCCACCGGGCCGTTCCTGTCACCGCGCCCAGTCCAAAGAGACTACCGCAGGCAACGTGGGTGGTGGAGACGGGAACGCCGAACCGAGAAGCTACGATGACCCAAAACGCCGTCGCCAGGTTGGCGGTAAACCCTTGGCCATGATTCATCTCAACTATCCCGTCGCTTATCGTGATCGCTACCCTTCGGGCCGCCACCAGGCCCCCGATGGCCATTGCTGCTCCAACCAGAGAAAGACCGGTAGACATCGAGAGCCCCAGACCGGAGGCCGCCGCCAGGAGAGCAACGATCTTGGGCGTGTCGTTGAGACCCCGGGCAAATCCAACCAGACCAGCGGAAAGGAAATGCAGCTTGTCGAGCAAGTTCTGAGCATCAAGTCCCAGCAGGTGTCCCCGGTAACGCTCTTCACAGCGCTCCACCTGGTCGGCGGTCAGAGTCAGACCGCTAGCCAGCAGGGAGACAGTGCCATTGGCCTCGACCTGGACCAGTGCCGGAGGTTCGCCATCCAGACACAGACACATGTGGCGCTCGACCCCAAGCCGCAGTCGGCACCAGCGCAGTGCAGGAAAGAGGCCCGAAGTAAGAAGCAGACTCAAAAAGGGACTTAAGGCCAGGGGTAGAAAAAAGCTCGTTCCCAATCGTGCCAGGTTCACCCCGTCGGCAAGAACAACCCCCCCTCCAACCAGAGCTCCGGTGAGAGAATGAGTCGTAGAGACCGGGATTCCTAGGATCGTAGCCAGCATCACCGTCAGGGCCGCGCCCAAACCCACCGCCAGCAGAAAGGTGTTATTCGAGGTAACTGCCTCACCCACCAGACCCTTGCCGCTAAAGGTCGTCACCAGGCCTTGGGAAACCGCTAGGGAAGTGAGTGACCCAGCCAGCGTGGTGGCCGTAGCCCATACCAGAGCGTGCCTGTAGTCGGTGGTTCGGCTCCCGAAAAGTGTCGCGACTCCCTTGAAGTTATCGTTGGCTCCGTTGGTGAAGGCCAGAAACAAAACAGTCAGGGGCAAGAACAGAAGGACCATGGTTATCGTACTCCAGCAGCCCGTGGGACTCCTACCACTGGCTGCGATTTTGATAGGGGGCCGGCAGATGATTTATTCCAGCCCCAATTCCACTGTTCACCGTCTCACCCCGTTCCTCACTAAGTACTCCGCTCGCACATCAGGGCCAGGCAGTTCTGATCCACGTCCCTGAAAAACTCCATCCACAACTCCATGGCGTCCGTCCGGTGGACTACATGAGGTTCTACCTGTTGAACAGTGAGAGCCCAATTGTCGGCTGGGCGGGAGCGGAGCCCCAATAGGCTGCGTACTTGTCGTTCAATTGCTTGTCATACGTAACCGGAATGGTGACTTCCCCGATGGCAGCCATTCCGTTCCGCCAATCCAATCAAGAGATTGTACTCCGGCCAGTTGGGAAAGGCAGCGTTGACAGCGTGGACAACCACGAACCCCCTGCCATCACGTACGAATTCCTCGAATCGCTTTCTCGTATTAGGGGGGAACGGCCACCCGTTGTGATTGGATAGATTAAAGGCAAAGCCTGGAAAGATTGGCTCAAACAGCTGGTCTTTTATCACCGTGACCACGGAGACATCAAAGTGTAGTTCAGCTGGGATGCCCTGTCTCATTCCAAAGACCGGAACTCGGAACCCACAGACCGTCAAGATCGGATCATTGAGAGGCCATTTAAGCGTAACCAGAGCAGGCCTGCCCTGAAAAGACTTGTGGCCGCGGCCCCCGCATGCTCACGTTGTTAGAGTCCCAGCACCCAGGCAAAGACCAGCGGAGCCACAATAGTGGCATCGGACTCGATCATGAATCTGGGCGTATCGACCCCCAGTTTCCCCCAGCTAATCTTTTCATTGGGGACGGCACCGGAATAGGAACCGTAACTGGTCGTGGAGTCCGAAATCTGGCAGAAATAGCTCCACCTGGGTGTACGCTCGCGTCTCAAGTCCTGCCTTAGCATGGGAACCACACAAATCGGGAAATCTCCGGCAATCCCACCCCCTATCTGAAAAAGACCCACAGGCCCTTCACTGCTCGCCCGATCGTACCAGCCGGCCAGTTCCATCATGTATTCGATCCCTGACTTTACAGATTCGTGTTTCAATCTTCCCTCCAGACAGTGCGCCGCGAACATGTTGCCCAGCGTCGAATCCTCCCACCCAGGCACAACCAGAGGCAGGTTGCGCTCGCAAGCGGCAAGCACCCAGGAATCGGCGGGGTCGATCTGATAGTAGGGTTCCAGGCCACCCGCCCGCACTGCCGCATACAGGAACTCGTGCGGAAAACGTCGCTGACCGCTCCTTCGGGCCTTTAACCACTCTTTAAAAACTCCGCCCTCCAGCCTCCGCAGGGACTTTTCTTCCGGGATGCACGTGTCGGTGATGCGGTTGAACCGCTGCTCCGCCAGTTTCTTTTCATCTTGAGCGGTCAGTTCCCGATAGCGGGGGACTTGCAGATAGTCGTCATGGGCCAGCAAATTGAAAAGATCTTCTTCCAGATTGGCTCCCGTACAGGAGATGCAGTGGACCTTTTCTCGTCGAATCATATCTGCCAGACAACAGCCCAGCTCCGCGGTACTCATTGCCCCGGCCAGACTGATCATCATCCGGCCACCTGACTCCAAGAGCTCGCGATAACCCTTCGCCGCGTCCACGAGGGCGGCAGCGTTGAAATGTCGAAAGTATTTCTGCAGGAAGTCGCTGACTGGACTCTCGTTCATATCGTCCTCCCGGCCAAGCTGGATCTAGAGCCCGTGGGACTTTTACCACGGACTGCTAGTTCACCAACACAGGTCCCAGTTTCCCTGGAGATTCCGATCAGATCCGCGACCTGCTTGTGGGTGAGGCATAAACTAATCATGGTTCCGTCAATCGTACGGACCCCCTTGTGCTGGCACAGATGGTACAGCACAGCCCGAACGCGATCGCTGGCGTTGTGGAAACTGAGCGTCTCTACCTGGGCCAGGCTTCCCGAAGATGACCGAAGAGGTTGCGCAACCGTATTTCCTTGATCTTGGAATTCTGTATGAGTGTATAGAACCGACGATTTTTGATGGCCAGGATGGTAGTGGCACCACGGCCTTGACCGTCGCCGAGGCTGTTTCTCCACCGATCAAAGACAGCTGACCGCAATAGTCACCCGCATCGTGGAAAGTGATGGTCATTCCCTTGCTGCTGGGAACAACCTGGGATACTTTCACGCGCCCCGTCTTGACCACGTACATGTAGCTGCCGGTGTCCTCTTCGAAGAACAGGATGGCGTTCCGCTTGTAGCGCTTCTCCTCACAGAGGGTTTCTAGGTGTTGCAGCTCATCCGAAGATAGCTCCACAAAAAGCGGGGTTTCGCTCAGAAACTGAAGCCCTGCACCCTTCATTGTGTCCTTCTAGTGCAATGGAGCATGGATTTCAAGCCACTCCTTTCGCATTGTTGCGTTCAGTCACGATTCCGAAGCACCTGACTCTGAACGTGTGATGTATTGCACTTGTTCACGTCCTCCAACGATTTCAATCAAATCCTATAAATAGAACCAGCTAGCAGAGGACCTCTGATGCGAGAAATCACATTTCCAGTCCGAAGGGACATTTTGGTTGAGTTTTCTCCAGCTTGGAAGCGCCGTTCTTCTGGTTACGGGTTGAAAGTGGAAGCTTGAAAGTTGAAAGTTGAAAGTGCAAGGTTTCAAGGTGCTTCCCACTTTTTCTTTGCACCTTTTGCATTCTACTTTGTACTTTGTACCTTGCACTTTTTGGCGCCCTGGATCCTTCCATGTCTGAACCGCAACATCACGCGTGGATGCAATTGGCCCTGGAGGAGGCCTCGAAGGCTGCTTCTCTTGGTGAAGTTCCGGTCGGCGCTGTTGCTGTTTTCGAGGAGCGGGTGATTGCCGCCGATCACAACCGAAGCCTGGCGCTCGCAGATCCCACTGCCCACGCTGAGGTCCTGGTTTTGCGCAAAGCCGCTTATCTCCAGGAAAATTACCGACTGGAAGGACTCTCCCTATACGTGACACTGGAGCCTTGCTGTATGTGTGCCGGGGCAATGATCTGGGCTCGAATCGCCAGCCTGGTTTTTGCCGCCTGGGACCCCAAGTCTGGTGCCGTGGCTTCGAAGGCTTCACTTCTCGCGAACGGTCGCTTTAACCACGCAATCGCATGGTCGGGAGGCATCCTGGAAGAGAAGAGCCAGGAATTGCTCCAGGACTTTTTCAAGAAGCGTCGGGGCTGAAGCCAGCCCCAAACTTTTGCACTTTCAACTTTCAACTTTGAACCTTCAACCAGTAACCATTAACTGGGCGGAGCGCAACAAAGAGCCACCCCCTAGCCATTTGTGGATCGCTTTTCCGAGGGTGGGCAAATTACAATGAACGGATGCAGGAAGATCCAGCGGTTGTCTCACTGCTAGCGGACGCCGAGCTGTCCGCTTTGTCACGGCGAAACTTCCTGAAGCTCGCCTCATCGACAGCTGTTGCTGCGAGTTGTGGAAGACCCGTCAAGCGGGTTCTGGTGTTTCACGCCGGCAGCCTGGCTCTTCTGCTCGGCGAAGTTTCGAAGCGCTTCGAACGAAATCATCCGGCCATCCGAATTGACTCAGAGTCGTCGGGCAGCCTGGACGCCATACGAAAGGTGACCGACCTAGGAAGAAGCTGTGACATCCTCATAACCGCAGATCATCGCCTCCTGGATCGGTCCATCGTGCCGGAACGGGCTCCAGGTTATTTCCAACTGGTTGGGAACGAGATGGTACTCGCCGGTAGTACTGGAAATCGGGAGCTGCCGGGCTGGCGGGAGGAATGGCACTACCCCCTGCTTGATCGGCCTTTTGGCATTTCGGATCCCACTCGGGATCCGGCTGGCTACTTCGCACACCTGGTGTGGAAACTCAGTGAAATCCATTACAATCGTCCGGGGCTCTATCGAGCGTTGTCCAGACGGCTGGACCCTCGCTGGATGCGTCCCAAGTCCGCAGAACTCGTCTCCCTGCTGCAGGCAGGAGTCTTGGATTTCGCCTTTCTCTACCTCTCCACAGCTCTCCAGAGCAACCTCCCTTATCTCAGGCTCCCACCTCAAATCTCACTCGGTGACCCTGCCTATGCGGAAGCCTACTCTCGAGTTTTCATTGAAGTCCCTTCCCCCGAGCCGGAACGACGCAGCGAAGTACAGGGTGCACCGATCAGAGCCGGGGTAGCTTTACTGGCCCCACTCGGGAGCGCCGCCTCCAGTTTTCTGGACTTCCTGATCAGCGGCGAGGCGCAACAACTGTTCCCCGAGCTGGGCTATACCCAGATCCCCATTCGGAGAATCATCCCTGGCAATCCGTGTTAAAAGTCGTGCGCCAGGGAACTGCTTTCGCTGGCAAGGTACGAGAAGGAAGTCAATGCTTGGTTATTTACGACGACGAGAAACACAGCCAGCGGGCGAACCCCCCTGCGCCCTTTAATTTTGTGGCACTTCAACCACACGCTGCCAGGAGATACTCTCATGAAATCATCTTTCGGGACATTACTTATTGTCTTCAGCTCCTTCTGTGTCCTGACTGTCATTGTCCCTCTGGTTAGCCTGCTGCTCGGGACTTCTCCACTCAGTGTCTGGAGTGTTCTCCTGGACGGGGAGGTTGCCAGCTCGATCACCCTTACCTTTTTCTGTGCGCTGGCCGCGACCGTGCTCGGAATCGTTGCGGGGACGCCTTTTGCCTACCTGTTGAGTCGCTATGACTTTCCTGCTAAACATCTGATCCAGGGCCTGGTGGATCTTCCGCTAGTGATTCCTCATCCCGTGGCCGGAATTGCTCTGCTCTTGGCCTTTTCCGGCCTGGGGTCGGAAGGCACTCCGATCGGTCACTGGACGGGAATTGTCATCGCCATGTTCTTTGTGTCCAGTCCTCTTCTGATCAACTCTCTTCAGGAGGGCTTCAGTAATATTCCTGTAGAAATGGAGTGGACCGCCAGGACGCTGGGGCAAAGCTCTGCCCGCACCTTTTTCCGAGTTAACCTCCCTATGGTGCGAAACAGTCTGCTGGCAGGGGCTCTGATGATGTGGGCCAGGAGCATCTCCGAGTTTGGAGCGATCGTCATCCTCGTATATCACCCCAGAGTCGTCTCCGTCCTGATTTACGATCGTTTTACGTCCTACGGGCTGGGCGCGGCGCTTCCGGTCGCCGTCATCCTGTTGGGAGCGAGCATTTCCGTGTTGATTTGTTTGAGGGTTCTTCAGAGCCGGAGCAGGTGGGTTGCTGGAAGTTCTTGGCTTTAGACGACAACTGAAACACTTTGACCTGAGCGTGCCGCGGCTTAAGGTGAAGAAGGGTGAAGTCTTCGTCTTGCTGGGCCCGACGGGGGCGGGTAAGAGTCAGTTTTTCCAGACGCTGGCAGGTCTTTTTCCCCCTCAGGCAGGACGCATCCTTGTCAATGGGAAAGACGTCTCCCAAATGCCCCCCGAGCAACGGGGGATCTCCATTCTATTCCAGTCTCCCCATCTCTTTCCCCACCTGAACGTTAGAGAAAATATTAGCTTCGGCCGGAAGGATCTAGCCTTCCGGAAGCAACTCGTGGGACTCCTCGGTCTGCAACAGGTCCTGGACTCGGACGTGGCCGAGTTGAGTGGCGGTCAGCGCCAGTTGGTGGCCCTCACTCGGGCCCTCATGGTCCGACCTGAGGTTCTGCTGCTGGATGAGCCCTTCAGCGCTCTCGACCCAACGAACCGAAGAGAAGTTATTGCCGGTTTCAAGCGTGTTCAGACTGCGCTCCAGACCACCTGTCTGATGGTAACGCACAGCTTTGAAGATAGCCTGAGGGTAGGAGATCGGATCGGAGTTTTGTTTCAGGGAAAATTGGTTCAGACTGGTGATCCCGAGCTGGTCTTCGCCTCACCTTCCAGCCCCGAAATCGCCCGTTTTCTTGGGCATGACAACATTTTCTCGGGAAGGGTGAGTCACAAGGAGAAGCAGGTGCGGCCGGACCCCCGGTCCTTCCCCGCCTTGTTTCGGACCGGAGACATCGATATCCATGTTTTGGCTCGAGTAGAGGGGAAAGCCTACGCACTGATTCCGCCCCAGGAGATCACCCTTTCGACTGTGGTCCCGACATCTACTTCGGCCTTGAACGTGCTTCCGGGTCACATCCACAAAATTCGCCAAAACGGACCACTCTGTGAGCTCGCAGTTGACGCTGGCGTCCCCTTCAAGGTGGTGATTACTCCTCAGAGCCTGACGGCCCTCGGTTTAAGGAAAGGGGGGAGGGTTTTCCTCATGTTCAAGGCTTCCGCAGTGCAAATGCTGCAATGAGATGACAGGGTGGTGGTTCTGAGCCCCCCAGGTAGGATGACCGCAGCTGGCTCTGGTCATCTTCGCACCCGGAACCCGGAACCGGAACTTGACTTCGGAAACATAACCACGCTCCCTCAAGGGACCAGACCTGGAATTGAGATTGAAACCAAACTAGACTTAGGAGAGTCTTTACAACTAAGGTTTGGAAATCATGATCAGTTTAACCGACGCGGCGGAAGGTAAAGTCAGAGAGTTCATCCAAGCTCAGGAGGACTCCTATTCGGGAATCCGGGTGGCTGTCATAGCGGGTGGCTGCTCGGGCTTCGAATACCGTATGGTACTCGAATCGGAGGCCAAAAAAGGGGATCTGGTGATTGAGCACGACGGCTTTCGAGTTTTTGTGGACGAGGAGAGCATGCTCTATCTGGAGGGAACTCAGATCGACTTCGTGGCATCATCCACTGAATCCGGCTTTTCCTTCAAGAATCCAAACGCCACGGGTTCCTGCGGTTGCGGAGAGTCCTTCCACGTGTGATCTTGCCCTGACGGGCTGAACGCGGCAGCGACAGCATTCCAAAGATCTGTACTCGAGTGAAGCTCCCAGGAGTGTTGATCCAGGCCCGGCGCTCGGCCGGAGGCTTTCACAGCTGGCTGACCCCAGGGGAAAGATTCCTGGCGAACGGACCGGACTCTTTCTCGCATTCATCAATTGACTCGGGAGGAATACATGGCTGCAACACAGGGGGTTGGTTTTTCATGGTTGTTTTTCGCGCTGACCACAGTAGTCTGCTGGGGAGTTTACGGAGTACTGCTCCACAGTGGCCAGATCTCAATGGGCGATCCCGCTC
This sequence comes from uncultured Acidobacteriota bacterium, assembly GCA_964565865.1. Lineage (GTDB taxonomy): Bacteria > Acidobacteriota > UBA6911 > RPQK01 > CBDAPI01 > CBDAPI01. Next base: position 16,875 of record CAZMGM010000031.1, on the reverse strand, counting down.
TGGGCCGCTATAAGGCCTTTCTCCTGGTGGGAATCGCCTATTTTGTGACTGCCGTGCTGGCTCCACTCTTTCTGCTGGTCAGAAACGGTGCCTCCTTTAGTTTCCCGGCGCAGGGAGTTCTGTGGTCTTTTCTAGCGGGGATTGTGGGGGCGGCCGGTGCGTTCTGTGTGCTTCTGGCTTTCGGGGCCGGCGGAATCCCCAGCGCAGTTATGTCTATCGTTTTTGCCGGTGCCCCGGTCGTCAATGCTATCGTTGCCTTGACCCTCCATCCGCCGGCTGGGGGCTGGATGGGTCTGCGCTGGCAGTTTATCGCCGGCATCCTCCTGGCCGCCCTCGGAGGCTTTCTGGTGACAAGCTACAAACCGCACCCGGCGCCTCCTCGCTCGTCGTCGCAGCTTCCGGATACCGCGGACTCAGGAATCTGAGCTCATCCTGATGCGCAGCAAGACCGAGGCATCCTCCACTGGACCCGTCTACAAAGGGGGCAGTTTCCTTTTTCAGTCCTCTTTCAGGGAGGGAAGCAGTGGCGTCTTGAGAGAAGCGGCAACAGCACCCAGGCAGGCAGCCATACCCACCATCAGTACCAGCGCCAGCACCGCCAGCAGGGATAGCCAGGGCGGGGACTCCGGCCCGCTCCAGAGGCTGGGCAGCAGGGCGATTGTCGCCGCTAGCGTGCCACAAAAGAGTCCGATGGCGAGCAACCAGAAATTTTCGGCGACCACAATGCTCGATAGCTTGCCACGGGAGAATCCGAAAGCTCTCATAACCGCCAGTTCACTCCTTCGTTCCAGAACGTTTCTCACCAGTACCAGGCCCAGACCCAAAGTTCCGAGCACCAGGCCCAGACCGCCCAGCGCCTGGAATGTAGAAACGTATGTGTTGCGGACCGCCAGATAGCGGCCCAACTGATCGTGCGTACCAACTGCGTCCAGGCCATGGGCCCCCAGCCAGCTTTCCAGGGCGGAAATCAGCCGGCGGGCCAGAGCAGGAGGGGCGTCCACCAAAAAGTAGGAAAAACCGCTGCGACTCGGAAACAGCTGCTGGAAGGCAGCTTCCGAAATCAGAATCTCGCTCTGAAAGATGCTGGCGTGGAGTAATCCCACCAGCCTCAGTCTTACGGGACGCCCTGCCTCATCGGCGATTAACAGATCCTGGCCCAGGCCTGACTTGAGTATCCAGCGCACCGACTCGTAGTCGCCGATGGCTGGAACTGCATCCTTTCCCAGGTCCCTTTCCAGAATCCTCCACGGATTCTCTCTCTCCGCTGCGGACAGGTCGGCCGTTAACTCATGGAATCCGAATCCTCCCCGTTCTCTAAAATCTCCGGGAACTCCCAGAATCCTGGGCTGTCGGGGTCGGTAGAGGTTCAGACAGCTGGCATCATCCCCGGGCAAGGTCCGGAAAGGATAGATCCGGGCTCCTTCCAGTAGCGCCTCCCTATCCTCAATACCCAGATTGAATCTCCCCGATTCTCGGTTGAGATCCTGCAGCACTGGCACGTCGGTCCGTGCCAGCACCTCGAATCCTCCCGTCGGTGAGTCTTCCTGGTCCAGGTTTCCCTGCAGAGCAGTTCGACTGGCTTCTACGGCCAGAATGGTAAAGGAGGCCAGCGCGAACAGCGTGATGCTGACCAAGCTTCGTGTTGGATTGCGTCCAACGTTACGGAGAGCCAGACTCCACCAGGAGAAGCGGGCCGGCCCCTCCAGCTGATGGTGTCCCGGACCTCGCAGCCTCAAGGAAACAAGAGAAAGAGAGAAGAGCAGGATCAGAAAGCCAAGTACCAGAAAGAGAGGTGCCTCCAAGTCCTGAAGAAACCCAGAAAAGAGGGTCAGAGAGGCCACCAGCAGCAGCGCGAGAAACGCAGAAACCTTGTTGATGAGCCTATTCCACCGGCCTGGGATGGATGCCCGGGATTCCACCCGCCCGGCCAGGAGATTTGCGGGAGAGAGGCCCACCAGCTTGCGCACCGAAAGCCAAAGCGCCAGCAGGCCGCTCACAACTGTGCCCGCAAAGCCCAGCACCAACGATGTCGGCGTAAACGACACACGCAAGAGGGTCGTTCCGACTGCTTCGTTCCAAAATGTCCGGAGCCCGGCCAGCATCGCCCAGCAGTAGGCGAGTGCCAACGCCGAACCCAGGATTGCACCCGCAACCACCAAGGGACCGGCCTCGGACATCAGCCGGCGCAGGATTCTTCCCTTCTGGTAGCCGAGGGCCGCTAGGATTCCGATTTCGCCGGCGCGCCGCTCCACTGTGAGGCGAAACAAGAGTGCTGACAGCATGAGCGCTGCCACAATCAGAAAAAAACTGAACCCTGCGAAAAGACCTGCAAAGTCGGTAGGCCCCCGGGCAGCCTTCCGGCCCTCGCGACGCAGTTCGCGCAGACGAAATCCCCCCGAGTCCGGGGTCAGCTCCCGTTTCAGTTCCGCTTCGAGCCTTTCCAGAGACACGCCCGTGGCGAGACTCCTATCGGCTGCCAGGCGAAAGCTTGTCGTATTTCCAAAATGGTTCGACCAGAGCTCACGACCCTGGTCCAGCGAAATAAAGGCCTTGGGAATCGTGCCAAAACGATCCCAGTAATCTTCATCCTGTGGCCGAATTTGATGCAGATCCAGGGGAAAGGGAGGATCCCATCTGGCCATATCCTCGACCTTATGGATCCCCGAGTATTCCGGCGTGAGCAGGGAGTCGCTCCCCATCTCTTCAATAGCGACCACCCCGGCAACCTGAAATCGAGCTGTCCTGGTCATGAGCTCGTCCCTGGGTCCCACTTCGAAGTACGTCATCTCGACCGAATCCCCTGTCTGAGCGTCCAGCTCGCTCGCAGCCCACCGGTTCAAATAGAGTGTGCCGGACTCAAGAGGGAAAGCGGGTTGACGATTCTCGAGGAGGAGCCGTGGAAGGGGGTCGGCATTGAGGAGATCCACCGCGGTTACCGTTGAATAGGAGACCGTGCCATTCTTTGTAGCGAGGCGGTTGGCCAAATAAGTCAGAACTTGCTGACTCTGGAGCTTGAGACGATTCGCCACTCGGCTCAGGGCCTCCACCTGGAAGGGCCTGAGGACAAAACTGGAGCTCTCAATCGAGAGATAGCCCGTTCCCCGCTGGATCCGCAACCCATAGTCAGCCGCAGTCAGGGTCTGGCTCAGAGTGCGCCTCAACAGCTCGGATCCCAGCCGGTCGCTACCGCTGAACAGGACCAGATTGACCTTACCTTCTTGCTCGAGTGTGCGCTGCACCTCGCGGAGCGGGAGGTAAGCATTGAACCCGGTCGCTTGCGAGGGCTGGATCTCGAACTGGCCTAGGCCCTCGTCCTCGACAATCTGCCGGATGACGGCGCGCATGGTCCTCACAACGCTGGACGGATCACGCTCACCTAAAAGCGACTCCCGGTCGATGTCGGAGACACCCATCAGGTGGAACAGCACCTGATCTCCCACCCGGGCACCCAACTCAAGCCCCAGAGACGCGTTGATGACAGCCCCGGGGAAAATATGCCCCTCGGCCCTTCCCAGCGTCAGGCTCTGCTCAAACAGCTCCCCGAAGCTATCCTCCACCCCGTAGATGCGGACCCGGGAGGCACGCCTCCCGCCCACCGGTCGAGTTGCACTCCCGGGCAGGAAAATCCCCGGTGTAGCCGTGATCGAGTGCTCCTGAAAACTGGGTGCTTTATTGAGACGAAGAGCGAGAGATTTGTCAACAAAGCGTCCCGCAATCAGGGCTGCGTCAACTCGGCCCAGCCGGTCTACCACCAGGCGGCTCAAACTCGTTCGCACCGAGTCTCCCACGATCAGGCCTCCTGTGATCACCGCGCCGGTAATCGCCACGGCTGCCGTTAGAACCAGATTCACTCTCCAGTAGTGGATTAGACTTCTGAGCATCTCCCTTCCCTCAAGCGGAGGCGACGAGAAAAACGGGAAGCCAGGTCGTGACTATGGGTCACTGCGAGCATCAGCACCCTGTCTTCTTTCTGCACCTCAAAAAGAACATCAGACACCTGGCCTGCCGTTCTGCTATCAAGACTTCCTGTGGGCTCGTCGCAAAGCAGAATGCGGGGAGCATTCATGAGGGCGCGGGCAATCGCCACTCTTTGCCGTTCACCGCCGGACAGCTGGCTCGGCCTGTGCTCTGTGCGATGAGAAAGTCCTACACGATCGAGCAGCTGCCGCGCACGATCCACCCTACAGGCTCCGTCTGCCCCGCCTGCCAGCGCTGGAAGCAGCACGTTCTCGAGCACCGAGTATTGGGGAAGAAGGTAGTGCTCCTGAAAAATGAAACCGATCGTTCGGTTACGAAACCGGGCAAGCTTTTTCTCCGACCAGCTGAAGGGAGACTGGGAATTAATCTCCACGGTTCCGGTTGTGGGAGGCTCCAGCGTACCCAGAATGTGCAGCAGGGTGCTCTTGCCCGAACCAGAGGGACCGGTCACCGCAATCGTCTCCCCGGCTTCGGCTTCAAAGCTCACACCCCGCAAGACCTCAACCCTGTGGTCCTGGAGGTCAAAGTCCTTGTGTACATCGAGGACTCTGAGAACACGAACCTCGTCCGTCACGGAATTCCTCCTGTCCTCTTGCCCGATTCACCTTCCCTGCTCGCGTTTCCATTCTCGGGAAAGAACGGCCTCAGCGTAGCTGCATCCGGAGGAGAACTAAGCAGGGAGACCAATATCATTGCACAGGATGAGGCGGCAAGAATGACGACCAGCGGGAGAAGCCCGGTTCCACCAATCGAGTAGCCTGGCACCCGCCACCCCGTCCAGAAAAATCCCGTCCACAGCACTGCGGTCACCAGGATCGCTGCCAAGGCACCCCACCTGGTGCTTCTTCTCCAGAAAAGCGCTGCCAGAAGAACCGGAAGCAGGGCACTGTAACCGGTAAAAGACCAGATTCCGAGACTGAAAATGCTCCGATCTGTGACCAGCGAAAGAAGGAAGCAAGCGGCCAGCACAAAGGTGACAAAGAGCCTCCCGGAGAGCACTTGCCCTCGCTCGCGCATCTGATCCCGCAATCCGTAGTGCCGGACCACATCCTGTGTGAAAATCGTACTCACGGCCAGAACCTGAGAATCGAGGGAAGACATGATGGCGGCCAGGACACCGGCTGCCAGGAATCCCGCCAGAAACTCGGGCGAGTAGTGCTGAATCATACGGACCAGGACGGAGTTTGCCTCTGATCCCTCGAGATGAGGGAATGGGATGCGGGCCATGATCCCAAGCAGAACAGTGGGTACCCACAGGATCCCTATGAAGATGGGATAGGCGGCTACCGGAAGACGAAAGGCTCCAGCATTCCGGGCCGAGAGCCAGTGCATGAACAGATGCGGGAACATGGCAGCCGAAAGGGGGATCAAGAGAAAGGAGAAGAGCTCTAGACCGGTCACCCCACTCCCGATTTTCAGCAATTGAGGATGGGTCTGCTGCACCTGCTGCATCGCCTGGGACAGTCCGCCCAGCCTCCCGGAGATATAGACGAACGAAACCAGGCCCAGACTCAGGAATACCAGCGTCTGAAACGTGTTGGCCCAGGATGTGCCACCCAGTCCACTGGTGACTACATAGATGAAAACCACAGCGCAGACAATCAGACTGCCCAGCCATTCCGGCACCGCTCCTTCAGTAATCTGGTTAACGGTGATGCCGGCCCCCATGACACCGATCAACAGGTACGGAATCAAGAGGACAAGCAAAAAGACAAAGAGAGTGCTCGACACCATCTCGGACTGCCAGCGGGCGCGAAAGAACTGGGCCTGGGTCAGGCAGCCTAGCCGCTGTCCGATCACCCATACCCTCCTGCCCACGAAGTAGAAGACCAACGGCACAATGAGAGCCGAAGAAGACGCCATCATGGCGAAGACTCCGATCCCACGGCGATAGGCCTCACCGGAGGACCCCAGAAGGGCAAAAGCAGTCATCTGTGTGCCGAAGAGCGACATCAGCAGCACGAAGGGACCGATTGTGCGGCCGGCCAGGAAGTAGCTCTCGCCGGTTCCCCGCAGAAACCTTCTTCCAAGCAGACCGATTCCGATAAGGGTGGAGCAGTAAAAGGCGATGATCAGGGTGCTCACGAGCCTTGTCCCGACCCTCTCTCCCCGAAAACAAGCAATGTAAACAGTGCGGATGCCGCCAAGCACAGGAAGAGGTGAAAGACCATTCCCACCGGAAGGTTCCAATAGAGTGTAGCGTTGTTCCAGTTCCAGAAATCATGGTGCAGCAAGAGCAGCAACAGGAGGGCGGTCAGAACACATCTACGACGTCGCATGAAGATCAGTATCCGTTGAATCGCCTGGTATCTTAACGGTCGGGACTCAGGAACCCAAATCGGTTTTGGGTTCCGAGTTACGAATAGGCATCTTGTTTCGGTGGGTTGAGGCTCTTGCAGCTGATACTAAACACTCGTCAGCCCGTTATGCTTTCTGGTTCGTGGTAGACGGCTGAAAGCTGGATGGTGAACGACCGTGAACCTAAAGATCGTAACGTAGCACGCCGAACTCGACTTTGCTAAGCTTCCGGTATGTATGAAAGACAAGAAACCAGTTTCGACCTTTATTCCGACCAGAAAGAGTGGCTGGCTGAAATGACCACAAAATTCGCGCTACCGGACGAAAGCAAAACCCTTCGAATATTACTGGAATTTGCACGCACCGAAGCCGACCTGGAAATTGTTTTCAACGATATCCGCTGCACCAGATGTTGAGGACGTTCCAGGTTCTCTGCTCCAGGTGGCTCCACATTCCGGCGCCTGTTTCCCAAATCTCTGCCACCCTTCCAGGGCTTGGAATTAGGTTGAGGATCAGCCCCCGTGGGCTAACGCCCACGGCTATTCAGTCTCGGCCGCGTTGCAGCCTCAAAAATCCCCCGAAGCGGGCAGCAGAATGAACTTAGTCCGGACCGTGCAATACGCCCTGGGCACTCGAACCGGGTCCTAGTAGCCCGTAAACGTGAGGGTTGCAAAGACCCCGAAGCGGTCGGCCGGAATCACGGAGTTCGCGCCAAAACCACGCAGTTCGTAATCCCGGTTGGTAATGTTCTTGAAGTTGACACTGAGTTTCCAGTTGCGCATCCCGTAGGAGGCAACCGCGTCAAAGAGCAGATAGTTATCCAACTCAAATTGATTGTCTGGAGCGATGAATTGCCCGCTCACTAAACGGGAACCAAAGCCGATTCCGAATCCCTCGGTAAACTGCCGGTGCGTCCAGACATTGAAAATGTGGCGTGGTGCAAAAGGTGCGCGGTTATCGGAGCGGTCCACCGTCCCAAAGACCAGAGGGTTAAAGTTGACGATTGAGGTCTCTGTGAACTCCGTAAGCCGGGAGCAGTTGTACGCATAGCTGGCAAAGGTGTGCCATAAAGGTAGGTGCTGGGCACTCAGGGAAAGTTCCACGCCCCGAGACGTCTGGGAGCCCGTTTCTCTTAGAAAGCCATTCTGGTCAGGAATTGCAATGTTGATCTTCTCGAGGTGGTACACGGCAAGCTGTCCCTGAACCCTGTCACCCAGCAACTTCTTTTTTAGACCTCCTTCAACCTGCCGACTTTCCTCCGGCTTCCGTTCTCCGGTGACCAGTGAAGAGGGGGGAGAAAAGGCGCTACCTCCATTCAGGTAGAAAGAAAGGTCCCTTTGGGGCTGTACCAGAACTCCCGCCATCGGGTTGAACTGGGTTTCGTCACGTTGTGTCTCTGAGATTTGTTCGTTGTAGTCCAGAAAATCCAGACGCCCGCCGAGAAAAAGATACACCTGCTCGGCTAACTGGATGCGATCCACTACATAGGGGGCAAGAATCCGACTCCTGCTGTCCCCGCTCCGGTCCTGACCGGGCAGTGCAAACCGGGGCTCATCACGTCCTGGCTGAGGTTTAAGCAGGTCAAGGTTTGGAAGCAAAGCGCCTTCCAGGAGAAAGGCGTCAGTGAGCCGGTTGGCCTCAAACCCCACCAAGAGCTCATGTCGAAACACCCCGGTATCGAAGCTGAAGACGGATTCGAATTGGGCCCCAAACAGCTTCTGCCGATCATCGAGGCGGTTCAGGAACCGCAACACCTGCAGAGCCCCGGTTCCGAAATCGGGAAGGAGTCCGTTGATGAGCGTGCCGTCGCTCAACCACTCCAGATCGGTGTAGTAGACCTTCGTTCGCCAGCGGACGCTCTCACTTAGATAGAAGTCCCAGTCGAAGCGGAAGCGGAAGATTTCCTGATCCGAATCATCGTAGCTCGACCCGTAAGAGGTGCGCCGGGAAACCGGTGGGAGGATGTCGCCGAGTACCGGTATGCCCGCATCAGGAGTGTACTCGTTCGTCACGTACTCGAAATTGAACGTGAAAGTGTTGGCATCTCCGGCCTTCCATTGAAGGGCTGGATTCACGGCAATCTGGTGATTTTCTCGATTGTGGCGGTACCCGTCCGATCTCTGTCCCATAGCATTGAGCCGAAAGGCGATCGGAGACTGCCGGCTACCCAGATTCAAATCAAACTGCCCACGAACCGTACCGAACGATCCAAAAGTACCGGCACCTTGAACAAACCTTTCTCCCAGGCGCGGTTGCTTTCGGGTTAGGTTGACTGCCCCCGAAAGGGGGCTCCCGCCGTACAAAAAGGTCGATGGCCCGCGCAGCACCTCAAGCTGGTCGACATTGTACAGATGGTAAAAAGTAGCCTCCGGCTCGGCCGCAGCGTCCGTCAGAACGAGCCCACCGGAAAGAGAATCAAATCCCCGGATCAGAAACAGCTCGTGAACACCAAAATTGCTCTGGATGTTCACACCGGGGGCATTGGTGAGAGCATCACTCAAGATGACTGCATCCTGGCTTTTGAAAAGCGACTGGGGAATCACCGTCACACTGGCCGGAATCTGATGGATCGGCACCGTCATTTTGGTGGCAACAGTGGTTTCGCTGGCCACGGGAGGGAGGCTCTCCTCAACGGTCACGATAAAGGGCCCCTCGATCCCTCTCTTCTCCGGTTCCTGGCCCTCGGCCGCAGTCCCCGTCTCAGATTTGACGTCTTGCTGGGCCAGGAGCGGGGAGAGGAATAAGAACAAGACGAGAACAGCCACCCGTCTCATGGCTCATCTCCGCTACCCAGACAGTAGACAACCCCCCCCAGTGTACCGATCACCAGCCTACCATCCGAAACACCCGGTGAGGCTTGAATCCCACCACCTGTTTCATATTGCCACAGCAGGTCCCCGGTCTCGAGATCCAGGCCAAAGATAACTCCCCTGGTATCTGCGACAAAGACAAGGCGACCAGCGACCAGCGGCGAGGAGTCGACTCGGGACCTCGCCAAGAAAGTCCACCGGGCTTCCCCGCTCTTCCGGTCGATTCCGTGGACCATCTTATCCCGGCCCCCGATCACCACCAGATCACCGGCAACAGCCGGGGAAGAGTAGAAGGGAAAATGTCGTTTTACGTGTTCGTACGCCCACTTGATCTCCCGGCTCTCCATATCCACTGCCAGGACCTGGTTCTCGAAGGTTCCCACATATAGTCTCTGCTCTTGATAGGCGGGACTAGACCCAATGTAGGCGCCCAGATCTATCTTCTCGACCTCGGCTCCGTCAGAAACCCGAATCAGACGAAGGAACCCATCGCAACCGGTAACGACGACCGTATCGTCCACGACCAAAGGGCTGCCGTGTATGTAACCTCCGGTCTCCTGCTTCCACCGGAGGTTACCATTCCCAGCCGAGAGGCAATAAATAAAGTTGTCGTAAGATCCAAAAAGAATGGAGTCACCCAGGAAATTGGCTGAAGATCTAATGCCCGCCCCGGCCTGAAAGGTCCAGGCTTTGGCCCCATCTGAGGCTCTCAAAGCGAAAAATACACCCATTGCGTCGCCGAAAAAAACCATTCCGCTCTTCACCAAGGCAGAGGAGCTAATTTCATCCGTGGCCTTGAAGCTCCATTTCTGTTTCCCATCCTCGAGGTTCAACGCATAGAAAACTCCATCGAGCCCACCCAGGTATACAACTCCGTCTGCGAGAGCCGCCGTCGCCTCGACTCCCTCTCGGATCTGGAACGTCCAGACCGGTTTCAGGGGCAGGGACAGCTCGCCCGGAAACACTCCTGTCTGCTGAGGATTGCCCCGAAACATAGGCCAGGACAGAGCGTGTAGAGGGAGGGATGTCATCAGGAAAACGAGCAGTACAGTCGTCTGTTTCACGAAAGGTTGGAGATCCGGGCACAAACGGCTAAAGCGAGTAGTCATAGACTCGACTCATAAATACCAGCAGCTGCTTCGGCGGTCAGCGGCACGGGATTGAACCCTCCTGTCCATTGTCTCTCCGCCTGCTCTGCCATTTCCGTAATCGAGGATCGGGAAACGCCCAGCTGGGCCAAGGAGGTGGGTAGATCGAAAGTTTGTCGCAGCTCCCCCAATCGCGCTGCAAGGCTCTCCGCTGGATGGTTGCTGTCCACCCCCTCGAGAAGCCGGTACGTTGAGCGTACTTGAGCGCCATTAAAGCGCACCACCTGAGGCAGGAGCAGTGCCACGGCAGCGCCGTGCCTGATCTCGTAGCGAGCGGTCAGCGGATTCGCACAGGCGTGGGCAGCGCCGAGCATGGACAGCTCGACTGCCATGCCCGCAAGGTAGGATCCAATCATCATTTGTCCCAAAGCCTTCGGAGTCCCCTTATCGACAGCGTTCTCGCAGTTCTGTTCCAGCAACATCCATGACCAGCAGGAAAACATCCGGGAGATGGGATGGCTGTTGCTTGAGACCAGGGTCTCCACTGCATGGGAGAGAGCGTCCGCGCTGGCCGTCGCGACAACGTCCCTGGGGGCCGTCTCCAGCAGATCCGGATCCAGAATGACAGCCTTGAACCGGGCTCCCGGGTCACCACAGGCTATCTTCAGGCGGTCGGGGGTGCGGGCGATCACGGCATAAGACTGTGCTTCGCTCCCGGTCCCAGCTGTTGTAGGTACTCCAATGGATGGAAACATGGGAGTCCGGGCTTTCCCGTAGCCCCGATAGTCCTCAATGCGGCCTCCGTTCGTGAGGAGAAAGTTCACCGCCTTGGCTGTGTCCATGACGCTGCCGCCCCCGATACCGGCGATCAGATCGAAGAATTCAGTGGAGACGGCGCCCGCGGCCGTCTCCACTGAATCGCCGGTCGGGCCCTCCGGCACCTCATCAAAGACCACGGACTTGATTCCCTCATCCTCGAGCGAGGCCTGGGCAACTTCGAGATGTCCGGCCTGGCGGATTCTTCGATCCGTGACCAAAAGAATTCTGCCTGCACGCATCGCCCGGGCCATGGCTCCCAGCTTGGACAAGGCTTTCGATCCAAATACCACCTGCTGCCCAAGCTCCGCGGCAAACGACGCAAGCGGGGCGGCTGGAGAGCGACCACAGGGTGCAAGTGATTCGTTCATATGATTCATGATACGATCCAACGCATTTTAGCAAATCTTGGGGTTTGGGCTTGCGGCCGTTACCCCTCGCTCTGTTACCCGTCTACGGTTTCAGGTTGCTGGTTCCGGTACGGTTGATACAATTTCAGAAGAGAGCGCAACAGGGAACGATTAGAATGAGATTGGTTCCAACCCACAGGTTTGGTGGGGCACAATGCTTGAAGATTTTCCGGAACTCCGGGAATGCATGAAGACACCATACAACGGCACCGCGCGAGTTCGGGTAGACGGGTGGCTGAACGTAGCCTGCGTCTTCAAGACCCGGAACCAGGCCCGGCAGGCTTGTCAGAAAAGCCTGTCTTGGTAAATAGTCGGAACTGTAAGCCCGGACGCCCACTCAAGGTAGGCGTCCAGCTGTCAATCCGAATGGGCAGAGCCCAGGACCCGATCCTACGGGTTCAGGCACTGTCCAAAAGGAGCATTTCACGGGCCGAGTCAAGAAGGCTCTACGAGGATCTCACGCCGAAAGAGCCGAAGATAAACGCCGCCATAAGGATGGAGACTTCCCGGCCCAGGGGGCTTGGCAGACTGACCAAGAAAGCACGCCGCAACCTAAATCGGCTGCGGAGACTCTAGCCAGCCATGCCGTGGTGGGCCGGACGCACTATTCTTTTCATTTTCCTTGCGCTTGTTTTCCTGGTCTTCTACGTCGTTACCTATTCAACCATCCTTGGAGTCCTCGACAACTACCGCCGGTACGTTCAGAAGTCATCGCTCCAGTGGACGGGCCCGGGCAGAAAGCTCGGCCGACCCAGGATGTGGACAGGAATCGGGCTGCTAGTCGCCGCCCTCATCAGTGCCTGGATCGCAGTCGACTGGGTGATTTTTTGATTGCTGATTCCAAATTTAGGGAGCTGCTGGCCTAAATACTCGTCCAAGAAGCTAATAAGCTGACAGGCTGACACCCCGCTCGGAACCCGGAAGAGCGTGAGCAAAGCGACTGCTATCAAGCCACCCGAAAGGCTTCCGGTCTTTCCTTGACGGCTGCTATATAGGGCAAATTTCGAAAGCGGCCCTGGAAGTCGAGACCATAGCCCACAAGACATTGGTCATCCACTTCGAAACCCCGGTACCTGAGGGGGAGGTCGACCAGACGCAATTGGGGTCTGTCGAGCAGGGCACAGATAACGACTGAGGCCGGCCGGCGCTTACCCAACATTTGGCACAGGTAGTTCAGGCTCAAGCCGGTGTCAACCAGGTCTTCGATAATGAGAACTTCCCGTCCGTCGATGGACTCTTCCAGATCCCTGATGATCTCGACACGGCGGGCATCACGGTGCTGTGGACTGAAACGACGCAGGGACAGAAAATCCAGTGTCACCGGCGTCTCGATCCGGCGTATCAGATCACAGGTAAAAGAAAATGCCCCCTTCAGAACCCCCACTACGACCGGATCCTTGTTTTCGTAGTCCCTAGTGATGTCTTTACCAAGCCGATCGATTTCTCGTTGGATCTCCTCTTCGGTGAGCACGATCCGGCTCAGTTCAGGGACCGCATCTGACTGAAGGGATCTCATATGAAGACACCGAACTTAAAGGCGAGTCCCCGATAGTCCTTGCCGTAGAAGATCTTCACGTTGATCTCAGGGTAGAGCTCGCGAAGGCGCCTCAGCTTACGATTCTTACGAGTCACAAGGCTTTGTTTCATGGTGGTCAGCTCTACGTAGAGATCGAACTGCGCGAGGTAGAAGTCAGGAGTGACACTTTCAGTGACCCGCCCCGAGGCGTCTCGATACAGGGGGAAACAGGTGGGCTCGTAATGCCACTCGATCTCGTAAAAGTCGAGGAATCGGGCAAATGCCTCCTCGCTGCTGTGAGCAAACGAAACGCCCTCGTCCGCAAATGCTTTGATCTGGATCACTCGCAGAAATTTTTTAGCAGAGACGTCTGACTCTGACCGTGGCTGCTGACTGTTTCTGGAGGTTCATTTTGACCGGCTTACGGCTGCTGCGTCGCGGGGGCGCCGGGTCGTCAGCCTATCAGCTTGTATGCGGACCGACAGCTCAAGGTTGACCTAACAAGGTGACTGCAGCCTGACGGACTTTTAAACCCGAAACTCGGAAGGGTACGAAAGGCAGCCAGCAAAGAGCTCAGAACCCATCAGTACCCCTCGATCTCCCCGTGGCCGCTCAACACAAGTCCCAGCGCGAGGTCTCCCCTCTTAAGGACTAGCATGGGCTGATCCAGTTCGTTCTTGAGAACGCCAGTCTGGTCGGGTAGTTCCCAGACTGGGAACAGGCCCATCACCGCCGGGTGAGTTGTCCCGGAAGCTTTCCGGCTGAGATCTACGAGTTGTCTCAGGGTGAGCTGTGCTTCCGGATCCTGGTCAGTCGCAGCGGGAAGCAGCAACAGGAAGTCACGGTAGAATGTGGAGCCGGTGTGGTCTCCATCCGCGGGCTGGGTTGCGTAGCGCAGGCAATAGACACCTGCCTTCACCGGCTTATTTTTGTAGTCCCTCCACTGGTCTGAAAGGCGGACGACTCCCAGCAGAGCCCCCTCCTCAAAGACCCTGAAGTTCACACCCAGACCTCCCTGCCGTCCTTCACTGACAGGCATTTCCTCTCGAAACCAGAACTCAGCGGTGGAGTCGCCTTCCAGACGTATGCGAAAAAGCTGCTCCGAAAGAGTCGGGCGAATCCCGTCGGACACAGCTGCAGGAGGTGCTTCCTCGACGACTTCCAGAATGGGTGTTGAAGCACCACCTGCCAGGATCAGCGCAAAACGCAATAAACGCAACATCAGTTGTTAACCGAAGACTCCCCCCGGGGAAACGACCCGCGTCGAGAAAGGTGCAGGACTGGAACGGACATTGCCGGGTGGGGCAGACCGCCTGGTCACAGCAGGCATCAAACTGTCGATTACCGGGCGAATTCGCCGACGAAGGCGCTGGGCCGGTGAGGACTGCTCCAGCGAACACCCAGACCCTCTCCTCGAAACTCGTGTTCCAGAGTAAAGGCTGGCTGGGCATCTGCCTGAATCAGCGGGGGGTAGTAAATCGTCTCATTCCCACAGAAATGGTCCTCTTTCGTGAAACCGCGTATCGAAAAGTTGGCTAGATCACCTGCCTCCAGGGATGCACGCTGACCTTGTTTCAGAGTCAGTTTGATGGGAGCCGACTCGATACTCACAATGCGATCCAGCAAAGAAGGGGCCATGGAACGCGCCAGACTCACCAGTGCCTCTTTCTGAGGTTTACTGGCTGACTCATCCACAAGGATGACCGAGCGTGCAGGTTCAGTTTCCCCGGCGAACGGATCTCCCAACGTGGCATCTGCCCGAACTACCGCTACGACACTCAGTCCCTGAACCGCAGTGTCTTCCCAGCTTCCCTCTCGCACCCGCCAGGCCAGGATGGCCTCTTTACCAGTAAGATTGACTTCCCCGTTGGCGATACAGGGCCCCACGTAAACGTTGGCTGTGCGAACTTCCAGGTAGTCTCCCCGAATCTGGGCATCGGCTGCTGCT
>CAZMGM010000031.1:0-2001 GCA_964565865.1 uncultured Acidobacteriota bacterium | reverse complement strand
CAAATTGCAGCGCCGGCCCTGTGGCAGATGACTTGTATCATTGGCATTCAACAATCATGGGCCCTTCAGATTCACCATATGAAGGTGGCGTCTACTTTTTAAATATCCAATTCCCCTCCGATTACCCGTTCAAGTCCGGCAGGGTGCGATTTCTTGCGCCGATTCCTTTTCATCCCAACGTCCAGCCGGGCCACGCCACCATCGGCTGCTGCTGCGACACCGACCAACAACGCAATCAAAACCAGGAAAATTGTGATTCCTTTCATTTTAGCTTCTCCATGCAGACCTCATCGAATTTTCCATTTTAACAAAGCCCGCCCACAACGAGATCGAAAAGTCCAAAGGTGGGACGGCTGCAGTCTCCGACGCACTTTCGAGGGAAAGGTTTGGTCGGCCTTTTCGGCTCACACTGCTTCGTAGCATTGACGGCCCACAATGCAGTCATCCTTGTCTACGGGCTCGCTGTCGGGTCCTAGGCATGTCTGCGTATGGCTGCACCAGCAAAATCCATCGCTGGTATTGGGGACATGAGGGTCGGGCTCGACATCGATGTACATGCCTTTAAATCGAAGGCGGCGGCACACTTCATTCATTTCCAGAGAACGATTCATCGTCTAAGCCTCCATCCCGGATGCGCTCAGGATTGCCCGTGTGGTAGCCACTCGGGCAAGCTGTATTTTGTAGCCATTCCTGCTCAGAGCCCTGGACCCACGAGTGGCGGCTTCGCCGGCCTGGCGGGCGATTTCAGGACTCAACGTCTTGCCTTCCAACATCGTGGCTGCTGCGGTCGCTACCCAGGGCACGGGGGCCACGTGACCCAGAACCACCGACGCCGAGCGCACGGTCGACCCTTTCATCGTAAGGTTCACCGAGGCCGTGGCCAGGGGCCAGTCCAGAGCCTCTTTCTGACGTACCTCGTAGGTCGCGTTGGAACCGACCGATCCCGGGATTCGAATTTCCACGAGCAGCTCGTTTCTATGGAGAACGTTATCTCTTTCTCTGCTGCTCTCAGGAATTTGGAAAAAGTCGGCCACACTGACCTTACGGGAACCGGAAGGCCCCGCAATTTCCACTGTGGCACCAAGAGCTATGAGGGCCGGTGCCAGGCTCGACGGATTAACGAACCGGGCAGGGCCCGCATTGCCCAAAATGGCATGGTAGCGATTGTCTCCGTCCTCGACCATAGAGCGACCTTCGTGGGTCGCAAGAAGGCCGAATCCGCGCCGAAAATACCAACATCTTGGTCTCTGGCACAGATCACCGCCAACGGTCCCCATGTTGCGAATCTGGGGGCTCAAAACACCCTCAATGGCCTGGATCAGAGATGGGTATCTGGCTCTTACGGACGGACTGGCTGACAGCTGGGAAAGCGTCGTGGTCGCGCCAATTCTCAGCTGGTTTCCCGTGTCCTTGATCCCGGAAAGCTCAGATATATTCTTAACATTGACCACTACTTCCGGTGTCACGATCGAGTCCTTCATGAGACTCAGGAGATCCGTTCCCCCCGCAAGAACGGCGGCTTTCCCCATGGACTCATTCAGAATCTTGACCGCGTCACCAGTGCTCTTCGGTTGTGCATACGAGAACGCTCTCATGGCTTTAGGCTCCTTTCCCTAATGCTGTGAGGATCCGGTCGGGAGTCAACGGGAGGGTGGGCACCCGCACGCCAATGGCATTGGCTACGGCGTTGGAGATGGCAGCTCCCGGAGAAATAACCGGCGGTTCGCCCAGCCCGATGACTCCGCGCTCGTCGTAACCCGGACCTGTCATCATGTGGACCTCGAGGTGACCCACGTCAAAGAGCCCGGGCAACTTGTAGAACTCCATGTCGGGATTGAGCAGCTTCCCGCTCACGGGGTCCATAATCTTTTCCTCCATGAGCGCATAGGCGATCCCCTGGATCAAAGCGCCGAACACCTGACTGCGCGACGTCTTCATGTTCAGGATCAACCCACAGTCCTGAACAGCCACCATCCGGTTCATCCTGACAACACCCGTCTC
>CAZMGM010000030.1:0-26893 GCA_964565865.1 uncultured Acidobacteriota bacterium | reverse complement strand
GAATCGGAAGATGCTGGCAGAAATCGCTGCCCTTGATCATGAGGGATTCAAAAGGTTGGCTGAAACGGCCCGCCAGGCGACGAGCTGAGAGGCACTTGCATCCCACCAACCTGTAGTGTGCCTCTGGAAGACGGTCCGGTCGTGTATTCGCGATGACCTTCTGGACATCCGAGGGAAGAGATGCGGAGATACTGGGATCCGTTCGAGGGATTGGAGGGAAGCGGGGCCCGAAAGTCGCCGGAACACAAGGGTGGGTATTGTAAATGACATCAGATCCGGTGGAGGAGATCTGGCTCCGGTTTAAGCAGAATCTTTCCGAGGTCAATTCACTCCAGGACCTGGCCCAAGTTCGGGACAAGTACCTGAGCCGCAGCCGCGGTCTGGTCACCCTGGAACTGCGCCGCCTGGGAGGTGTTCCCAAAGATGAGCGACCCCGCCTTGGCCAGTCCCTGAACGAGATGCGCAATCGTGTGTCAAAGGCCCTGGCTCTCCGTCAGAAAGAGCTGGCTGAAAAAGTTCAGCGCTCTGCGGTTCCGGAGGAGCTGGACAGAACTTTCCCCCGTTATCCCGTCGAAGTGGGTCACATTCACCCGTTGAGAAGGCTGGCCCGCGAGATGGAGGAAATCTGTGTGGGGATGGGCTTCGAACTCATCGAGGGGCCGGAAGTGGAAACCGAGTACTATAACTTCGACGCTCTGAATATTCCAGAAGGACACCCGGCAAGGGCTGCTCAGGACACCTTCTATCTCCCTGGTAGAATGCTTCTCCGAACCCACACATCGCCGGTCCAGATTCGAACCATGGAAAGACGCCGGCCGCCTCTGCGCATCGCTGTGCCTGGGCGGGTCTTCAGAAGAGACGCGGTTGATTCAACCCACAGTCCCATGTTTCACCAGCTGGAAGCGCTTGTGATTGACGAAGGTGTCAGCTTTGCCAACCTGAAAGGGACGCTCGAGATTTTCCTTAAGGCGCTTTTCTCAGAAGCAACCCAAATCCGCTTGCGACCCAGCTACTTTCCTTTTGTGGAACCAGGAGCTGAAGTCGATATCAGCTGCCCCTTTTGTAAGGGAGGAGGTTGCCGGGTGTGCAAGAGAAGCGGATGGGTTGAGGTGCTTGGAGCAGGGATGGTGCATCCCCACCTGTTCGAGGAAGTCGGATACGATGCAAATCGCTACACTGGTTTTGCGTGGGGCATGGGGATCGACCGGCTGGCTCTTCTCAAATACCAGATCCCGGATATGCGCTTTCTCTTCGAGAACGATATTCGATTTCTTCGGCAGTTTTAGGATCTTCGCAAGGGAAGTACTGATCGGGGAAATCACGTATGAAAGTCTCTTATGATTGGCTGTGCGACTTTCTCGACCTGAAGGAAACGGGGAGAGAGCCTGACCAGGTGGCTTCTGCCCTGGCCCGAATCGGCTTTACCGTGGAGGGACGCCAGAAAAGGGGTCAGGACGTTGTAATGGACCTGGACATTCAAGCAAACCGCCCGGATTGTCTGAATCACCTAGGGATCGCTCGGGAACTCGCTACCCACTATGGGATGGATCTGCGAATGCCGGACCTCACACCTCCCCTGGGGCAGCGAGGAAGCCGCTCGGCCAGCGTCCACATTGAGGACCCGGATCTGTGTCCTCGCTATACCGCACGCTTGATTGAGACGGTGGCTCTGAAGGATTCTCCGAAGTGGCTGCGGGAACGCTTGGAGAAGTTGGGGCAGAAACCCATCAACAACATTGTTGATATCACTAACTACGTGATGCTTCATATTGGTCAGCCTTTGCATGCTTTTGACTTCGAGAAACTGGAGGGCGGAGCCATCAGGGTTCGCCGGGGGCGTTCCGGAGAGAAGCTCATTACCCTGGATGGAGTGGAACGAGAGGTCGACGAAGAAATGCTCATGATCTGCGACGAAGAGAAGCCCGTAGCTATGGCAGGGATCATGGGTGGTATCGAGAGTGAGGTGTGTGAAGGCACCGCCGTGGTGTTGCTCGAGAGTGCCTACTTTGATCCCGGCCAGGTACGGCGTACCGCTAGGAGAATGGGAATGAGCACTGAGGCTTCCTATAGATTTGAGCGTGGCAGCGATCCAGAGTTGCCTCCTCTGGGTCTGAATCTGGCCAGCCGCTTGATCGAACGGATCTCTGTGGGAGCTCACTGCTCAGGGCCCCTCCATGATGAATACCCTGAGGTCATACGCCCACAATCGATAAGGCTGACGTCAAGTCGTATCCTTCAGGTGACCGGAATCGAGATTGAGGCACAAGAGGTGGACACGATCCTAGGCTCCCTGGGGTTCAAACTAAGCGGCAAGAAGGGGAACAGGGATGTGACTTCGCCCACTTTTCGAAACGATGTGCGGTTAGAGCACGACCTCGTAGAGGAAGTCCTACGGCACTATGGCTACGATCGGGTCGAAAGTGACTTCCCGGGCAGCCAGGGCATCGGCGTCTACCCGGGTAACGAGAACAAGGAGAGGCGAGTAGTCGAGCTCTTGACAGGACAAGGTTTCTCGGAAGCAATCACACTTTCCTTTACCAGCCAGGAGAGGGAGCGGGCATTTGGAACTGAGGCGAAAGGATTGGTGGCGATCGAGAATCCCCTCAGCGAAGAACATACTCACCTGAGAACAAGCCTCCTGCCCGGTCTCCTCGAGTCTCTACGTCGTAACACCTACCGCGGACGCAAGCGTCTCAAGCTTTTCGAGATTGGCAAAGTGTTCTCCCTGGATGAAGGGAAGATTCGAGAAGAAACACGACTGGCAGTTGTTGCCACCGGTCGCTATCACCCCCTGCATTGGCAAGATCCCACAAGGGATCAGGACTTCTCTTTCTTTCACATGAAAGGAGTTGTCTGTGCGCTGATTGAGGGGTTGGATCAGACCGGTGAACTGCAGAGTACTGAGGCGTTCTATCTCGAAGAAGGAAGCGGCGTGAGCGTCAAACTGAATGGCCGTCGGCTCGGAATCGTAGGAAAAATGGCCCCTCACCTGCATCAGACCCTGCGGATTTCCAGCGCGGTTTATGTTGCCGAGCTATCACTTGACCTTCTTTACAGTAACATCCTTTCGGATCCCAGTTTTCATAAGTTGGAAAGATATCCTTCTGTGGAATCCGATATCTCCTTCCTGGTTGACAGAAAGATTGATTTCGATAGAATTACGGAAGCTGTTCAACGTTTAGATATTCCCGAACTTCGGGATATTGATCTGATTGATCTCTATCGAGGCCCAGAACTTCCCAGCGGAAAGATTAGCCTGACAGTTAGGCTGACCTTTGCAAACCTGGAACGAACCTTGACGCAAGACGAAGCGAACACATTTAGCCAGCGGATATTCGCTGAGCTGTCCGGTAGTCTTAGTGTTGAGGCTCGTTTGTAACTTGCTGCTAATGTCGGTTGTTGCCGAGACAGTCCTCACTGAAGTTGAAGAAGTCGCTGTACAGGTTGTTGAGCGCTTTCGTGATCTCAACAATGAGAACGGTCAGCTCAAACAGAAGGTCACTGGATTAGAACAGGATTTGGAGGTTCTTGAAAGGGGTTTTCGTGGCAAATGTGACCAAGTGAAACTCCTGGAAAAGGATCGCAAGAAGACCCTTTTTAGGGTGGAGAAGGTGTTGAAGTCCTTGTCTGCCCTGGAAGAGGACTGCACGGAGCGGCGGTAAACTACGTCCCGGAAAACGGAAAATGGAACCGGTTCAGGAAAGGGTAACAACGGTGACGATCTTCAATCAGACCTTTCGGGTCCGAAGTGGAGACGATCCCGAATACGTTCGAAGCCTGGCCAAACATGTTGATGAGAGAATGTCGAAATTGGCCGAGCAGACGCTTACAGTGGATACACTGAAAATCGCAATTCTTGCAGCTTTGAACATAGCCGATGACTATGTCTCGACACGTGAGGAACTAGAGCAGTTCGAGCGTCAAGTTTCGGAGTCGACTGGCCGTCTCAGAGAGCTTCTTGCTTCGCCCCTTAAGGAGATCGGCTCGAGTTGATCTTTAGCCGAACCTGAGATACACTTCGTTGTCCCCTGCGAGGCTTGTGATGGTCCCGTAGAAATTGAGCCAACAGTTTCTACTCGGGATTTCGCGTTCCTTGGCTGTGCGCAGTCGAGGGCAGATTTCCCACCTGCTGGGTGCAGGTTCAATATTCACGGCCACACGGCCAAGCAGGGTGCCTTCTCCCTCCCCTTTTCACAGTCCCTCCAGGGAGCGTGTTTATGTTGGAATCCTCTCCGCAATGGCTAATTCCGGTCAGTCTGTTTGGTGCCGTCCTCGTCTGGTACTACCTCAAGACCCGAGTCATTCAGCGAAAGCTTGACTATGTGGAAACGAGAACGCAAAAACTGCGGTTGGACCTTGTTAAAGAAGGCGACCAAGTAAAACGGGAACGTCTTCTCGAAGCCCGAGAAGAAATCCTGGGGTGGCGCACCGATGCGGAGGCTCGGATTCGAGAGCAGAAGCAGGAGATGGAGACCCTAGAGAAGCAGTATCGGGCACAGGAGAGATCTCTACAACACCTTGACGAGTCGCTCGATAAAAGGCAGCAGGCTCTCGACGAGTCCATGCAGACACTGGAGTCGGAACAACGGAAGGCTGAGAATCTAAGAAGTGAGTTAAGGGCCGTCCACCAGGAGCAGGTTCAGCAACTGGAGTCGATTGTAGGCATGACGGCCGAGGAGGCAAAGAGGGCCCTAACTAGCGAAATTAAAGAGGAAGCCCGACACGATGCCGCCCTTCTGGCCAAGAGAATTGAAGAGGAAGCCCGGGAAAGGGCAGAGATCGTCGCCCGTAAAGTCGTCGTTCAGGCAATTCAGCGCTGTGCTGCGGAACATGTAGTGGAGTCTTCAGTGTCAGTCGTAGACCTTCCCAGCGATGATATGAAGGGCCGTATCATAGGCCGGGAGGGACGGAATATCAGAGCCCTGGAGCAGGTCACTGGTGTGGATCTGATCGTGGATGATACTCCTGAAGCCGTACTCCTCTCGGCCTTCGACCCTTTGCGCCGAGAGATTGCCAAGCAGACGATCGAAACCCTTATTCAAGATGGACGGATTCACCCGGCCCGCATCGAGGAAGTGGTGGAGAAAGTCACCCAGGACATGGAAGAGAGCCTCTTGGAGAATGGCAAACAGACCACGTTCGATCTGGGTATCCATGACATGCAAAAGCCGCTCATGATGCATGTCGGAAGGCTGAAATACCGTACGAGCTATGGTCAGAATGTCTTAGCGCACAGCCGTCAAGTCGCCTTTTTGGCGGGCCTGATGGCCGAAGAGGTGGGGGCAGACGCACGAGTTTGCGTCAGGGGAGGACTTCTTCACGACGTGGGAAAAGCTGTAGACAAGAAGACAACCGGAACTCACTTGCAGCTGGGCGTGGAGCTAGTCAGGAAACACGGTGAATCTGAGGCTGTGGTCCACGCAGTGGAGGCCCATCACTTTGATGTCCCGTTTGAAACAGTAGAAGCGGTACTGGTGCAGTCAGCCGACGCGATATCAGCCGCCAGACCAGGGGCCAGACGGGAAGTACTGGAGAACTATGTGCGACGGCTGGAGCAGTTGGAATCCATCGCATCTTCCTTTAAAGGCGTCGCCAAGGCCTATGCGCTTCAGGCGGGCCGGGAAGTTCGGATCATTGTAGAGAGCAGCGAGGTTTCAGACGAGCAGGCATTCTGGCTTAGCAAGAGCATTGCCAAGAAGATCGAGGGGGAGGTCAAGTACCCGGGTCACATCAAGGTCACGGTGATCCGCGAGATGAGGGCTGTGGATTACGCCAAGTAGCCCCGGGTTCTGCGTTTCATGTAACGGTTGGCCATTGTTCAAGGTGTTTGAAGGTCCGGTTTCCCGTTTCGCGAACCTTCAACTTTCAACTCGTAACCATCAAGCGGGACCCAAACCACGTCAGCCGGTCAGGCCCAGCCATTTAATTGTGCTGGCTTTTCCGCTGCTGGCGTCGATATCCAGAATGGCCGAGGAAAGGCGGGGCTGAGAAGTTTCGGGTTGCAGCCGTCCTGGGAGGCCCGAAAGGAAGCGTTCGACAGCCCCTTCCCGAGACATGCCGATTACCGACTCGTAGGACCCGCTCATTCCAACATCGGTAATATAGGCCGTTCTCCCCGGCAGGATCCTGGCATCGGCAGTCGGGACGTGGGTGTGGGTGCCCACCAGGGCCGACACTCTGCCGTCCAGAAACCATCCCATTGCCATCTTTTCCGAGGTGGCTTCGGCATGAAAGTCGACAACGATCACAGAGACTTCCCTGGAGAGGCGGTCTAGGATTTTATCCGCGGTCTGAAAGGGGCAGTCGATATTGGGCATGAACACTCTGCCCTGAAGGTTGACAACGGCGACCGGCACACCTGTGAGGCTATGCGTAGTAATGACACCCTTGCCGGGAAGACCACCCGGGTAATTGGCGGGCCGCAAAAGTTTGGATTCCTGGTCCAGGTAGGGGTAGATGTGCTTCTGATCCCAGATATGGTTGCCGGAGGTCATGACATCCACGCCCAGGTCGAGGACCTGCCGGCCAATCTTTGGGGTCAACCCGAATCCACCCGCAGCATTCTCAACGTTCACAATGGTGAAATCAATCTGGTGGGCAGACTGTAAACATTGCAGCTGTTCCCGAAGAACGCGCCGGCCTCCCTTGCCGACGATATCTCCAACAAAGAGAATCTTCATGGTTGCTCTCCCTTAAGAATTTCCTTCAGAAACCTTCCTGTGTGGGATCTCTCCGTGCTGGCAATGGTTGCCGGTGGTCCCTCGCACAGAATTCTGCCACCTTTTTCTCCGCCGCCTGGCCCCAGATCAATAATCCAATCGGCGCATTTGATCACATCCAGGTTATGTTCAATCACGAGTACCGAACCACCCGCCGCAGTGAGTTTGCTAAAGGCACGGAGGAGTTTACCGATATCGTCGAAGTGCAGTCCGGTTGTCGGTTCATCAAAGATGAACAGGGGGTTTCCCTTGGTCTTGCGGGCCATATAGGAAGCAAGCTTGATCCGCTGGGCCTCGCCACCGGAGAGTGTGGTGGCCGGCTGCCCGAGTCTCAGGTAGCCGAGTCCAACCTCCTGAAGAAGGCGAAGTTTGCGAAGGAGCGGAGCGTGGCCGGAGAAGAAACGAATGGCTTCCGCTACTGTGAGCTCCAGGACCTGCGCAATGTTCTTTCCCTTGTAGGCTACCTCCAGAAGCTTCTTCTGGTACCGTTTCCCCCGACACTCTTCACAAACGAGCTGAACGTCGGCCAGAAACTGCATTTCGATGGTTTCGATCCCGGCTCCCTGACAAACTTCACAGCGTCCGCCAGGCACGTTGAAGGAGAAATGGCCTGGTCCAAAATTGTGCGCCTTTGCCTCTCTGAGAGAAGCGAAGATTTTGCGGATATGGTCAAAAGCCTTCAGGTACGTGACGGAATTGGAGCGAGGAGTCTTTCCGATCGGCAACTGGTCCACGAGCAGGATATCACTCAAGTACTCCCAGCCCTCGATATTGTCACAAGCCCCCACCTCCGCTTTCCACTCCCCGCGCAGCTTCTTGATTCCAGCAAAGAGAACATCTTGAACGAGTGTGGACTTTCCGGAGCCGGACACCCCTGTCACACAGGTGAGCAGGCCCAGAGGAATCTTGAGAGTGAGATTTTTGAGGTTGTTCTGGCGTGCTCCGACCACGGTCAGACTATTAGTGTTGAAGTTACGACGGAAGATGGGAGTTGGAATCCGGAGCTGGCCGGTCAGATACTTTCCAGTCGACGACTCGGGGTTTTCCAGGAGAGAGGAGAGATTCCCGGAATGAATGACCTCGCCCCCTTGCTCCCCAGCACCCGGTCCCATGTCGATGATGCAGTCGGCGGAGCGAATCATTTCCCGATCGTGTTCCACTACCACCACTGTGTTACCCAGATCTCTGAGGCCGCGGAGAATGGAAATCAGCTTTAGCTCGTCTCTCGGGTGGAGGCCAACCGTTGGTTCGTCGAGAACATAGAGTGTGCCGATCAGGGCGGATCCAAGCGAGGCAGCCAGGTGGATTCTCTGCATTTCTCCCCCGCTAAGCGTCGACGTCAGACGGTCTAGAGTGAGGTATTCAAGACCCACTTTGACGAGAAAGTCCACCCGTTTTGAAATTTCGCGGTGCAGCTCAATAGCCACGGCTCTTTGCTCGGCGGACAGCTCAAGATCCTGGAAAAAGCCCTGCAGTCGTGCGATGGGAAGGGAGGTCAATCGTGTGATCCGAAGACCCCCTACCAACACGTCACGGGCATCCTGGCAAAGGCGTTCTCCGGAACAGTCGGGACAGCGGGTATAGCCCCGATAACGACTGATCAGGATGCGAATATGCATTTTGTATTTCTTGCGCTCTAGAGACTGAAAGAAACCCTGCACACCCGGAAAAGAGCCAGAGCCTGCCCAGATCTGAGAGCGCACCGTCTCCGGGAGGTCGCCATAAGCTGTGTCCGGGTCGATGTTCTGTTTTCGAACAAAATCGACCATGTGCCTTTGGAAGCTACGGTATTTAGGCTTCGTGAAGGGCTCGACGGGTCCCTTATGCACCGAAATAGACCAGTCTGGAATCACTAGATCAGGATCAATGTTGATGGTGTTTCCAAACCCCTGGCAAGTAGGACAAGCCCCATAAGGATTGTTGAAGGAAAACAGTCTTGGCTCCAGTGACCGGTAGCTGATCTGGCAGTACTGGCATTCGAGACTCTCGCTGAACCGGAGGATCTCGAGAGTCGTGTTCCTTCGAACAGCGAGCGCTTCAACCACTCCGTTGCCCTCGGCGAGGCAGGTTTCGATGGAGTCGGCGAGGCGATCTCTAGTTTCCTTTCCCACGATGAGTCGGTCAATTAAAATCCTCGAGGACTGCAAATCTTCCTCGGAAAAGGATTGGCGGGTTGGAAAGTGCAAGATCTCTGCGGGCTTGCGGAAGTTGGGGAGAACCCTGTGATAGCCGTGTCGCACCAGATTCTTAACCAATTCCGAAGTAGATATCGGATCCTCCGAACGGCGGTTTAAGTCAAAACTGCTGGACGCGTAGGGAAAGACGAGAGTCAGACGAGTTCCTTCCGGGAGCTCGCACAGTTTCTCCACCACATGGTCGACGGTTTCACGCCGTACTAACCTCTTACAGGAACGGCAATGGATTTGTCCTATGCGTGCGTAGAGGAGTCTCAGGTAGTCATATAATTCGGTGACGGTTCCGACCGTGGAACGGGGATTCCGGGTGGTGTTCTTCTGGCGGATTGAAACGGCCGGGCGAACACCGCTAATTTCTCTCACGCGCGGCTTTTGAAGCCGCTCCAGAAACTGTCGGGCATAGGCTGAAAGCGACTCGATGTATCGTCGCTGGCCTTCTGCGTAAAGAGTGTCAAACGCAAGACTGGATTTTCCCGATCCGCTGACACCTGTGATGACGGTGAGTCGGCCGTCCGGAATTGTAACGTTGATATTCTTAAGGTTGTTCTGATCCGCCCCCCGAATAACGATGGGGCCCTCTTCTGGAATTCTTCCTTCCATCAGCTATAAGGACCAGTTTAACAGCCCATTGTAAAAGTCACGTGTTTCGGCGGGAAGTAGGTCACTTTGGAAGCTGTGCGTGTTATAGTTTGGCGCCATGCGCATCACGTCGGTAAAGCCGCGACTGGCTCTGCCCGGGGGTGTTGTTCAGATTGGCGTAGATGGTCTGTCCGACCCGTCAGAGGTCCAGGTGTCGATCGGAGAGCAACCCGCCAGTCTTATGGCCGCCTCCCCGTCTCGCCTCACTGTCAGAGTGCCCTCGAGTCCGGTCGACGGACGTGTCAACGTCGTGTGCACAGGCGAGCAGGCCGAGGCAGATATCGAGGTGGGCCGGCTGTTGGTGACGGACCTGCACGCAGTGGCGAATCCAGTGGTTGACACCGACGACAAGATCTACGTTACTTTCAGCGGGAAACGGGGGGAAAGAGTCCCTTTTAGCGTGTTCGTAGTGAGTGCGGACGGAACGAAGGAGCCTTTTCTGGCCGAGATCATGAACCCGACAGGACTGGCCATGGGCCCTGACGAGTGTCTCTACATCACTAGCCGGTTCACTGGAACAGCCTACAGGTCGACGCTGGACAAGAGAGTGGAGAAGTACGCCGATGGGTTGGGTCTGGCCACCGGTCTGGCCTTCGACTCGAAGGGCAACCTTTTTGTCGGGGATCGAGGTGGCTTGATCTATAAGGTAGCGGGGGACGGCACGGTGTCTGCCTTTGCAGAGTTGGAGCCAAGCATTTCCGCCTACCATCTTGTGATGTCGGACGACGATCATCTGTATGTCTCCGGTCCGACTCTCTCGACCCAGGACAGCATCTATCGAATAGATCCGAGCGGAACTCCCGAGATAGCCTTCAAGGGACTAGGGCGCCCCCAAGGGATGGTTTTCAGCCCTGACGGGAATCTCCAGATCGCAGGGTCGTATCGTGGCAAAAAGGGCGTCTTTACGCTCTCGAACGGAGGTCTAGAATACACGGTTTCGGCCCCTATGATGGTGGGGCTGGCCTATAGCCAGGATAGATCTAGACTTTTCCTTGTCAATAACCAGAGTCTCTTCGAAATTCCTGTCTAATGATGCGGGGTCGTAGGTTCTAGCTTCGCTTGAGCGAAATTTATCTTTCAATTGTGAGTCAAGGTTCGAGCGCAAGAACAGGACGGTAGAGCGTAAGCGAACCGTTTGGAGAAACGATAGGCTCCCGCCTTGCCTTTCCGTAGTCTCAGGATCGGCCGTTTCACTTTCCAGATGAGCGCTGCGACGGGACATGGCTTTTCAGTTCAAAGTGCAACACTGTGATGGTCGGGCCCGCAGGGGTTTGGTTAGGACTTTGCATGGCAATGTCCAGACTCCTGTGTTCATGCCAGTGGGAACTGCCGCGACGGTTAAAGCGATAACCCAGGAGTGGCTGCACGAACTGGAGGTGGAGATTCTTCTCGCCAATACTTACCACCTGCATCTCCGTCCTGGATCTGAGTTGATCGAGAAGAGTGGCGGGCTGCATCGCTTCATGGGTTGGAATGGGGCGATCCTGACGGATAGTGGAGGATACCAGGTGTTTAGCCATCGCCGGCTGACCAGGGTCTCCGAAGAGGGGGTGGAGTTCCGGTCCCACCTGGATGGAAGTTTAGACTTCATTACACCCGAGCGTGCGGTTCGGATCCAGCAGAATCTCGGAGCCGACATCATCATGGTGTTTGATGAATGCACCGAGTTTCCAGTCACGGCGCAGCAGGCCCGCGAGTCGATGCTCAGGTCTATGCGGTGGGCCCGGCGCTCTCGATCTATGCACTCCGAGGGTGAACAGGCAATGTTCGGAATTGTCCAGGGAAGTGTTTTC
Organism: uncultured Acidobacteriota bacterium; assembly: GCA_964565865.1. Lineage (GTDB taxonomy): Bacteria > Acidobacteriota > UBA6911 > RPQK01 > CBDAPI01 > CBDAPI01. The sequence goes on along the minus strand of CAZMGM010000030.1, from coordinate 15,547 downwards.
CCTGATCTTCGGCAGGAGAGTTTAAGCAGGTTGATGGAAATGGGCTTTCATGGGATCGCGCTGGGCGGCTTCAGCGTGGGCGAGCCCCGGACTAAAATGTTTGAGATCCTGGAGGGTCTGGAGGATTCATTGCCACCGGAACAGCCTCGCTACCTGATGGGCGTGGGGACGCCCCTGGATGTGCTGCGCTCGGTGGAACTGGGTATGGACATGTTCGACTGCGTGCTGCCTACACGCAACGGGCGTAACGGAATGCTCTTCACCAGCCGGGGGCCGGTTCGGATTAAGAACAGTCGATATAAGCAAGAAAACGGTCCTGCCGACCCGGATTGTGAATGCTTTGTATGTCGCCGCTATTCGCGCGCCTACCTCCGGCATCTATTCGTTTCGGGAGAGATTCTAAGCAGTATGCTCAACACTTATCACAACCTTCACTTTTACCTGAAACTGATGCGCCGGATTCGAGAAACGGTCGAATTGGGAACCTTCCATACCTTTTCTCGGGACTTCCAAGAGCGATATGCCTCAGGCGGTTGAACTCTGCTATACTCTGTCTTTTTAAGTGGAGGGTCTCTTCAGCGTGGAAGGGTTTTTCCTAGCTCAACAGGGAGCTGGCTCGGGGGCAAACCCGCTGGCCGGCTTGTTCCCTATTCTCCTAATCGTCCTCATCTTTTACTTCATCATGTACCGCCCAATCCGGCAGCGCCAGAAAAAGCTGCAGGTCATGATCGAGGGGCTCGACAAGGGGGATCGGGTGATCACGAACGGAGGCGTCTACGGCACCGTAGTTGACGTCAAGGAACATGTCGTCAGGCTGAAGGTGAGTGATCAGGTCAAGATCAAAGTCGCCAAAAGCGCGATTGCCTCTCTCCAGAGCTCTCCCGATCAGCCCCCCTCAGAGTCGTAACCTTGATTAAGGTGCCTCACTTCCCCAAGACTTGAGCATGAATCGAAACACTCAGTACCGACTCGTCGCTATTGTCCTTCTGGCGGTCGGAAGCGGGTTTGTCTGGTGGCTCAAGGGCATCAGTCTGGGACTCGATCTCCAGGGAGGGATTCACCTCATTGTCCAAGTGGAGACGCGCGAGGCCTTGGAAGGTGAGGTCGAGCAGATGAGGGAACGGATTGCCAGTGACCTCACCGATAAGGAAATCACTTTTGACCAGGTCCGGGTAGGTGAGAATCTTGAGATTGAGGTGACTGGCGTTGCCGAGCTCCAGGACAGGTCCGCGCGAGATGAGCTGGAGAACATTTTCAATTGGCGCGTGAGTGGATCGACCACAGAGGGATTTCGACTGTCCATGCGGGCCTCGGCCCGCAAAGCGCTTTTGGAGTTGACGGTACGACAGGCCAGGGAAGTCATTCAAAAAAGAATCGATCAGTACGGCGTCCGGGAACCTACCATTGCCGTTTACGGTAGCGGCGAAGTCAAAGATCAGATTGTGATCGAACTGCCCGGCGTGGAAGACTTTGATCGTGTCAAGGAGCTCATTGGACAAACCGCCAACCTGGAACTGAAGCTGGTGCACCCGGAACATCCAGAAACCTTTGCCTCCATTTCTCTGGCAGCACAGGCCTTCGGGGGTCAGATTCCCCCCGACTATGAAGTGCACAAGATGGACGACCGCAATCAGGAAGCGCCGGACGGCGGTGTACCAGAGGCATACATGGTGGCTAAGAAGGCAGCGGCTATTACTGGACGCCACCTCAAGAACGCGCGTCGTTCCGAGGATCCCTACACTGGAAGTCCGGAGGTCTTATTCTTCCTCAACGGCGAAGGTGTGCGACTCTTCGGGGAGGTTACCTCGGAGAACGTTAACTCGCTTATGGCGATCGTTCTGGATGACATCATCCGTTCGGCTCCCAGGATCGAAGGTCCAATCCGTCAAGAATCGGCCAGGATCACGGGTAGCTTTACCCGTAACGAGGCGGAAGATCTGGCTCTGGTTCTACGCTCTGGAGCTCTTCCGGCCAGCATCCGGTTTCTGGAAAATCGTCAGATTGGCCCCTCTCTGGGGGCCGATTCTATCCGCAATGGTTTGCGTGCATCGGTGCTGGGTCTGCTGCTGGTTGTTGTGGGCATGGTCGTGGTCTACAGACTCTCTGGTTTCAACGCGATCTTCTGCCTGATGCTCAATCTTCTTTTCTTGGCTGGGGCACTCGCCTATTTAGGGGCAACACTGACTCTTCCGGGTATTGCCGGTGTGATCCTGACCATTGGACTGGCGGTCGACGCCAACATTTTGATTTTCGAACGAATCAAAGAGGAATTGCGGGCGGGCAAGACCGTAAAGAGCGCCGTGCATGCTGGGTTCGGGCGGGTGTTCTCCACCATTATCGATACCAACCTCACGACACTCTTGGCTGCCGTGTTCCTCTATCAGTTTGGTACCGGTCCCGTTAAAGGTTTTGCTGTGACTTTAGCTATTGGTCTGATCGCCAACATTTTTACGGCTACGTTCGTATCCCGGACCATCTTCAACACTGTTCTGCAGGGGCGGGGTGTGGCGAAGCTGTCCATTTGAGTCGGGAACAAAGACAGGGCTGGCGGAGCTATAGTAAGGAGAACCTGGGCTAAAATGGAGATCGTCAAGAATCCAAAGATTGAATGGCTGAAGTTAAAGTGGGTCTTCATTGCGACGAGTATCCTGCTGGCTGTTGCCGGAACTATCTCGCTTACCGGAAGGGGCTTGAACTTGGGCATCGACTTCGTCGGAGGCACCCTGGTTTATGTGAAGTTCAAGAGCACCCCTGATATTGAGCGAGTGCGAAGCCTGCTGGTGACGGCTCAGATCAACGCAGAGGGTGTAACCCGTTTTGATTCTCCGGCCAAGAATCAGCTGCAGATCCGGCTCTCCCGCGTCGCCGATGAGGCAGAAAGGGATCTGAACGAGGACAGCCGGGAGGTTTTTCGGGTTCTCAAAGAAGAGTTTGACAAGGATTCTCCCAAGGCCGGAGTGGATTTGAACAATACGACAGCCTACGTTCTCACGGGATGCTTTCGAAATGTAGCACAAGGGCTATCCTGCCTCGAGGAGGCAGCCGGTAGCCTGCAAGCCAACCAGCTCGTGGAAGATTACGATCTGGAGCCTGAGAGCCTGGCCCGGAAGGTAATCGACTACCGAACTGACCAGGGAGGAATCATTCAGGATGAGTCGCAACTGGAGGAAATAGGACTCCCGGACAGTATAGTGAAGACTCTCAAAGAGCATTTTTATCTTGGCAGTTTCAGCGTTTTGAGCGTGGAAGCTGTGGGGCCCAAAGTAGGCCGGGAGCTACAGAAAAAAGCGCAAAACGCAATCCTCTTTTCGCTGACTGGCATTGTCATCTATATCGGTTTTCGATTCCGGGGTGTTGCCTACGGACTGGCGGCTATCGTCGCTCTCTTTCACGATGTGTTCATTACGTTGGGATTCTTTTCCATCTTTGAAAAGGAGATCTCACTCACAGTGATCGCAGGCCTTCTGACCCTGGTGGGATATTCCATTAACGATACGATTGTAGTCTTCGACCGCGTGCGCGAGAACTTGAGGCTGATGCGCCGTTCTGACTTTGCTTCGGTGATCAACGTGAGCATCAATCAAACGCTCAACCGAACCATCCTGACCTCGGGGATGACGTTTATAGCAGTTATGGCTCTTTACCTGCTGGGAGGGCAGGTTCTGAATGGGTTCTCTTTTGCACTCGTGGTGGGAGTTCTGGTCGGAACCTACTCCTCAATTGCGATTGCAAGCCCCATAGTTTACTGGTGGCAGGTTTTCAGGGAGGCCAGGCAGGCCCGTCTGAGGATGTGAAAATGGTTTATTTACGCACCTTTTGAACAGGTAACGCGTGTTAAAAGGAGGCTTGACTCACCTGGAGCCGAATAGTAACATCAGCGCCTTGAACACAGAAGCGGCCACATCAGTGAAACGTGAGGTCCGGGAAAGGTCAATCAAAAAGGGAAAGGCAGCTGGATGTTTGATGACCTGATCGAATCCTCGTACGAGCAGGGGCAAAGGAAGTCGAGTACTTTCTTCGTGTCGCTGGTTGTCCATGCCATCATCCTGATAGTCATTATTCTCATACCGCTGATCTATACCCAGGCACTGCCCGAGCATGAACTGCTGACATTCCTGGCCCCCCCGCCGCCGCCGCCACCACCACCGCCGCCGCCGCCGCCGCCCGTGTCAGCACCAATACCGATCCGAAAGATCCAGGTGGTGAGGCTCGATCCAAACAAGTTCACGGCTCCCACGGAAATCCCTAAGGAGCTTCCTCCTCCTGTTGACGACATACCGGTGATCTCGTCTGCCAACAGGGTCGACCAGGGAGTTCCAGGTGGCGTTCCTGGTGGAGTTGTTGGAGGGGTGCCCGGGGGTGTGACCGGGGGCGTTCTTGGGGGTATTACCGGCGCACCACCACCACCACCACCAAAAAAAAAGGACCCTATCCGCGTTGGGGGGTCACTCCAGAACTCCAAGCTTTTGAAGAAAGTCGAACCAAGCTATCCAGAGTTGGCCAAAAGAGCTCGGGTCCAAGGAATCGTTCTGCTTCAGGTCATCGTGAGCGAACAGGGAACGGTGCAGGAAATCAAGCTTATCCGCGGTCACCCACTTTTGAATCAATCGGCCCTTGACGCTGTGCGACAATGGAGGTATTCACCAACTCTACTCAACGGAGAGCCGGTATCGGTTATCGCCACTGTGACCGTGAACTTTGTGCTTAGGTAGGCACAGAAAATTGAGTAGATAAGTAATCAGACTTCATAAGACCTTAACGGAGGTTGCAACATGAATTTTATGGAGATGTGGAACCAAATGGGCCTGCTTGCCAAGGCTGTTGTCGGGGTTCTAATCATCCAGTCCGTCTGGTCGATCGGCGTGATGGTCGAAAGGTATATCACGTACAGAGCGGCTAGGAACCAGTCACGTCAGTTCGCTCCTGAAGTTGCTGAGGCGCTGGGAAGGGGGAATCTGAGGGAGGCCCTTGAGATTGCTGAGCAGTACAGTAAGAGCCATCTGGCCCGGGTGGTCTCCGCTGGGTTGCAGGAGTTTCAGGCCCACGAAGATCTCACCAGCATACCCGGCGAGATCATCGATGCCTCAACGCGGGCTCTGCAACGTGCAACGGCGATCGGTATCGAACACTTCAAGCGAGGACTGGGAGGGCTGGCGACGATCGGATCTACGGCTCCCTTTGTGGGTTTGTTCGGAACCACAGTTGGAATCATCAATGCTTTTGCCGGTATGAGCCAGGCTGAGGACACGGGTCTGGCAGCGGTTGCCGGAGGCATCTCAGAAGCGCTTGTAGCGACCGCCTTCGGCCTTTTTGTGGCCGTTCCTGCGGTGTGGATGTACAATTACTTTACGTCCAAAATCGAGTCGTTTGTCGTGGAAATGGATAACTCCTCGTCGGAACTACTCGATTACTTCTTGAAGAGAAAGGTTTCTAACGATGGGAGTGACTAGCGGGGGAAGAGGTACGGGCAGCGCCGTCACCTCTGACATTAATGTCACACCCATGGCCGACATCATGCTGGTGTTGCTGATCATCTTCATGATCACTGCGCCCCTGCTCCAGGAAGGGATCGCCGTGAACAAGGCAAAAGCTAAGAATGCCCAGGAGGCTCCTGAAATAGAAGGCAAGGAGGCCACCACGGTGACGATAACTCGCAGCCAGGAAATCTACATTAACGATCTATCTGTTCCCCGCGAGGATCTCCTCGAGGAGCTGACGTTGAGAGCAGCGCTGGCGCCTGAGAAACCGCTCTTTGTGAAGAGTGACGTGGCTGCACCTTACGGGACGATTGTCACTATAGTGAACCATGCGCGAGATGCCGGTGTGGAGCGAATTGGGCTTCTGGTTGATCGCGAAAAGAACGTCTGGTAACGATCATGGCGATGGCGATGGGGGGGTCCGGAGGTGGCGCGAAATCAGATATCAACGTCACTCCCTACATTGATATTCTTCTGGTTCTCCTCATTATTTTCATGGTTATTCAACCCACTGTTCAGTACGATTTGAGGGCACGAGTTCCGGATAAACCTCCCGAGGACTTGCCTGAAAACGTGATCGTCAAATCCGACGCAATTGTGGTGGCGATTAGCCAGGACGGATCGATAGCCATTAATCAGGATGCGGTGCTGCTGGCCCAGCTGGGCTCGAGGCTTTTCGACATCTACAGCGCCCGGGCCAACAAGAACATGTTTGTTCAGGCCAATCGGGATCTGCCCTTCGGAGACGTGATTCGCGTGATCGACATCGCAAAAGGGTCCGGTGTCGGAGACATCGGGCTAATGACCTTGACGCAGTAAGGGGCATTGAATGAATATCCACGAGAGCGTGGACATGAGAAGTCGCCGCTACAGATTCTCGTTTCTGACTGCTCTGTTGATCAGCCTGGTGCTGTCGACGAGCGGGTGTCAAATATTGGATCGACTGAAGGCCAGGAATCACCTGAATAAGGGTGTCAAGGCTTACTCTGGCCAGCGCTACGAGGAGGCCGTCGAGGAATTCCAGGAAGCCGTCGCGCTGGACCCCGAACTCTTGAACGCTCAGCTTTATCTTGCTACCACCTACCGGTCTCAGTGGACACCCGGCGTCTACTCAGATGAAAACGCGGCTTTCTCAAGGAAGGCGGTTGAAACCTTTCAGAAGGTTCTGGAGCAGGATCCCGGGAACACCAATGCGATGGCTAACATCGCCGGGATCTACAACGCAGATGATCAACCCGACAAGGCCAAGGAGTGGTACCGGCGGCGGCTCGAGGTAGATCCTGATAATCCTGAGCCCTACTACGGTATAGGAACGATCAACTGGAAACTGGCACACGACGAGACTGGTATGAACGGAGATGGGGTCGAGTACCTCGAGGAGACAGATCGCATCCGAGTGACCATTGTAGTGGACGAAGGAGTGGCGGCCCTGGAAAAAGCTCTGGAAATAAACGAAGACTACACGGATGCCATGCAGTACCTGAATCTGATGTATCGAGAGCGGGCCTATCTCGCCCAGGATGAAGAAGAGAAGAGAAAGTGGGAGATCGAAGCCGGAAGACTAGCCTTAAGGGCAATGGAAGCCACCCGGCGCCAGCAGGAAGAAGACGAGCGAGCCCGCCACAGCTTTGGTGCGGAGGAACAGGATTAGACTGACTTCCAGAGATGCTTTACAGGGGCGGCCTTTTGTGGCCGCCTTTTTTTTTACCAACAAACAGGATCTTCCTGCCCCATAAACAGAGTGGCCCGGCATTGAAGGAAGCAAATGTTACACTTAATCGAGTCGCGGAATGCTAAGTCTTGAAGAGCTTTGCAGCAAGGTTGAAGCTTATGCACCCACGGCGGACCTTGGTCTTTTACGAGATGCCTACCGTTTTTCTGAAAAGGCCCACCAGGACCAGCGTCGAAGGTCCGGAGATCCATATTTCTCGCACCCTGTTGAAGTTGCCACTATTCTGGCTGAGATGCAGCTCGACGTCGTCTCCGTTTCGGTGGGTCTCCTTCACGATGTCGTCGAGGACACGCTCACGACGGTAGATCGCATCCAGGAGCTGTTCGGTGAGGATATTGCCAGCTTGGTTGACGGTGTCACCAAAATCAGCCAAATTCAGTTCTCTTCGGCGACGGAAAAGCGGGTCGAGAACCTTAGGAAGCTTCTGCTGGCAATGGTGGATGACATTCGGGTCATTCTCGTTAAGCTCGCAGACCGCGTTCACAATATGCGGACCCTGGAGGCTATGCCCGAAGAGAAGAAAAAGTCCATAGCTGGGGAGACGCTAGAAATCTATGCTCCCATCGCTCATCGTCTTGGGATCGGCAGAATACGCGGAGAACTGGAAGACTGGGCGTTCAACTACCTGGACCCGGTCTCCTTCAAGCAGCTGAGCGAGCAGGTGAAAGGAAAACTGGTCCACAGCGAAGGGTTTATCCGGGGAGTCATCAAGCGTATTGAGGGAACTTTTTCTGAACAGAAAATTGAGGTTACGGTACAGAGCCGGATCAAACGGCCTTACAGCATTGCTGAAAAGATGAAGCGCCAGTCCATCGAACTGGATCAGGTCTACGATTTTTTTGCCTTTCGGTTGATTATGCCGTCCATCAAGGACTGCTACACCGCCCTCGGAATCATCAATAACATGTGGCACCCCGTTCCAGACAGAATTAAGGATTATATCGCGATACCGCGTCCCAATATGTATCAATCGGTGCACACAACTGTCCTGAGTCAAAGTGGCCAACCTTTCGAGGTACAAATCCGGACTCCCGCGATGGATCGGATTGCCGAGGAAGGCATTGCGGCCCACTGGAAGTACAAGGAGGGAATTGACGCCCGGGCCGAGGAAAAACAGTTCGTGTGGTTGAGGCGTGTTTTGGAATGGCAGAAAGAGGTGACGGATCCCCATCACTTTCTCAGCAACCTCAAGATCGACCTCTACCCCAAGGAGGTATACATCTTTACCCCCAAAGGAGAAGTGGTCACCCTGACCAAGCACTCAACCCCGGTTGATTTTGCCTATGCCGTTCACACGGAAATCGGCCACTGTTGTATGGGCGCCAAGATCAACGGTCGGCTTCTTCCCTTGAAATCTCGTCTCAAGAACGGAGACCGGGTCGAGATTCTGACCTCCAAGCAGGGTCGGCCTCGGAGGGACTGGCTGGAGTTCGTAAAGACGCCGAAAGCCCGCAACGCAATTCGGCGCTGGCTCAACCAGAGGCAGCGTGAGCAGGCGGAAGATCTAGGGCGCAAGCTCTATGAGCAAGAAGCTCGAAGATATCAGATGAATCCAAAACGGTATCGCAAGAGACTCGAGGAACTGCTTCTCACCTGGAACTTCAGGGAAATCGAGGACCTATATGCGGCGCTGGGCTTTGGAAAATTGCCAGCTCGTCTCGTTATCAAGAAATTGGACCCGGAGAGGACCAGCGAGGAGCCAAAGGCCCGGCCATCGAGCGGGACGGGAGCGGTGCGAAAGGCAGTCGGCCGGACAGATGTCGGAATCCTGGTGAAGGGAGAAGCCGACCTGATGGTGTCGCGTGCGAAATGCTGTAACCCCATCCGAGGTGAAGAGATCATTGGCTACATTACCGTAGGGAAAGGGATTTCTGTTCACGGAGCCACCTGTCGAAACGTGGAGAACCTGCTGCTGAACCCGGAACGGAACATCGAAGTGGAATGGGCATCAGATACTGAAGAAGATCGCTACGCTGTGCGCTTGAGAATCTATACGGAGGACCGCAGGGGTATGTTGGCCGATATCTCGCATGCGATCTCCCGTATCAACACCAATATCGTCAATGCCACAGCGGATACCGTCGAAGGACGCTTTGGTCTGTTTGAATTGACAGTTGAAGTTACCGACACGTATCACCTGGATCGTGTTGTTAATGTCATCAAGGGGATTAAGGGCATCCAGGATGTAGATCGCTCGGGAAACCAGGTCCGGAGGGCGAGGGCTTAGGGACGGCTTAGTCGCAGATTTCATTTGCTGGGTTTCACGAACCTTAAACCGTGCACCCCTGCCCGGTAACTGTAGACACGAATACGGAACCTGTTGTTTGGAATCCGGAATATGGAAATTGGACGCGTCTCGCACGTGCACGGGTAACCCAGGGTTAGGAAAGGAAGGATGGAGGGACATCGGATGGGTAGGGGTGTGGGTTGGAGTGGGCGAAGGCGAGGGGGTAGGGTCACGATTCTGGTGACGTCGTGGAAATCGACTTGATTGGACTGTGGAGATACCACCGGAGATGCGAGGCATGAAAGTGAACAAAGGGTGAATACTGTCGGCTTTTCGTGCTAGACTTCAAGTGCTGAAGTTGGATCGATTCTGGCTTTGGTGACCCGGGAAATGGAACTCTGAAAAGAGGAAAAAGTATGAAGGATAAGAAAGATAAGCAACGGGCCATTGAAATGGCACTTGGTCAGATCGAGCGGCAGTTCGGGAAGGGATCGATCATGAAGCTGGGTGATAGAACCACACTCAATGTACCGGTAATCTCTTCCGGATCAATCGCTGTGGATGCGGCCCTGGGAATCGGGGGGTATCCCCGCGGCCGGGTGGTGGAAGTGTACGGTCCTGAGTCAAGCGGAAAAACGACACTGGCGCTTCATGCCATTGCCGAAGCCCAGAAGCAGGGTGGTACCGCAGCCTTTATTGATGCCGAGCATGCGATGGACGCGGAGTATTCGAGGAATCTGGGTGTCGATATTGATGCGCTGCTCGTCTCCCAGCCTGATTCCGGTGAGCAGGCGCTCGAGATTTCCGAAATGCTGGTTCGAAGTGGAGCGGTCGACATTCTAGTCGTGGATTCGGTGGCTGCACTCGTTCCCAGCGCCGAATTGGAAGGGGAGATGGGAGATTCCTTCGTGGGGCTGCATGCCCGCCTGATGTCCAAGGCAATGCGTAAGTTGACCGCCATTGTATCGAAGTCAAATACGTGTTTTATCTTTATCAATCAGATTCGCGAAAAAATCGGGGTCATGTTTGGAAGTCCGGAGACCACGACCGGTGGTCGAGCCTTGAAGTTTTATTCCTCTATACGGGTCGATATCCGTCGAATCGGAGCAATCAAGGACGGGGAAACCGCGATCGGAAATCGCACCCGCGCTAAGATCGTCAAAAACAAAATGGCGCCTCCCTTCCGCCAGGCTGAGTTTGACATCATGTTTGGCAAGGGGATCTCCAAGGCAGGTGACGTGCTCGACCTGGGGGTCACGAATCGCGTGATTGAAAAGAGCGGATCCTGGTTTTCATACAGCAGCGAGCGTCTCGGTCAGGGACGAGAGAACGCCAAACAGTACCTGCGAGAGCACCCGAACATTGCGACTGAGATCGAGGAGAAGATCAAGGTTGCTCTGGGAATGATCCAACCGAAGCTGAAGGAAGTCGGGGGAGGTAAGTCGTCCTGACCCTCGGCGAGGTCCGCAACCTAGCCGGCATGGTTATTCCCGTCTATTTCGATTCTACCGTCGGCGAAAATGTAGTTCGGAACATCCTTCAGGAGACCCTGCGGGACCAGCGGCATTTTCTGGAAACAGGGAAGGTAGTTTTTGCGGTCGACCGAGATACTCATAGCGAACGGGTCCTCGAAACACTCAAGACCGAACTCGCTTTGGCTAAATCCACGACCGTACGGCTGGAGCGCAATCAGGGCAAGATGGGGGCGGTCCGGGAGGGCCTGAGAAGACTTCTCGGAGAGCCCGTGGATTACCTAATAACCCGCGACTGTGATGGGGACCATGCCTTAACAGATCTAGGACGAATGGTTCAGGTCGCCAAGGAGTTGGCGACCGCCGCTCCCGGGTTCCCTGTCTCGGTGTTCGGAACCCGGCCCTCTTTGACGAGGCCTATGGAATGGGTGCGGAAAGAATGGGAGCTTCTGACAAATCGGACAATTGAAAGTCTTACCGAATACTTGCTTGCGGGGCAAGGAAATATGCTTGACCGGCGTTTCTGGAACGGTTATGCGCTCGACCTGCAGAGTGGTTATCGCCTCTACGATCGGGAGGCAGCTGAGCTTGCCGTTCGGTCCATGGACCGGCTTCCCGACGAGCGCGACACATATCTGATGGCCTGTGAGATTACTCCCTTTGTCGAGATTTCATTGGAGGGAGGACTGATCGGCCAGGTGCAGCGTATGACCCGTGTCGAGCAGCCCGTATCCAGCTTCAAGGAGATCGATTTCGCGACGTCCTATGGAAAACTTCTGGTGTTTCTGAGAGAGCTGCACGGGATCAACCCAGCGCTGCTACTGCGAGTCTTTGACAATCACATGTTGGCCTCCGAAATCTATTTTAGCGCCGAGCGTGCGCAGGTGTTGAAATGCCGGGACCTGATAGGGGGCCCTGATGTGCGGATCCACCGCCCTTCGATTATGTGATCAGTTCGTTAGCAATCCCTGGTTTTGCTGGAGGTAAGGGGGTCTGGTTATCCAAGAGGCGCTGATTGGTTGAATTGCCAATGTCTCGCACGATGTCCAGAGCAGGGTCCCAGGGATTGGAAAGCGCCAGAAGGCAAGTCTTTTCTCTGGCTCGGGGGCCAGGACTCGAACCTGGATCGGCGGCTCCAAAGGCCGCTGTCCTACCAATTGGACGACCCCCGAGCGGGAACTGGAGAATCTTATCCTACATAGGTGTTGGGTTCCAGGGCCTCGACATCGAGATAGAAGCTCTTACGGCCCGTTTTGGGATTCCCAGAGCCGTCGAACTGACAAACAGCTCCAGGCTTTTGACGTGGTCCGGTGGGAGACTAGTCACGTAATAGTCGTCTGGGGGATTGGTGGGCTCCGGTTGCAACAAGCCCACGAAGGCTACGGGAGGTCAAAACGCATGGATCTGAGCAGCATCGCGGCGTGTACGTCGTTTGCCTTCTCCAGTATCAGAATGGCCGTCGCGCCCTCATCTAAAAGGATTTCATGGATGATCCTAACCACAAAACCAAGACGGCGGGTTCCCTGAAGTCGTGGGTCACAGCGATGCCGTTGTCCGCTCTGCCGCTGTACTTTTCGGTGAAACGGTCCTAGCCATCGGCTAGGGGTGCATTTCTCATAATCTTGTTCAGAAGAGGTAGTCTGCGGATAGGAGAGAGATTCTTAAGGCGCTGGTTTATACCGTGGTAATAATGAAGTGGAGGCACCGAGGGTGTGCACGTGAGCTGTGGTCGGGAATGCGGTAGGCCCACTTGTTGCGCATGGTTTGGATGAAAAGTACTGGTTTACCGTGGGTCTGAGGGCGGTAGGGTCTTCTGGTGCAGGCCGTGTGGGGTGACAGCAGTGTTTGACGAGATGAGAAGGGTAACAAGATCCATTGTCGGTAAGGATAGCGAGGTTGGGAACCGCGTTAATGGAAGAAGTAGATGGAACGTTTAAGAAAGGCTGTGGGGAATTTCGGTGATGTGGTGGCCGAACATGATGTTCCGGCATTATTTGTTATTGCAGGGCGGTTCGACGAAGTTTCAACTTTCAAATTTCAAATTTGAACTTTAAACTTCTAGCCAGTAACCGGAAACCGAAGGATGCCCGAACTCCCCGAAGTCGAGACTATCCGCCGTGGTTTGACAGGCCGTGTGGAGGATTTGGAAATCCTTCAGATCGAGGCCAGTGGCAGTAGAGTCTTTCAAGTTGAACCTGAGGTGTTGGCTGAAGCCCTGGAAGGGCAGTGGTTCACGGGACTTGAGCGCCTGGGAAAGTTTCTGATTTTCCGCTTACAGGATGAAGTGCTAGTGATTCACCTAGGAATGACGGGACAGTTGACACTCCGCAATCCGGAAGAGCAGGACGCCAGTAGATTCCTTCGCCATCCAGTCACGGGCCTGCAGAGGGTTCTCCAGCATGCTCCCGACAAGCACACACATCTACAGATCAATTTTGAAAGCGGATCCTCTTTGTTGTACAGGGATATGCGGATGTTCGGGAAGATCTATCTTCTTTCGCCTGCGGAAGCGTGCCGCGATCGGTTTTTTTTTCGGCTGGGTCTGGAGCCCTTCTCGGAGGAGTACCAGCTGGAAGCTTTTCTCGCTCTTTTCCAAGGGCGGAGACTCGCCGCCAAGTCGCTACTCTTGGACCAGCGCTTTGTAGCAGGCGTCGGGAACATTTATGCAGACGAAGCCCTTTTCGAGGCCGCCATCCATCCCTTGAGACGGGTCACGACGCTGCGTTTCTATGAGAAGGAACGGCTCTTCAGGACCATCAAAGTTGTCCTGGAAAAGGGGATTTATTTCGGCGGTACTTCGATGCGGGACTACATCAACAGCGATGGGGAAACTGGTAGCTTTCAGGAAGAGCTGCTGGTCTATGGACGTGCTGGCCAGGGTTGCTCGATCTGCGGGACGCCGATCGAGAAAATTGTTGTATCCCAGCGCGGGACTCATTTTTGCCCAATTTGTCAGCCCCGGAGCCGCCCCGTACCGCCGGGGAGGCAAAAGACCGGACCCTACGAATGAAAACGCAGAGCTCGGATTCCGGCAACCAGGTCATCACTCAAAAATACTGTTTTCGATGTCGCACCTTTGTGGAAAACGATCCTAAAAACTCAACATAAGGGTTGGCGGAGATTGGAAGGTTAAAGCGCCCTTTTGGTTGCGTTCATTTACTGCCATTCGTTATAATTTTTTTGTTTGTTCAAGATTGGTGGGCGCGCCCTCCCTCAACCCCTGACTTGTCGCGCCCACCAGGCCTCTTCTGACTCGTTGCAATCTCCCAGTCGACCCTGAGGAGCGTTGTGGTGAGCTACTGTTGGCCAGTAAGTGTGGTCCCTAGCTTTGCAGTTGACAGAGCCGTAGAAACTTACGTAAGATTGTAGTTTGTGCTTTTGGATAGAAAATGCTCCAAGGGCACGCTGATCTTTGACAATTTGGATGTATTAACGGGCAAACCACAAGTGACATGACAGAGAGCATCTCGGTGCGATTGTGCGCCAAGATATTCTAGGTCAAGCTACTAAGGGTAGACGGTGGATGCCTAGGCGCAAAGAGGCGATGAAGGACGCGGCAAGCTGCGATAAGCCTCGGGGAGCTGCAAGCAAGCTTTGATCCGGGGATGTCCGAATGGGGAAACCCGGCTCCGGTAATGTGGAGTCATCCAACACTGAATTCATAGGTGTTGGAAGCAAACTCGGGGAAGTGAACCATCTCAGTACCCGAAGGAAGAGAAAGCAATAGCGATTTCCTGAGTAGCGGCGAGCGAAACGGAAACAGCCCAAACCCGTCCGCATACAGATGGACGGGGGTTGTGGGACCGGGCAAAAAACTGCTGAACCTAGCCGAAGCGTGCTGGAAAGCCGCTCCATAGAAGGTAAGAGACCTGTAGGCGAAAGGGAACGCAGCGGGCCTGGATTCCCGAGTACCGCGGGACACGAGAAATCTTGCGGGAAGCTGGAAGGACCATCTTCCAAGGCTAAATACTCCTTTGCGACCGATAGTGAACTAGTACCGTGAGGGAAAGGTGAAAAGTACTCCTGCGAGGAGAGTTAAAAGTACCTGAAACCGTCTACTTACAAGCAGTCGGAGCCCCCTTGAGGGGTGACGGCGTGCCTTTTGCATAATGAGCCGGCTAGTTATTTTAGGCAGCGAGGTTAATCTGGAGATCAAGAGGAGCCGAAGGGAAACCGAGTCTGAATAGGGCGATTTAGTTGTCTGAAATAAACGCGAATCTGAGTGATCTATCCTTGGCCAGGGTGAAGGCAGGGTAACACCTGTTGGAGGCCCGAACCAGTGTCGGTTGAAAACGGCTTGGATGAGCTGAGGATAGGGGTGAAAGGCCAATCAAACTCAGTTATAGCTCGTTCTCCCCGAAATAGCTTTAGGGCTAGCCTCGCGTGATTCGTTCCGGAGGTAGAGCACTGAATGGACTAGGGGGCTTCACAGCTTACCGAATCCTATCAAACTCCGAATGCCGGAAACGACAGCGCGGGAGTCAGACTGTGGGGGCTAAGCTCCATAGTCGAGAGGGAAACAGCCCAGACCGCCAGCTAAGGTCCCTAAGTATGTGCTAAGTGGGAAAGGATGTGGAGACGCGTAGACAACCAGGAGGTTGGCTTAGAAGCAGCCATCCTTTAAAGAAAGCGTAATAGC